>NZ_CP064795.1:1099033-1765567 GCF_015644725.1 Salinimonas marina
CTGGATGCCTTTACCCAGTGGGCCGGCAACGGGGTGGTGGATACCGTTGCCTCGTTTAGCTTTTTACAGCGTTTTGAAGCAATGGCAAAAGGGGTCATTGCCCTCAATGATGTGGTTTATTTTTCCCTGGCAATTGGTTTGTGGCTGTATGCCTGTCAAATCATCATCGAACAAGAAAAGGCGGCCTGAATGATGCGTAGGATTACGGCCCTGTACACCCTGCTATTAATGGCATTGTTATTTGTGGCACTGGTTATTATTAATAACCAGTTACTTGATAGTGTCAGACTGGATCTTACCGAATCCAAAGTTTACACCCTGTCTGAGGGTAGCCATCAGGTCATCGACAATATTGATGAACCGGTAATCCTGCACTTCTTTTTTTCAGAAGATGCCACCAAAGGCATGACGCAGCTGCGCAATTACGCCAGTCGGGTAGAAAGCCTGTTGCGGGAATACGAAAAAGCCGCAGAGGGTAAAATCCGACTGAATATTATCGACCCCGAGCCATTTTCTGAAGAAGAAGACGCGGCGACTCAGTTTGGTTTAACCGGCGCCACGCTTTCCGGTGCAAAGGATACGGTGTATTTTGGCCTGGCGGCGACCAATATGCTGGATGATCAGCATACGGTGCATTTTTTCGACCCACAAAAAGAACCCTTTTTAGAATACGAGCTTACTAAGCTGCTGCACCAGCTAAGTGATGCGCAAAAGCCGGTAGTGGCTCTGGTAACCGATTTGCCGGTAGCCGGTGGTCAGAACCCAATGTCGGCGCGCTACGAGCGCTCGATGGTGTTTTACGAACAATTAACCCAGCTGTTTGATGTTAGGCGGGTTCCGGCGTCCGCAGACAGCCTGCCTGACAACACCGATGTGGTAATGCTGGCGCACCCAAAACAAATGAGCGAAACCCTTAAATACGCGGTTGACCAATTTGCCATGAACCGGGGTAGGGTGATTGCGTTTGCCGATCCACATTACGAGTCAGACATGCTGGCGATGATGGGCAGTAGCGAGCCAAACAGTTCGGACACCAGCTTATTACAGGCCTGGGGCATAGATGTTGCCAGTGACAAAGTGCTGCTCGATGGGGTGCTGGGGCTGGAAATACGACCTGGTCAGGGACAGGTCGTCAGTCATCCGGGGTTTGTTGGTTTGGGACGCGAGCAGATGAATGCCGAAGACGTTATTACCGCGAATCTGGAGTCGGTAAATATGGCGTCAGCAGGTACGTTATCGTTGCTGCCTTCCTCAACCCTGGATATCACCCCGTTATTACAGTCTTCTGCCCAGGGGTATCTGTACGAAACCAGCGAGTACATTGCCCAGGCCGGCAGTGGCGCATTAAAGCGCGGATTAACGGGAAGCCCTCAAACCTATACCCTGGCCGGGCATGTGACAGGCACTACGATTTCAGCCTTTTCGCAGCCGCCCCCTGGTACCAGCGCCAGTGATTTTAAAGCCACGACAGATCATCTGAATGTGTTGGTGGTGGCCGATGCTGACATGTTAGCTGATCGCTTCTGGGTCCAGCAAAGTCCATTCTTTGGCGATGTGGTGTATACCCCTTTTGCCAATAATGGTGATTTTATCAGCAATGCTACCGAAAACCTGGCCGGGGGCAATGCCCTTATCAGTATTCGTAGCAGAGGTCAGAGCAGCCGGCCATTTGTTCGGGTAGAGGCGTTGCAGGATGATGCTCAGACCCGGTTTACCGAGCATGAACAGAAACTGCAGGATGAGCTGGCTCGCACTGAGGCCAAACTCGCTCAGTTAAACAGCCAGCAGGGCCAGGGTGCGGCAGTGGTATTAACCGACGAACAACAGCGCACCATTGATCAATTTATTGAAAAGCGGGTCACGGTGCGCAAGCAGCTTCGTGAAGTGCGCTATGAACTTGACCGGGACATCGACCGACTGGGTAACTGGGTCAAATTTATCAATATTGCCCTGGCGCCGCTGGTATTGATTTTTCTTCTTTTCCTGCTGGCCAGAGCATTGCGTTTGCGGCCTGGCAAAGCCTACACAAAGGGTTAGGTTATGAATGTAAGAGTTGTACTGTTAAGTGTGCTGGTAGCAGCCGCCGGCGCAGTGGCCTGGTATGTCACCGATACCAGTGTGTATACCCAAACCATGGAGCCTGAGCCGTTGGTCGACAACTTTGTCACCGGGCTTGACCAGCTCGACACCATTGAAGTAGAAACCGCTGAGGGGCTGGTGTTTCGCGCCAACCGTCAGGACCAGGAATGGCTGGCGACGCATCTGGATGAGGAACAAAGCTTTCCGGTTAATCAGTCACGTCTGTCCACCATGGTCAGCAGAATACTCAATGCAAAAGTAATAGAACATAAAACCAGTAAAGCCGAAAACTATCACCTGCTGGGAGTGGCAAATTTAGGTCAGGATGATGCTGACTCCACCTTGCTTACCTTAAGTAGTAAGGATAAAGAATGGCAGGTGCTGGTGGGTAATATGGCAAAAAGCCAGCGCGGTACCTTTGTGCGCTTACCCGGTAAGCAAGCCAGTTTATTAATCGATAATCGGGTCCGGCTGCCGCATGCAGGCTCAGACTGGCTGGCCCGGCAGGTATTGCCGTTTACTGCAGAGGAGCTGCAGGGAATTCGATTTACCAAGGGCAATAATACCTCGCTGTTGCTGATGCGTTCAGAACAGACCGCCGAATGGGAAGTGGTGCAGGTGGATAACCGGCCTATTGAAGTAGCGCCAGAGCGGCTGGCGTATCCGGGCGTGATAGAGCAGGCGGTGAAAGACTTAACCGAGTTCAGGTATTTGGATGTACGGGCCTATTTTCCGGCCCAATGGCAACAGCAGGACCCCGTAGGGCAGGTGACCTTTACCCTGGCCAATGAGCGCACTGTAACCGCGCATCTGGCCACTACCGCGGAATTGAATCAGTATCGTGTCTGGTTTGACTATCCAGATGCGGGTCACTGGTTATCCGGCTGGGTATTTGAGGTGTCAGGTTACCAGGGCCGTGCCTTTACCCTGGCCCTGGATGATCTGACGGATAATACGTAGCAGGGTTATCGGGGCTTTTTACACTGTTGCAAAAGCTGCTCGAAGTGAGCACACCCCTGCTTTTCTGTTTCCGCCATATTGTTTTCAAAGATGCTGTGCGGATCTTCATAGTCTGCCATTACCCGGGTAATGTCTGTTTCTCGTAACAGATGCAGTACCGGGTAGGGTGACCGGTTGGTATAGTTTGAAGGCGCATCGGCTGCTTCGCCTTCAAACTGATAGTGGGGATGAAAACTGGCGAGCTGATACACCCCTTCATAGTGCCATTGTTCTAACATCACCTGCGCCAGTTCCAGCACATCCAGGTAACGATCAAATTGCTTCAGGCCCGGCAAAATCAGCAGGGTAGTAGCGATGTCTGGCGTATTATCCAGACGCTGACACTCCGCATGCAGGGCCAGCATGATATCTTCTGCCTGATAAGCAGCATTGACGGCATAATGGATGGTTTCCGGCGAACGTACAAAGCGTGCGAAGGGGCAAAAGTTATGGCCTATCACCACCTGATCAATCCATTGACGGGTCGCCTGAATATACTCTTCGGTGTTACGTTGTAAGGATTTCATGAGTGAAATTTCACGTAGGCTTCCAGGGTATTTTCTATCAGGCTGGCCACCGTTAACGGGCCGACACCACCTGGCACCGGGGTGATCCAGCCAGCATGCTCTTTAGCTTTGTCAAACTCCACATCGCCGACCAGCGAGCCATCTGCCATGCGGTTAATGCCCACATCGATAACAATGGCATTAGGTTTGATCCAGTCGCCCGGGATAAAGTTTGATTTACCCACCGCCACGACTAATAAATCGGCGCGTCCCACATGAGCTTTTAAATCTTTGGTGAATTTGTGGCAGGTGGTGACCGTACAACCTGCCAGCAGCAGCTCCAGGCCCATCGGGCGGCCAACAATATTAGATGCGCCGACAATAACGGCATTTAACCCTTTGACCGGTCGCTTGGTCGACTCAATCATGGTCATGATGCCCTTTGGCGTGCACGGGCGCAGGGCAGGGATGCGCTGGGCCAGTCGTCCGATGTTGTAAGGGTGAAAACCATCGACGTCTTTGTGCGGGTCAATTCGCTCTAACACTTCTTCGGCATGTAAACCGGCCGGTAACGGCAATTGCACCAGGATGCCGTCTATTTCACGGTCTTCATTAAGCTCATCGACTAACGCCAGCAGCGTGCTTTGATCAGTATCCGCAGGCAGGTCATACGAGCGGGAAACAAAGCCGACCTCATCACAGGCCTTTCTTTTATTCGCAACATACACCTGCGATGCTGAGTCGCTGCCCACCAATACTACCGCAAGCCCCGGTGCGCGTTTGCCCGAAGATTTCAGTGACTCAACATACGAAGCCACATGCTGACGAACTTGTTTGGCAATCAATTTGCCATCAATTAGATGCGCGGTCATAAATAACGAAACTCTTTATAGATGAAAAAAACGGCGCTGGTATTGTTCCACAAAACCCTACAACCCTGCCAGAGATTCATTAAACCACCTTTTAATAACTGTACAGGGCCGTAATATGGAATAAGCAGCATTGCTAAGTGTTTTTTCATTGGCCGTAACCCGGCCAGGTACGGTATTGATGCCCTGAAACGACCAAAAAATCGACGGGGTGTGCAAAAATGATGCACAGTTGGCTGCTTTGTGAACGGTCAGTGTTTTTCTTTGGAAAAGTGTTTGACGAGGTAGGGGCAAGTCAGTAATATGCGCTCCCGTAACGACGAGGAAGCAAAACACGTTGTTACACAGGTTCGGTGAGTGGCGCAGTTTGGTAGCGCACTTGGTTTGGGTCCAAGGGGTCGCAGGTTCAAATCCTGTCTCACCGACCACTTTTGCTAGCGAAGATTCGCCAGGCGCCCGTAGCTCAGCTGGATAGAGCAACGGCCTTCTAAGCCGTGGGTCGCAGGTTCGAATCCTGCCGGGCGCGCCATCTATTGCGGGTCGGGTAGTAAAGCAAGAAAAAGTTAATTTTTTCACTGACATAGTGTTGAAATTGATGTACACTTGCCAAGCCGCTTTCGATAGCAAAAAAAGCATCATCAGTGGTGGGCGTAGCTCAGTTGGTAGAGCCCCGGATTGTGATTCCGGTTGTCGTGGGTTCAAGTCCCATCGTCCACCCCACTTTTTTGCGGGAGTGGTGGAATTGGTAGACACGCTGGATTTAGGTTCCAGTGCTTCACGGCGTGAGAGTTCAAGTCTCTCCTTCCGCACCATATCTAGTATATTTCTATATGCATCGTTCGGTGAGTGGCGCAGTTTGGTAGCGCACTTGGTTTGGGTCCAAGGGGTCGCAGGTTCAAATCCTGTCTCACCGACCATCTTTGCAAAAATCCTATCTTAAAATTTTCTTTTTTCTTTTCCCGATGTTGCAATGTTGTTGACAAAGTCTGCAATAATGCGCATTTGTTCTTGTTTGCCTCTCGACTCTTAAATACTGTGACTGTATACTACCGCGTCTTTTTTTAACCAATGTGTTTAATCAGCGGTTTAAATTAATCGTTAGTCAACGACCTGTAAATCCAGCAGCAAAAATTGCTACGGTGTGCAGGACGGGGGCATGAAAACAACACGTCACCAGACGTCAAGTTGAGGTAACATAATGCAAGTTTCAGTCGAGACGACCCAGGGTTTAGAACGCCGTCTTACGATCACCGTGCCAGCCGATTCTATCGATTCTGCTGTAAAGTCACGTCTTCAGCAATTAGCTAAAACTCAGCGTATCAATGGCTTCCGCCCAGGTAAGGTACCAGTGAGCGTAATTCAGAAGCGCTATGGTGCGGCGGTTCGTCAGGAAGTGGCTGGCGATGTCATGCAGCAAAACTTCTATCAGGCAGTAATGCAGGAAGAGATTACACCTGCTGGTATGCCAAAATTTGAACTTACCAAAGACCAGCAAGGTCAGGATCTGGAGTTTGTTGCTTCGTTTGAAGTATACCCAGAAGTCGAAGTTCAGGGCGTTGAAGAAATCGAAATTGAACAACCTAAGGTTGAAATCAAGGACGAAGACCTCGATAACATGATGGAGACACTTCAAAAGCAACATGCCAGCTGGGTAGAAGTTGAGCGTGAAGCGGCCGAAGAAGATCGTGTTGTAATGGATTTTGTCGGCAAGATTGATGGTGAAGAGTTTGACGGTGGTAAAGCCGAAGATTTCACCCTTGAGCTTGGCAAAGGCCGCATGATTCCAGGTTTTGAAACTCCGCTGATTGGCGCTAAAGCCGGTCAGGATGTTACTGTTGAAGTAACTTTCCCGGAGGACTACCACGCTGAAGCCTTAAAAGGTAAAGACGCGGTATTTGACGTTCACGTGAAAAAAGTGGAAGGTCAGGAATTACCGGAAGTAAACGAAGAATTTGCTAAACTGTTTGGCATTGAAGAAGGCGGCATCGACGCATTGAAAGACGAAGTGCGCAAAAATATGCAACGCGAGCTGGATCAAACACTCAAAGCAAAAGTAAAAGAAGATGTTATTGCTAAGCTGCTTGAGAAGAATGAACTGGATGTGCCGCAGGCACTGGTAGATCAGGAAATCGAAGCACTGCGTGAACAGGCAAAACAACGTTTCAGCCAACAAGGTGGCGGCCAGAATATGCCAGAACTGCCTGCTGAACTGTTTACCGACAATGCCAAGCGTCGCGTATCAATTGGTCTGTTGCTGGGTGAAATCATCAAGCAAAATGAACTACAGGCTGATGAAAGCAAGGTTGATGCATTAATCGAAACTTCAGCGTCGGCTTATGAAGATCCGCAAGAAGTGATCGAATATTACAAAAACAATGAAGAACTGATGCAACAAATGAAAAATGTTGCATTAGAAGAGCAGGCCATCGAATGGGTATTGGACAAAGCCAAGACTCAGGAAGTGACCAAAGCTTTTGATGAGGTTATGAACAAACAAGCATAATTTTTGATTGCTTGTTTGACTTAGCCAGTCAGCAACTGCTTAAATGCTCGGAGCCTTCCGAGCATTTTTGTTTTTAACGCTAACAAATCAAGGTAGATATGATTAACCCATTAGAACCGCAAAATGCATTGGTGCCTATGGTTGTCGAACAGACAGCCAAGGGTGAACGTTCCTACGACATTTACTCACGTTTACTAAAAGAAAACGTCATTTTTCTGGTTGGTCAGGTTGAAGATCATATGGCGAACCTGATTGTGGCACAGATGCTGTTTCTGGAAGCTGAAAACCCGGAAAAAGACATCTACCTATATATCAATTCGCCAGGCGGTTCAGTAACAGCAGGTATGGCTATTTACGATACCATGAACTTTATTAAGCCTGATGTGAGCACGGTATGTGTAGGCCAGGCGGCCAGCATGGGGGCCTTCCTGTTGTCAGGTGGCACCAAAGGTAAGCGTTATTGTTTGCCCAACTCACGGGTGATGATTCACCAGCCACTAGGTGGTTTCCAGGGGCAGGCATCAGATTTTGAAATCCATGCCAAAGAAATTCTGTCCGTTAAAGAGAAGCTGAATCGGTTATTGTCACAACATACTGGCCAGGATTACGAAAAAGTCGCACACGATACTGATCGTGATAACTTTTTAAGTGCAACCGAAGCCAAAGAGTACGGTCTAATTGACCAGGTCCTGACAAATCGATCTGACGCGGCTGCAACGAAGTAGTATAGTTATAAAGACAGACCGGACATCCTGTATTGAATTTGGGTCCGGCTAAGGCAGAGGCATTACGTAATGAGTGATAAACAGAACTCAGACGGCGACAACAAGTTACTGTATTGCTCCTTCTGTGGCAAAAGCCAGCATGAAGTGAGAAAGTTAATTGCTGGTCCGTCCGTTTTTATCTGTGATGAATGTGTCGAGTTATGCAACGACATTATTCGCGAAGAAATTAAAGAAATCGCACCCAAGCAAAAGCAGGACGCACTGCCCAAGCCACATGAGATTCATCTTCATCTGGATGACTATGTTATTGGTCAGGGTCATGCCAAAAAGGTGCTGTCGGTAGCGGTTTACAATCATTATAAGCGACTTCGTCACGGCGATGTGCACGAAGGTGTAGAGCTGGGCAAAAGCAATATTCTGCTGATTGGCCCCACCGGTAGTGGTAAAACCTTGCTGGCTGAGACGTTAGCGCGGTTGTTGGATGTACCCTTCACGATGGCCGATGCCACCACCTTGACCGAAGCAGGGTATGTCGGCGAAGACGTTGAAAATATCATCCAGAAATTGCTGCAAAAATGCGATTACGATGTGGAAAAAGCCCAGCGTGGCATTGTCTACATTGATGAGATTGATAAGATTTCCCGTAAGTCTGATAATCCTTCCATCACTCGTGATGTGTCGGGTGAGGGTGTACAGCAGGCATTGCTGAAGCTGATTGAAGGCACCGTGGCCTCGGTTCCGCCTCAGGGTGGCCGCAAGCATCCACAACAGGAGTTTTTGCAGGTTGATACCTCAAAGATTCTGTTTATCTGTGGGGGCGCATTCTCAGGGCTTGATAAAGTTATTGAGCAGCGTGCGCAGACTGGTAGTGGTATTGGTTTTGGCGCAAAAGTTAAAACCAAGGATAGCCTGCACAAGTCCAGTGAGCTGTTTAAAAAGGTTGAACCAGAAGATTTGGTTAAATATGGTCTGATTCCAGAGTTCATCGGCCGGTTACCCGTGGTAACCAGTCTGGAAGAGCTGAATGAAGATGCCCTGATCCAAATCCTGCGTGAACCAAAAAATGCCATTACCAAGCAATACGGGGCATTATTTGCCATTGAAGATGTAGAGCTTGAATTCCGGGATGATGCGCTTCAGGCCATTGCGAAAAAGGCCATGCATCGTAAGACCGGTGCCCGCGGATTACGTTCTATCGTGGAAGGCATCTTGTTGGATACCATGTACGACTTACCCTCGCTGGATGATGTCAAAAAAGTGGTCATCGACGAAACCGTCATTCGCGGCGAATCCAGTCCTATTTTGATTTACGCCAATGAAGATAAAAAAGCAGCATCGGAATAATCTTTGATGTGACTTAAAAAAGGCCTCAAATTGAGGTCTTTTTTGTGTCGGTAAGAAAAATACGGAAGCCGCTATAAAAATTTAGCCAAATTGCTCTTAGGCAAATTATCTGTTGCCTTATTTTTGTAAATGACTGATGGTAAACAACGTTATATTTCGCGGGGCCGACAGGTGAATAAGGTGAAGTAAAATTAAGCCTTAGCAAAAAGTAACTATTTGAACTTTGCCTGATTATCCCCATATAAATCGAAATCAGTAATCAATAGAGTGCAAGTATGACAGAAGAGCGTGAAAATCGCATAGAGATCCCCGTATTAGCCCTTCGGGAT
This sequence comes from Salinimonas marina, assembly GCF_015644725.1. Lineage (NCBI taxonomy): Bacteria > Pseudomonadati > Pseudomonadota > Gammaproteobacteria > Alteromonadales > Alteromonadaceae > Salinimonas > Salinimonas marina. The sequence goes on from NZ_CP064795.1 coordinate 1,108,388, forward strand.
GTGGTTGTTTATCCACATATGGTCATACCCTTGTTCGTCGGCCGTGAAAAATCGATTCGCTGCCTGGAAGCAGCAATGGAAAATGACAAGCAAATCTTTTTGGTTGCCCAGAAAGATGCCAGTGTCGATGAACCAGAAACGGATGACATTTACAGTGTTGGCACCATTGCCACAATTCTTCAGCTGTTAAAGCTGCCGGACGGCACCGTCAAGGTGCTGGTAGAAGGTAATGTCCGTGGTGAGATTTCGGAATACACCCAGTCAGAGCCTTTCTACTGCGCTACCACCGATAAAATTACCGATGAAGCCATAGCCGAAAACGAGCAGGAAGTGTTGATTCGCTCCGCGGTCTCGCAGTTCGAAGGCTATGTAAAGCTTAACAAAAAAATTCCGCCAGAGGTTTTGACCTCACTCAATGGCATTGATGATGCCGCGCGTTTGGCTGACACCATGGCGGCTCATATGCCGCTCAAACTCACCGAAAAACAAAAAGTGCTAGAGATGAAAGGCGTGAATGAACGTCTGGAATACCTGATGGCGCTGATGGAAGGTGAGATAGATTTGCTCCAGGTCGAAAAGAAAATTCGGACCCGGGTTAAAAAGCAAATGGAAAAAAGCCAGCGCGAGTATTATCTGAATGAACAGATGAAGGCCATTCAAAAAGAATTAGGCGAGATGGATGATGCGCCTGACGAATTTGAAGCGCTGAGCAATAAAATCACCGAATCCAAGATGCCCAAGGAAGCGGAAGAAAAAGCCCGGGCAGAACTGCAGAAACTGAAGATGATGTCGCCGATGTCAGCAGAAGCGACGGTGGTGCGTAGTTACATCGACTGGTTAACGGCGGTGCCATGGCAAAAACGCAGCCCGGTCAAAAAAGATTTGGCGAAGGCAGAAACTGTGCTGGATGCCGATCATTACGGCCTGGAAAAAGTCAAAGAACGCATCGTTGAATATCTGGCGGTACAGCAGCGGGTGAAAAAACTAAAAGGCCCGATTCTTTGTCTGGTAGGCCCTCCGGGTGTCGGTAAAACCTCGTTAGGACAGTCTGTCGCTAAAGCCACGGGTCGTAAGTACGTACGCATGGCCCTGGGCGGCGTGCGTGATGAAGCGGAAATTCGGGGGCATCGTCGTACCTACATTGGTTCACTGCCTGGCAAGCTGATTCAAAACATGACCAAGGTAGGGGTAAAGAACCCGTTGTTCCTGCTGGATGAAATCGACAAGATGTCGGCGGATATGCGCGGTGATCCGGCCTCAGCATTACTGGAAGTGTTGGATCCGGAACAGAACAACAGCTTTAGTGATCACTACCTGGAAGTTGATTATGACTTATCCGATGTGATGTTTGTGGCCACCTCAAACAGCATGAATATTCCGGGACCTTTACTGGACCGGATGGAAGTGATTCGGTTATCCGGTTATACCGAAGATGAAAAGCTGAATATTGCTATGCGCCATTTGCTGTCTAAGCAGATGGAACGTAATGGACTTAAAAAGAATGAGCTGGAAATCACCGACTCCGCGATCATAGGTATTATTCGCTATTACACCCGCGAAGCCGGTGTGCGTAACCTGGAACGCGAAATCTCGAAAGTATGTCGTAAAGCCGTTAAAGATGTGCTGTTGTCTAAGAGCAAAGACAAAGTTGTGGTTACCCAGGACAATCTGAAAGATTATCTGGGGGTGCAGCGGTTTGATTACGGTAAGGCCGATAACGATAACCAGATTGGCCAGGTAACCGGTTTAGCCTGGACCCAGGTCGGCGGCGATCTTTTGACAATAGAAACCAGCACCGTGCCGGGCAAAGGCAAGATGACCACCACCGGTTCGTTAGGTGATGTGATGCAGGAGTCTATCAAAGCGGCGATGACAGTGGTGCGTAGTCGTGCAGACAAACTGCGTATCAACAGTGACTTTTATGAAAAGCGCGATATTCATGTGCATGTACCCGAAGGCGCTACGCCTAAAGATGGCCCTAGTGCCGGTATTGCGATGTGTACTGCCCTGGTTTCATCGTTAACCGGTAACCCCGTGAAATGCGATGTGGCGATGACAGGTGAAATCACCTTGCGTGGAGAAGTACTGGCCATCGGCGGATTGAAAGAAAAACTGCTGGCGGCACACCGTGGTGGTATCAAAACCGTGGTTATTCCGAAAGAGAACGAGCGGGATTTGGAAGAAATTCCGGATAATGTTAAAGAAGCGCTCACTATTCACCCGGTTAAGTGGATTGATGATGTCCTGGATATTGCCTTGCAGGAACCGGTTGAATCATTCGAAGTCGTGGATGCAAAATAAACAGTGAAGTAAGGCTGCAACGCCTGCCATGCGTGGGCCGCAGCCTTTTTTTATGGACAAAAGTATAAAAAATAGCCACTAAAGCGCAGATTTGCCCACTTTTTTTAAAATAGGGCTTTCAAGTCGCAGAAGTTGTGTTACCTTTACTGTGTCATCGCTTGAAGCCTTGTCTTTAAAGGGATTGCAGCGAATCATTAAAAGTTAACTTATTGTAACAGAGTACTTGATGTTACTAATCAAGCTTGTTATAAAGTCCGGCGATAATTCGATAATTGTTTCGGACAAACAGTATAATAACAAACGAAGGGGATCATAATTGTGAACAAGTCTCAACTCATCGACCAAATGGCAGCTGGTGCGGACATCTCTAAAGCGGCTGCAGGCCGAGCTCTAGACGCATTCACTGATGCTGTAACCGCAGCGCTTAAAGAAGGTGACCAGGTAGCCCTAGTAGGCTTTGGTACTTTCGCAGTTCGTGAGCGCTCTGCTCGCAGCGGCCGTAATCCTCAAACTGGTGAGACTATTCAGATTGCAGCGGCTAAAGTACCTTCTTTCAAAGCAGGTAAAGCTTTAAAAGACGCGTGCAACTAAGAATAAAAAATTTATAAAAAGGCGATGGTAACCCCATCGCCTTTTTTATTGGGTCCAGAAAAACAGGACCATGACCTGGCAACACAGTCCCTTTCCGGTTTTCTTTAATTTCTGTGTGAGTTTCAGTTTACCCGGACCAGCTGCCTGTGCCTGCCCCCAGAATCATTGTGTATTGATGTGGCAGGGCGACCATAAAAGCGTCGCGTTTGCCTGGACAATCGCGTTATAATCTTGCCTGATTTTTTGCCAGCGCACCGCCCAGATAACCTGTTGTCTGCAGTAAGCAGTGTCAGATGCCGGCAAGTTGAAGTAAGCAACGGAGTTGAAAGAACAATCATGTTAGAAAGAATCAGAGAAGGTTCTCAGGGCCCGTGGGCCATGATCGTAATCGGCCTTGTCGTGCTGAGTTTCGTCTTCGCCGGCGTTGGCAGTTACCTGAACTCTTCAGGCGCCACTGCGGTGGCCACTGTTAATGGCGAAGAGATTGATCAGGGCACCCTGGAGCGCGCCTATCAGAACCAGCGTGCGCGTATGGAGTCCGAGTATGGTGAAAGTGCAGCCAGCATGTTTGCCAACGAAAATTATCTTAAAGATTTTCGCCGCAATGTGTTGCAGCGGCTTATCAACGACAAACTTATTCAGCAACAGGCTGAGGAATTAGGTTTGCGGGTAGGGGATACGCAGATTCGTGACACCATTCGCGACATGCAGGAGTTCCAGACTGCCGGCGAATTTGATAACGAACGCTATCTGGCCATATTGCGTCAAAGTGGTTTTCAGCCTTCGGGTTTCAGAGATTATCTACGCACTGAAATGACCCGCACACAGTTAGCTCAGGCGCTGGGTGCGGCTTCCTTTGCCTTACCGGGTGAAGTGGACCGGGCATGGCAATTACAGGCCCAAACCCGTGATGGACGATATTTGGTGGTACCTGCTGCTCAGTTTGCTGAGACCGTGGAGGTGAGTGAGCAGGATATTCAAAATTTCTATGAATCGAATATCACCAGGTTCGATACTCAGGAAAAACTGAATATTGCGTATGTCACATTAAGTGTCGATGATTTGGCATCCGAAGTGGATGTCACCGACGCAGACATCGAACAGTATTATGAAGAAAATAAGAATAGTTACCGCGAAGAGGAAGAACGTCGGGTTTCGCATATTCTGATTGAATTTGGTGATGATAAAGAGGCCGCGCGGACCCGGGCTGAGAAAATCAAATCCCAGCTATCAGACGGTGCTGAGTTTGCCCGGTTAGCTGAAGAACGTTCAGATGATACCTTTTCAGCAGAAAATGGGGGCGACCTGGAGTTTATCAGTCGCGATATGATGGACCCGGCGTTTGATGAAGTGGCCTTCGACCTTGAACAAGGCGAGATCTCTGAGGTTGTGGAAACCGAGTTTGGCTTTCATCTTATCAAATTGACCGATATTAAAGCAGAGCAGGTGACGCCGCTGGCCGAGGTTGAAGCAGACATTCGTGAGCGCTTGCAAACCGATCGGGCAACCGAGCGCTTTTACCAAATCCGTAGTCGCATGGACGAGGTGGCCTTCGAAGTGCCAGAGTCACTGGAAGATGTGGCAGGGGTGGCTAACCAGCCAATTGAAGAAACCGGAATGTTTACCGAACAGCAGGCCCCCGAACCGGTGAGTAATCCTAATGCACTGAGCCGTGCGTTCAGCCCTGAACTGGTTGAAGATCGTATGAACAGTGAAGTGATTGAACTGGACGAGAAAACGGTAATGGTAATGCGGGTCAAAGAACATGAACCTCAGCGTACCCGGCCGTTGGAAGATGTATCTGATAGTATTGCCCAGCAACTACAAGGTCAGAAAGCACAGCAGGCCGCCATGCAGTGGGCTGAGAAACTGGTTGAACAATATCAGGCAGGTGAAGATGTTCAGTCAATGTTAGCCGAGTATGACCTTAGCTGGCAGGAAGCGACGGAGGTTAATCGAGGCCCGGGTGAATTACCCCGTGCGCTGGTTGAAACTCTGTTTACCTTGTCTGAACAAGAAGGCTCACAGATTGAAGCTACAAAACTGGCTACCGGTGATGTGGGTGTGGTCGAACTAACCGGGGTGAAGCAACCTGAAGCACCGGATGCTGAACTGGCCAGTTCCTTACGCCAGCGCCTGGGCTCGGCGTATGGTCAGGCATTGTTCCAAAGCTATGTAAAAGCTTTACGTGATGAAGCCGAAGTAGAAATTTTGCAACAATAAAACGATAAATAAAAAGCTAAAAAAACCCGGCGAATGCCGGGTTTTTTGTGGCTGGCTATCAGGGATACGAGATATCACTGGTTAGGTTGTCAGTGGGTCACAAACATCATGAAAGTATAAAACGCAGCAATGACCAGGGAAATGACCAGAATATACATAAACCCTTGTTTGCCTTGCGCCACGGAATAATGGTTCAGCTTTAGGTAAGCAACCCACAAAGCGCTAAGAAAAAGTGGAATAAGAACAATTATTTTCAGCACGGTTCGATTTTTATATAGGGACCATATACAAATGATGCGAAATTTTTTGGGGTTCGTCCAGCCCAGCGCGCTTTTCGATAAATAAGCGTGTAGGCAAATGGGTACATTTTTCTCACATGTAACCCGTATTTGTTAAAAATTAACCCACTAATTTTGGATATATATGCTACCTCGGTCAGGCTTAAGCCTTTAAAGCTTTATAAAACAGAGGTATACAAAAAGTTAGACTTTAGTATAGATAAAGGGAATGAGAATTGCTCTTACTAACTCATTAGTAGTAGTTAAGACGGTGTTTTCATGTATTTTCGTAAGTTTGCTTCTTCAATTGCGCTTTTGTGTTGTTTGATTCCGGCTGCATTTGCTGCCGACCGTGGCTATTACAACCCTCAGGATATTGATGAGATTGAGGTTACCGAAAGTGAGCGTCCCGCGAACTGGGCGGCCAGCCTGAATAAAGGGACGGTGCTGGACTATGAGTTATTTCAACAGGGCCAGGTGGTGTATCGCGATGTGACTCAGGGCATGGTAGCGCTGCGTCTTAATGACAAGGTCATCCGCGTGGTAGAGGATACCCGGGAAATTGTTGATGTACTTAACACCCTGTAAGGCATTCCCCCGCCCAGTTCATACACCTTAAAGGCGGCGCTGCAGCCTTAAATAGCTGGCGGTGTCACGCGTGTGGTGGCGCTTGCTACGTCATTTCTAATAAATATTCTTATATCTCCTAATAGCGCGGCTGTTACCATTTGGGTACAGCCGTTTTTGATAGTTCTCCACGGTCTTACCAGACTCGTCTGGTAATCTTTAAGAGCTTTGAAAAGAGCATGTTAGGGGTGATCTCAAAGGTCTGTTACCGTCCGATCTGTCGTCTCCCTGTCTGCCTATAGAGGGCGACATGCTTCTGCATTACTTAAAGCCCTGCTGATATAGGTGTGACTGTCCCTTGAAGGACGCTGTCTCTTGAAGGACGAAGATAAGGGTAGAGGTTATATCACAAGGGGGAGGCCGCTCAGGGGCGTGGCAGGTCGTTAGCCGATACTAAAAAGAGCAAAAAACAGAGACAAAAAAAGCGCCAGAAGGCGCTTTTTTAACTGCGATCCAAGAGGACCTTAAAGCGCTTTGATTTGCGCAGCAAGGCGGCTCTTATGACGAGCAGCTTTATTCTTGTGAATCAAACCTTTGGTAGCCATTCTGTCAAGAACAGGAGTTGCTGCGGCCAGTGCTGATTTAGCACCTTCTTTATCGCCATTAGCGATAGCGGCTACAACTTTCTTGATGCTTGTACGAGTCATGGAGCGGCGGCTGGCATTATGCTGACGACGCTTTTCGGCTTGAATTGCACGTTTCTTAGCAGACTTAATGTTAGCCAAGGTGTAACTCCCAAATAAATTCATGTCAAAAACGAGGGTGCGGATTGTGCCTACCAATCGATTATTTGTCAAACTATTTTAATAACAATAAACGCGGCGTGATCCAGGTCCGACCCAGCTAGGGCGCGGATTATAGCAGGCCCTAATTTAGAATTCACCCTTATGTAAGCGGTTTTATGCTGAAATTGAGGTTTTTCTCTTAAATTTAGCGGGAATTCAGCCTCCGGGTTATTTTCTCACTATAGCCATTCGGCTATAGTGTCGGTCCCATTAAGGCCACTACATAAAATCTAAGAGGCAATGTGTCAGGAAAATTAATCAGATCAGGGCTTATTGTCAGTGTTATGACATTGCTGTCGCGTATTCTGGGTTTGGCTCGCGATGTAGTGGTGGCCCGGCTGATGGGCGATGGCGCCGGCGCCGATGTATTCTTTTTTGCCAATAAAATTCCCAATTTTTTACGCCGGCTGTTTTCAGAAGGTGCATTTGCTCAGGCTTTTATTCCGGTGCTTACCGAAGTTCACCACGAAGAAGACGAAGCCAAACTTAAAGCCTTTGTGGCCAGAATCTCGGGTACCCTGGGGGCCATTGTCTTTGTGGTGGCCATTATTGGGGTCGTGGCATCACCGGTGTTAGCCGCATTATTTGGTATGGGCTGGTTTGTTGAATACCTAAATGATGAGCCCGGCGGTGACAAGTTCACGCTGGCCTCTACCATGCTTAAAATCACCTTTCCCTATTTAGCCTTTATCTCTTTAACCGGTCTGTCAGGGGCGATTTTAAATACCCTAAACAAGTTTGCCGTGGCGGCCTTTACGCCGGTACTGCTTAATGTGTGTATTATCAGCTGTGCGGTCTGGCTGGCGCCTGATATGCAGCAGCCAGCTTACGGGCTGGCCTGGGGCGTTTTTATCGGTGGTATTGTGCAGTTGCTGTTTCAACTACCGTTTTTATACCGGGCCGGTTTGTTAGTAAAACCTAAATGGGGCTGGCATGATCCTCATGTAGTCAAAGTTCGCACGCTGATGATTCCCGCCTTGTTCGGCGTGTCGGTAGGTCAGCTCAATCTGTTATTCGACACCCTGATTGCCAGTTTTCTGGTGACCGGCTCTATCAGCTGGCTGTATTATTCAGACCGCCTGCTGGAGTTTCCGCTGGGGCTGTTTGGTATTGCCATCGCCACGGTAATATTACCGACATTATCGCGTAATCATGTCGGCAAAGATCCCTTAGCCTTTGCTGACAATATGGACTGGTCGGTACGCATGGTGTCCGTATTAGGGTTGCCCGCCGCAGTCGGGCTGGCATTTATGGCCGAGCCTATCTTGACGGTTATTTTCCAGCGCGGTGAATTCACCGCCGAAACCGCCAGAATGGCCTCCTACTCGTTGACTGCCTATTCATTCGGATTGTGGTTTTTTATGCTGGTCAAAGTACTGGCGCCGGGGTTTTATTCGCGCCAGGACACCAAAACCCCGGTAAAGTTCGGCATCTACTGTATGGTAGCCAATATGGTGTTCAACCTGATTTTCGCGATTCCATACGGGTATATCGGGCTGGCCATCGCCACCAGTCTATCAGCGGCCTTAAACGCGATTCTGTTGTATCAGCAGCTGCATCGTGATGGGGTGTTTAGCCTTTCGCGATTTACCGTAATATTTTTGACTAAAGTGGTGCTGGCGTGCATCGCTATGGCTTGGGTTATTCTGCAGTTTGATTTATATGATGCATTTTACTTGCTGAGCCTGTCCGAACAGATTCTGCATGTAACCAAAACCATTGCCGCAGCAGTGGCGACATTTGTCGCGGTTTTATTACTTACCGGCACCAAACCGTCACATTTTAAAGCATCAGGTGGCTAAAGCGGCAGAACAACGATTGGTATTACGTGGTGGGTCGTTTATAATCGCGGCTTTTGTATTTGTTGCGGCAGGAAAAGGTACAGGCAAGTTGTGGAATTGATCAGAGGTTTGCATAACCTGCGTCCCCGGCACCAGGGCTGTGTATTAACAATCGGGAAGTTTGACGGGGTTCATAAAGGGCATAAGGCCGTATTGGCCAATGTTCTCAATAAGGCCCGGGAGCTGGCGTTACCGGCTACCGTAATGGTGTTTGAACCTCAGCCCGAAGAAGTGTTCACGCCCGATAAAGCACCGGCGCGACTCAGCACCCTGTCTGAAAAATACCGGTTGCTGAACGAAGCCGGAATTGACCGGTTGTTATGCGTACGCTTTAACCACGATTTTGCCAGCCAAAGCCCGGACACCTTTATTGAGGAATTACTGGTCAATAAACTGGGTGTTCGTTTTTTAGTGGTGGGCGATGACTTCAGATTTGGACAGAACCGCCAGGGCGACTTTGAAATGTTGAAGCAGGCCGGGCAGCACTATGGGTTTGAGGTGGTAAGCACCCAAAGTTACCGGCTGGATGATAATCGTATTAGCTCCACCGCCGTGCGTACCGCCCTGGAAACCGGCGACTTTGCCAAAGCAGAATCGATGTTGGGTCGGCCATTCGATGTTCAGGGCCGGGTGGTGCATGGTGAAAAGAAGGGCCGGACTATCGGTTTTCCCACCGCCAATGTGTTGCTAAAGCGATTTCGTACGCCCATCAAAGGGGTCTTTGCGGTGACGGTTACCCTGGACCAGCGCACGTTCAATGGGGTCGCGAATGTCGGCCGCCGGCCCACCTTAGATGGGCAGCGCACGCAACTGGAAGTGCATTTATTTGACTTTAGCGGCGATCTGTATGGTCAGCCTATCGTGGTGGTGCCACGAAAAAAACTCCGTGATGAACATAAGTTTGAGTCGTTTGATGCACTCAAACAACAAATTCAGGTCGATGCTGAGCATGCACGACATTTTTTTAAAACAACTGATTCGTAAGCTGCCTCGCGGCGGTACAACTTCGGGTACGTAGCTTTCACGTACACTTCAGGTGGATGGAAAAAACAATTTTATGAGTGATTACAAGGCCACACTAAATCTTCCGGAAACGCCGTTTCCAATGCGCGGAAATCTGGCGCAGCGTGAACCCAAAATGCTGAAAACCTGGCAGGAAAAAGGCATTTATAAAAAAATTCGTGAGGCTAAATCAGGCAAAAAACCGTTTGTTTTGCATGATGGACCTCCGTACGCAAACGGCAATATTCACATTGGCCATGCTGTAAACAAAATCCTCAAAGATATTATTGTTAAATCCAAAACGCTGGCTGATTTTGACGCGCCTTATGTACCTGGATGGGATTGCCATGGGTTGCCCATCGAGCTAATGGTGGAAAAAAAGGTCGGAAAACCCGGTAAGAAAGTGTCCGCCGCTGAGTTTCGTCAAAAGTGCCGCGAATACGCGGATAAGCAAATTGATGGTCAAAAGGCCGACTTTATCCGGCTGGGTATTTTTGGTGAATGGGACAATCCCTACAAAACCATGGACTTTACTTCAGAAGCCGACATCATTCGCGCGCTTGGCAAAATTGTCGACTCGGGTCACCTCGAGAAAGGCTTTAAGCCGGTCCACTGGTGTACCGACTGCGGTTCGGCACTGGCAGAGGCCGAAGTTGAATATAAAGACAAAGTTTCGCCGGCGATTGATGTCAAATTTCCGATCACCGATACCGGCCCCATAGCGCAGGCATTTGGTGTCACACAAGCGGATCTTGAACAGCATAATGCCGGGGTGGTTATCTGGACCACTACGCCCTGGACCCTGCCGGCCAACCGCGCTATTACGCTGCACCCTGAGCTGACCTACTCGCTGGTTGAAGTTACCGAAACCGGCGAATGGCTGGTGTTGGCGCATGATCTTATTGAAAGCTGCATGCAGCGCTATGACATTGAGGCCTATGCGGAAAAAGCCAGCTGTCTAGGTGAAGCCCTGGAACATGCCACCGTGGCGCACCCGTTTATTGAAAACCAGCAAACCCCATTGATTCTGGGTCAGCATGTAACAACAGACTCGGGTACCGGCTGTGTACATACCGCCCCGGCGCATGGTGTCGATGACTTTAATGTGGGCAAAGAGTATGGCATTGATGTGTACAACCCGGTGGGCAGCAATGGGGTATTTTTAGAAAACACGCCATTATTTGCTAACCAGTTTGTGTTTAAAGCCAATGACGCCATTATTGAAACCGTGAAAGCGAATGGCAATCTGGTGTTGGATGTGAAATACGAGCACAGCTATCCGCATTGCTGGCGCCATAAAACCCCAATCATCTTCCGGGCAACGCCGCAGTGGTTCATCAGTATGGACAAGCAAGGCTTGCGGGACGCCTCATTAGAGCAGATCAAACAAACTCAGTGGATTCCGGAGTGGGGTGAAAACCGGATTCAAAAAATGGTAGAAGGCCGTCCGGATTGGTGTATCTCGCGCCAACGCACCTGGGGCGTTCCCATTCCACTGTATGTCCACAAGACTACCGGTGAGATTCATCCTCAAAGTAGTCAGCTGATTGAACAGGTTGCTGAAAAAGTCGAATTCAAAGGCATCGAAGCCTGGTGGGATCTGAACGATGCGCAGTTACTCGGTGAAGATGCAGACCAGTACGATAAGGTTACCGATACCCTGGATGTCTGGTTTGACTCGGGGGTCACCCATTATTTTGTGGTGGATCGTCGTGACGATATCCCTGCCGGCGCCGATTTGTACCTGGAAGGCTCGGATCAGCACCGAGGCTGGTTTATGTCATCCCTGATGACCTCTACCGCCATGCACAACCATGCGCCTTATAAGCAGGTGCTTACCCATGGCTTTACCGTGGATGCCCATGGCCGCAAGATGTCGAAATCGGTGGGCAATGTGGTAGCGCCGCAGGAAGTGACTGGCAAACTGGGCGCGGATATTCTGCGTCTGTGGGTAGCCTCTACCGATTATCGTGGTGAAATTGCGGTCTCTGATGAGATTTTGAAGCGCGCGGCAGATTCCTATCGTCGTCTGCGTAATACGGCACGTTTTCTGCTGGCCAACCTAAATGGCTTCGACCCGGCCGAAGATGCGGTGGCGCCTGCAGATATGGTGGCATTGGATCGCTGGATTGTGAGTCGCACCAACACCTTACAGCAGGAGTTGGCCGAAGCCTACGAGCAGTATGACTTACTGGTGGTCAGTCAAAAGCTGATGCACTTCTGCTCGATTGAGCTGGGCAGTTTTTATCTGGATATTATCAAAGACCGCCAGTATACCGCCAAAGCGGACAGCAACGCGCGGCGCTCATGTCAAACAGCGTTGTACCATATTGTTGAAGCGCTGGTGCGCTGGATGGCCCCCATTACCAGCTTTACCGCTCAGGAGTTATGGGAAGCGCTGCCAGGTGAGCGCGAAGAGTTTGTGTTCACCCAAAGCTGGTACGAAGGCCTGGCGCCTTTCACCGGTGAAGGTGAGTTTGGTACACAGTTCTGGCAGCAAATTATGCAGGTGAAGGATGCGGTTAACCAGGCTATGGAGCAGGCTCGTAAAGAAGGCACACTGGGCGGCTCATTGGAAGCAGAGATTCAGTTGTATGCCAGTGATGAGCTAGTAACTCTGTTGCGTCAGCTGGATGACGAATTACGATTTGTGCTGATCACTTCAAAAGTGCATCTGCACCCATTGGACCAGGCACCTGAAAGTGCCGCAGCTACGGCACTGGACGGCCTGCGCATAGAAGTACACAAGAGTGCGGGCGAAAAGTGTGTGCGCTGCTGGCATGTGCGCGAAGATGTGGGTCTGAATGAAGCGCATCCGGAATTGTGTCAGCGCTGTGTCACCAATGTTGAGGGCGACGGAGAGACACGCCGGTATGCTTAACTCAATAAAAGCCAGTGGTCTGCGCTTTTTATGGCTCAGTGTGGTGGTGTTTGTACTGGACCAGTGGACTAAGTACACGGTACTCGGGTCGATGGACTTGTATCAGTCGGTGCAGGTGACCTCGTTTTTTAATCTCACCTATGTGCACAATTACGGTGCGGCATTTAGCTTTTTGCATGATGCCGATGGTTGGCAACGCTGGTTTTTTACCGGCATTGCTGCCGTGGTGAGTACCCTGATACTATGGTGGTTGAAAAATACCCCACGTGACCAAATCTTATTGCCAGTTGCCTACACCCTGGTGCTGGGCGGCGCGCTTGGCAATGTTTATGATCGTTTGGTCCATGGCTATGTCATCGACTTTCTAGATTTTTATGTGGGTCAGTGGCACTGGCCGGCATTTAATCTGGCTGACAGCGCCATCTTTTTAGGCGCCATTTTACTTATTATTGATATGCTGACCGCCAATAAATCGGCCGGCGACAATACAACCTCATCGCAAAAGCAGTAACTGAAGGGGGCGATATGTCTGATGCTGTAATTGGGTCACACAGCGAAGTGCTGATGCATTTCGATTTAAAACTGGAAGATGGTTCGGCCGCCGACAGTACCCGTGTTAATAAAAAGCCGGCAAAACTGGTGATGGGCGATGGTAGCCTGACCGAAAATTTTGAAGCCTGCCTGTTGGGCCTGCAGCAGGGTGACAAAAAATCGTTCACTCTGGCGCCTGAGGATGCGTTTGGCCACTCAAAACCTGAGAATATTCATTATATGGACCGCAACCGGTTTTCCAGTGATATGGACATTAGTGAAGGGATGATTATGGGGTTTGGTCAGCCAAATGGGCAGGAAATTCCCGGTATTATTCGTAGTGTTGCGGGTGACTCGGTGACAGTAGATTTTAACCATCCTCTGGCAGGCCAGACGGTTATCTTCGATGTTGAAATTTTAGAGGTCAGTGAGCCGTCGGCTTAAAGGAGCTTTGCATGCAAATTCATTTAGCAAACCCACGGGGCTTTTGTGCCGGTGTTGACCGTGCCATTACGATTGTGGAGCGCGCACTTGAGATGTTTAAGCCACCAATTTATGTGCGCCATGAAGTGGTGCACAATAAATTTGTGGTTGATGGTCTGCGTGAAAGCGGCGCGGTCTTTGTCGATGAACTCAGCGAAGTGCCAGACAACAGCATAGTTATTTTCTCGGCCCACGGGGTCTCTAAAAAAGTTCGAAACGAAGCGCAGCGGCGTGGTCTGAAAGTATTTGATGCCACCTGTCCGCTGGTCACCAAGGTGCATATGGAAGTGACCCGTGCCAGCAAGACGGGGACAGAATGTATTCTGATTGGCCATGCGGGGCATCCCGAAGTCGAAGGCACGATGGGGCAGTACAGCAACCCGGAAGGCGGCATTTATCTGGTGGAGTCCAGTGCGGATGTGGCGCGGTTGTCGGTAAAAGATCCTAATGCCTTGTATTATTGCAGTCAGACTACCTTGTCGGTCGATGATACCGCGGATGTGATTGATGCGCTGCGCGCACGTTTCCCGGCTATCGAAGGCCCTCGCAAAGATGATATCTGCTACGCAACCCAAAATCGTCAGGATGCGGTGCGCGAGCTTGCCAGCGACTGTGAAGTGCTGCTGGTCGTGGGTGCGCAAAACAGCTCTAACTCTAATCGGTTACGGGAGCTGGCGGAAAAGGTAGGCGCCCAGGCGTACCTGATTGCCGATGCTAACTGCATCCAAAGAAGCTGGCTGGAGGGCATTGAGCATGTAGGGGTGACCGCGGGCGCCTCAGCACCAGAAGTTTTGGTCAAGGGCGTTATTGACCGGCTTATCTCCTGGGGTGCTGAAAAAGCCTCAGAGCGCCAGGGTAGAGAAGAAAATGTTGAGTTTGCGGTACCTAAAGAATTACGCATCAAGCAGGTCGGGTAGCATCACGCGAATCAGTTTCGATACGCTATCGTAATTACCAATACGCAATATTCAGTCAGGTTGATATAGCATAAGGTTGTTAATAGTCATTTAGGCAGATGCAACCTATGCGCAAGCTGGCGCAACATTATCAACAAGGTGTGGGGATGATCGAGATTCTGGTCACCCTGTTTGTTCTGGCAGTCGGACTGCTGGGCGTCGCCTCGTTACAATTTGTAGGCTCTTTCCAAAACCGCGACGCCATCAGCCGAACACAGTCAGAGCTGGTTGCAGAGCAAGTGGCAGAAAGCCTGCGTTCAGCCGCCAGACCCGCCACAGCGGGTGATGGGATGGTAGCCCACAACGATTATTTCAGCAACGCCTCTTACAATTTTACCGGCCTTTCCTGCGCCGGTAACGATCCTTACCTTTGTCATTGTTTAAGCAAGCCTTCCAGTGTCCCGAATTGTGAAGGTACCGAGTGTACTGAATCGCAAATGGCCCGTTACGAGGGCTGGGCATTATCCTGCGCCGCGGTTCAAACCAACCCACAAACACGCATCAACGTAGGCTGCCAGGACAATAATATCGTTGACGCCGATGTGTGCAGCGCTGGTTCTCGCATTCAAATCACTCTGTCCTGGCCGGTCACGGTGTCGGCCAATCGTAACTACAATTTGATGGCACGGTGTAATCCCACCGACGGCGACAGCAACGAATGTGTGTTTAAGGATATTACCTTATGAAACGCAGTGGGGGCTTTTCCCTGATTGAATTGATGATATCGCTGGTATTGGGATTAGTGATTACTGGCGGAGTTATCCAGGTAATGGTCAGCAGCCGGGTTACTAACGGGCTGAATCAAGCCGTTGGTCAGGTACAGGAAGCGGGACGCTTTATTATGACCCGACTTACCCGTGAATTACACGAAACCGGACGCTACGACCAAATTGGCTCACGCATAGACCCCAGTGTCGATCTTCTGGTGGAGTCAGCATTTATTCAGAATCGTCCCATCGGTTTGCCTGGCGATTATGTGGCCAAGCCCGGTTTGGGAAGCCTGCAAACCGGCAGCGGTGGCAATGATCAGCTAGTCGTTAACATGCTGGCTGACGCAGATTGTACAGGGGCCACCCATGGCCATACTAATGGCATAGAATTTCATGTAGTAAATGTGTATCAGGTCACCAATGGCCGCCTAACCTGTACCGGCTATGATGGCCGCGTGCTGCGGGGGTTGCTACTGGTGTGGTAAACGGCGCGGCGCAGGATTTGATGGACAATGTACAAAGCTTTCAGGTGCTGTACGGCATTACCAATGAACGTGATATCTCCCAAGGCCAGGTTATTCGCTTTGTTACCGCCAGCGAGCTGGCGTTGGCAAGAACCAATACTCAACAGGTGGTATCACTGCGTGTAGGAGTACTGTTGCGTAGTGATACTGGTCAGGTCAGCGGGATTCCCGTAAGTCAGATTGCAGTATTAAATGAAAGTCCGGTAAGTACAGAAGCCAATCGTTATTATCAGGTTTTCAGCCAGACTTTGACCTTAAGAAATATGAAAAATTTTGTAAGGAGCGCCAAATGAAGCAGCAAAGAGGCATCGTACTAGTACTGGCATTGCTGGTGCTATTGTCCCTGACCATCTTAGGGGTGAGTGCGGTTTCCAGCAGCTTAAACCAAAACAAAATGGCGACCTCGATGCAGCAATCTGGCTTAGCCTTTGATGCTGCTGAAGCCGCCCTGGCCGGTGTTTTCTTTGAATCAGAAGACGAAATATTGCTGACCAATGCGGCGCTCCTTGACCCACTGTCTCAAGCTCGCCAGGGTACGCAACTTGACCCCAACGTTGAAGATCTTAGCTGCACCGAAAATGCAAAATGGACCAATCGCCAGATGACCAATGCGGGGTTAAGTACTAATGCCGTACATACCGCCGCGGGCGATTATCAAACCGAAGTCAAAACCCGCAGTTGGTCACGCACAGCATTTGTTCGCGAACAGGCGTGTCGCGGTTCAAGCAATGTCATTGGCGGCAGCAATATCAACTGCCATGTATTCGTCGTGAAAGGCTGTGGTCAGGTGGACGGCCGTTCTACCATTGTGGCCAATAGTGTTTCCGCTGCAGTGCTTGCACCTGCGTCTAATTAGTCTAAGGAATTAGCATGAAAAAATTAGCAAGATTCTCCACATTTTTCTTTTTGTGGCTGTGTATTGGATCTGCAGCGTTTGCTGACGATTTAGACATATACCTGGGCACCGGTGAAACAGCTGTCACTTATAAGCCGAATGTAATGTTCATTATGGACACCTCCGGCAGTATGAACAATAAAGACGATACCGAAAAGTCCAGAATGATGCGAGTTAAGGAGGCTTTGTCCTCGGCGATCGGTTCGGCGACTGACATCAACGCGGGCTTGATGCGTTTTTCAGATTTTGGGGGCCGGTACTTTACCCCATTGAAGATCTGGATGCGCCCGTCAATCCAGAGCTGATCGTTTCGGTAGGCTCAAAAGATGGTGATGCGCATGAAATTGATGAAGATGTTTATTTAAACAATAGTGTTCTTGAGCTGAGTCGAGGAAAGCAAAAGGTAATTTCCGGGGTAAGCTTTGACGACCTCAATATTCCTCAGGGTGCCACCATCACCAGTGCCCACATTCGTCTTACCTCTGCTCAGCAAAACTCAGCACCAACGAAAATTATCATTAGAGGTGAAGAAAAAGACAAAGATGATGATGATGATGATGATGATGATGATAAAAAGAGCAGTCGATTTAAGGATGATGAGGAAGATCTGTCGGACCGAGATACAACTGACAGTGAAGTTATCTGGGATTCAAACAATGAGTTTCCCTTAGACGGAGAAGTGGTGGTCACACCCGACATTAGTATTATTATTCAGGAGATCGTAGATGATAAGCACTGGTGTGGTGGCGAACGTTTAAATATTCTTTTTGAAGGTACTAGCCAAGACGTCGCGAGTGCTCGTAAAACGCACGCCTATGATAGTGGCACGGATCAAGCCGCGCAGTTGGTCGTCACTTACGATCAAACGACCGCGAATGGTTGTATTGCTGCTGAAAGTTACTATCAAATCAACAATCAGAATGACAACCGCGAAGAAACTAAAAAAGGCAATGGCAGTACAGGTAATCGACTAGATTTTAACAAAAAACAAAATGAATTTGTTGGTCTCAGGTTTACTAATGTCAGTATTCCGCAAGATGCAGAAATTCAAAAGGCCTATCTGTCGTTGTATTCCGCGGCTAATTATAACCTGCCAGCCACGATGCATGTGCACAGTATCAAGGAAGATGATGTTGGGGCGTTCGGTGACAGTCAAAAAGATGTTCTTAATGATAAAAAGAAAGGTAAAAAAGTCGATTGGGTGATGTTGCCTAGTAAAAAAAATGACAAATTGGTAAGCCCTGATATCAGCGACCTTGTTGAAGAAATTGTGGGCCGAGATGGTTGGAAGTCGGGCAATGATTTGGGCTTTTTACTGCATGCTTTTAAAGGCGAGGCGGGGGCGTATACTTACAAAGGAAGTAAAGGCTATGCGCCAAAATTGTACATTCAATTTAAAGGCAATGCTGTTCCAGGCCAGGTTTCCACCGTACGGGACCACTTACTGAGCAAAATTGATGAGCTGGGTGCCAATGGCTATACGCCGATTGTAGATACCTTGTACGAAGCAACTCAATATTACGGCGGTCGGCCGGTAGATTATGGCTTACAGCGTGGTACCAGCGCTACCAGTCAGAATGTACGCCGAAGTACGCGGGTCAGCCATAGAAAATCCTATATTGGCTCAGACTCAATAAAACCGAGTGGCTGCGACGGTACTAATTTAAGTGATAGCAAATGCATGACCGAAACTATTCCCTCTGGGGCGACCTACGTATCGCCGGTGACGGATCTGCAATGTCAGACCAATAATCATATTGTGTTGTTGTCAGATGGTGACGCTAACTACAATCACAGTGTCTCAAAAATTGAAGCATTGATAGGTAAAAGTTGTACCGGCAGCGGTGGCGAACAATGCGGTCTTGATTTGGTGCGAAATTTATACGATAAAAACAAGTCGGCAATAGATCGTCGTGTAATGACCCACACCATCGGGTTTTCAGCAAATACTAGCGCCAATAACTTCCTGAATAAATTGGCGTTGCAGGGCGGTGGCAATTTTTACAAAGCAGACGACAGCAGTGAGTTACTGGACGCGTTTGATACTATATTGCGAACCGTTAAAGATGTGAACACCACCTTTGTATCGCCGGGAATTGCTGTGAATCAATTAAACCGATTGACGCACCAGGATGAGTTGTATTTCGCGCTGTTTAAGCCTGACGAAGGTGCTCAGTGGCCCGGTAACTTGAAGAAATATCGTCTTGACGGCAATACCATCGTTGATAAAAATGGCGCCAATGCTGTAGACAGCGTGTCGGGATTTTTCACCGAAACTGCCCACAGCTATTGGTCGGTGCTGACCGATGGCAATGATGTCAGAGAAGGTGGTGTGATTAGCTTGTTTGACAGCAATCGAAACATGTACTTCTTTGATGGCCCAGGTTCTATTATAAAATCTAATAATAGAATTAGCGAAACCAATCTGAATATCTCCACTGCTGATCTCGGCCTCGGGCTACTCGACATACCTTTACGTGATGCCGTTTTAAAATGGGCAAGGGGCGTGGATGTTAATGATGCAGATGGCGACGGTGATGTTACTGATGTGCGCTTGCAAATGGGCGATCCAATTCATTCTCAGCCGGCAGTGGTAAGTTATTCAGCTACCGATTCAGCAATTTTTGTAGCGACTAATCAAGGTTTCCTACATTCTTTCGACGCGCAAACTGGCGAAGAAAATTTCGCGATAGCCCCTAAAGAGTTATTAGTTAACTTGCCTACTTTTTATGAAAACAATTCAACCTTCAACCATGTTTATGGTATTGATGGCGAAATAGTCTGGCGCGAGGTAGAGGGCAAGCAGTATCTCTATGTTGGTATGCGCAGAGGTGGAAGAAACTACTATGTTTTTGATGTAACAAGTAAAACCTCTCCAAAGTTGGTATTCAGTATCAAGGGTGGGGAAACAGATTTGGAAAAGCTTGGTCAAACATGGTCGCGGCCCACGCTTACTAAAATGAAGTTTGGTAGTACGGTTAAAAATGTCATGATTGTGGGTGGTGGTTACGATGAACAGGCAGATACGAATCCTGAGCGTTTACCTAACACCGTAGGGAATGCGGTATTTATTTTTGATGCTGACAGCGGTGCATTATTATGGAGTGCCAGCAATGCTGATGCAGACTTAAACGTCAGTGCAATGGAATACAGTATTCCGGGCCGTATTTCAGTGATCGATCGAGATCGTGATGGCTTAGCCGATCATATGTATGCCGCAGATATCGGCGGACAAATATTCCGCTTCGATATATACAATGGTGAGTCAGGTGCCGACCTTATCAAAGGTGCTCGACTGGCTGATTTAGGTGGAGCCGGGGTTGCCAATAATCGCCATTTTTATTATGGACCTGATGTTTCTGAAGTTGCGCTTGATGATGAAATTTATTACGCCGTGGCGGTAGGAAGCGGTTGGCGCGCGGCGCCGCTAGATACGGCGGTAAATGATAAGTTTTATATGATAAAAGATAAAGGCGTGTTCAGTGTTGATGAAGATGGCGAATACAGTTTTGGCTCTGATTTAACGCAAGACGACCTATTCGATGTTACGCCACATACGCTGGCCAGTACCGATGACGGCACTCGCGCACTTGCAGCCTCAACATTTGCCGGTAAACAAGGCTGGTCTATGGATATGGTGGTCCAGGGAGAGAAAGTGCTGGCCTCACCTCTGATCATTGATTACAAAATTTTGTTTACGAGTTATATACCTGCCTCCAGTTCACAAAGTGCGTGTGCACCGCCTACGGGCAGAAGCCGGGCTTACCTTGTTAATTTGGTCAACGGCAATGCAGTAGGCGATTTGAACAACAATAGTGAGCTGGATCACCAGGATCGTTATTCAGATCTTAACCAAAGCGGAATCGCCCCGCAGGCAAAAATTTTGATAGAAGACATCACTGCACCTGTGGTTTGTCTGGGTACAGAGTGTTCTTCTGCCGTCATTGAGACCAACGATGATGGTACGGACAAAGAGTGTTCGTCTGCGTTTAGCTGCCTGATGGAAAATATCTATGGTCGTTTTGAGCGTGTCATGCATGAAAGCTGGAAATCAGAAATTGAGCGAGATTAAGATGCAACAGCAACCAGGATTACTCAAAAGCATCGCACAGGGCTTTACCCTTATCGAACTTATGATCACGGTCGCGATTGTCGGTATTATTGCGGCCGTGGGTTACCCGGCTTATCAAAATGTAATGATCAGCAGCTTTCGTGGCACCGCTCAAGCCGATTTAATGGCCTTAGCCGCCAGTATGGAACGCCATCATAGTGGTGGCTTTACCTATGAAGGGGCTGCGCAAAGTAGTGCAGATACAGGTAAGCCCGCCACATTTGCTGACTATTCTCCGGCAAACGAACAAGCGGCTAAAAAACGTTATGAGTTGACCATTGAAGAGGCCGACAGTCAGACCTTTATCATCAAGGCGACGCCGGTGGCAAGTACGCCGCAAAAGTCCGATGGCAGCCTGTTTTACTACAGCGACGGCCGCAAAGGTTGGGACCAGAATAAAAATAATAAGGTGGATGCGGGTGAGTGGTGCTGGTCGTGTTAACCCTGCAGCTATTCACTGGCTGGGTACAAGCGGTCAAAATTAAGCTGTGTCAGTGGGAATGTGGCTGCAGGGCGGGCCACTAAGACCTGATGTTGAACGCCCGCTTCGGTGCCCTCAGGATGCGGATTATAGCCTAAGGTTACTTTGGTTATGGCGCTTTGCTGAGGTGCGGTTACTTCAAAATCCAGCGCCTGCCCAACCATGATCGCCTGCTGGTGTTGCAGAGTGGCATCATCAAATGCAAAGGCATAGGGCGACTCTGTGTCTGTCGCCACTGCCATAATGTGTTGCTGCACCGCCTGCAGCATATTTCTTTGCGGTGTTTCGGCGTCAGGGGCGCCAACCTGATACAGATTCCATACACTGTTGTGGTGTTCTGAGCTGCTGGCTTGCTGGCGTTTGAGTAAAAAAAGTTGTTGCTGCCACTGAAACTGAAGTTTGGCCACCGCGACTGCTGAGGTGGTCAGCATAAAGCCGGCAATCAGGCATTCCGATAAATTCATTGAACCCTCACAATTTGCATTCGCATGATTAAAAATCCCGCCAGCTGCCAATGACAGCCTGTACCCGTTGTAACTCCCTCAGCTTTTGCAAATTCCGCAGTACGGCCCTGTCGTAGCGAACCGTTAGCCTTGATGCCGGCTCGAGCGCGCCTTCCACCATCAGTGCGCCGGTGATTACTGCTTCGGGGCTTATATTAATATCAACCGTATTGCTGGGGTCGCCCCCGGGCATTAGCACCAGGCCATTAAGCTGACTGTAGATGGCCAGATGCAACTGATTACCGGTCACCATCAGCAGCACCGGCGCGGTGCTGCTGCCAATTTGCTGTCCGGCCGCAACCTCACAAGGCCCGGTCACGATGATAAGCCCCGGCTGGCAGTATCCAGGGACTCACAATTTGAACGGTATTGGGCAAAGTCTGATAACTGAGAAAGGCGGGTTATGGACGTGCCAAACAGCGCCGACAATAGCTGCGCCGGGTATTGGGCACTATTGCCGAGAATCCCGGGCTCAGGCTTTAAGGTAAGCAGCACCGGGTGACAAACGGTTTCGGTGAAAAGGCTGCTAATACAGCGGTGACGATGAGGGCCCGGAGTCAGGTCCTCGCCCGCCCACACGGTGAGAGGAGCGCCAGCCGCTACCGGCTTAGAAAAGTGCACGGTAAAGCTGACACTGCCGGGCAACGGCTGATTAAACATCAAGGCCGCTTCAGGAATAGCCTGTAACAGCGGAAACCGGATAAGTTGCTGCCGCAATTCTATGTTTTTATTCATATTATCGCTGGTCAGTAGCTCAAAAGAACTAATCTGAGCATCGTTCAGCGAGGCGCTGAAACCAGCAAGCAGGGTGGTGTGTCCCCCGATGGTGGTCGGCGGCTGGGGCTGGCGTAAAGCATACGGACTGGCGGCAATCGCCATGTCTAGTTGCTGTTCGGTGTCCGTTATGAGGCGTTGCTGTGTGGTGATTTGCGAACCAAACCGGCTGTGCTGTGTTACCGAGTCGACAATAAGCATGGCGCCCGCGCTCACCATCAGCAACAGGATAACCAGCGGCACGATAATAATAAATCCACCGGCGGTGCGCACGTTCAAAAATTCCTTACCCATAGGGTACTGACCACCTGACGGGCTATATCCGGATCCTGACTAAGGGCCGCCTCAAATGTAATGCGAATCATTGCGCTGTTATTCTTCGCAGGTAAACGCGCTACCTCAAACGCTAAATGATTTATCATCAACACCGACGAAGACGTTAAATCATGCCACCCCGAGGCCTGGCAGGAGCGACCACCCACCCGGTACTCAATAGCCTGATTGTGCAATCGAAAACCCAACGTCTCAACCGGTTGAGCTGAATCCAGTCTGCCATTGTGGTTTTTGTCATAGCGAAATACCACACAGCTATGGTCCGTCTCACCCGCATGAGAGGAAACCTGCAGGGCCGGAAAAAATGGACTGTCTGTACGGTCTTCCCCTGCCAGTAGCCGTTCCACGGCAAGCCCATCGTACCCAGCCCGACGCAATTGCAAACGCATCAGCTGCAGCACCCGGCTCATTTCATCTTCCATCGCCATAGTCTGTAATACCAACTGATGACGCTTAAGGGTGATCTGCGCCCAGTAAAACGCCGCGCCTAACAACACCGAGCCTAGCGTGAGACTTATCATGAGACTTATCAGGCTATAACCGTGCTGTTTCAACATGAGACAATCGCCGTAACCGGGTCGGCTGGGGTACATAGGCGAATACGTCCTAAGTTATTGAGTATCAGCTTGATTTGCATCGAACCATTACCGATAACAAAGGAGCCGGCATGACCAAAGCTCAGGCCGCTGAGAGCCTGGAACAGCAAAGGTTTAACCGGTGTATAGGTACTGCCCAGCAATGCTACGCGTCCTCTAAATAACTGTGCCTCCTGGCTATGGCGCACCGAGCAGGGAGCCTGAGTAGTGCAGGGGCAGTTAGCTGCATAAGCTATCACCAGACAGGCGGGACCGTTACCAGCGCGGCTAATCACATACACCGGTTTATTGAGAGTGATGGCTAATTGTTGGGCATCGCGTAAAAACAGTGACAGTCGCTGGGCCTGGGTTCGTAAGGCATTTTCCTGCTGCCAGCGTGTTAATGGCGGCATGGCCAGTTGCGTAATAAGCACCAGCACCATCAGGGTGATAAGTAGCTCTGGCAGGCTAAAACCAGCGGCGGAGCATTTTCTGTTCTCAGGCACAGTGTTTTATTCGCTTGTGACAAGTAATTATGGTTTTCCATGATAGGAGAAAATCACAGCCACAAAAGCTGTACTGAGGTAAGGAATTTTATAAGATGACGAGGTCTTTCGGGTTTACATTATTGGAGCTGATGATAGCACTTGCCATCAGCGCTATTCTGGCTATCGTGGCGGTGCCGGGCTATCAGCATATCATTGAGCAAGCCAACCTGAACAATGCCAGATTACACTTGCTAGCACTACAGTCTGCCCAGGAAAGCTTTTATCTGAAATTTGAGCGCTATGCAGAAGCCCATGAATTGCCGGTACCACATTCAAAGCATTATATATTCGCAATCACCGCAGTGGACAAAAACTACTATCAGTTGTCAGCGCGCAGCCGAAAGCCCGGGGGACGCTGCGCCCAGCTGACCTTAACCCAGAAATTACAAAAGCAACCCGAAGAATGCTGGTAACGGTAGCCGTGCATCAGGGGTTAGCTACAACTTAAATCGGTGCCGGAAATATCTTCTCGAATGCCGTTATCATCGTCATCGGTCGCAATGGCTAACCGTCCCCATAACGAGATAAGCAAAGCAGAAGCGTACTTGTTGTTACCCGAAGCCGGGCAAATCTGGATTGAAGCTTGCTGACTTACCGAACCATCAGCACGAAAAACCAGCGAACCGGTAACCCCGGAAATGGTATTGGAAGATGAAACCGGATCAGTCGCTACCAGTAGCGTCTCTGCGCCCCCTAACTGACCGTCGTTATCCGCGTCTAAAAACACCATCTTGGCAAGACTCCAGTCGCTTTCGCACTTGGTGTAATTATTGGTGGGACACATGACCACTGAGGCGCTTTCATCAACGGCAGTAAAGCGAGCAACCCGGGCCACCGAGCTGATATTATTAATATCTGCGATGACCTGATTTTGCTGTAATATAGATGAAATGCCCGGCGCCCCCACCGTGATGAGTATCGATGCAATGGCAACGGTTATCATCAGCTCCACCAGGGTCAGGCCATGTTGTTTCAACATAAATAAGATGTTCGTAGAGTACCTTGGTTATAGCCTAACCAAATTCGCGCATTTTTGGGTATACTTTTATTTGCATCACCCTAAGATTTGATACCTCAAAGAGAATCTGAACAAAAGTAAACTCACGGCCAGCACAGCCGTACATGCTAAAGACCTTTTGCGAAACAGAGCCAGACTACTGACAGTCTTTTTCCTTTACAGTAAACTTAGCTAACAAAATAGCATTAGATTACGTGGACAATAAAACATGCACACACAAGCCGTTATTGATGAAATGAAGGTGCTTCCTGAAATAGATCCGGAATATGAAGTGTCCCGGCGCGTTGAGTTCATCAAACAACAGCTCATCCGTTCAGGCCTGCATGCGCTGGTGCTGGGCATCTCTGGGGGTATCGACTCATGTACTTTAGGCCGCCTGGCGCAACTTGCGGTAGATGAGCTTAACCAGGACACAGAAGATAACGCCTATCAGTTTGTCGCGGTAAGACTGCCTTATAATACTCAGGCTGATGAAGCAGATGCTATGCAATCCATTGAGTTTATTAAACCCACTAAGAGTGTAAGCGTGAATATTCAGCCAGGCACCGATGGACTGCATGAGGCCACCGCCGCGGCCCTGAGCCATGCGGATTTATTGCCCGAAAATCCGGCGAAACAGGACTTTGTAAAAGGGAATGTCAAAGCCCGGGCCCGTATGATTGTGCAATATGAAATTGCCGGTATGGTAGATGGGCTGGTTCTTGGCAGTGATCACTCTGCTGAGAATATTACCGGGTTTTATACCAAATACGGCGATGGGGCTTGTGATCTGGCGCCGCTGTTTGGTCTGAACAAACGTCAGGTGCGGCAGGTGGCTGCTTATTTGAAAGCACCGGCGAAGGTTATTGAAAAGGCCCCGACGGCCGATTTGGAGTCTCTTACTCCGCAAAAGGCAGACGAAGAAGCTTTGGGCTTATCCTACGATCAGATTGATGATTTTCTGGAAGGAAAAAATACCGATCCTGAGGTAGATGAAAAGCTGCTGGCTATTTATACCCGCACGCAGCACAAGCGCGTTGCAATACCGACTATCTACGATAAAGAGTAATGGTGACATGAAGAAGATCGAAGCAATAATCAAACCCTTTAAAATGGACGATGTACGTGAAGCCCTGGCAGATGTAGGCATCGCTGGCATGACGGTAACCGAGGTAAAAGGGTTTGGTCGACAAAAAGGCCATACTGAGTTGTATCGTGGTGCCGAATATCAGGTCGACTTTTTACCAAAAATTAAACTGGAAATCATTATTGGCGATGAACTGGTAGAGCAGGCAGTAGAAGCCATCCAGGAAGCGGCTAATACCGGTAAAATTGGCGATGGTAAAATCTTTGTTTACAATGTGGAAAGTGCGTTGCGGATTCGTACCGGCGAAACCAATGAAGAAGCCTTGTAACAGGTAAATATAGTCAGATCAGAAAACTAAAAAGGGGCCGACCGGCCCCTTTTTTAACACGATAATAAATGGCAGCAATATGCCATTTATTAGCATTGCAACGAGTTAGTGATCGTTGCCGCTACCCGGACCATGGGCATGGCCGTGTTCAAGCTCTTCTGCGGTAGGTTCGCGTACATCTACCACTTCCACTTCAAATGACAGCGGAACGCCGGCTAAGGGGTGGTTACCATCGATTACCACATGCTCTTCTGATGTATCGATAACCATTACCGATTGTTCGCCCTGATCAGTCGTGGCACGAAATGACATGCCAACTTCTACATCCATACCGTCGAACATGCTGCGTGGTACCTGTTGTACCAGCTCATCAGCGCGCTGACCATACGCCTTGTCAGGTTCTACTGATACCGAAAACTGTTCACCTTTTTCTTTGCCTTCCAGCGCTTCTTCCAGCCCTTCAATCAAAAAGCGCTTGCCTAATAAGACAGTCAGTGGCTCTTTATCTACAGAAGAATCCAGCTGAGTGCCATCCTGTGCAGATACGGTATAGTGAAGGGTGACGACACTGTCTGAAGTAATTGTCATAAAAAATCCTGAGTTTTGCCTGGCAGTCTTACTGCCGTGAGTTTTGCGTGTTTACGATTATCGCTAATACGCTCGTTACTTTTTCCCATCATCAATAGAATAAGGTAATGGTTCTATTGAAAATGTAGGGTGTTCTGATTTTGCTAACCGAAATACATCCTCGGACGTAGTATCGTTGTTGAGCACCGCCAACAACCAGGTTTGCTCACCTAACACCGCATGACGAATGACTGCACCACCACGACGCCAGTTTTCACCAAGCTGTTTTTCAACAACGGTGTCTGCATCAATGGCCACTGCGGTGTCAATCTTAAACACAAAAGCCGCGCGTTTATTGCGTCCCAGATATCGGGTGCGGGCAACCACTTCCTGGCCCATATAACAGCCTTTGCTAAAGTCGATACCTGCTAATGCCTGAACATTCATCATCTGAGGCACATATTCATTACTGTGCGCTGCATCTACATGGGGCACCCCATGTTGCACGGCCAATGCTTCATAAACATCATGGCTGTACTGCGTTATTGGGTTGTCTGTCGCAAATTCAACCAGCTGCTGACAAAAATCCTGCTCAGCGATCAATAAGTACACATTTTCAGGATAATCCAGTTTGACTAAAACGCCAGTTTCAAAGCCCTGTACCTGCATGGCGGCTTCCGGCACCGCAATATCCTGATCCTCAAACCAGTCCAGGACGGTCTGTCCTCGTAGCGCAATCTGGGTGTACTGGTCGCTGACATCGCGAATATCTACTTTTGAAAATACCCCGTACTTATTAAGCTGAGCCTGGGTAATTTCCAATGCGCTTTTTTCGATGCTTAACAACACATCGTCCTGATGGCGGGTGACCGTCTGAAGCGACCAGGTTTTGCCTTTAACATCACAGTGAGCAGAATGTCTGGCCTGGTTCGACTTGAGCGCATTGATATCTACGGTTAGCTGGCCCTGAAGATAACTGTCTCTGTCCGCGCCGCCGACCGCAAGCACGCCGTAATGCGTTAGCGGTATCATAAAATTATCAGAAAGTTCACTGAGTCTGGCCGGCAAATTCATAAACAACACACACCATTAAATAAAAACGATAGCCTAAGTGTTGGGGTGAACCACTAAGAAGCAAGGGATGGCCCGGGAAAAATCGGCAAAAAGGTCAGTGATTCGGCCTGATTCAACGTGTTATGATGTGACCCATATTAACGACAGGTTGTGTGGTTTATGTTTTCACCCAAAAGATATGCACGTCTTAAGTGGGCGTGTCGCCGGGGCAT
This sequence comes from Salinimonas marina, assembly GCF_015644725.1. Lineage (NCBI taxonomy): Bacteria > Pseudomonadati > Pseudomonadota > Gammaproteobacteria > Alteromonadales > Alteromonadaceae > Salinimonas > Salinimonas marina. The sequence goes on from NZ_CP064795.1 coordinate 1,136,606, forward strand.
GCTGGAACTCGATGTATTGTTTTTGCCGTTTGTCGAGACCGGCTTCAAAGATATGAGCTTTGAACAACAAGAAGTGTTCGAACGATTACTGACCAGCGACGATCCCGATTTGTTTGCCTGGTTTATGGGTCATCAGCAATGTCAGGATCCCGAACTGGCCGCCATGGTTAAGCACATTCTGGGTCGTGTTAAAGTATAAATTTACGCTCCGCTCGCATCCGCTTCGCCGGTGGCAGTGGGTAGTGCCGCTGGTGGCGGTAGGCGTGGTCGGCGTATGTTTGCCTGAACCGGTGTACAGCTATGCCAGTTATCCACTGGTGCTGGCAATCGTTGCCGGGTTAGCCATATATGCGCTTTATGGCTATCATCATTGTGCGGTTCGTCCACCATGGTTGGTGGGGTTTGACGGGGCGTCTCGCTGGCAGCAAGCCAGCGTCCCGGCTTCATTGGCAGAGGCGCCGATTTGGTGGCTTACCCGGCGATCCCGGATAACGCCGCTGGGTTTGTATCTTCACTTTTCCTGTAACCAGCAGCCTTGCGGTTACCACTGGATATGGCGTAGTGAATGCGATGAACTGCATTATCGGCGCTTGTCACGGGCGATTCTTCATCTTCAACGTGCTACGGCACCGACTCTTTAAATGTGTATGAAATCACTGAAACTAATTTTTCGTGCGGCTACTCAACGCGCCGACAAAGCCCGGCTGGTTCAATTTAAGCCACCGGCATTACCAAGCTGTCAGTATTCTCAGTCCCTGCATATCGATAAATCACATTATCAGCAATATTGTGAGCAGATGAACTGGCCGGTGCACAATGTATTGCATCCATGCTATCTGCAGATGATGAGTTTATCGCTGCAATTACAGTGTTTAACAACCATCAACAGTCCGTTTCCGGTGATGGGTCTGATCCACAAGTCTAATCAGATAAACCAGCAGCTTTGTATCGACCCTGATGCGCCGTTCATGCTTTACGCCCGGTATCGGGCCATCCGGCCCCATTACAAAGGTTGGGTGGTGGATATTGAGGTCAGTGCTTCGCAACATCAGCGCACCGTCTATCGGGCGGTGGCCTCTTATCTGGTTAAAACCCGGGCCCCTCATGTTGCTCCTAAAAAATACCGGCGCGAGCCGCAGCCGTTAGTGTTACCTGAGGCTGTTCAGGAACACACCGTGCTGGTGGCAACCAAAGCCACTGGGCGTGGTTATGCAAGATTGTCCAAAGATTACAATCCTATTCATTTAAGCCGTTTCAGTGCTTCATTTTTTGGGTTCAGGCAACCTATTGCCCATGGTATGTGGAGTTTAGCGCGGCTGTGCGCCGGTTTACCGGATCTGGCTGACCGCCAGAAAATACCGCCTTCGGAAGAAGACAGCGAGGGGGCAGAAATTGTATTGTCCTGTGAGTTTATCAAGCCCATAAAACTGCCGGCTACCGCGCGAAGCTTTAGCGTTGCAGAGCAGGGCAAGTGTAAATTCTGGTTAACCAACGACACCGTGGACGCCCCGCATTTGCTGGGTGAGCTTACGCTGACGTCCGGCCGCTAGAATCAGGGGCCCAGCACCCCGGGGGTATTTTGAATACGACTGGCAGAGGGCACTAAAATCGAAGGTTCAGGGTTATCCTGGGCCTCTGGATAATCCAGATTAAAGTGCAGACCCCGGCTTTCTTTACGCTGCATCGCGCAGCGCACAATCAGCTCTGCCACCATCACTAAGTTACGCAGTTCCAGCAGATTGTTCGAAACCCTGAAGTGCGCGTAGTATTCCTGAATTTCCTGTTCCAGCAGATTAATCCGACGCAGAGCCCGCTCCAGGCGTTTATTAGTGCGCACAATCCCCACATAGTCCCACATAAACAGCCGCAATTCATGCCAGTTATGCTGAATGATAACTTCCTCATCAGAGTTGGTAACCTGGCTTTCATCCCAGGCAGGAATGGCTTCATCTTCGTAAGGGTCTTGCAAACGACTAAGAATATGCTCCGCTGCGGAGGTGGCATAAACCACACATTCAAGTAACGAATTCGAGGCCATGCGGTTCGCCCCGTGTAAGCCGGTATAGGCGACTTCGCCCACCGCATACACATTATCCAGGTCGGTGCGGGCATTGGTGTCGGTAATAACCCCACCACAACTATAGTGGGCTGCCGGAACCACCGGGATTGGTTGTTGGGTAATATCTATGCCCAGATCCAAACAGCGTTTCTGGATATTTGGAAAATGCTTTTCGATAAATTCGGCAGGTTTATGGCTGATATCCAGATACATACAATCTGCACCCAGCCGTTTCATTTCATAATCAATGGCCCGGGCCACGATATCACGGGGGGCTAAATCCCCGCGTTTGTCGAAATTCTGCATAAAGCGGGTGCCGTCAGCATGACACAACTGGGCCCCTTCGCCACGCAGCGCTTCGGAGATCAGAAAGTTGCGTGCTTCAGGGTGATACAAGCAGGTGGGATGGAACTGATTAAATTCCATGTTGGCCACCCGGCAGCCGGCGCGCCAGGCCATGGCAATGCCATCACCGCTGGACACATCAGGGTTGGAGGTATACTGATATACCTTACTGCCACCGCCAGTGGCCAGCGTAATGAACCGAGAGCGGATCACCTCGACATGCTCGCGCTTGCGACTCCACACATAGACGCCTGAGCAGCTCCCCGGATGCTGTTTTGACTGAATTAAATCGATGGCATTGTAACGTTCAAAAAAATGAATGTTAGGGTGTTTGGCCACCGCATCATTTAAGGTGATTTGTAACGCTTCGCCGGTGGCATCGGCGGCGTGCAGAATGCGGCGATGGCTATGGCCGCCTTCGCGGGTAAGGTGATAGCGTTCTTCACCTTGTTCGTTCTGCTCTTTATCAAAGGGCACCCCATAACCAATCAGCCAGGTCAGGGCTTCTTTGGCACGTTGAGCGGTATAACGAACCGCATGTTCATCACACAATCCTGCGCCGGCCTGCAACGTATCCTGCACATGGGCATCGATGGAGTCCTTTTCATCAAACACCGCAGCGATACCGCCCTGAGCATAGCGAGTAGACCCCTCATTGCGATCGCTTTTGCTAAGTACTATCACTTTGCAGTGGTCTGCTAATTTTAACGCCAGGCTGAGACCCGCCGCCCCACTGCCGATGATAAGAACATCACAGCTGTGCTCGATAGGCTGTGGGTGCGCAGAAGAGGGTGAAGATGACACTGAATTCATGTATTTTAGCAGGTATTCATTAAGCTAAGGTCCGGCAAGTCTAATGGATAGGCAGTAAAACTCAATGGGCTTGTAAGTAATGTTCCGCGGAAATTTGATTATTTATCAATAAAAGCACGAACTTTTTAAATTTGTGGCAGTCTACTTCAATGCTTATGTGGGCTGTTAGGAAGTAGAAGTATAGGAGTGGTGGCTCGGATGAGCGAGCAGATGACCGATCAACAACTTGTTGAAAAAGTACAAAATGGTGACAAAAACGCGTTCAATCTGCTAGTAACAAAGTATCAGCATAAAGTTATGCATTTGGTATCACGCTATGTCAAAAACAGTGGCGATGTAGCGGATGTCACCCAGGATGCCTTTATCAAGGCCTATCGGGCACTACCCAACTTTCGCGGGGACAGCGCATTTTATACGTGGCTCTACCGTATCGCGGTAAACAGTGCAAAAAACTACCTGGTATCGCAGGGGCGCAAGCCACCTGCCAGTGATGTGGATGCTGAAGAAGCAGATTATTACGAAGGAAGCGATGCGCTCAAAGAGCACTCGACTCCCGAGCGAAGCCTGTTATCCAGTGAGATTGAAGCGACTTTGTTTCGGGTTGTGGACAAACTCCCCGATGATTTACGCATGGCTATTACCCTGCGTGAAATCGAAGGGCTCAGTTATGAAGAAATAGCGAATGTAATGGAGTGTCCGGTAGGTACCGTGCGCTCTCGTATTTTTCGGGCGAGGGAAGCAATTGATAAAGTTTTGCAGCCTTTGCTAGAAAATTGAACTTTTCTGTAATGAGTCGGACTAACCAGCTGTGATTAAGTGTTGTTCGATCAGAATTGATCAGGATTTGTTTATATGACGCAACAGCGAGAAAAATTGTCAGCCTTTATGGATGGCGAACTTGGTAGCAGTGAAATCCTGCCATCAATCAAGCAGGATCCGCAGCTACAGGAAAAATGGCGGCGTTATCATGTAATCAGAAGCGGTCTTCGTAAAGAGGGCGCGGTGGCGCCGGAGCTGGATATAACAGCTCAGGTTGCAGCAGCGTTGGCCGATGAACCCACGATTATGGCGCCTAAACCGTCGATGTGGAAGCGCCTGACCCAGACTGGTACCGTCACCCCGTTTGCCAAGCACACGGGACAATTGGCGGTAGCCGCGTCGGTGGCGCTAGCGGTAATTATGGGGGTGCAGCAGATGAATCAGCCAGCCCCGGTACAAACCCCGTCTGGCTCGGCAGCCCCATTGATTGGTACACCGGGCGGATTAGCGCCGGTTAGCTTAGAGCAAACCCGCTCTGTACCACGTAATGATATGGCGGTGATGATGGAGAAAAAACGTAAAATTAATGCGTTGATTGCCGATCATGAGCAGCAGATTAAGCTTAAACAGACCACCGAAAAAACCACAGAGTCGCAGGAGCTGCAACCTGAACAGTAATGGTGTGCAACATGCCTTGTTGCCAATAAATGTTTATAAAGGTGAGGCAGCTGCCTATTGCAGGATGAGCAGCGCCGCAAATACTCATCGGCTTTTACCAGGCTGTACTTTTGCCCATTTAAGCAAAAGGTTGGCGGCCACCGTCTTACTTGCGTGTGTAACAGTGAGCGCCGCCTACGCAACGCCTCAAACCACATCAGCATCCCAGCCCAACCCGTCGTCTCAGACCGGGGATGAACCCGGGCCAACTGCAAAAGTCGCTGATGCCCGGAGCTGGTTGCAAAAACTTGCTCAGATGGTCGCTACTCAGAATTTTCATGTCGCATTTGTCCAGGCTCGTGCCGGGCAGGAAACCATCCCCTGGTTATGGCGTCATGGGGTAATGGCTGATGGTACCGTGATGGAGCAACTGAATCTGCAAAATGGCCCCGGCCAGGAGCAAATTCGGGTGGGACAGGTGGTAAGCGTGTTTGAACCTGATGTACCCCCTTATAGCGTGCGGTCTGGTGCTATTCATGGTCCTATACCGGCAATGTTACTGAACCAGCCCGCCAGACTGGAGCAAGCCTATAAGTTTGTAACAGTAGGGCGGGCCCGTATTTCCGGACGCACCGCGCAGCAGCTGCGCATCATTAGTCGCGATAACACCCGTTTTTCTTACCAGCTATGGCTGGATGAGACCACCGGAATGCTGCTCAAACTTGATACAGTGGATTTACAGGGCAATGTGCTGGAACAAATTCAGGTAACCTCATTTGAGGTAACCGACAAGCCCCATGATTACTTTTCCAAAGTGAACCAGTCTTCTTTACCACAGCCTATGGCCGGCCGGCGGGGGCAATCTCAGCAACATAACTGGCAGGTAGGCTTTTTGCCCAAGGGCATGGTAGAAGTAAGCCAGAATGTGCGCCGTCTTGCCCTGACCGGACAGGCAGTGGAACACAAATTGTTTAGTGACGGATTGGTGGACGTGTCGGTCTACGTGCAATCAGCGAAGCAGGCAATCGGCAGTGATTTAGCGCTGCGCCACGATTTGAATACCTTTTTAACCTTTACCAGCGGCGCTGCGCAGGTTACCGTCGTCGGCGAAATTCCATTAAAGACCGCCAACGCCATGGCCCAGTCTTTAACCTTGAGCAAAGAAAATCAATGATTACCGAAACCGCCACCGTGGTTGCTGTAGACCAGGACAGGGTAACCGTAGAAGCAGCAATAAAATCTACCTGTTCATCCTGCCAGGCGCAGTCTGACTGTGGCTCAGGGGTAATCTCCCGTGCTATGGCGCCAAAAGTACAACACCTTGAAATTGAAACACCGATGTCGGTGAAGGTGGGTGATACGGTGCAGGTAGGTATTCCTGAAGCCGGCCTGTTAAGCGCTTCAGTATGGCTTTACCTGGTACCGCTGTTGGTGTTTTTACTTTCTGCGGCTGGTCTTACTCAACTCCAGGCCTGGTTAAACACCGGTCACGAGCTGTTGGTAGTGGCGGGCGCCGCAGGGATAACCCTGGCAGCTTTTGTGGGGGTCTCAGGCCATCTCAAGAAAATCGATAAAAGCCGCTTTCGTCCCGTGCTTCTTGCCGTTAACAAGTCCTCTTCTGCTCCCAGGCCCGCGCTATAAAACCTAACGACAGGGCTTTGCTGCCTCCACAGTGAACTAATTCGCTTTTATGCGCAGAAATAGGTAAAATCCGCACGCTTCTCGCTGTTTTTTTGGCTTTGTTTTATTCCACAAAGCGACAGCGGCCCTGAGTCTTTGCTGCGGCAAAGTATTTATAACGTTTTGACTTATTGCAGGTAACCTCCAGCATTATGCAACATTCGCACATTCGTAACTTTAGTATTATTGCTCATATAGATAATCCTTATAAAAAATTCGCTTAACAAATATAGTAACTTAGCGAAAAGCGAACAGCTGCAGACCCCGTAAATACTGTCTTTCTCCACTTTTCACTACGCAATCACGCGCAGACATTATATAATCAACACAATGAATTTAGGTCCCCCAATAGGTCCCGAAATCTGGGGGACCTATTGGGGACCTGTAAAACCACTTTTGGGGACCTGTCGGCCCTGCAAGTCCTGTAAAATCTAGCCTGCAGAGCGTTAGCGAAAAACGGCCAGGGGTGCTTTTTCAATTTCATAGGTCCCCCGATTTATCTTCGGGGACCTACGGCACCAGGGAGTAACCAACCTGGGATCCCAAAACCAACACAGGGAATTTAAACCATGGCTTTAACGGATATTTGGCTAAGAAAAAACAATGGCCGACTGACCGCTAAGGAAGAATTAACCAGCGATACCGGCGCCATGTTTGCCCGATTACGGGGTGGCAAAATATCGTTTATTTACCGGCCTTATTTACAATCTGGCGAGCGCATCAAAATGACCCTGGGGAGTTACCCCAAAATGTCATTAAAGGATGCCAGGGATAAACGGGACGAATACAACCGGATGGTTAACGAGGGGCACGATCCCCGGCGTAAACTGATGGCCACACGTTTTACCAATGCAACCCAGCCAACAGTAAACGAGCTGTTTACCGTCTGGTATGAAAACCAGGCCATGGTCAGGAAGAAAAACCCGGCGTTGCATTTGCGCACCTACGAATTACACCTTAAAAAAGAATTCGGCAATATGAACTACGTAGATTTGCCCAGGGTCGTGGTGGGCAAATACCTAGTGCAAAAAGCCAATGAGGTGCCCCATATTGCATTACGCATTATTTCGGATATGAAAGCCTGTATAAATTACGCCAAAATTCACGGGCTCACTGATGCGGAAAATGTCTTTCAGATATTTACCAGTCGTTCCCTGGGGATCTCAAGATCCATAGGTAAGCGGGTGTTATCCGGGGAAGAATTGCGCCTTATGTATAAAACCCTGGATAGCATGGACATGAATGAAAAGAATCTGGCCATAGTTAATCTGATGCTTTTCTATGGGTGCCGGGGCGCAGAGATCCGGGAAACACGCAAAGACTGGCTGAATTTTGAAACCATGACCTGGACGGTACCACCAGAGTTTCATAAAACGGGTGGAAAGACGGGCAAGCCCCTGGTACGTCCAATCTTGGATGAAATGAAGCATTTGTGGGAAATCCTGTTGGCTTTCAGTGGTGATAGCCAGTATGTGTGTACTCTTATGGCCAGCAAGAACAAGAAGACCGACAAGCAAATGAGCGCCAATGCGTTACGGTCAATTGCCGGGCAGATTATCAATCATGCGGTGGGGCACTTCAAAGACGCCCAGGGCGAACCAATCACCTGGGAACATTGGACCAATCACGATTTGCGGCGTACGGCTCGATCCCATTGGTCCGAGTTTGGCGATTGGGCAGTGTGTGAAAAGATGCTGGGCCACTCATTACCTGGTGAGGCGGACGTATACGACCATAACCAGTACATGGGGCAAATGCGGGCTATCTATCGCCAGTGGTGGAACCAGATCCAGGAATACGCCGGCGAAACTAATGTGGTACAGTTTGAAAAAGCTAGTGTTTAAAATGAAAAACAACCTAAGTATTTAAATCTATTTTTAACCACCATTGGCTACTTTTCCCTCAGTACTCCTCATTTTTCCGGTTTTCCAATCAAGATATAACATTCGAGAAAAAATAAGTGAAAAATAAATTGTCAGTATAAATACAATAAAACTAGCGAAATTAATGAACTTTAACTCTGAGGTGATTGTTACAAGTTCATATGACATCCAGAAATAACCTATAATGAAAGGAAGTAATATGCTCAAGTTGTAGATTGTATTAATTCTGTTCCACTTTCCAGTGAATACTCGATATCGAAACTCAGAATCTGTTTCAAACATTAACGACAATGATTCAGGAGTTGAGCCATATACATCTATCAATAACTTTTCATACCTTATAAATAATAACATTTCTCTAATGGTGCTAATAGTGTAATTTATAGCAAATGCCAGCGATACAATATATAAGATGAAAATGGCGTAGATTGATTTTACTTCAAAGCCAATCATAGCCAGTTTTATTGAGGTGTTCATTTCAGTTGTGTTGTATATAAATAAAGATAGCAAAAATATACTTGCAGAAGTTTTGTCTAATTTATTTCTTAGTATCCTAATGTTTTTTAAGTTATCTTCCAGTAGTTCTATTTCTTTTTCTTTAATATTCATTTAAATGTAAATCCTATACATTTTCTGTCTGATGGCCAACTCAAAGATAAGGGACATTAGGACGGTGGCTATATTATAAGCAACTGATTTACGTGTTACTATCCCAGCGAGCATCCTAACGTTTCAACGCAATTGTTATGTATGTGATCAATTGACTTGCATTGATGATGGGTTGTTGTTTTGCGTAATTGTGTAATTAGCTACAACTCCATTCTTTAGCAAAATATCTAGAGTTTTTTGATTTCCAGTCGTTTTAACATCCATAGTAACTATGTAGCTCTGGGCTTTGGCAGTGCCAGCTGAATAGAAGTAGAGCCATTTTTCTTCATTTTGAGAAATAACACTTTTTGAATATGGCTCACCAAAAATCTGAGACAGTTCTGACGCAGTAGTCTTACCCTTCTGAATCTCAGATGCTTTTTCGATAGGAAAGTCCGTTCCAACTGAATACGTTGATGTGGCGCAGCCAAATAAAGTGGTAAGTGACAGTGCTATAGCAAAAATACCTTTTTTCATAATTATTCCTTAAATTATATAACTTACCGTAAAAAGCAAAAATACGCAGGTTACAATACCAAATGAAGCGCGAGGAGTCTCCGTGATTTTGTCCCTGCGAGTGTATGCGCTTGTTATGGGTCTATTTGATGTAGGCAACGACAACTTGTGCAATGCCGACTAGAACGAGCACTGCAGTGAGTATGTTAAGGGAAAATGCTACTCGTCCGGACGATTTCGAAGACTCTTCAAACGTATTTTCCAGGCTGCAAATTCGTTTGTTTAGTTCCTCCATTGCTGTATTTACTTTTCGAATCGCGCTTGTCTGTTTTCCTAGAGCAACCTGAATGTCCTCTGTACTGCGGACAATTATTGCAGCTTTTTGCTGCTCATAAACCTGTGAACCTGGCTGAGCTGTCCCAGCCATTTCTGTTAGAATTTCATCTTTTGTTTTATTTTGAACGTGACTCATTTTGTCAGACTTCCTTGTAAGCATAACGACCCAAAATTGGGTAATTACCAGGTTTGTATATAAAGTTCTCTAGTCTTTGGGTTGAACTGGTATTTCATCATTTTTTTCTCTTATCAAATTTTTCATTTTCAATAAAGTACGTTCAGAATTTTCCATTGATATTGATTTAAAATCATTTAAATCAATACCTTCTTTAACAAAGGCGTGCTTTTCTTGCCGAGTTAATTTTACTGGAGATTTAGCATCCAAAACTCTAATCGCCCATAAACGCATTGCCTCTTTATCAGTAGTAGCCTGGAGTGTGCGTAAGGTACCTGATGTATTAGTGTCTTTGCTCAAGATGCTAACGGCAATCTTCACATATTCCGTGTCCACTTTTGTATTCTCAATCGAAGTTGACACTAGCCAACTCGAGATTATTAATGCTATCGGTAAACCGAAACCAGCTAACCATTGGATTATATTTTCATTATTTGCTAGAAATTTTTTCAAGACTGGAAAATCCTTTTCGTATAACGCTCGCACAATAAGTAATGCCTGAAGGCCGTAATTGTTACCTTGAAGCACAACGTTTGCTCTTCGCTCACCGAAGTCTGCTAGGTGAGGGGCACACTTAAAAAACGGCCCAGTGGACCCCAATTGGTGCAGTTTGAAAATTTGGCTCAAATGAGGGTAATCAGACCCTCGTTAAGTACCTTTTCCCTTATCAGCCACTCGTTATACGTCAATTGCGGTCAATCACTTTTATTTTTTCGTTATCCTCATACCACACCATCATAATATGGCCATTATAATACAAAGGGATACCAAAGCCGGTTTCATCAGCTACAGCTTGCCCAATAACTTCACAAACCACTTCCTTTCCATCAACTTCACTAAGCACTTTCCATCCAATCATTTTTATTCCTTTATAGCGAATTAAACAAGCATCCCTATAGGGGACCATACGAACGCGTATGGGGATCTAATATCGTCCAAATGTGGCGCAGCTTAAGCGGGCTTGATGCCCTTTATAAAGATAGGTTACAAAAGGTAATTCAGCAGGGCCAAGAAAAAAGTAGCAAAAGGAAACGCTTTCAACCAGAACGTAGAAAATTTCTCGCTAGAGTTAGTTAAACTGGAATGCACGTCATTGGCTTCCTGTAAAGCGGCCAATGTTTGATTGAAGTTTTTATGTATTACATTTGCTTGGTGATCTGCAAGTTTGTGCATCATAGGTTCTACTTTAGTGACCTTTTTATCAGAGAGGAGCTCATAACAACTAGCAACATCCTGGCGCATTTCTTCTTGTATTTCTTTAATGGTTTCAATAATAGTTTTATTATTTTTATTCAAGAATGTAGCTTTATCGCGATTCCAAGAGAATTGAAAATTTACCAACATATAAACGGCTATTATGAGCAGCAAAGTGGTTGCGTCCAAAAAACTAGCGGATTCAAACCTGAACCATGTAACCTTTTCCAGCTTGATAGCGCCCAACTCCATTACAATTACAGCAAAACTTAATCCAATAGTCTTGGCTCTATATTTGGTGGTTTCTTCGCTTATCCAGTTTTCTAATACGGGCGGCTCTTTTATCCAGGTGTGTAGCCACTTAAACATCACAAAATCCTTTTTCTCATTTTCCCCAGTCTAATAAAAAAAGGCGGGGAATGCCCGCCTTTCTCTTAACCTACCTGTTGCACCTGGAAGTTCTGTTGTTCCCAGGCTATAACGTCCGCCTTGCTATACAGGGCCATTTTGCCGGTGAAGCAGGGCAGGGGAAACCCCTTTGTTTCGCGCCAGTATAATAGGGTGCGCTTGCTCAAATTACCGTATCGTTCACACAGTTGTTTACTGCTTATGTAACCACCGGGTTGGAAATCAATAACGTTTGTTTCAGCTTGCATTTGGGATCCCCTGTAATAGCTCTAATTGTTTTCGTTCTTCGTTAATCCTGGTCGTTTCTTCGTATAGCCAGGTAATGGGCACATATTTGGTTGTCATATTGCCCAATGTGCCTGGGCCGTAAATGATGTAACAGGATCCTTTGTTCTGATTGCCAGCTGGCTTTCCGGTGTCTTCACGTAAAAACTGGATCCGACCTGATATATTTCTTTTACCATCCCGATTCACACCGGTTACAACTCTGATTTCTGATGCCCTGGTGGGCCACCACCCTGAATCTGGCGTGTGTGGTACCAGCAGAACCGTTACCAGTGCATTGGCTTTGGCTTCGTATTCAGCCTTGACCAGCCAGGGTCCGATATCATCATAGGGCGGATTACACCAGGCAGCGCGACCAGCAAACGGTAAACAACGGCTGGCCCAATTCACTGTTAGCGCGTTTTCTTCCTGGGTGATAAACGCTGGTACCTTTGCATTTTTCACAGACGCTGCAACATCAACCCCGAAATCAAACTCACCATCTAAAGGCACAAACGCATAATCTGGGGTGCGCCATAAGTTGCGGATCCCGTCCGGCGTGTTGGTCTTAAAGGGTGATACCGTTTTCATAGGGCGCCACCGTGGCGCAAATTACGTTCAACCTTTGTCAGTGTATTAACTGCCATGTTTGGGGTGGCGGTAGCCAGCAGGTAAACCAGCTTTTGTAATTCCGGGTAATACCCCACCCGGAACGACAGCCTTTTTGCACACCGGCGCACAGCCTGGGCAGCATCGCGCCTTTCAACTTGAGCCAAACGCATGGCCAGCAGTAACACCACAATATCATTTAGTCCGCGTTGTCTAGCGTCCATACCTTTTACCTTGTAGAGCGGGGCACCAGGCCCCGCAAAGCCTATCATTCGTTAGTGTCTGCAGCTGCAGCGGTTAACGCTTTTTTACGCCGCTTGTAGGCGTCCAACAGATGCGAACGTTCAAAGTCTGACACCGCCCCGGTTTCAATTGCGCCGGTGACTTCACCCGTTACTTTTTCCAATTCCATCAGGCTTTCGGTTCCTTCAATGGCACTGAGAAAATCCACCGCCAGCCCTGATAATTCTTCGCTGGCCACTTCTTCGGTGTACTTTTCCACCACCGCTTTTGCCGCCGCCTTTTTGGTAGCTTTGGACGGGGCCGGGTTGATATCTTTGATACCGGCCGGCTCCAATTCGTCTGCAGTGTAAACGCCCAGGATTGCTTCGGGGCAGTACAGACGGGCAAAACGTTTACTGGCCAGGTATGCCAGCTGTTGTTTCGGATCCGCCGCCCACAGGGTTGAATTACGCACCTGGGCCTGAGTCAGTAACAGGGTTAATTCCCGCGGCTCACTTTCACCACGTAGCGTGGCTGATATGGTGATACCCAGCCCGTCTTCGTCTTTATCAGACCATGCCGGCACCTTGTAAGGCTTGCCGCTTTGGTTGGTCTTGGTAGTGAACTTGCCCAGGATCTTTTCCCATGCCCCGAACCAGTCATAATGAAATGACCCGGTAATGCGGCCAGAGGTCTGAAGTACCGCTGTTACCAGCTGGGCTTCGTAACCCAACACGCCATTAATCAAACAGGTTTTTTGGCCTACCACGAAAGGATCCAGGCCCCACCGCAAAGCTTGCATGGTGATAGCGAAGCAATCCGCCTTATTGCCGCGTAGATGGTTTGGTACCGTGGATACACCACTGGCCATGTAATCGGCGTACTTTTCTACCATGCTCATATACTGGGCATTCATCATCATGTTAGCCATTGGATTGGCCAGCGATAAATCACCGCCCATTGGGCTGGCTTGGTCATTTGATTGTGCGATTGAAAGGTTCATTATGCGGCTTGCTCCATATCGGTTAATTCTTTTAATTCCCAGGGTTTCAGTGACAGTACAACTGGCTGATCCGAATACCCGGTAAAGTGGTTAAATGTCATTGCGTCCGCTAAATCGTGCAGCGCTTTACGGTATTTCAAATGCCCCAGGCGGCGGCTTTCATCATCAAAAACAATTGGCGCGGTACACACGTATGGTTTCTCTTTTTCAACCGCCAGGAAGGCGAATTCTTCGGCCCCTGTAACGTCCAGATAAAGCGCATCTTGCATGTGGTACATCAGCCGCTTGGCAACCCGTCCAAATTCTTCGGGGCTCGCAGACGCAGCAGATTTAACATCAACCACCCGATTACCCACGCGCATATCGGGGCGGCATTTCACGATAAGGCCCGTTTCAATATCACGCTTGAAATAGGACACTTCGGCTTTGCCCCCGGCCAGCAACTTGGCACCGAACGGGTGACGCTCGACTGAATCACGCATACCAAAGCAGTGGTCCCAATCATCCTGGGTGATGATGGTTTTCTGGCTATTCTCAGCCACGAACGCATCCCAGGCTTTGCCCCGGCGTAGTTTTATATCAGCCGGTTGTACAACGAATTCACTTTCAAATTTGTGGGGCTCCAAAATCAAACCATGGGCCGCCTTACCAATATCAAACGCCTTTGATTCTTTTCGCTCCATTTCGCCGGTCAGGTATAGCGCCTGGTATTTGCGTGGGCATTCGATAAAGACTTTAAGCTTTGACGTACTAACCCCAGTACAGCAGTGGTAAACGTCCGAATGAAGGTTTTCTTTAATCAGGGTTTCACCAGGGGCGAGGGTGGCCAGTTTCTTATTTAGCCGGGTAATCTGACCTTTTATAATTGATGCTTTCATGGCTGGACCCTTACTTAACTAATGACAAATTGGTGGCATAGGATTTGGTGCTGGTTTCTGGCTTATCGTCCATCAGGATCCGGTATTGACCTGGGCGGCCAACTACCAACCAGAAGAACCCCGCATATAAGGATGATATTTCTGTGTAGTTGTCTTTCAGCCAGTCAGAGGGACCGAATACATTTAACTGGTGGTTCAATGCTGTCATAGCTTGCAGTAACCGGGACTTAGACCGTTCGCTGGGCATCGTCTGATACATCAACACCGCGAAGCGCACCTTTAGCATTAACTGTTGTTCGATAAGCTTATTTGAAACGCCTAATTTTGTTGTGTTTACTATCTCAAACATGGTAAATTTCCCTGTTGGTTTTGGGCGTTGGTTGCGCCCTACATTCAAGAACCCGCCACGCCAGGCGGGTTTTTTTGTGCCTGTTGTTTGGTACAACCTGGTAACAACAGAACACGGCTAGCCGGTTTACGCTTTCTTACACCTTTGCTTGTTCGCCTTTGGCGCAGGTTTGCGTTTGACTGCGCATTAAATGTATTCGTTAAACGAACGATTGGCAAGTAAAAAGTTTTGTTTGAAGTGAAGTGGCTTTGCAAAACGAACTTGGTGTGTTCATTTCACGAATATAACGTTTTCTTCTAATCGGGTACTAAATGTGGGGATGGGATACTAATAGTTCCCAGGCAGATCAAAAAGTGACCATGTGTGCAGGTTTGGGCAAACGCCAGGGATAAAAAAAGCCCTTTCGGGCTTTTCATTGGGTAGGGTGTGTATTGCTAGTCAACCATTTGAACGAGTCGTATGGTTGTGGAATCCCCGTACTCTTTGCATATCGTGGCGAGCTGGTCTATTAAAGTCCCGGCATCTGTTATATCTAAAACTGTCATGCTTCTGAATACTTGGCCGGACGTTCCGCCAACGCTATTATCATGCACTGCAACGAGCTTGATTGATGGGAATTGCATTCGCTGTTTTGTTCCTTGACTGCATTCTAAAACGGTCACAATCCGACCGCGCAATGAGTATACAACGGAAGTTTTATAAACAGAACAAATTTAGATCAATAAATTGGCGGTACACGAACTAATTTAATGTTTCGTTAGTGGAACCAAATCACTTGTGGGTATGACTACCAAAAAGAAAGGGCCTATACAGGCCCATATCGGTAGTAAACTTTCCCGCAGATGGGGATCTTACTCTGATGCTCTTTTGAGATTGCTTGCTTGGTGTCCCGGTAGGCATCTATCACCGTCCAGGTTCCATCAACTTCAACGAATATCTGGTGGACCGCAAAGGTACCAACCTGGGAAATACAATAGAATGCCCCTGATTCTGTTACCGCATTATCCGCCGTATCCACAATAACCCGGTCCCCAATATTCACATTGGGCGCGGACGCACGGCTGTTGGTTTCAAACCAGGCCAGGTTCTTTGGTTTCGGGTGATTGGCCAGCATCCGGGCATCAATCAACAGTCCTTCGTTTGTATCCGTTTCACCATCAGGTAACAGCAATGGGACTTGTACAAGTGGTGATGTGAATTCACTAGGGCTTTCAAAATCCCACACACCAGGAATCGCCGCCAACAGTTCTGCTTCATCCGAGCTTACCGGGGATCCACGGCCATCCATAAGCCAATCCTGGGTACAGTTGAGAAGTTTACATAACTTATTAACGTAAGCCCCACGCGGTAAGGCTCGACCCACAAACCAGGCATTAACCGTTGATTTTGCGGCGCCTGTCTTCCTTGCAATATCCGCCTGTGAGTATTCCAATTCAGCAGCCCGCTTTTCTATTCGCTTGGCCACTTGTACATTAAATTCCAATTCCATTTTTACAATACCTAACCTTTATATACACCGTATAGAGAGCGGATATCGCCGCCCCAACTTGTTATATATTTTGAAAAAACACTTCCGAAATAGATTTTCAAAAATCGATTTTCAAAATTCGATTTTCAAAATATTGATTTCCAAAACTGCTTTTCCGACTCCCTTATATGCCCCATTGCCAGGCGAGTTATGCATCCTTGTCGCGCCTATCTAGTCTCAAAAAATTCAGGGCATTTCTGGCAACGCTAATCTACCACTTTATTACGAATACGCATTACTTGTTGACGGGTTTCCAAAACGAATATAAAGTTTCAAAAACAAAACCGAACGCTATCAAAACGAACGGAGGCAGACGCATGACAAAGACCCAGGCAATAACCTTTTTTCGATCTCAAAAAGCACTTGGCGAAGCTATCGGAAAAGCAAAATCAACGGTTTCTAACTATTCGGAGATCTTGCCCCGTGGTGTGCAGTTTGAAATCCAGGTTAAAACCCAGGGCCAGTTAATGGCTGACCCCGAATTTTACCAACAACCAAACTTTCAAAACCAACACTTAGGATCTTAATCAATGTCGAACAAAACCAACAGCAAAGGCGCAGCAATAAATATGGCGTTACTTTTGTCTGCAATTGTCGAAACCGGCAATACACCTACTGGCAACCTGATTGGCAAAGATGCCGCTTTCGTTTCTCGTTTAAAAACCGGAGAGAAAAGTTTAACCCTGGATGAATTCGCCCAGCTTATTGCCGGCGTAGGGTTAGAACTGGCCCCCATAGCTGAAACCTCTATCACGATAGAGAGAGAACTTTTTATATCTCTTAATTACCTGGCGCGTCTGGGCCTGGCATCCATGCAAACACCGATAGAGCTGCAGTAATGAGAGCGCCCGAATACAAGCTGGCTTTAGATAAGCGATTACACCCCATGGCGCGGCTTTTATACATGACGCTTAGGTCAATGGTTAGCTACAAGACTGGCAAAGTAAAAGTGATTCTGCCGGTTCTGGTGGAACTATTGGCCTATGAAGCACCTTATCGATCCAAAGCAAAAGTGAGTAATCCAACTCTTAAACAAGTGCGCCAATGGCTTGTGATTTTGGAGCAAAGAAAGTTACTTCAAAAAGTCTCTGCAGGAGACATAAAAAAGGGAATTCCGCCTGTTTTTTCTCTTCCATTTATCAAAAACGAGATGGGCACGGGAGATGGGCATGGAGATGGGCACGGAACAAGTCAAGCAGGGCGCGGGCTACAGACCGAAGATAGGCACGGAGATGGGCACGGGAGATGGGCACATGATGGGCACGGAGATGGTCACGGAGATGGGCACCAGACAATCCAGCAACCACGCGGGCTGCAGAGCGAAGATGGGCACGAAGATGGGCACGAAGATGGGCACATTAAGTATCAGAGTAAAAGAAAAGAAAATATATATATAAACACGCCCGCGAAAAATTTTACAGGTGAGCCAATCCCAGCTAGTCAGATTCAGTTTGATGATGAATTCATGGGCATGGCCAAGCTGGTAGGACTAACCAACCTAGACCATGAACACGTTAACGCGGTGTTTGTGGGAATGACCAGCCACAAGAACAAACGCCACCTAGCACAATCACGGGCCGACTGGCTTGCAGATTTTCGCGGATGGTGTGCAAAGCACAAAGTTTTCACAGCAGGAACCAACAACCATGCATACCAATACCAACAGCCTGGCCAGTTTAACAACGGCTATGGAAAACAAAATCAGAGCAAGACAGCCAAGATCCTTGAGTTCACCCAGCGCTATGCCGCTGCCTGTGCCGGCGATGAATATCCAGACTTCTAAGATTAAACAGGCAGTGTTGACGGACCTTATCCCTGTGTTTGTCGCATACACCAATGATTTTGCTGGTAAGTATTCTGACCACTTTGAAACCATGGCCGCTGAATACGCCACCAGACTGGTGGTACACCGTGTAAATCGTGAAGCCATGGCGCGTGGTATTGAGCGCTTCAAAAAACAATGCCACGGGGCAAACAAGTGGACGCCTAACCCGGAAGAATTCGCCCGCATGTGTATCTTGCAACCCGAAGACCTGGGCATACCCAGTTTTGACAATGCGGTGATTGAAATCGAACGGGCCCGGATAGCCAGCCGCCAGGGCAAGCAAGTGGAGTACACCCACCGAATCGTCCGCCTGATGGACGCCCGCATTGGTGCAAACCTTTATACCGCGCCAAGCCGAAAAGATTTCCTGGCGATGGCCAAGCCTGAATATACCCACTGGGTAAGCGTAGCCATGGCCGGCCAGTTACCCCCTGAACGATTGGCGATTGGCCACACGATTGAAAATGAATTACCGGCCCATTTGAAGAACGTAAAAGCCCTTGATGATGATACGCCACTGTCTAGACGTTTAAAAAGTCTGCGAGAAGCGGCCCAGGATCGCCGTGGTGATGAAAAGTAATGCGATTAGTACACCTGTTGCCCCTAGATGAACAAAAACCCTTACAGCGCGATTTAAAGGCATCTTTGATGGCATGGAAAATTGCTACCGGAAAGACCACGAGGGCAGCCGTTACCACAAGCCTGGCAAAGCTGGGTTTAAACAAATACAAGGATATGTGCCAACGCCTGGACAAATACCTGGCCATGCACCCGTCCTACATGAACGCCAATAGCGTGAACGTACCACCGATTTACACAGAGCAGAGCCCAACACGGGGCCGCGTGATTGTTCGCGGTAGCCGCCCAAAGATTGCAAGGAGCAGAGCAGGACAAACCGGATCCAGCGATGGGTTGTGGTCGGTCCCAGTCAATTGATTTGGAACCAGCGGGAATAAGCAATTAGGCCGAAGACATACCAGGAGGAACCGTGCCTGGGGCCGAAACGCGGTTAACTTATTTTGTCACTTTCAGGAGCTTTTTACAGCCATGGCAAGCCAGCTTGAAGATCAACACCAGATCGCATTAATCGACTGGTCACACCGTCAAAAATTACCCACTTCGCCCACCGTTAAAAAAGGGGCGTTTGTGTCGGATTACCTGTTTCACATACCCAACGGCGGCAAGCGCGGAAAGCTTGAAGCAGTGCGCTTTAAGCGGATGGGCGTTAAAGCTGGTGTATCCGATCTGTTCCTACCCGTACCGCTTCACAGTTTCAGCGGTTTGTGGGTGGAATTGAAGGCCCCGTTTATTGATTCAAAAGACAAGAATTACCCTAGCAAAGACCAGCGCGAATGGCTCGACAAAATGAGCGTGGCGGGGTTTGCGGTTGCCGTGTGTTACGGCTGGCTGGAAGCAAAAGACATTATTTGTAATTACCTGGTGGGCAAAGCATGAGCTACGAAAAATACACCCCGTCTTCGGTTTGGGAAAAAGACATTGCCGAGGTGATCGGCATTGATGGCCTGGTGGCACTGGAAAAGGCGTTTGGTGCCCGGTACCTGTATATCACGCTACAGCAACCCAAGCCTGACCTGGTGGCCGCTATCGGCCAGGAAGCCGCCACCAAGCTAACCCGCATCTTTGGCGGTGAGGATATTTACGTACCAAGGGTGGTTTTACGCCAGATCCGCAATGACCATTTAGAAGAAGGCAAAAACGCGGGTAAAACTGTTCACGAATTAGCCGCACAATTCAGCATCAAATCCAAGCGAATAATAACAATTCTAAAAGAGCGCGGAGAACATGCACGGACAAAACGCAGACCTGAACAGTAAGTGGGTTCAATCCATTATCGGCATCGGTATGCCCCTGTTAACGCTAAGTATCGGGGGCCTATCAGCCTGGATGATGAAGATTGACGAACGTCAGTACACGATTAATAAAAATTACGTGAGCAAGGCAGAACTAAAAGAAACGATGGACAATTTATCGTCCATTATCGAAGCCCGCCGAGTAGAGCAGGAACAGGCCAACCGCCTGGTTTTAGAAGAAATTCGAGAAACCAACCTGAACGTCCAAAAGCTTGCCATATCCCTGGAACGCAGAACCCGCGCAAATGAAACGCAAACATTCTAAGTATTACTATGGCCTGGTCGATGAGAACCAAGCCAAAACCCTATCCTGGCGCGTGTGTAGCGCCCTGGGCCATGGGGTAAATCAAACCGCCCACCACCTGGTCATTGAAACCGCCTGTGCTGAATCGCAGCTGGGTACCTATATGGATACCACCCCAAACAATGGTTTTGGCCTTCACCAGCTAGATCGCATCGGGATCCGCGACACCATAGAGCGGACCCGCCGCAAGGATTACGACACCGTACGCAATTGCTTTGGCATCAGCCTGGAACGAATCACCCCCGACCAGGTAGCCAATGACCCCCTGGTATCAACCATCCTTTGCCGGCTTAAATACAAACTGGTACCCGAGGAAATCCCGGCGGACCTGTTAAGCCGTGCCGTTTACTGGAAACGCTATTACAACACCGCCGCGGGCAAGGGAACCACTGAACACTACCTGGCCAGCGCCGAACGCCTTTTATACCAACAACAAAGGGGCACCCATGCCAGCGTTACTACTCAAAGCACTAAAAGAAATCCTATTGGCCATGGTGTTAAAACTTGCCTGGCAAACCCTGGCCGAGCGCTTCGTTACCCGCCTGGTCTTATGGGGCCTGGCAAAGTTACGCAGCTGGTCAACTAACCAGGTATTGGACGACACCATAACCGACATTATAAACAGCTTGCGGGGCAAAGGGCTGGACGTAATCGACACCGAATACACCGACCTGCCAGCCAAGTAATACGGGCCCCTTTTGGGGCTCAATCCCTTTAAGGGGGCAACCATGCCAGCACGTAAAACCGCCGCCAAAAAGAAAACGGCCACTAAAACGTTAACCACCCAGCAAGCCCAACGAGCCGACCTGGCAGACAAAGCCCTGGATTTGAAAAAGAAGGGGTACAGCTACCGGGAAATTGGCAACAAGTTAAAAATCGGGACTTCCACCGCCCATAAGTACATCGCCCAGGAACTTACAAAACTGGCCGAAATGACCCAGGAAAAGACGATGGAATACCGCCAGCTGCAGATTGAACGGCTGGAAAAGTTATTGCGCGTTTCCATGGAACTGGCCACCACAGGCGATTTAAACGCCATTGATAAGGCCAGACGAATTATTGATAGTCTTTCACAAGTTACCGGCGCCAACGCCCCCACCAAGATTGCCGCCACCACCCCAGACGGGGAAGAAGCAGCACCAGGCGGAATTATCGTTGTGCCAGCGGTAGCAGGATCGGTGGATGAATGGCTGCAGCAGTACGCGCCGAAAAGCAACAACCCATAGCCTGGCGCCCCCAACCGGGGCCACAGGAAGCGTTACTGGCTTGCCCGCTTGAAGATATTCTTTATGGCGGCAGCCGGGGCGGGGGTAAAACTGACGGATTTCTGGGTAAGTGGGGCCAGCGCTATAAGCTATACGGCGGGGGATTGCGGGGTATCTTTGTGCGCCGTACCTATGACGAACTAGACGAAGTGGTGGCCCGCAGCCTGGAAATATACCCAGCCATTGGGGGCGATTGGAAACAGCAGCGCCGTACCTGGTATTTCCCTGGTGGCGCACGGCTTAAAATGCGATCCCTGGAACGTGACACAGACGCAGCAAAGTACCAGGGCCACAGTTACACGGACGTTTACGTGGATGAAGCCGGGAACTTTCCTGATCCTGGTCCAATCAACAAACTACGCGCTACCCTACGAAACCCGCACGGCATCCCCGCCAGTTTCAATCTGTCCGCTAACCCTGGCGGGCCTGGGCATGAATGGCTGAAAAAGCGTTACTTTGACCCAGCCCCGGACGGGTTTACCCCAATCATTGATGAAGTGACCGGCGAGCCCAGGATATACATACCATCGCGCCTGGAAGACAACAAAATACTGATGGAAACCGACCCCACGTACCGCAACCGGATCATGGCATCAGGTCCCAGCTGGTTGGTACAAGCCTGGTTGAAAGGTGATTGGAACGCCACGCCCGAGGGTGGGCTTATCAAAGCTAAATGGTTTCAAAAGTACGACAAGCCGCCCCAGTCCTTTTTACGGGTGGTTATTTCTCTGGATACAGCTTACAAACCTGGTCAACACAATGACCCCAGCGTGGCTACTGTATGGGGCCAGGCGGACGATGGGTATTACCTGTTGTACGTGTGGCGGGATAGGGTGGAATTTCCCGAGCTAAAACGGATCCTGGCTAGTCTGTATTTGACCTGGAAAGCGGACGCAATACTGATTGAAGACAAGGCCAGTGGCCAGTCATTAATCCAGGAAGCCCGGGCCGGCATCAAGGTTGAAGGATTGCCGCGTCTGTTGAATCTGCCCGTTATCCCAATCGAACCAGAGGGTAACAAACTGGATCGCCTGATTGCGGTATCCACTCAGTTTGAAGCGGGCCTGGTGCATTTGCCCTACCACGCGCCCTGGTTGTTGGATTTTGAAATTGAGTTAACCACGTTTCCCCTGGCACCGCATGACGACCAGGTGGACAGTACCAGCCAGTTTTTACGATGGGTAAGCCAGCGCACGGTCAACATTAAACACGCCAGCACAGGTGGCCGTTCACGCCAGGAAACGCAACACGAAGAAGCGCCCGCCGTTCGAGTATCAAACCGCAGCCGCACCAATTACAGAGGTTACTAAATGCCAGAGTTGAAGAAGCAACAAAAACAAGAATTAAGCCGCGCCGACCATGGCAAACTGATGGCCGCCGCATTGATTGAGGGCATGATCCAGAACCCCGATAAGATTCTACGGGGCCAGGGTGGTGGCCAGCTGGACGTTTACAAGGACCTGTTACGCGATGACCAGGTGGCAAGCTGTTTTCAGCAACGCCGCCGCGCCGTTGTCACCAGCGAATGGGAAGTAACCCCGCATCAGACAGCCCTAAAGACGAGAAGGTTGCCGAGTTTGTCCGGGCGAACCTTCGCATCATGCGCCTGGACCGGATTACTGATCGTATGCTGTACGCCATCCACTATGGGTACGCGGTGGGCGAAATCATTTGGGCCTACAGTGATAAGTTAAAAGCCGTGGTGGTGGATACTATCAAGGTTCGTGACCGTTCGCGTTTTCGCTTTGGAACCAATGGCGAGCTGTATTTGTTGAAGCCTGGCGTAAAAGCCGAACTGATGCCAGCGAAGAAATTCTGGGTATTTGATGTGGGTTCCGACAATGACGATAACCCCTATGGTGAAGGACTCGCCGCCGCGTTGTACTGGCCGGTATTCTTCAAGCGTAACGGGATTAAGTTCTGGATGATTTACCTGGAAAAATTCGGGATGCCTACTGCAGCCGCGAAACTTAGCCAGGCACAAATGAATGACCCCCACCAGGTTTCGCTTGCCTTGTCGGTGCTTGACGCTATCCAGGCGGACAGTGGCGTGGTGATCCCGGAAGACTTCATGGTGGAACTGCTCGAAGCCAGCCGCAGTGGAACCGCGGATTACAACATGTTACGCCAGGCGATGGATGCCAGCATTGCCAAAATTATTCTATCGCAGACCATGACCACCGATAATGGCAGCAGCCAGTCCCAGGCAACGGTACACAAGGGCGTAAAAGATGAAGTGGTTAAAAGCGATGCCGATCTGATTTGCCAGAGTTTTAACGAGCAGGTGATTAAACAGCTGATTGATATTAATTACCCTGGTGCAGAGTATCCCACCGTATGGCGCAAGACTGAGCCCGAAGCGGACCTGGTGCAGCTGGCCGAGCGTGACACCAAAATAATGAGCCTGGGATTTGAGCCCACCGAAGAATACGTGGCCGATACCTACGGCCCAGGCTGGCGTAAAAAAGCCGCCGAGCCAGCCCTACCACTGGATCCCGTGGCACAAATGGGGCCTGAGTTTGCCGAGGTTTCCCCGCTGACCGAAAAGCGCGTGAACCATCGCCGTGATCAGCAATCGTTAGTTGATGCCGCCGCCTACCTGGCCACCCAGTACCAGGCTGTTTATGGCAAGCGTGTGGACCAATTACTGGCCTACCTGGAAGACTCAAGCGACCCGGAGCAATTTAAACAACACCTGTTTGAAATGATGGCCGAACCGGCCCCCGAGAGCATGACCAGCGCGGTAACGAACGCCAGCTGGACCGCACGGCTTATGGGTATGGTTAAGGGTAAAAGATGATTCTCAATTTCTTTGAAAACGTAACCAGTTTCGATATGCCGCCCCAGGATGCCATAAACCATTTTACGGCAAAGGGGCTGGCCCCAACCTGGAACTGGTACCAAATGCTGGGCCAGCAGCATGATACGGCTTTTACCGTGGCCAAAATGATGGACCTGGACCTGTTGAACACGGTTAAAGGGCAGCTGGATAAGGTGATTGCCACGGGCGGCACCCTGGACGAATTCAAAGAAAACCTGATCCCGTTTCTGCAGAAAAAGGGGTGGTGGGGTCAACAGGATATTATCGGGCCTGGCGGGGTGGTGAATACCGTCCAGCTGGGCAGTGCTTCACGGCTTGAAACCATCTTTCGTACCAACCTGCAAAGCGCCTACGCGGCCGGGCATTGGGACAGCATCATGGCCAACGCAGACGATCAGCCGTATTTGATGTATGACGCGGTGGACGACTACGCGACCAGGGATACACACAAGAAGCTAGACCAGGTGGTTTACCCCATTGGCCACCCATTCTGGGAAACTTACTACCCGCCAAATGATTACAATTGCCGGTGTGGTGTTATCCAGATGGACGCGGACGAGGTAGCCGCCATGGGCCTGAAAATCGGTAAACACAAAATGGAATATTACCCCTGGGTGAGCCCGCTATCGGGTAAGACGCATTCGATCCCGGTTGGCGTGGGCCCAGGCTTTAATCATAACTCTGGCAAATCGTACCTGGCGAAACTCAAAGAAACCCAGGCCACGAAGCTGGGGAAAATGGACACCAAGAGCCAGACAGCCGCGAAAAAGGGGATTAAGGCAACCGATGATAAGGCCACAAAGAAAAACGCCACCATGGGCGATATAGGACCAGATGCCCGGGCCCAGGCAAAAGCCGCCGCCAAAGCCAAAGCCGATGCCTTGCACGAATTAACCATCATTGCCCTGGGACAAGCGACCAAGCAAGCCAGCATTAAAAAAACCATCCTGGCCAAGTGGGACAAGAACGGTACCAGTAAGGCGTTGAAGGACAACCCCGAAGAACTGTTGGCCAAAGTGGTGGAAGAAGCCGCCAAGGTTCAGGCCCAGAAAGAGAAAACCAAGGCGTTGAACGGCTTTAAAACCAAGATCCTGGACGGAAAGCTACCCACCGCCAAGCAACAACAGGTATTTGATTCATTGGATGAAGCGGACCAGGGCAAGGTACTGGCCGCCATTGATGCGAAAAAAGCCCAGCTGGCCGAAGATATCGCCGTGCCCGTTGCCCAGGCTATTGATGATATTCCGGTACCACCACCCCAGGCACCGATTAAACCCAAAGTGGCCGGCGTGGATACCCAGCTACAGTGGGCCAATATGAAACAGATAGGGGGCCAGAAAGGCAGCAACCAGGGCGGGCTTTATTACGACCAGGAAACCGGGAAACAGTGGTATATCAAGCGCCCGCCAAGCGATGCCCATGCGCGTAATGAAGTGCTGGCCACGCGCCTGTATGAATTGGCCGGCGTAGACGTGCCCAACGTCCAGCTGATGGTTGGCCCTGGTGGTGAATTACGGGTGGCTTCACAGATTATTGAAGACCTGCAGGAAAGCGGGGCCAAGCTGACCAGCGGCAAGATCCAGAACATTAACGAAGGGTTCGCCGTGGATGCCTGGCTGGCCAACTGGGACGTGGTGGGCCTGTCCTTTGATAATATGAAAATTGCCGGGAACAAGGCCATACGCCTGGATACGGGCGGGGCGTTATATTACCGGGCTATGGGCGCCAACAAGGGCAGCGCATTTGGCCACAAGGTACCGGAGATCGACACGTTACGCGATCCGGGCACCAATCCCCAGGCAGCCAAAGTATTTGCCAGCGTGACCGATAACGACATACGCCAGGGCGTTGCCCGAATAGATGCCATTACTGATGCCCAGCTGGCCAGTGTTATACGCGACTATGCACCGGCGGACCTGGTGGACGATTTACTGGCCACAATGCTGGCACGTAAAGCGGACCTGGTAGGGCGATTCCTGCCAGCCAAAGCCGTGACCAAAGAGCAGCTGAAAAGGGCGGAAACGCGATTAAAAGAACGGGTGGCCAGCGCCGTAACCCGGCTGGACGATGAATTAACCCGTACCGTTAAAGGAATGCAGCGCTATTACGCAGAGAATGGGAATACTTACCGGGCAGTGGATAAGGAGCGATTCACCGAAGCAAAGGCCACGTATGAAAATCTGATTGCACACCCGGCAATTACCATTCAAACGTATAAAGACCTGGTACAGCATTACGAGCCCTGGATCCTGCAATTGGAAGCAGCCCTGGCGGAATCTTCGGTAATGTCCGGCGAATGGTTCAAAGGCTGGCAGGGCAGCGCAACGATTCGACAAGATGCTATCGAAGACTATGCAGCAACCATGTTTGCCAAAGTGGGCATATCCGAGGAAGATGGATTGGATTTACTGGTGGCCTACGCCGGGCCCCATGAGCGTAACGGGAATATTCCCAATGCTGGCAGCCACGCCGCGTTTGAACGGTTGCACAAGGCACATAAGCTGGCTATTGCAACCTATACGGGTTCGCATTATTCAGAGGTGAACAAAGCCCTGTTTAAACGCAAGGTGAATGACCGCCACCAGGGTTACGTTGATTTGTTAAACGAAGCCCTGGAACTGTCCGACAAATATAAGGGCATATCGTCCAGGGGATTAAGGTTAGGTGAGGACGACTTTAAGCGGTGGATAGCAGACCATAAACACGCGTTAATCAATAAGCAGCCAGTACGGTACCTGAACTTTCAAAGCAGCACCAAGGGCGAAAACGCGGCATTTACTGGCAACGTTATCATACAGTTTGAGAGTGAGCGCGGCGTACATGTAAACCCCATCAGCCGCAATGCAGGGCGTGAAAATGAGGTGTTATTTCAGGCGGGTAGTTTGTTTTACGTGACTCATATTAAGAAGCAGGGCACCAAGTTGTTAATCAAACTAACCGATGCCCCAGCCGATGCCCAGGTACCAGAACAATTTGAATTTAGCGAATAGGGGGAATGATGGAAGATTTTAATATAACAATCCTGGACCAGAGTCCGGAAGTGATAGAGCAGTTTTTAAAGGAAACAGGCAAGACCCGCGAAGAAGTGGAACAGATGGTGGCCCGGTCAGAGGAAAGCTGGGAACGCACCAAGGGGGAGCCATTGAAAGGCACCAACCCGGACCTGGAAGATAAATTTACCTTTGTACCGGCTTACGATGTAGTGAAGCCAAAGGACAAGCCGCGCCGGGGTTAATCCCGGCGTTGTTCGCTTTTTAATTTTTCTAGAAATTGCTCTTCGAAAGTATTCATAGCCCAACCAGCCCATGCCCCGACGACAAGGAAGACAACTCCTGCAGCGACCGAAAAATGCAGTATTAAAAACTCAAACCCTAGCACAAAAGCAATAGGCCCCGAGACAACAAAACCAATCCAGCTATATCTTGTAAAAACTTGACGAGCCGCAGAGTCGGTTTCTTCTCTGACTTTGATATTCAACAGTGTGAGTAATGCGGCTGTAGAAAGCGCTAGGCTCATAGCCATACAAATTGTCGCAAAGTGTAAAAAATCGGACTCTTTCAGTTGCTCGAAGCCGCTAAATAAGGCAAGAAAGTAAGCAAAGCTAGCACCTGTTACGGCCGTTAAAATCGCTTCTTTCCATTTCATGAACCCGCTATCACTAAATCGTATTTTGTCACTCACGCTAAAATCCTTTTAATTCAGTATCTAGCGCCAAGCTTACCCCAGTTTTAGACAATAAAAAACCCGCCTAAGTTGGGCGGGCTTTTGCTATGTGGAAGTTCTGGGAGGAACACCGCAAGTATCGTTACCCGCCCGAATGAATGCAATACCCCCCAACACTAATATTTTGTTTTCCTTGTTCGCCAAGTACATATGAAGTAGTTTCGTAAAGCGAACAAATAACGCTTGACGGTTAGCGCAACGCGTATGATTATGTTAGCTCAACACGAACGAAGCCAACTAGGAAATAAACATGCAAGCCAGAACCAAAATGTTTTTCCCACTTACCTGGGGCCAAACCAAAACCGTTCTAGTCCCCGCATTAGGCGGCGATGAGGACACCATCCGAATGGTTGAACGGTTATCGTATTTTTTCAAAGTTCAGCTTTTCAGTCAGTACGCCGGGGCGCCCGCGTTTTGGTGCCAAGCCCATAACGGCGCAGTCATGCACGCTATGGGACAGCCAGAACGGTTTGAAGCAGAGTTATTGCCGATTAAATGGTTCAGCGGCACCGCCCTGGTATCTGTAGAAGCGTTAAACCTAATTGCCAATTACCGGACCATGTATTACCTGGCCAGACAAAGCCGTGGGGAAGAAGCCCGCGCATTGTTGCACAACGCCACCCTGTTGGTGGAGATTATCGACAACCACCCAGAGCGGGCCGAAATTCATTTGTTTTTAGGGTAATCGCCATGGCCAGAAGTGGTCCAGAACGGTTTCAGGATCATCTGGAACGACAGCGCGAACGGGGCCTGGTCCGGGCCTCGTTCTTTATCCCCCAGGGGACACGGACACAAGTACAGAATTTTATTAACCAATTGAAGAAAAGACAGGACACGCCGCAATGATGACAGGACAACAAGCAAAGCATTTTCTAGGGATGATTTCGCTGATTTCAGTATTAGAAAAGGCAGACGTTGATTACATGCTAACCACGGTTGCCGATGGTTCCCGCGTGATTGTAGTGGGCCAAAAAGCGGACAGCAAGAGCCCCCGGATGGAATCATTACCGTTACTAAAAACGGGATCATCAGCGAGGGCAACGATATGGTTAGAAAGATCTCAGAACAGCTAACACAGACGATTGACCACCACCTGAACAGCATCGGAAGCGGTGCCCAGGTAGAAACAAACGTTTACAACATGCCGCGCAAAGTCGCGCACTAAGGGGAATGCTATGTGGATTTTTACAAGTAAAGGAATGGTTTCTTGCGTACGACACAACAAAAAGCCCAGCACCATTTTGGTACGCGCCCGGCAGAAAGACCATATTCTGGAATTTATCGGGGTGAATAACGAACATGCTTATTTCTTCCTGGACCGATGCGATTATAACCACCGCGCAGAAATCCATGAAATTGAATTCAAACGCCTGGTGTTACTGCAGATAGACCGGATCCAATACCCGGACTTTAAAGGCAGCATCCCCAAAGACCCCAGCTTTAACGGGTACCGCCTAGCATGTGGGGAAGTGTGGCAAACCATGAATGATTTTAAATTCGGCTATTACGAGCCATCCGCCAGAATTTACAGCGAGGATTACCCGCCGGCAAAAATCGACAATCAATTACCACCGGTAAGCCAGAACTTTACGGATTGGTACGCGGACGAAATCGGGGTGGAAAATGCTTAATAAGTTCTGGCTGTTAACGGTACAAACCGGACCGCTGAAATTTAACGTGAAATTCAAAGGGAAGTCCCCGGCGTCCTACCTGGCAGACATAAACAGCCGGGGCCAAAAGGTGGTGTTAACGCACACCCTGGAAGTGGGGAAAAACGAATACGACAAGCTGATGGCATGTGCCGCAGTTAAAGACGGGAACCTTTAACGGTTCCCATTACCAAGGAATAAATACATGGCGTCACGCGGCGTTAATAAAGTGATTTTGGTGGGTAATCTGGGTACGGATCCAGAGGTGCGATACATGCCTAATGGCAATGCCGTGGCCAACCTTTCCCTGGCTACAAGCGAAAGCTGGAAAGACCAACAGGGCCAGGTCCAGGAGCGTACCGAATGGCACCGCCTGGTAATGTACAAACGCCTGGCAGAAGTGGCCGGCGAATACCTGGCGAAAGGTTCGCAAATTTACGTAGAGGGCAAATTGCAGACCCGTAAATGGCAGGACCAGCAAGGCCAGGAACGTTACAGCACGGAAATCGTGGTGGATACCATGCAAATGTTAGGCGGCAAAGGCGAGGGTAGCGGTAATGGCACACCACGCCCCAGCAACCCGGATGCACGACAACAGCAAACCGGGGTACCGCAAAGCCGGTTGAATCAGCGCCAGCCCGCGCCACCAATGGCCGAACCTGATTTTGATTTTGATGAAGATTTGCCCTTTTAACTGATACAACCAGACATAGGAACCATTAGAGGTACCCCGGAATGAAAACAGCAAAACCAACAACCAATATTACTGAAATCGCCGCCCAGATGATGCTTGAGTCTGGCAGATTTTGGACCACCAACGAGCTGGCCGAAGCGTTGAAAATAAACAAAGTAAAGGCGTCTGGAACATTACGCAATATTCGCTACGGGGCCAAATACCGCTACGAATACCGCGAATGCTCAAGCACAATGAAAGTAATTTCAATTGGCGGGACCGATACCAAACAGGATTGTTTGTGGTCCCTTGCCCTGGGCATCAAAACGCCGGGTGCATTCTTCAACCGCGTATAGCCCCCAAATTACAGCCGGAGCCGCCCACCATGGGCGGTTCTTTGTTTTACCCACACCAACACACCCCCGACACCGCAAAGTCGCACCACGGCCCCCTATAGCTTTTTTCACGGGTAATCAAAGTATTTGCGTTGCTGTAAAACATGCGAAAACCAGGCAGAACATTAAAGCCACCGCATGAAAAGAATTAACATTTTCAAAATGGGGACGCACACCAGCGCATCAGGGCACGAACACTCCTTTACTGAGAATGACCTTGCAAATGCCGCCGAGGTGTACGACCCCGCCCTACACGAAGCCCCCTGGTAATTGGCCACCCTAAAGACAATGCCCCCGCGTTTGGTTGGGTGAAATCTTTAGACGTGGTTAACGGCCATGTGGACGCGGTACCCCACCAGGTAAACGCTGACTTTGCCGAAATGGTCAAAGACGGAGCTTTCAAGAAAGTATCGGCCAGCTGGTACATGCCAGACCACCCAGGAAACCCCAAGCCTGGTGCAATGTATTTGCGCCACGTAGGTTTCCTGGGCGCACAACCGCCAGCCATTAAAGGGTTGCGCGGTGCCGAGTTTGCCGAAGATGAAGATCACGACAGCCTGATCGTGAACTTTGAAGAAAGCCTGGCGGATGCAATCACCCTGGACGGGATCGGCGGCGTGTTTAAGCGCTTGCGTGAATTCCTAATTGATAAGTTCAGCCGTGAAGAAGCAGACGCCGTGGTACCGGATTACGTGATCCAGGATCTACAAGACGCCGCCAAACACAAGGCGGTAAACGCCGAACCATTCTTACCCCACAACTACAACGAAAACCAAACAGGTGAGCCAATGACACTTGAAGAACTACAGGCCCAGGTTGCCCAGCTGCAAGCAGACAACGCAACTTTAACCGCAACCAATGCCCAGCTGACAACTGACAACGCCAATTTTGCAGAGCAGAAAAAAGCGATTCGCACCCAGGCAATTGAAGCCGGCCTAGATAAATTGATTGCAGACGGAAAGCTGGCCAGCGGCAACAAAGCCCAGGCCCTGGCATTTTGCGAAGCGATGGAAGCCGGCGCACAAATGTTTGAATTTGGCGAAGGTGACGAGAAAACCCAGGCCACTGGCGCCGATGCCCTGATCACCTTTTTGGGTACCCAGTCCGCGGTTGATTTCAAAGAGCAATCCGCCGGCGAACGTATCCCAGCCAAACCATTCACCGCGCAAGAGCTGGCAGCCAAGGCCCTTGAATTTCAGGAAGCAGAGAAAGCACAGGGCCGGGTAATTCACATTTCCCAGGCGGTGAATGCTGTCCAAAAACAACAACTAGAACAAGCGGAGTAATCCATTAATGAGCAATGCAGGACTGGTAAAAACCTTTATCGCCGCAACCGCAATCCCACGCTTTACCGTGGTTTGCACGTCCGCGGGTGATAACCAAGTGGAAATGGCCAACGCCGTTACCGATCCACTAATTGGCGTTTCAGTAGAACCAGCAGACGTTCCGGTGGGCGCCCGTGTTGATGTGGCTTTCAGCGGTATTGTGGAAGTTAAAGCCGGTGCAGCTATCGCCAAAATGGCATGGCTAACAGTGAATGCCCAGGGCGAGGTTGTTACCTCTGGCGTCGAATCTGACGAGCGGATCGGACGGGCGTTGCAAGCGGCAAATGCCGCGGGCGATATCATCGAAATTGAAATCATCAAACAATAATAAGAAGGTTAAGTAAATGACCCCATTTGTACCTGAATCACGCCTAACGGCTATTGCTATTGGTGTGAGAAACAGCGCTTTCATCGCTGACGAAGTAGCACCACGGGCAGACACTGGCGGTACCGCAGAATTTAAGTGGACCGAATACAACCCAGAAGAAACCTTTACCATTCCTAACACATTAGTCGGCCGCCGTTCGCGCACCAATGATGTGGAATTCACCGCGACCCAGAAAAATGACGCGGTAGAAGATTACGGCTTGTCTGATCTAATCCCATACGAAGACGTGATGAAAGCGCAAAACCACCCAGCCTTTGACCCAGAAGGTATGGCCACTTCCAAGCTGTCTGAACTGGTAGCCCTGGACCGTGAAAAGCGTGTTGCTGATCGCGTGATGAGTGCCGCCAACTACGCCAACAGCGAAGTAATCACCGCTGGCGATAAGTGGACCGCTTCAACGTCTAAACCGATTGCCCAAATCGTTGACGCCATGAATTCGATGTTAGTTACACCAAACATCATGGTACTGGGCCGCGCCGAAGCGTGGGCATTGCGTCAAAACCCGCAAATCATCAAAGCGTACAACGGCTCGCTAGGTGATGAAGGTTTGGTACCACTGAACTTTATCCGCGAATTATTCGGCCTGGAAAAAATCGTGGTCGGTGAAAGCAAGTTCAACGCAGCCCGCAAGGGGCAGCCTATGACCCTGACACAGTTATGGTCTGGCGGTGCTTCACTGATTTACCAAAAGCCAATGGCACAGCTACGCGATGATCTGACATTCATGCTTACAGCAGAGTGGGGCGGCAAAGTAGCAGCACGTCAAGAACTGGGCGCCGGCGAAGTCGGGATCCGTGGTGGTGTGCGTGTGACCGTGGGTGATTCTGTTAAGGAAGTGCTGATCAGCAAAGAAGCTGGTTTCTTCCTGCAGGGTGTTGTTTAAGCCATAGCCAGGGCGCACCCCGCGCCCTGATTTCCTTCACCCATTGAGATAAGACCATGCAAAAAGTAACGATTACCCGAGCGGTACGCATTGATAACAAGCGCCTGGAAGTAGGCGCCACTGTTGACGTATCAGCCGAAGTTTACAAAGACCTGGTGGCCGCTGATGCAATTGCACACGCAGACCAGGCAGAAGAAACCGTGGCCGCCGCCACAGTGAAAGTGGCAACCAAAAAGACCACTGCAAAAGGGTAATGCATGACATACGCAACCAGCCAGAATTTGATTGAGCGTTACGGCGTTTATGAATTGGAGCAAGTCGCACCGGGAGAGCTAGCCGGGTTAGTTGATGAAATCCGCGTTATCGCCGCCCTGGACGATGCCCACGCAGAGGTTAACAGCTACTTAGGTCAACGGTACGGTTTACCCATTCAAAACGTGCCAGCGGTGCTTACAGCGGCGGTTTGCGATATGGCCAGGTATTACTTGTACGCACACCAGGCAACAGACGAAGTAAAAGGACGTTATAACCAGCGTATAAGCTGGCTAAAAGACATTGCCAATAATAAAGCCAGCCTGGGTGCTGATGAAGCCGGCGCGGGTTCATCTTTAAAGGTTGCCGTAGTCGCAGGACGCGGCAGCCGCCTTTTTACCCGTGACACTTTAACGGGATTCTAACGCATGGCCACGCCGCCAATTAAGGTTATTGAGACTGATTACCAGAAGGTAATGAAAGCCATTAAAAACGTTAAGGCAGGGCCAGACTTTTATAAACGGGTGGGCAACCGCCTGTTAAACGATTTTCGCATGGGATTTAAGTTATCCCGAGCCCCAGACGGTAGCAGCTGGAAACCCCTATCACACCGACCAGGTAAACCCCTGGTGTTAACGGGCCGCCTACGGTCCAGCCTAACCATGAAAATGGTGGGCAATTCCGCGGTGGAAGTGGGCACCAATGTTAAATACGCCAAGCGCCACCAGTTTGGCGGCACCATGACCGTGACGGTTCCCGCCCATACCAAGTTGGTGAATAAAGCCTGGGGCAAGAAGCTTAAATACCCGGTTTGGGCCAACGTGAAAAGCCACAAGAAAACGGTAAACATTCATCCCCGCCCATTCATGGGTATCGAAGCCCCGCAAAAGCAGATGATTTACAACATTTACATGGCCTACCTGAAACAGCAGACGGGGAACAAATGAATTACTCAGATATTGAAAATCACCTGGCCACACTGACCCACAAGGGCCAAACCCTATTCCGCCAGGTCATTACTGCAGTGGACCAGGAAACCGTTATTGCTAATGGCCTGGTACGCCAGGATACCGCTTTTGTCGTGCCGATGAGCGAGCAAGGCAACGGCGAATTTATCTACACCACCGCCGCGGACCAAACCGTGGTGGTTGCGTTTGGGGTGATTGTGGCCGTGCGAGCGTTAAACGATCCCCTGGGGCGCAATGTAAACGAGCGCCTACAGACCATTTACCGGACGGTACGCCGCAACCTGATCGGATGGACGCCAGACCCCAGCACGGACGAAATCGCTTTTGTTGAAGGTGAATTAATCACCTTTGGCCAGGGCGGGGCATTCTGGATGGAAACCTACACAACCAGCTATCGAGAAACAACGGAGTAATACACATGAGCCGCCTTACAAGAAAAAAACTATTGGCCGCTGCAATAAACACCGGCGCTTATGGCGTGGATGCCATCGCAGCAGGGACAGCGCTTTACATGCGAACCAAGGGCCTGACAATCACCCCAATTGAAGGTGAAGACCTAGACCGCGAATTGGACACCCCGGACCTGGGGAACAGTAAGCGTTTGTTAGTGGGCAACCGGGTTAAAGTTACCGCTAGCGTGGAATGGACCGCGGCGGGCATTGCTGCAAACAAACCGGCGTACGATCCGGTATTAGTTGCCGGCGGTTGGAATGCTACAGCCAGCGCGGGCGGTGCCATCTATTCTAAGATCACGGACAACAGCGAAAAAGACGTAACCTTTTACGTTTACAAAGATGGTGCCTTACACAAAATCACCGGTGCCCGTGCAACCACTTCATTTAAGGCAGAAGTAAACCAGATCCCTACCATTGAAACCGAAATCACCGGTTTGTATGGCGGTATCGTATCGTCTGCCATGCCATCAAGCCCGGATTTCTCAGGCTTCCAGGAACCGTTAAAAGTCGGTTCGACCTACACCACGTTTAAAATCGGTAACACCGAATACAAAATGTTATCGCTGGAAATGTCCGATAACGTGGCCGTTTCCTATGACGAGAACACCAAGGAAGAACGGGTTTATATCACTGATTTTACCCCCGAAGGTAAGGTGGTGATTGAAGCGCCAAGCCTGGGCGAACTGGATCCATTCACGCAAGCCCTGAACCATACCGATTTGGCCATTACGCTGACCCATGGCACCACGGCCGGCAAAATCCTGGAATTGAAATTACCTAAAATCCAGCTGAAACGCCCGGCATACGACAGCAAAGACGGACGCGACACGTACAGCCTGGAATTCTGGGTTATCGGTTCTGATTACACCATGGCCACGAAGTAAGGGGATCCCCATGTTTAAGATGGTTAAAACAATCAACCGCCTGGAATGGCCGGTAAAGGTTCAGGTCCCCGCTGACGGTGGCAAGACCGATACCCACGAATTCACCGCGGTATTTAAACTGTTGCCCCAGGCTGAATACGACAAGTTGCTGAGAACGGCAGAAGACGACGCGGCGATGTTAGGCGAGTTGGTGCAAGGCTGGCACGGCCTGACGGATGAAGCCGGCGAAGAACTGGAATATTCCCTGGACGTGATCAAGGAGCTTTGCCAATACCCGTTTATCCGTACGGCCATTTTCCGCGCCTACGGTGAAGCAGCCAGCGGAGTAGCGTCAAAAAACTAATCAGCGCCGCCCGTTACTGGGCTAACGGGACCCCTATCAGCGCAGAAGATGAAAAGGAACTAAGGGCGGAATATGCCGCCTTTGGTTTCACCCCCGCCCAGATTGATGAATACCTGATTGATTCAACCCCTGACCACTTTGAAGTATTGGCCGAAAACTGGGCCGCCGTGGGGTGGTTCTTAGACGTAGACGATTTATTTGATGTGCATGGCCACTGGTTTAAGGGCCTGGATATCAAGGCGATTTACTACGATGCCCAGATGAGTGGGCGCAGTTACACCCCAGACGATTACGCGAAATTGCGGATCCTGGGCAAGACCGCAGCCGCCGAACTGAACAAGAAAAATAATAACAAATGAGGTTCACACCATGGCGTTTAATTTTCGCGTAATCTTTGGCGGTGACGCATCGAAACTTTCAGGCGAAGCCAAAAAAGCAGAAAGCAGCCTGGATAAATTGGGCGCATCAGCCAAACGGGCCGCGGGTTTCCTGGCTGCAGCGTATGGCGGACAACAAGCCGCCGCCAAGCTTGTGGACGTTACCAAGCGATACCAAAAGCTGGAAGCGCAACTATTAACCGCCACAGGCACGATGGAGCGCCAGCAAGCCGCGTTTGCCGTGCTAACTGACTATGCCAAAGCCACTGGCCAGGACGTGGGGGACGTAACCACCGCCTTTACCCGCCTGGTTAACCTGGGCCTGAATCCATCCAAAGAAGCGTTAACCGCCTATGGCAACGTTGCCGCCGCGACAGGCAAAAGCACCATTGATTTTGTGGAAGCGGTGGCCGATGCCGCAACCGGGGAATTTGAGCGTTTAAAAGAGTTTGGTATTAAGTCGAGCGCCGAAGGGGACAAAGTAACCTTTACCTTTCGGGGCGTGAAAACCACGATCCAAAACGATGCCGCCGCCATTGAAAGCTATCTACAGGCAATGGGCCAGAATGAATTTGGCAACGCCATGGCCAACCAGGCTAAAACCCTGGAAGCCCAAATAAACCGTACCGCCATATCATGGGACCAGTTCTGGTATTCCATCAGTGATGCCGGCGTGGGTGAAGCTATTACCAGCAGCTTAGGTGCCGCCCAGGTGGCCCTAGACGAATTAACCGCCATGATAAGCAGCGGCGAAATCCAGCAAGAATTATCCGCCTGGGTAAGTCAGTTTGATTATGTGGCCGATGCCTGGATCCAAGCCCTGGACTTTATAACCGAATACACAGGCATGTTTACCGATGCCATTTCGGATTCATCCAGTGAGTGGACCCAATCAATTATTGATGCGTTTCGTTATCTGCCAACCAACATTAAAACGTTTATCGAACTGGCAACGGTGGAGTTTGCCAGCCTGATAGACGTGGGCGCAGCCGTGGGCGGGGCCATTGTGAAAGTGGTGGCCGTAAAGTTGGCGCAGCTGGTCGAGAAAACCAAAATCTGGTCCAAGGAAATGGCCAGCGCCATGGTGTTTTGGTCAGACGAGGAATACAACGCCGATGCCGCCTATAAGGCAGCAGACCAAGCCGCGCAGCAAATGACCGATGCCTACTTTAAAGCAGCCGAGGACCAGATCGCCGCATCCCGCCAAGCCCGTATGGCCACCATTACCGACATTATGGACGCCAGGGACGTGAAGCTGGAAGCGTACGAACAGGAGAGCGCCAAGGCAGAAGAATTACGCCAAAAGTGGGAGTCGGTGCAAGCCGCCCGCAAACAGTTTGATTTGGGCGATGCCGGCGTTAAAAAGGATCCTGCAGCAAACGCCGGGGGCAGTGGGCCCAAAGTCACCGAATCAAACGTGGAGCAGTTACGCAGCGCATTACGTACCGAGCGTGAACAAATCCTGGCCCACCACAATGAACTGTCAATACTCAACCAGGGCGCGTATGACCAGAAGCTGATAGCCGAGGAAGAATATCAACGCAACAAGCAGCTGATCACCAACAGCTATAACGACCAAATACGCCAGCTGGAAGCAGCCCAAACCATGGGCACCCTGAACAACTACGGCATGTTATTTGGTGGCCTTGCTGATATGGCCAAGACCTTTGGCGGGGAGCAATCCACCGCGTTTAAGGCCATGTTTGCGGTATCCAAAGCTTTTAGCATTGCATCATCAATCATTGCCATTCAAAACGGTATTAGCCAAGCCATTTCCCTGGGCTTTCCACAAAACATTCCGGTAATTGCCACCACGGTTGCCCAGGGTGCCAGTGTGATGTCAACGCTTCGGGGTACCAACTTCCAGGGCCAGGCCCACGATGGTATCCGCCAGATACCAGGCAGCAATGAAGGTACCTGGATGCTGAAACGGGGTGAAACGGTGTTAAACCCCAAACAGGCAGACAACTTTGAATACATGGTGGACTACGCCAAGGGCGCCGGGAATGCACAAAACGCGGGTACAACTCAGGTAACGATCCAGAACAAAATAACGATAGATGCACGGGGCGCGAGCGAAGGTACCGAACAATCCATTAGTGATGTGATGGACGCCGCCACCCAGCGTATGCGTTTGGAGCTTGCCGATGATTTTGCAAACGGGGGCCCACTGTATAGACAGCTAAACAACCGAGGTATGGCCGCGTAATGTTTCTACACTTTCCCAGCACCACCCCCAGCCGTAGTGGGTTTCGGGTGGTGCCCATGGCACAGATTACCTATAACCCATTTAATAACGTTGAAACCGTTTATGAAGAACCCGGCGAGAAGTGGGAAGCGGATCTGGAATGGTTCTTTTTGACCCAGGCAGAGAGCCGGGATTTTAGAACGTTTCTAAACAAACACGTTAACTATGGCCGGTTTTACCTACGTGATTCAGCGCATGAAAACTTAGGATCCTGGGGCGGTACCATTCAGGTGGATGGTGCCAACCAGGACGGGCGAATCCTGGCTATCAAGAATGCCACCGCAAGCAAGGCCATTGCCCCAGCCGGGGACCGCTTCACCCTGGATGGTTTCTTGTATGAACTGACCGAGGACGCCACCGCCAACAGCAGCGGCAAAGCCACGCTGAAATTTACCCCAGAGCTACGAACCCGACCAGTAAGCGGTACCGCCCTGATTAAGTCAGACCCCTACGGTACATTTATGCTCAAAACCCCGGCTTCAATACCGACCTTTTCGCGTACCCGCCTGGGTGCGCGTGATATGTCCCTGTCCTTTGTAGAGGCTTTAAGGCCATGAGATTTTCCGACACCACTTTAACCACCATGCTTACGAATACGGATCCCAAGCGCCTGATTTATTTATTGCGCCTGGCATTTCCCAGCGGACCGATTCGGATCCATTCAGGCATCGGTGAGAAGACATACAACGGCGAAACATACCTGGGCGTGGGTAGCCTGGGCAGTATTTCCACACTGTCCGAAGATGGCAGCACGTCCGCCAAACGGCTTTCCCTGGGGATCCAGGTAGATGATTACGCCGCGTTTGCTGCAGCAATGAATGATAACCCCATAGGTTACGAGGGCGAATTGTTCCTGGCTTCACTGGATGAAAACCGGCGTATCAGCGCTACGGCTCTGCTTTTTGCTGGGGATATTGCAGACTACAACCTGAAAAAAGGTAAGCCCAATTTCATTTCCGTGGCGTTGTCTGACTGGTTTGAAACCTGGGGCCGCCCCGCGTTTGCCGCCAAGTACACAGACGCCAGCCAGCAAGCGTTACACCCAGGCGATGAGATTTTTAGCCAGGTAGACCAGCTGGCCCAGGGTATTGATGATTCCATCAGCGGGCGATATATCGGTAACGCCCGTATCGGCGGTGCTGGCCGTTCAGGCGGCGGCAACATGATGTTAAGGAGATAACCCAGGTGCGTAAAATAAACTGGGCCACGGCCTTAACACGCCTGATCCTGGACAACATGGACCGCCCCTTTGAATGGGGTAAATTCGATTGCTGTCTGTTTGCCGCGGATGCGGTGCAGCTGATAACCGGCCAGGACTACGCCGCCCCATTTCGCGGCACCTACACCACGCAGCTGGGGGCCGCCAGGTCTTTAAAACGTTACGGCGCCGGCACTATCCAAGCCACGTTAAACGCCCAACTAGGGCCACCCCATGAAGTGGGCTATTTGTCTGATGGTGATTTGTGCCTGGTAGAAACAGACCAGGGCGATACCGCCGCCATATTCCAATCAAACGCAATCTGGACACCAGGCCCAACGGGATTGCTACCTATCCACACCCCACCAAAAGCAGTTTGGAGATTATAAGAAGATGCCACCAGTAGCCATAGCAGTAGCGTCGGGGATCGTTGCCGGTATCACGGCTTCATCCGTGGTAATTGGTCTAGCCGTGGGGTTGGGTACCATTGCGTTAACTAATGCCATGAAGCCCGAGATCCCGAACCCTGGGGATGATGTGGAACGCGCCCAGTCACTTATCACCAGCGCCATTTCACCACGCCGGGGTATTTACGGTACCGTGGTGGTGGGCGGTACCCTGTTTGCCTATGGTAAGGCTAAAGACGGGTTCGGGGATGATGCCAAGCAATACCACGTTATGGGCGTGGCCCTGGCTGGGCATAAATGCGAATCGGCGGCCCTGTACGAAGTAAACGGCAAGCCGGCAAGCCTGGCCAATGCCACTAGCGGCTTTCACCTGGGCGGACAGACCACGGCCAATTCGCTATTAACCAGCACAATTACAGGCTTTGGGGCCAATCACATTGGCCATGGCATTACGTACGCTGCAGTAAAGGTACCTATTGACCCAGAAACTTTGGCCCAGGGTTTACGCAAAGTTACCTTTACCGTTAAGGGCCGCAAGGTATACGACCCCGCAAGGACACCACCATGGGTGGCAACGGTACCCAGCGAGCGGATACAGAATCAACCTGGGCCTGGTCAGATAACCCGATATTGTGCGCCCTGGATTACATGCGGTTTTTCGGTTACAAGCCGGTACCACTGAGCCGGTTTAATATCATTGAAATCATGCGCCAGGCGGAACGGTGTGATGAACTGGTGCCGTTCTTAGATGATGCCGGCGTTACTCAGTACGAAAAGCGGTACACCTGCAATGGCACGTTTGAATATGACGAAGGCGGGGCAGAGGTTTTACAGACGATATTAAACGCCTGTAGTGGTCGGGTTTACCGGGCGGGCGGTTTGGTTTCCCTGGTGGCCG
This sequence comes from Salinimonas marina, assembly GCF_015644725.1. NCBI lineage: Bacteria > Pseudomonadati > Pseudomonadota > Gammaproteobacteria > Alteromonadales > Alteromonadaceae > Salinimonas > Salinimonas marina. The sequence goes on from NZ_CP064795.1 coordinate 1,178,024, forward strand.
GCGGCTATGCCGGGATCCCAACACTCACGCTTACCGAAAAAGACCTGGTGGGCCAGGTGACGTTCAGACCAAACCCGCCAACACGGGAGAAGTGCAACGCGGTACGGGGATCCTTTTGTTCACCGGATGCCGGTTACGCTATGTCGGAAAGCCCGATTGTAACGGTACCCGCCTATCAGGCAGAAGACGGTATTTACCTGGAATCAGAAGTAAAAATGCCGTTTACCACGTCAGTTACCGCCGCCCAACGGCTGCAAAAAAACTACCTGGAACGCAAGCGGGCCGCCTTTGTCATTGAAATGGAAGTGGGCGCCGTGGGCCTTATGCTTCACCCTGGCGCACCCGTTCGCGTGACCCTGGACAATGAGAATTTAAACCAGGTGTTTGTTGTCCAGGATTGGCGGTTTAACCCGGCTAAGAAGACCACCCAGTTAACGCTATTGGTGGATTATCCCGAAATCTGGACGGATAACATTTACCAGGCAGTGGCAAAACCCACGTTTGTAAAACCTGACAACAGCAAACCAGGCGATATTCTAGGGGCTACGTTCACCGGCACCCCGGATGATTCCTGGCGTATTGGTGTACTGACGATTGAGTCAGAAAGCCCCGCGCAGCTGGCCACCTATACCGTACAGCTGGCCAGTGCGTCTGGTACCACCCGGTACAATATTAAGTTAAACGGCAACACCAATGAGATTAACTTACAAGGACTGGCAACCGGATCCTATGGTGCGTACATCAAAGCCCGCGGCATCAATGGCCGATGGTCCAATGAGAAGTTTGTAACCTTTACCGTTACCGATGTGTTTAACGTGGGCGCCGGCGTAACGATTACCGATAACGGCAACGGCACATTTACCGTAAACAACGGCGCCAGCCAGGTAACGTTCTATGACAAAACCGGCCAGCCGATCCCAACCATTACCGACAATGGCAATGGTACCTATACCATCAACAACAACGCCGGTGACGTGGTGACGGTTTACGATGGCGCGGACGGTTACACGCCCCAGAAGAATACCGATTACTTTGATGGTACAGACGGGGCTTACGTTTCAACCATCTTTAAAGTGGTTACGTCTGGCGGGGCACCAGCAGCGCCCACAGGCGGAAGCTTTAACGGTACCACTGAAACGGTACCCACGGGCTGGACCGACAAAAGCACGTACATGGGCGTGGGCATCGAATACAAATCCACGGTCCGCTATTACAAGACCAGCGCCAGTTCAAACTATACAAAATCGGCCTGGTCTACCCCGGCCATTGCCACCCAGATTGGTGTTGATGGTGAAGACGGGCTGAATATCTTCCTATCCAACGAAAACACCAGCATACCCACAGATATGTATGGGGACGGGGGCGCGTATCCTTACCGCAGCACGGTAAAAGTGCTTCGCGGCGGTAACGATGAAACCAGCCAATGGACCATTATCAGAAGCGCCACCACAGGTATAACCACGACCCTGGACAGCGGCGTAATATCCGTAACGGCAATGAGTATTGATGAAGGGATCGTAACTGTTACCGCGACCAGGAGCGGGTACACCAGCCTGGTAAAAGAGTGGAACATCAGCAAGGCAAAACGCGGGGAAGAAGGATTAACCCCTGGTGATATCGCCGGCAAAAAGGGCCAAATGTGGGGGTTTAGTTCTGGCTTGCAGGGCTGGACACTTTACAACTATTCGGCTTATTCGGCGGGCACTGCAAAGGTTACGTTTGTGGCCACCACAGACGATCCGTACATGCAAAGCCCCGTTATCAGTGTGCCAGGCGCAACCAGCTATGCAATCAGGGTTCGGGTTCGTTGCCAAAGCCCTAGCCACAATACCAGCGTGGCCATTTACTGGCAGACCACGGCCCGTAAATCCTTTACAGAAAGTTATAAAATGTCTAGGTCCCACCGCTACAAGCAAGGCGAATGGACCTACCTTGTATTTGATCTACGGGACGCGGACCAGGCAGACGATTGGTTAAACGGCACGGTATACAAGATCCGGTTAGACTTTGCTAACAGTGGCGCCACGGGCAAGCAATACCAAATTGATGGTGTGGTGATCGGGTTCTTTGGTTCAGCAGACCAAACAGATTACAGTGATAACGCGATTGCCAACACCGCGGTAACAATCAACAGCAATGGTACCCTAATGGGCGCGGGCGGTGGCCAGGCTACACTTGGCGGCCTGGGTTTCAGTGGTGACACTAACGCCCGGTACCTATCGGACTTTTACCTGGATGGGCGATCGGATACGCGGGTAACATCATTGCGGCCAGAAGCAGGTTGGCGCAATAACCAAATCAGTATCGGATCCAATGGCCTGTTGGCCAATGCCGGCGGCGGCCAGGTTAGCTTATCGGGCATTGGGTTTAGTGGGGATTCTAACGCCAGGTATTTATCGGACGTTTATCTGGATGGCCGATCTGATGGGCGGGTGTCTTCATTACGGCCTGATACAACATATAAAAACAGTAGAATTACTATCGGTTCCAACGGCTTATTAGCTAACGCCGGCGGTGGCCAGGTCAGTTTATCCGGTATTGGCTTTAGTGGTGATTCAAATGCCAGGTACATATCTGATGCAACCATAGACGGGCGGGCCAATAACCGTGTAACCGCGTTGCGCCCTGATACGACCTATAAAAACAGCCAGATTACCATTAGTTCAAACGGTAACATTAACAACGCCGGAGGCGGTTCTGTGAGCCTGGGCGGCCTGGGATTCACCGGCGATACCAACGCCAGGTACATTTCTGATTCGACCATAGACGGGCGGGCCAACAACCGCATTACATCAATGCGCCCGGACGATGATTACCGTAATTTCAGTGGTGGTGGCTTAAACTTCCTACCGCCCCAGTATTACGATCCACCAAGTGGTGTGCCATTGGGTACGTCTTCAAGAATGACCACCGGCATTACCGGCTATAAGTACGGCGGGTTTGGTGGGGGCAACCACGTTTCATTGGTGGCCACGGGCGCAGATGCATACGTTTATTTTGCTAAAAGTAGCACCGATTACAATATGCAGATCGACCCCTGCAAACGCTATATTGTAAGCGCCCTGGTTAAGAACAATTCCGATTACGCCGCGTTTGATTGTGCGTTTTACATCAAGACCAGCGCCGGCAACCATTACGCGGGTACCTGGAAATCACCAGGCGCCCAATCGTATGGCCGCGTGTGGACTTCAATTCAAATCAGCAGCAGCGACCAGTCAACCACAGCCTGTTTACGGATTGATATCGACACGGGCGCGGGCCGGGCCCTGGTCATTTCAGATTTGATGGTGGAGCTGGCAACCGAGAACGGCAACGATTACCCCAGCCCGTACGTACCGCCGTTAACTACCGGACGCCTGATACAGCAACGATTATTGCCCATGGTGAATACCGCCGGGGCATCGGCGGCTATTGACGATAACCCCCTATCGGCCAGTGATAACGGTACATCGGCAAAAATCTCAGTTGCCGCGCACACCATTTACATGGCCGAGGATGATATTTCTTACAATTCGGGATCAATTACCGGGTTGTCATTTACCACCACGTATTACGTTTATTGCGATGATCCCTTTTACCTGGGTGGCAGCGTGTCCTATAAGCAGGTTACAGCATCCGGTTTTAATAACATTGTTCGTTCCACGGGCCGCCGTTATATCGGCTCTATACGCACCCCGTCTGATGGTGGTGGCACGACAACCCCGCCAATTAACGAATGCCCCCATGCTGATGTTTGGCTAACTGACACGCTACAGGCCAGGGACGTAAAAGTGGGTGATGTGATAGACGGTATCACCGCCAACCGCGGCCACAAAGCCACAGTTACCGCCGTTTCCCATCATATCCAGGACGTTGTAAAAATCACCACCGAAAGTGGCCACAGTAAAACCGTTTCCTGTTTTACCCCTATTGACCGCGAAGACGGTTCGACATACTCAGCCATCAACGCCATGGGCGAAGTTATTCAGGTGGAGATTGACGGGCAGCTGTCATGGTCCCCGGTAAAAGATTTGGTGCTAATTCCAGAACAGCCAGTGGTACGTCTGAGCCTGGGCGGGATCTCGTTCCTGGGCGGCGATGATAAAAACAAACGCATGGTGACGCATAACGCCATGCAGAAGAAATAACAGCAGAGAGCCAGACCAATGAGTGAATTATTGTATTTTCCTTTGACTCAAGAACAAGCCCCGTGGAAAACGGCCATAGACCGGGTTTTTGAAATCGAAGCGGGCCGCCATACCGGGAAGGTTATCCGCGTTAGCCTGGCGCAGTTTGAAGAAGATTTGAACCAGGACGGGACGATAGACCAGATAAACGTTAAAGCCACTTCATCCATTGTGGACCGCACCACCGGCGAACCACTCATGGTAGGCGCAAAGCCAGTTAAAACCGTGGGCAAAGTTGAAAGCCTGGCCACGTCCGCACTGGCAGAGGGCACCGAAACCATGACCGGGTTTCTTGCCGAATGTGCAGACGAGGCCATTTTCCGGGTAATTAGACTGGAAGGGCAACTGATATCTTTGGCAGAAATTCCGACCATCCAACAGGGGTAAATATTGATGGAATTATTACGCGGCTCTTTAGTGCTTCAAAACGGTTTAAAGATGGATGATTGCGTGGTGTACGTGGAATCTGTCATGGATTCATCGCGTACGGAACTAACCGTGGACGCGCAACTGGTGAACGACAACGGCGAAGAACGTATGGAGCGTAAACGCCGCATGGTGGGTGGTGCCCGTGATTGCTCTTACTCAGCGTGTGTATTTGCCAGCGTTGAACACTTTAACAATGGCAGCCCCATGATTTGCTATATCCCCGAGGGGCGCAGCTTTTATATGCGGATGAGTCCCCCGGCAGAGATTGCCGGCGATGAACTGATCCTGGCCGCTTACGAAGATTTGCGGATCCGGTTCCCTGAACTTGTGCCAGTGGTATAAGCGATGATGAAACTAGCAGAGTTTGCCACGCTCGAAGACGCCAAGCTTTACCAGGCACCACGCGAACGCATGATATCGCACGATATGGTTGTTACCTTCTTAACTAAGCATGATTGCGTAACCACGCTGCAAAGTTCAACCGACGAAAAAGCAAAAGGTTTTTACCTGGCGGTGCTATCGGGCGTGGAAGAATTCAATTTAATGAATTCCCACCCAGTGGGATTGCTGCAACAGGGCTTGCTTTCGTTGCTGGTATCGGTGGGCGCAGTTAACCAGGCATTTGCTGATGAATGCATCAATTACAGCAATACCACCTATTTGCCCTACGAAAACGCCACGCTGTACGACTTCCTGAAAGCAACCGGGACGTGCCCAGTTAAGAAGGTGCCCGTTAGTAAAGGGTGGCTACAAGTCACGACCACGGCGGTTACAGAGCCACACCGGCCCCAGGTGTACGTTGAATTTGAAACCGTAAAACAGCGTGTAGCGGGCTTTGATGTAATCAGCGCGGCGGGTACATACGTTGCCCAGGTACCCCGTGACTATGCCACTTTGCTGGTTGATGATCCTTACGGGGTGATTCAATAGTGGCGTATTACCTTTCATTCCCAAACCAACAAGTCGATCTTACAAGTCGGGTTGACGTTGCTTCAAATGACGACTTTGAATTAAACGTTGATTTCTTTTTCAGGTCGAACCATAGCAATGGGTGGAAGAACACGTTTTTTAACTACAGCGGCACTAACGGCCACCAAATGTGGATGCGTCAAAACTATATTTCGGCGGCGGGCGGGGGCGTATCCTTCAGCCCTAACCTACCAACGGGGGAATGGCTCAAAATCCGAATGGTGCGCGTTTCTGGTGTTTTTGAAGCCTTTGTGGATCAAGGTCTGGGCTTTGTAAGCAAAGGCACAACCAGCCATACCCGAAGCTTTACCATTGACCAGATCGGGCGGTACGACAGTAACACCCAATCTAACTTTGATATAAAAAGCCTTTCGTTAACCGTAAACGGCATACCGACATTAAGCTTTAACCCGAGCTTATCAAACGGTACTGGCACGATATTACACGAAGAAGTAAGCGGCAATCATGGCACGTTGATTGGGTTCCCGTCCGATAACAGCCAGTGGGTTTATTACGAAGACCTGGCAGCGGGCCCGGAAGAATACGCCGGGGCGTTGCTGGCAACCGGGGCGGCTTTCCCTGGTACGCAAGGCAGCAAAATCGCCCTGGCCCTGGCCATTTCACACGCTATCAGCGCCTATTATACCGACGCAACCAAAACCACCGGGGGCGATGGATTCGCCGTTGGAGTAGGGAACACAGCAACCGCAGGGCGTAAAGCCAGCGAAGCTACCGCCACCGCACCAGCCCAGGCAATGGCCACGGCACCAGGTACAAAAACAGGTACCGCTACGCTGGCCACCCCCGCCCAGGGTTCGGTCACTGGCCCAGGCACCAAGACGGGGACCGCCAAACTGGTAACACCAGCCCAGGGCATGGCCACGGCACCAGGAACGAAAACGGGTAACGCCACCATGGCCACGTTTGCCCAGGGCACGACCACTGGACCAGGCACAAAAACCACCACCGCCAGCCTGGGCGTTTTGAGCTATTCCACGACCTGGCACCCAGGCCAAAAAAGCACAGGCGGCCCAGGCAATGCCAGCGCTTATGCCGTTACCACGTTCACCGCGTCCAGTATTGAAATTCACCTGGGCGCCCTGGCTGTTAATGGCGTGGTCGTGACCAACGCAAGCGCCACCAAGCAATCTACCAATACCCTGCAAACAATTAGCCTGGGACAAACCACGCTGCTATCCACCAAGCAAATGGACGGGATCCTGGCTGGTATCAGCCTGGGGGGCTTCACCTATACCGCCCGAAAAGATGCGACCGGATCACGGGTAGCGGCGGCCAAAGCGTTGTTGTCTTATAAGGCGTACAGCGATGCGGTACCGCTGGCGTACCAGGCATACCGATTTGCTGGCCAAGCAGTGTTTACCAGGATCCTGGCCATGTTACCTGGTGCTGAACGATTTAACGCCCAGCCACCCATTACAAGAATAAACGGGGTTTTAAATGTTATTTAGAAATGACCATAACCTGATTGAAGTGCCGGTAATGGATAGCCGGGGGACGCCAACCGATGCCGCCATATTCAGCCAGGCGGCCTATACCATTTTTGAAGCCGGCACGATGAAGCCTTTGTACGAAGCCACCCTATTAAATGGGATCACGGTAGAAGACGGGGAATTTAGGATCCGCACACCTGCCATTGATTACGTGGGCCAAACATTCCACGAAATGCGCGTGGCTGATGTGGCCGGCAACCAATCCACCATTTTACAAACCACCACAATAATGAAAACAACGAGGGTTTCCTTATGATTTTTACCAATGCTGGCAAAGCCATTATGCTGGATGCTATCAGCAACGTTACCGCGTCATTGCATACCGCGGATCCTGGTGCAGCTGGAACACTTAACGAAGTATCGGGCGGCGGGTATGCTCGCAAGGGTATTACCTTTGCTGCAGCAACATCGGGCAACCGTAACGCCACCACGTTACCCACCTTTGACGTACCAGCCGGCACGACCATAACCCATGCCGCGTTTTGGTCTGGTACCACCTTTATTGCCACGGGTACCCTGGCGATTCCAGAAGCATACGGCGGTAATGGTAAATACACGCTGACCGATGCAGATTTGACGTTGCTGGATTCGTAATGTATGACCGCTGACAACGTGCAAACCTTCCTTGCTACAAATGGTTTTAGTTTATCGTATGAATTTGATTCGGTACCCGTGCGTGTTCACGACCAGAACGGCCACGAAGTATTCCGGTTTTTGTTGTCCGGTGGCTTAACAGGGGAATCGGTGATCAAGTTGGCCAGCGGTGAATATAATCCGGACGTGGCAAAAGCGGCCAGGGAACTAGCCCAACATCTGGGTGTCAAATCGGCCAAGTGGGAACGGCGAAAGCCAAACCGAAAACACCAGGCGCGATACCAGGGATAATTAATTAATCGACAGGGCGAATTCACCGCCCTGTTTTTGTTTGTGCCTTTTCTATATAATCATGCCATTACTCATTGGGTATGCGAATCCGCGCAGTCCAACGAATTACAATTAGGTCCCCCAGTAGGTCCCCGAATTGAGAAAAGACATTTAATGACAGATAAAAAGTCCTACGATATCAACGCTATACGAAATTTTAGTATTATCGCTCATATAGATCATGGTAAATCCACGCTTTCAGACCGTATTATTCAGGTTTGTGGAGGATTAACCGAACGCGAAATGGCCGAGCAGGTGCTGGATTCCATGGACCTGGAGCGTGAGCGTGGCATCACCATCAAGGCCCAGAGTGTGACCCTGAATTACACCGCCAAAAACGGTGAAACTTATCAGCTGAACTTTATCGATACCCCCGGGCACGTTGACTTCTCGTATGAAGTATCCCGCTCGCTAAAAGCCTGTGAAGGGGCGTTGCTGGTGGTGGACGCCGGTCAGGGCGTTGAGGCCCAGACCCTCGCCAACTGCTATACGGCTATTGAAATGGATCTGGAAGTAGTACCTATTCTTAATAAAATCGATCTGCCCCAGGCCGAGCCTGATCGGGTGGCCGAAGAAATTGAAGATATTGTTGGGATTGATGCTGTTGACGCAGTGCGCTGCTCGGCCAAAACCGGCATTGGCGTGGAAGATGTTCTGGAAGAGATTGTTAAACGGATACCACCGCCGGTGGGCGATCGCAACAAACCGTTAAAGGCGCTGATTGTTGACTCCTGGTTCGATAATTATCAGGGTGTGGTCTCGTTGGTTAAAATCGTTGAAGGTGAGATGCATGTCAAAGACAAACTTCAAATCATGTCTAATGGCCAGGTTCATCAGGCTGATAAAGTAGGTATCTTTACCCCTAAGCAAAAAGACACCGGGGTGCTGCGCGCGGGTGAAGTAGGTTATGTCATCGCCGGTATCAAAGATATCCTGGGGGCGCCGGTAGGCGACACCATTACCACGGCCAAGAATCCAGCGGATAAAATGCTGGAAGGGTTTAAAAAGGTTAAACCCCAGGTTTATGCCGGCGTTTTTCCGGTAAGTTCAGACGATTATGAAGATTTTCGTGACGCCCTATCTAAGCTCAGCCTTAACGATGCTTCCCTGTTTTTTGAACCTGAGAGTTCAGCCGCGTTAGGCTTTGGTTTCCGGATTGGCTTTTTGGGCATGCTGCATATGGAAATTGTGCAGGAGCGTCTGGAGCGCGAATACGATCTGGATCTTATCACCACCGCGCCAACCGTTATTTATGAAGTGCTGAACACCAAAGGTGAGTTGGTCGTTGTGGATAGCCCGGCCAAGTTGCCACCGGTAAATGATATAGAGGAAATTCGCGAACCTATTGTGGAGGCGAATATTCTGGTACCTCAGGAGTACCTGGGCAATGTCATCACCCTGTGTGTCGAAAAACGGGGTATGCAAACAAATATGGCCTATCACGGTAATCAGGTGGCGCTTACCTATGAAATTCCGATGGCAGAAGTGGTGCTGGATTTCTTTGACAGGCTGAAATCGACCAGTCGTGGTTTTGCCTCACTGGATTACAACTTCAAAAAATTCGTGGCTTCTGACATGGCCCGGGTAGATATCATGATCAATGGTGAGCGTGTTGATGCGCTGGCTGTCATCACCCACAAAGATAATAGCCAGGCCCGGGGCCGGGCATTGGTAGATAAATTACGTGAGCTGATCCCAAGACAGATGTTTGATATTGCTATTCAGGCGGCTATTGGTAACCATGTTATTGCCCGCAGTACGGTGAAGCAGCTACGTAAGAATGTTATTGCAAAATGTTACGGAGGTGATGTGAGCCGTAAGAAAAAACTTTTGCAAAAACAGAAGGAAGGTAAAAAACGGATGAAGCAGGTAGGTAATGTTGAGTTGCCTCAGGATGCTTTCCTTGCGGTTCTGAAGGTAGGTAAGTAATGGCCAATTATTTTTCTATCCTGCTGGTTATACTAACGGTAGTGACAGGGCTGGTGTGGTTGCTTGACGCATTATTCTGGGCGCCCAAACGTAAGGCCGCCGCCACCGGTACGCAATCACCTGAATTACCGTATTGGGTCGATACGTCCCAACAGCTATTTCCGGTTATCGCCTTTGTGCTGGTATTGCGTTCATTTTTGTATGAACCCTTTCAGATCCCTTCGGGGTCGATGATGCCAACCTTGTTGGTAGGCGATTTTATTTTGGTAGAAAAATACAGCTATGGATTAAAAGATCCGGTAGCGCGCCACAAATTTTTAGAAACCGGCACCCCTGAACGTGGTGACATTGTGGTGTTTAAATATCCTGAAAGTCCTAATATTGACTATATTAAGCGTGTGGTGGGACTGCCCGGCGATACCGTGGTGTATCAGGACAAACAATTATTTATCAAACCCAAATGTAACGGCGATAACCAAACACAATGCAACAAGCTGCGCCCGGTTCCCCTGGAGTTTAAGAGTCGGGGCGAGTTTGTACAGCGGATGGCCCCGTTGCTACGTTTTACCGAAGACCTGGGCGCCACACCCCATGATATTTTACGTCATCCTACCCGTACTGATAGAACCGACCGTTACTATGCTCAGCCGGGTAACCGCAGCGGTCAGTGGCTGGTGCCCGAGGATCAGTATTTTGTAATGGGCGACAACCGAGACAACAGTCGTGATAGTCGCTTTTGGGGATTTGTGCCAGATGCCAACCTGGTAGGCCAGGCGGTGGCGATCTGGATTAGTTTTGAATTTGAGCGAAACGCAGAAGACCTGATTCCGACCTGGGTTCCAACCGGCATTCGCTTTAACCGTATTGGTGGCATTGACTGATGCAGGGTATCGATAAATTTGCGCATTTGTCTCGCGTACTGAATTATCGCTTTGAAGATGTCAGTTTACTGGAGCAGGCGCTAACGCACCGCAGCGCGGCTAAGCAACATAATGAACGGCTGGAGTTTTTGGGCGATGCCGTGCTGGGCATGGTGATCGCAGATGCGCTGTACCAGACTTTTGAGGATGTGCCTGAAGGCAAGCTGACGCGGATGCGTTCGACCCTGGTCAAAGGCGAAACCCTGGCAGAATTGGCTATAGAAGCCCGGCTCGGTGAGTTACTTAAGCTGGGGCAGGGTGAACTTAAAAGCGGTGGCCATCGCCGAAGCTCTATTCTGGCCGATGCCGTTGAAGCCGTGTTGGGGGCGATTTACCTGGATGCCGGGTTAGACACCGTGCGCCGGGTCATACTGAACCTGTGGGAAGAACGTATTAAAGCACTCAACCCCCATGAACACCCTAAAGATAATAAAACCCGGCTGCAGGAATTTTTGCAGTCCCGTCGCCAGCCACTGCCGGTGTATGCCGTAGTGAATATAACCGGCAAAGACCATGATCAGACTTTTGAAGTGAGTTGCACTATTTCTGAAGCTCATCCCCCGGTGCTGGCCTCGGGTAACAGTCGTCGTAAAGCCGAACAGGAAGCGGCGAAACTTATGCTTGAGAGATTAGAAAATGCAGCAAGATGATATTCAAACCCGCTGTGGGCTGGTCGCGATTGTGGGACGCCCCAACGTCGGCAAATCGACGCTGTTAAACCGGCTACTGGGGCAAAAGGTCAGTATTACCTCGCGTAAACCACAAACAACCCGTCACCGTATTTTAGGTATTGATACCGAAGAACAGTGTCAGACCATCTATGTTGACACCCCGGGGTTGCATAAAGAAGAAAAACGCGCCATTAACCGGTATATGAACCGGGCAGCCTCCAGCTCACTGGCCGAAGTCGGTTTGATCCTGATGGTGGTGGAAGGCACTCGCTGGACCGATGATGACGAAATGGTACTGACGAAAGTGCGTCAGACCGGCTTGCCGGTTTACCTGGTGGTCAACAAAGTTGATAAAGTGGAAGACAAAGAAGCCCTGATGGAACAGCTGCAGAAGTTGTCAGCTAAATTCAGCTTTGAGCACATTGTGCCGGTAAGCGCCAAGCAGGGTAAGCAGGTGGATGGTTTGCGCGAATTGGTGCAAAAGAGCTTGCCAGAAAGTGAATTTTTCTTCCCTGAAGATTACATTACCGATCGTTCCAGCCGCTTTATGGCAGCCGAAATTATTCGTGAAAAGTTGATGCGCTATACCGGGGATGAGTTGCCCTATTCGACCACGGTAGAGATCGAGCAGTTTAAGATGACAGAAAATGGTGTGTATCGAATCAATGGCTTGATTCTGGTAGAGCGTGAAAGCCAGAAACGAATGGTCATTGGTAAAGGCGGTAAACACATTAAAACCATCGGCGAACAGGCGCGCCTGGATATGGAAAACTTGTTTGATACCAAAGTCTTTTTAGAGATGTGGGTTAAAGTTAAGCAAGGCTGGGCCGATGATGAACGGGCGTTACGTTCACTGGGGTATGGCGAAGATTAATCCGCAGGCGGCATCGCCACCTGAGCAGGTGAAAGGGGAAGGGCAATGGCTATTTCTGATATGCGTCGCCAGTATTCAATGGGGACGCTGACCAACAAAGCATTAACAGACAATCCGCTGGATCTGTTCAAACAATGGCTGGATGAAGCCATTGCGGCTGATATTCCCGATCCCACTGCCATGACCGTGGCCACCGTTGATGCCAGCGGCCAGCCTTCTCAGCGAATTGTTCTGTTAAAAGAACTCACCGCAGAAGGCTTTGTGTTTTATACCAACTTTGGTAGCCGCAAAGCTCAGGACCTGGCGGGAAATGCGCAAGTGTCGCTGCATTTCCCCTGGTTTTTTATGGAGCGCCAGATCAGTGTTCGGGGTCGCGCCGAAAAATTACCGGCCACCCATAATGCGGCGTATTTTTTTTCCAGACCCCTGGACAGTCAGCTAGCCGCCTATGCCTCTCGTCAAAGTCAGCCCATTGAAAACAAAGAAGCATTACTGGCACGTTTTGCCCAGCTAAAGCAGCAATACAAAGAGGGCGAGCTGCCGGCGCCGGAGTTCTGGGGTGGTTTCCTGGTTAAACCCTCGCAGATTGAATTCTGGCAGGGCGGGAAAGACCGATTACATGACCGATTTGAGTACTCGCTGGATGATGAGCATGGCTGGAACGCCCAGCGTTTAATGCCCTGATGATTGATAGTCATTGCCATCTGGATTTAGCGGCGTTTGACGACGATATAGCAACAGTAATCAGGCGCAGCGAACACACCGGAGTCAGCCGCTTTCTGATCCCCGGTACCACCCCTTCTGGCTGGCAGCGTCAGCGCCAGTTGCAGCAGCAATATGAGCATATTGACCTGGCTTTTGGCCTGCACCCGTATTTTGATACATCGATGCAACCTGATGCACTTTCCGCGTTAACACACTGCCTGCAACAGCACCATCAAAGTATTGTGGCGGTGGGTGAGATTGGTCTGGACGCCACGGTGTCAACGCCCTTGAAGGTCCAGCAGGATATACTGGCGCAGCAATTGGAACTGGCCACCGAGTACCAGCTCCCGGTGATTCTGCATCACCGGAAGTCGCACCATTTGCTGCAGCAGGCGCTAAAACAGCACAACTTTAGCTACGGCGGCATTATCCATGCTTTTTCGGGCAGTCAGCAGGTTGCCGAAAGCTATATCGAGCGAGGATTTTTACTCGGTGTAGGCGGTACCATAACTTACCCGCGGGCCAGCAAAACCCGGCAGGCCTTAAGTGCTGTAGCGCTGGAAAATATGGTGCTGGAAACCGACGCGCCGGACATGCCGGTGGCAGGCTATCAGGGTCAGCGAAATACCCCGGAACGGTTGCCTTTAATTGCCGAGGCGCTCTCCACGTTGCTAAAAACGTCTCAGGAACAGGTGGTAAGACAAACCACCGCGAATTACCAGCGACTATTCTTTGGCTGAAAACCACTGGTAAAGCTTGCGGCTAAGCCGCGGTCTCAGCTGATAATAGATTCGCGCACAATACGCCCCGGCGATAAAAACAATAATCGCCAGCATCACCGCACTTTCAAAACGCATGGCCGCCAGTTCATAGGGTTTGCGCAACTGCCGGGCCGCATCATTGTTAATTTGCACATACCCAATTACCCGCTCAGCCTGGTTGACAATGTCAGCCACATGCACCACCGGCGGCCAGTTCCGCTCAGATTTGCTGCTACGGTCTTGGCGCCGGCTAAACAGCATTTGTCCCTGAGCATCGAAGACTTTGGCGCTGAGCACCCCTTGCTCCTGGGTAATGAGTGCTAAAGACTGTTCAATGGTTTGAGTATCTTCGTTTTGCATCGGTTGCGCTAATAGCCGGGCATAGTGGCGGGCCAGCACGGCCGAGGGCTGATTAACTTCATGGGCCAGCCATGCGGCCTGTTGTTGCTGATACTTATGCCAGGCCATGACGGCCAGCGCGCAGGTCAACAGCAGTACCACGGTATGAATCAGCCGCCGTGCGGCAAAAAATCGTTCTGGTGCCTCACGCTGATTACGCCGGCTATCCTTTGTTCTCATCAACACCTGCAGGGATAGTAATAAATATCATAGGGTTATAGTAACAAGTTAGTGCGCGTAAAGGTAAAAATTATCCACCATCGTATATTTCGCTTACCCACGGTATAAGGTAGGATGGAAGCACTTATTGCCGACAGTAACAGGAAAAATTGTGACTGTGCTACCGATGTCCGACTACCAACGTTTTGCGCATCAATTTCTTTTAGAAAGTTTTCAAACGCGTACTTATCTTAATTATAGTGGGCAACAGTGGAAAAAACAGGTTACTCCGACCCAGGATTGCGGTGACGCCGTGCTGACCATCTTCGGGCAGGCCATCAATTTTCATCAGCTTGAGGGCATGCTGGATCATTTAGGCGATAGTCTGATACTCCATCGGATTAAACGCCACTCGCTGTGTAATGTCTATGGCGATACGGTGTTACGGGCAGATGTGAGCATTCAGGATGAAGCCCGGTTAAAAGCCCGCATGGGGCAGGCCAGTGAAGCGTTTCATCTGGATGCGGGCATACAGCGTCAGCAACCAAGGTTAAAAGAACCAGGCTTACTGGTAATGGACATGGATAGCACGGTCATTCAGATCGAATGCATCGATGAGATTGCGGCGTTGGCTGATCGCAAAGAAGAAGTGGCAAAGGTCACCGAACAAGCCATGCAGGGCAAACTGGATTTTGACCGGAGTCTGGTTCAGCGGGTTTCCTGTCTTAAAGGGGTCGAGGTGGCCCGGCTTGAACAAATTCGCAATCGTCTGCCGTTAACCGCGGGGATTCAGATTCTGATAAAAGAACTTAAAATGCGTAACTGGCGGTTGGCCATCGCCTCGGGCGGGTTTACCTTTTTTGCTGATTATCTATGCCAGCGACTGGGCCTGGATGACGCGGTAGCCAATCAACTGGAAGCCAGTGATGGCAAACTAACCGGCAGAGTCAGTGGCGCCATAGTCAACGGTCAGACCAAAGCCGAAACCATTGAGCGTCTGGCTAAAGCATATGATGTGCCCCACAGGCAGACGATTGCCGCAGGGGATGGCGCCAATGATCTGCCGATGATGCACGCCGCCTCACTAGGCGTGGCTTGTCATGCTAAGCCCACGGTCAACGACCAGGCCGGAGTGAGTATTCGTCACTGCGGCCTGCATGCGATGCTGTATTATCTTGACGTGTAATGCTAAGGGTTATTGGGCCGGTGTTAAGAGCGCCGAGCCCCCACGCCGGTTCTGACGAATGCGCTCAGCATCAATATTATAGCGTCCCAGTACTTCATCAGTAATATCCACCAAATGCACACAGGCAGCGATATCCCAGATCCTTTCTTCCAGTTCTCTGGCCCGGTGAATGGCGTACATACTGACATAGTTCATCTCAGCCTGAAGCATATCCATATCAGGTTTGCCGGTCGTGGTTAACAGCACATGCAAAGCGAGAAACTGGCCCCGGGCCATGGCTTCGTTAATAAAGTTAAGCCGGGTTTCGTCATGAATGAAACGGGTGTCAAAGCGAGGAATAACCGCCAGTTTGTTCTCTTTGCGGGCGGGATCAAACGCAATGTATAACTCCTGACGCAGCGGAAGCTGTTCGACCTTAATTTGTTTGATGCCATGTTGGATGAACGGCGCTTCTAAATTGCGATCCCGAAACATAAACTCAAAATTGAGCTGCCGATCAGGAGCAAAGTGTTCGGCTATCTGATTGATACTTTCGTTGCACTGGCTAATTACCGCTGCCTGCGGCAAATAACGGGAGCCTTCTTTGGCCATCACAAATGCCAAAGACGGGATATTCTTGGCGTTGATGCACCGTAACGCGTGCCCAATCCCCGGAATATCTTCTTCTTCCGGATAGGTTTTTAACGCGTTTTTGTTCTTTTTAATAAGATTTTCGAAAAAATCCCGTGCCATTGCCCCAGCTTCACCGTCGATGGCTTTAAGATGAAGAATATTTTTATCTTCATTGATATTGATAACCTTGTAACTAAGATGCATGACATCGTAGTTATGGGTTAATGACTGCAATTTGGGAAATGCGACTTCCACTACGGAATCTATGCTTGCACTAAACTCATTGGCCAGTTCGATGCGTAAACCGCGTACCGAAATATCTTCGCTGACCCCTTGCCACTGTTCGCTGGCCATGGGGATTGATAACTGCAGATGAGAGCGCATCAGATAGCGTTTTTCCATGCGCTTTTCGTGATAGCGATAACGGTATGTGGTGACCGGCGCAGGCACCCGGTTGCGAGGATGCGCGAACACTTTTAAATGGGACAAATTACTACGGCTGAACTTGTATTCGCTGTAATGACGCTGTCCGCTCTCTGAGGTGATATCGGTGATATGAACAATAAAACGTAAGGTTTGCAAGCGGGCCATCAAACGCGGCGAGGGCGCCTGATTTTGTTGTTTAATCTTGCTGCTGACATTGTCCGGAAGCGAAAGCGGGGCATGCGCCTGTTCCGGTGACATATCGGTCATGGTCAGCTTAAACACCCGCCAGCTGGCCTTGCGAGCCCCAAAGCCCAGGTACACCGATTTTAGTTCGGGGTGCTTATCCAGCTCATCGCTGGAAGCAGAATAAAAGTAGACCCGATCATTTTGCAGGTGGGTGAAAGCAAACACATATAACTCACGCTCATTTTTTGGCAGCCTGACCAGCCGCGACAAGCGCGCGGGGTTTACCAGATAGCCTACCTGCAGTGAATCTTGTTCGTTTGTCCAGTACTCCAGAATATCGGTGTTAACCTCATTACTCATGGCATACCGGGGTACCGGTTTACTATTCTCAACCGCCACAAAGACCGGCAAAGAAGGGCTGCGAGGCGATAAAAACTGCTCAACCGTTTTATTGAAAATGGCATCAATGGTGTTGTTCATATTGACTTTATAACGGCGTTTATTGCCGTGAATAAAGTTTTCTAAAAACTCGTCAAATGGTGTGGTCGGGGCGTCGCTACTGCGCTTGAGCATCAGATACAAAAACTCATTTTTATGCAGCGTTTTTAACACCTCATAACTGATACCATGATTCTTATCCAGCGAGAACTCTTCCTCCAGCCCCCGAAAATACACATCAATAAAAGCCCCGGCCCGGACATGCGACTCCGGTGGCAATTTTATTTGTAAACCATCTGCAGAAATATCAATACTGTTGCCGCGCCAGGAATAGCCATCGGCGGTATTAACTTCCACGGTGACGGCAAAGTTCATGCGTTCATGCTGACGTCGGGCATAGGAAAGCAAATTGACCACCGGCACGTTGTAGCGTTCTATAGGCATCGCCTGATACGTGCGTGCTTGTCCCTTAGTGCTGTCGCTGGCTTTTTCGCGCATTACCCGAAAATTGTTTTCGGTTTCCATGACTGACTCGTAGACGCCAAAGGTAAAACTGCCGTATACCGAAACCTGTTTTTCAAACTCTTTAATCGCAACATCATCAAGGTAGTGTTTAATCCCACCAAACTCATACAGGCGGCATTTGCCCTGAACATGACCTCGCAAATCAATAGACCGAACACACGGCCGGGCCAGGCGCTTTACTTCCATTTTTATCAAAAAACGGCGCTCATTAGGCAGGTTCGCAGTAAGTCCATTAAGCTTTTGGCTAAAGTCGGGCCGGGCCACATAAGGCTTTAGCTGATTGATTATCTCAGCGTACTGGCGCAAATCATCATTCATAGGCAATTATTATTATGGTGTCGGGCAGGCGTGCTAATAGTAGTTATCGGCAGCGCATGCAAACTCTAAATTAGTTGTGACCTGAAAACCTGAGTTCAGTATGCAGGCATAGTCGGAACCATGTAGAATACCCTGAATTGTGAGAAGTGAAAATAGTTTATGGCAAAACGAAAAACCGCGTATGTCTGCTCCCAGTGTGGAGCGCAGTTTCCCCGCTGGCAGGGCCAGTGTAGCGAGTGTAAAGAATGGAACAGCATAACCGAATTTGTGGTTAGCCCAGCCAGTTCGCCCCGCCAGACCACCAGCGGTTATGCCGGGCAGACCCAAGCAAAAATTGAAACCCTGAATGCCATCGATTTGGAAGCCTTGCCCCGTTTTTCATCGGGGTTTAAAGAACTCGACAGGGTATTGGGTGGCGGTATCGTCCCGGGTGCGGCTATGCTCATTGGCGGTTCGCCGGGGGCCGGCAAATCTACGCTGTTATTGCAGGTTATGTGTACGCTGGCGCGACACCAAAATGCACTGTATGTTACCGGCGAAGAATCGTTACAGCAGGTGGCGATGCGCGCCCGACGCCTGGGCTTGCCCGATGACAAGCTGATGATGCTGGCAGAAACCAGTGTCGAAACTATTTGTGAGCTGGCGCTGGCTCAGGCTCCCAAAATTATGGTTATTGACTCTATCCAGGTCATGCATGTGGCGGATGTGCAGTCGGCGCCAGGCAGTGTGTCTCAGGTTCGTGAAAGCGCCGCCTATCTGACCCGCTTCGCCAAACAACACCACATTGCCATGTTCGTGGTGGGGCATGTCACCAAAGACGGCAATCTGGCCGGACCTAAAGTGCTTGAGCATTGTATCGACTGTTCAATGATGCTTGAAGGCGAAAGTGACGGACGGTTTCGCACCCTGCGCAGCCATAAAAACCGGTTCGGTGCAGTCAATGAACTGGGTGTGTTTGGCATGACCGAGAAAGGTCTGAAAGAGGTCAGTAATCCTTCGGCTATCTTTTTAAGCCGGGGTGAAAATCAGGCTCCCGGTTCCTCGGTAATGGTAATCTGGGAAGGCACCCGTCCGCTATTGGTGGAGATTCAGGCGCTGGTAGATTATTCGCAAATGGCGAATCCGCGCCGGGTGGCCGTGGGGCTGGAGCAAAACCGACTGGCCATGCTGCTGGCGGTTTTGCATCGCCATGGCAATGTGCAAATGAATGACCAGGATGTCTTTGTAAACGTGGTGGGTGGCGTGAAGGTAAGTGAAACTGCCGCCGATCTGGCGTTATTGCTGGCCATGATTTCAAGTTTCAGGAACCGGGCGTTGCCCCGCGATTTGATTGTATTTGGAGAGGTTGGTCTGGCCGGCGAGATTCGCCCGGTGCCCAATGGCTCTGAGCGCATCACCGAAGCGGCCAAACATGGCTTCAGGCGCGCCATCGTGCCTAAAGCCAACGCGCCCAAAGCCCGCCTTGAAGGCATAGAAATTGTACCGGTAGCTCAGCTTAGTGAGGCTTTGGATGCCTTGCCGTAAATTGCCTCGGTCAGGGCATCAAGATCGTCCTGCGACAGTTTTTCATCGCCGCTATTAAACAGGATAAGCTGACGCAGCGCCGCCAGGCTATGGACATCAATATGATCCACTTTGCAGCCCATGGCCACGGCCGGTTTACGCCGGTGGTTATGGCGATAAAGCTGTTCGACCCAGGCCTCGATGCGCGGGGCTTGTTCATCCGCTAAAAACGCAATTTTGTAAGGGTCATGGGAGTCGAAGGGCAGTGTATCAAGTGCCTGTTCCTCGGCACTTAGCCGTAACCCCTGTAGCGAGACATCTTCAATAACAACATCAATAGAGGTGGGCCGTGGGCTAAGGTCCCGGGGATGTTAAGCGCCACGCGCTGAAACTGCCGTTTATCTGACATGGTTCGCTCCGGTAAGGGCGGTGAGGGCTGTTTGTTTGATGACCATGCCAATTCATGCAGAAAAAAGCAATGAGCAGTTATCTGTTTTTTGATCAGGCTGTGATGACAAAAAAAATACCCCCTGCGAGGAGGGGGTATTTTCAATTATTGTTAATCTTACTTTTTAGTCATGCGTTTGTACTTCAGGCGGTGCGGCTCGACCACATCCTGACCATAGGTTTCTTTCATCCAGGTATCGTAATCGGTGTAGTTGCCTTCGAAGAAGTTGATTTTACCTTCGTCACGATAATCCAGGATGTGGGTAGCGACACGGTCAAGGAACCAGCGATCGTGCGAGATAACCAGCGCACAGCCCGGAAATTCCAGTAACGCATCTTCCAGGGCCCGCAGGGTTTCAACATCCAAATCATTGGTTGGCTCATCGAGCAGCAACACATTTCCGCCGGCTTTCAGCAGCTTAGCCAGATGCACCCGGTTGCGCTCACCACCGGATAAATCTTTGATGTATTTTTGCTGAGTATTGCCTTTGAAATTGAACCGGCTGCAATAAGCGCGGCTGTTAATTTCAAAATTACCAATGCGGATAATATCCTGATCGCCTGATATCTCTTTATAGACGGTATTGTTTTCATCCATATGATCTCGGAACTGATCAACACTGGCAATCTGCACAGTTTCGCCTAAATCAATCTCGCCGCTATCGGGCTGTTCGCTGCCGGTCAGCATTTTAAACAGGGTAGATTTACCCGCGCCGTTAGGACCGACAATACCAACAATCGCGCCTTTGGGCACCGAGAAAGTTAAATCATCAATCAGTAACCGTTCACCATAAGATTTGCTCAGATGCTCTACATCGATGACCTTATCGCCCAACCGTTCGCCGGGTGGAATAAACAGTTCGTTAGTTTCATTGCGCTTTTGATAATCTGAGGTCGATAGCTCTTCAAACCGGTTCATCCGGGCCTTGGATTTAGCATGACGGCCTTTTGGATTTGAACGCACCCATTCCAGTTCCTGCTTGATGGATTTCTGGCGGGCGTTTTCGGTGCGCTCTTCCTGCGCCAGACGCTGTTCTTTTTGTTCCAGCCAGGAAGAGTAGTTGCCTTCCCAGGGAATGCCTTCACCACGGTCAAGCTCCAGGATCCAGCCGGCCACGTTATCCAGAAAATAACGATCGTGGGTGATGGCTACCACGGTACCTTCATAATCGTGCAGGAAGCGTTCAAGCCAGGCTACGGATTCGGCATCAAGGTGGTTAGTGGGCTCATCAAGCAGCAACATATCAGGCTTTTCTAACAGCAAACGGCATAAGGCGACGCGGCGACGTTCACCCCCTGACAGCTTTGACACATCAGCATCCCAGGGCGGCAGGCGCAGGGCATCGGCCGCGCGTTCAAGGGCATTTTCCAGGTTGTGGCCGTCTTTGGCCTGAATAATCGCTTCCAGTTCGCCCTGTTCTTTTGCCAGCGCATCAAAATCGGCATCGGCTTCGGCATAGGCGGCATACACTTCATCCAGCCGGGTTAGTGCATGGGCCACATCGGCGACGGCTTCTTCGATATTACCGCGCACATCTTTAGACTCATCCAGTTGTGGCTCCTGGGGCAAATAACCTATGTTGATCCCAGGCTGGGGTCGTGCTTCACCTTCAATCTCGGTATCCAGACCGGCCATGATCCGCAGCAGCGTAGATTTACCCGCGCCGTTGAGACCCAGTACGCCGATTTTAGCGCCCGGAAAAAAGCTAAGTGAAATATCTTTAAGAATGTGACGGTTAGGCGGAACAATTTTGCCTACCCGATGCATAGAATAAACGTACTGTGACATGCTTAGTCCTTGCCCTGAAGAAAGGAAGCCATTGTAAGCCTTTTCGAAAAATTTTCATCAGGAAACTGGGCCGGAATATCTGCTTTTGACTAAAAAAGCAGCGTATGTCAATGAACAGTTACAAATAGTGAAGGCCGGGTAACGACTCCAGCCGGTTTTTGCAGTAGCATAATGGGGTAAAGCAGGTAATTCACTTAGAGGACTGTATGACCACCACTGCCCCAAAAAAACACTATACGCTGGCCGAACTTGCCAGTCATGCTGGCGCCACCGTGCAAGGTGACGAGAGTGTCTGTATCACTGGGGTAGGGACGCTGGCCAATGCCACTGCCGGGCACATTTCCTTTTTGACCAATACTAAATACAAACCGCAACTGGCAGATACCGCGGCCGGCGCGGTGATTGTACATCCCAAGGCGGCGGCTGATGCCCCCGGGCCGGCGCTACTGCATGATAACCCCCATGCCGCCTTTGCGCGGATTGCGCAGTTATTTGATACCACCCCGACGCTGGCCACCGGTATTGCCAGTACTGCCCAAATCGCCACCGATGCTCAGCTGGGCACTAATGTGAGTCTGGGTCATCATGTTATTATTGAGTCCGGGGCGGTATTAGAAGACAACGTGGTGGTGGGAGCAAATACCGTTATTGGTAAAGATACGCGTATTGGTAAAGACACCACAATCTACCCCAATGTTACGATTTATCACGGTGTTAATATTGGCCAGCGTATCACCATCCACAGCCAGACCGTGATTGGGGCGGCAGGCTTTGGCTATGCCAATGATAAAGGAACCTGGTTACCGATTCCCCAGACCGGCTCGGTCCAAATTGGCGATGATAGCCAGATTGGCGCATCCAGCAGCATTGATCGCGGCGCGATGGAAGATACCATAATTGGTAAAAATGTGATTATCGATAATCAGGTGCAGATAGGGCATAACTGTATTATCGATGATCACTCCTGCATTTGCGGCGCTACCGGCATTGCCGGGTCGGTGAATATTGGAAAATATGTTGTGATTGGTGGCGGGGTTGGCATCAATGGTCATATCAGCATTTGTGATAAGGTGCAGGTCACCGGCTACACCATGATTGTGCAGGATATCACTGAGCCCGGGCTGTATTCGTCGGGACAGCCGGCGATGAAAAATCTGGTATGGCGCAAAAATACGGTGCGTCTGAATCAGATTGGCAGCCTGTTCGATCGGGTCAAGGCGCTGGAGAAAGCAGCCCGTGAAAACACCGATACATAAGCAACACATCGTACCATGCGGGATTCTGTGGAATCTCGGACAAAGCAGTATACATGCTGCCCAAATTGACTAGAATAAGCGTTTACTTTATTGCCATTTCTAACGCTGTTAAGGAGCCTTAATGTTACCTCGCGAAATGACGATTGCGGATTTTGATCCAGAGCTGGCAGAAGCCATGGACAACGAAACCACCCGACAGGAGCATCATATCGAACTGATCGCTTCTGAAAACTATTGCAGCCCACGTGTGATGGAAGCACAAGGTTCGCAACTGACCAACAAGTATGCTGAAGGCTATCCTGGCAAGCGTTATTACGGTGGTTGCGAACATGTAGATGTGGTGGAGCAACTGGCCATTGATCGCGCCAAACAGCTATTTGGTGCTGACTTTGCCAATGTGCAGCCCCATTCAGGTTCTCAGGCTAATGCAGCAGCATTTATGGCATTATTAGATGCCGGCGATACCGTACTGGGTATGAGCCTGTCCGATGGCGGTCACCTGACTCACGGGTCGCATGTCAACTTTTCGGGCAAAACCTATAATGCCGTGCAATATGGTTTAAGTGATGAGACCGGCGAGATTGATTATGCTCAGGTTGAGGCGCTGGCTGAAGAACACAAACCAAAGATGATCATTGGTGGTTTTTCGGCTTATTCAGGCATTGTGGACTGGGCCCGTTTTCGTGAGATTGCCGACAAGGTAGGCGCGTACCTGCTGGTCGATATGGCCCATGTGGCCGGTCTGATTGCTGCCGGTGTTTATCCAAATCCGTTGCCCCATGCTCATGTGGTTACTACCACCACGCACAAAACCCTGGCGGGCCCGCGCAGCGGTCTGATTTTGTCATCTTGTGGCGATGAAACGATTTACAAAAAACTGAACAGCGCTGTTTTCCCTGGTATGCAGGGTGGCCCGCTGTGTCATGTGATTGCCGCCAAAGCAGTAGCCTTTAAAGAAGCGTTGCAGCCTGAGTTCAAACAATACCAGCAACAGGTCGTCACCAACGCCAAAGCCATGGTGGCGGTGATGCAAGATCGTGGTTACAAGATTGTGTCTAACGGCACCGATAACCATTTGTTCCTGCTTGACCTTATCGATAAAGACATTACCGGTAAAGAAGCCGATGCGGCCCTGGGTAATGCCAACATCACCGTAAACAAAAACTCGGTTCCTAATGATCCGCGTTCACCCTTTGTTACCAGTGGTTTGCGCATTGGTAGCCCGGCCATTACCCGTCGTGGCTTCAAAGAAGAACAAGCGCGTCAGGTGGCCACCTGGATGTGTGACATCCTGGACAACCTGAATGATGACAGTGTTGCTGCCCGGGTGAAGCAGGAAGTGACCGACTTGTGTAAACAATTTCCGGTTTACGCATAAACCACACTGTAGTGCTGTACTCAATATCGTGGGGGCAGCGCTACCAAGGCTAAGGAGTACCCATGTTTTGCCCGTTTTGTTCAGAGCAGGAAACAAAAGTCATCGATTCTCGCCTGGTCACAGAAGGGCAACAGGTACGCCGCCGTCGTGAGTGTCTGGTTTGCCACGAGCGCTTTACAACCTTTGAAAGCGCTGAGCTGGTCATGCCGCGGGTCATCAAACGCGATGGCTCGCGGGAACCTTTCAATGAAGACAAATTACGGGCCGGGCTTCAGCGGGCGCTGGAAAAACGCCCGGTCAGTACTGAAAAAATCGAACAATGTATCCTATCGCTTAAATCACAGCTTCGCGCTACAGGCGAACGAGAGGTCTCCAGTGAATTCCTTGGTAATCTTATAATGGATGCATTAAAAGAATTAGATAAAGTGGCTTATGTTCGTTTTGCTTCGGTGTATCGCTCGTTTGAGGATATACGGGAGTTTGGCGAAGAAATTGCGAGGCTGGGCGATTAATAGCACATGAAAACCTGCGCAACCCTGACCGAATCACTTGCCGATGACTACCGCTGGATGGCTCAGGCGATAGCCCTGGCCAGACGGGGACTCTACACTACCTCTCCCAATCCACGGGTAGGGTGTGTGATAGTGGATGAAAACCAGGCGAAAGTTGGCGAGGGCTATCATGTCCAGGCCGGCACCCCCCACGCCGAGGTTCATGCCCTGGCCATGGCCGCAGAAAAGGCCAGAAATGGCACCGCTTATGTCACCCTGGAGCCTTGTAGTCATTACGGCCGGACCCCGCCTTGCGCTGACGCGCTGGTAAATGCCGGTGTGCGCCGGGTTGTTATTGCTATGACTGATCCTAATCCGCAGGTAAGTGGACGCGGGATTGCTAAGCTGCAACAAGCGGGGATTCAGGTAAGTTGTGACATTTTGGCGGCTGAAGCGGCAAAGCTGAACCGTGGTTTTATCAAACGCATGGTAACGAACAAGCCCTATGTGACGGTAAAACTGGCGGTAAGCCTGGATGGTAAAATTGCCCTGGGCAATGGGGTTAGCCAGTGGATCACCGGCCCCCAGGCACGTAAAAATGTGCAACGGCACCGGGCTGCCAGCTGCGCGGTGTTAACCGGCACCGGCACCGCGCGCACCGATAATCCGAGTCTGCTGGTGCGGCCTGAAGAGGCTCAGTTTGACCATTACCCGCTGCCAGATATACGCCAGCCCTTACGGGTGGTTGTAGATCGCAGCAATAAGCTCGATCCTGCCTTACAGCTGTTTACTGACCAGCATCCGACCATCCAGGTGGTGGGTGATGACCTGCCGGTTCAGTCGGGCCAGCTGCCGGTGGCAACCAGCGGCAAGCATATTAATTTAACTGAACTGATGCTGGTGTTGGGCGCCCGTAACCTCAACGAAGTCTGGGTAGAAGCCGGCCCGGCACTTGCCGGTGCGCTGTTGATGAGCGGCGAAGTGGATGAGCTTATTGTCTATCAGGCACCCAAACTTTTGGGAAACACCGCCCAAAGCATGGTAACGCTGCCCGCCTTTAGCGAATTATCCCAAGCTATTGATCTGGTGCTTGTGGAACAGGTACAACTGGGGCAGGATCTAAAACAGACCTTTAAGATCAAAGCATTTTAATAACGGAAACAACAAGACTATGTTTACAGGCATTGTGCAGGCACTGGGCACTATAAGTAAGCTTGACCGACGCGGTGAAGACATTCGTCTGACCGTTAAAGCAGGCCAGTTAGACATGTCCGATGTCGCGCTGGGTGACAGTATCTCTACCAACGGCGTCTGTCTTACTGTGGTAGAATTCGGCGCGGATTATTATTGTGCAGATGTGTCGGCCGAAACCATCCGCTATACCGGATTTGCACACTATGGCAATGGTTCTTCAGTGAACCTGGAAAAAGCCATGCGCCCCACTGATCGTTTTGGCGGTCATATCGTGTCGGGCCATGTGGATGGTATGGGTACCATCTCTGCCATCAATCGTCACACTGACTATGTTGAAATCTGGGTCAGGGCACCGGCCGAATTAGCCCGTTATATCGCCCATAAAGGCAGTATTACTGTAGATGGTGTAAGCCTTACAGTAAACGAGGTTAACGGCGCAGAATTTATGCTGTGGATCATTCCTCACACGCTACAGGAAACGGTCATCGGTACCTATCAAAAGGGTACCCAGGTGAATCTGGAGGTAGATGTGGTAGCACGGTATCTTGAACGCCTGATGCTAGGCGACCAGGCGGCAGAGCCTAAAGCCGGCAATATCGATATGGCATTTTTAGCCGAAAACGGCTTTTTACGAAAATAACTTACCCTACAAAAGAATATTTATGGCCTTAGATAATACCAAAGACATCATCGAAGATATCCGTCAGGGCAAGATGGTTATCCTGATGGATGATGAAGACCGAGAAAACGAAGGCGACATTATTATGGCCGCCGAACATATCACCCCTGAAGCCATTAACTTTATGGTCACCCATGCTCGCGGGCTGGTATGCTTACCGATGACTCAGGAGCGGTGTAAGCGCCTGAACCTGCCATTAATGGTAGACAAAAATGGTGCGCAGTTTACTACCAACTTTACGGTTTCTATAGAAGCGGCAGAAGGCGTGACCACCGGCATTTCTGCAGCCGATCGGGCGGCCACCGTCCGCGCCGCCTCAAACCCGAATGCCCGCGCCGAAGATATAGTCCAGCCGGGTCATATTTTTCCGCTTATTGCCAAAGAAGGTGGAGTGCTTAACCGTGCCGGGCATACCGAAGCGGGTGTTGATTTGGCCAGACTGGCCGGCTGCGAGCCTGCTGCTGTTATCGTCGAGATATTGAACGAAGATGGCACCATGGCCCGCCGGCCGCAACTTGAAAAGTTTGCCCAAAAGCATAATCTGAAAATTGGCACCATTGCCGATCTTATTGAGTATCGCAACCTGAATGAAACCACCATAGAAAAAGTGGCGCAATGTCATTTGCCTACCGAATATGGGGATTTTGAGCTGCACACATTTAAAGATGTTATTGATAATCAGGTTCATTTTGCGCTTAAAAAAGGCGAGATAAACCCAGATTCTCCGACCCTGGTTCGGGTGCATTTGCATAACACGTTAAGCGATTTACTGGGCTCTACCCGGTCAATTAATCGGTCGCTGACCCTGCCTGAAGGCATGCAGGAGATTGCCGAGCATGGTGGGGTGCTGGTGGTGTTAGGCAAAGAAGAAGATCTAATCAGTCAGATAAAACGTTTTGAAGCTGAAGATGCCGGCCAGCGCGCTGCCGGTAAAGAGTGGCAGGGATCCTCGCGTACGATTGGGGTCGGCTCGCAGATTCTGGCATCACTGGGCGTACAGAAGATGCGCTTGCTGAGCAAGCCGATTAAGTATCACGCACTATCGGGCTATGGTCTGGAAGTAGTGGAATACGTGCACCCATAAGTTAATCATCTACGTATTGCCCGGCTATAAACCGTACAATCATTCCATTTAGTTTACGCGCAGTTGTGCTATACTGCGCGCCGTTTTTTCTCAGGGGTTTAAAACCATGCAGGTTATTGAAGGTAATATCCGCGCCACAGGTAAAAAGTTTGCAATTGTTGTTTCCCGATTCAACAGTTTTGTTGTTGAAAGCTTGCTGGAAGGGGCGCTGGATACTTTGGAACGCCATGGCGAAGTCAGCGACAGCGACATCACGCTGGTACGTGTACCCGGGCTTATGAGCTGCCGGTAGCGGCGAAGAAAATCGCTGAGAAAGGAAAATTCGACGCCATTATTGCCTTAGGGGCAGTAATTCGCGGCGGAACACCGCATTTTGATTTTGTTGCTGGTGAATGCAACAAAGGTCTGGCCCAGGTTTCTTTAGAATATAATATTCCTGTGTCATTTGGTGTTATCACCACCGATTCAATCGAACAAGCCATCGAGCGTTCAGGAACCAAAGCCGGAAACAAAGGTGCAGAAGCTGCCCTTGGCGCGCTGGAAATGGTGAATGTAGTTAGTGCTCTGGATAGCCTTTAATTAAGGATTTTTTGTGAAAGTTTCAGCAAGACGCAAAGCCCGTGAACTCGCCGTGCAGGGAGTTTACTCCTGGCAGATGAGCAAAAATGACATCGCTCAGGTAGAGCTGTCACTGGCCACCAGTAACAATATGCATCAGGTCGATATGGTCTATTTTCAGGCTCTGTTGCGTGGCGTTGCCCATGATGCCTCAAGGCTGGATGCCGCAATTAAACCCTATTTAGGCCGGTTACCCGAAGAGCTGGATCCAATCGAAAAAGCGATTATCCGGGTGGCAACCTATGAGCTGGTTGAACGCATGGATGTACCGTATCGGGTAATCATCAATGAAGCCATTGAACTGGCGAAAGTATTCGGTGCCGAAGACAGCCATAAGTTTATCAATGGTGCGTTAGATAAAGCGGTGCGAAAACTTCGCGAAAGCGAACGCTAACCCCCGGTGGCAGCCTGGACCCAGGCTGTCTGACATGGTTCAGACATTGTAGATTATTGTGAAAGAGTTTGATGTGATAGGCCGCTATTTTCAGGATGGCGGCTACCAACGCAAGGATGTTGTGGTAGGCATTGGCGATGACTGCGCCGTGACCACTGTCCCTTCTAATCAACAGCTGGCGGTAACGACCGACACTCTGGTCGGGGGCGTCCATTTTTTAGAAAATGCCCCGGCCCGCTCAGTGGCGTACAAGGCAGTAGCCGTTAACCTGAGTGATTTGGCGGCCATGGGCGCTGAGCCTTCATGGATCAGCCTGTCGTTGTCGATGTCAGAAATTGATGAAGCCTGGATGGCAGATTTTGCTGAAGGCATGTATGACCTCACTCGTTATTATTCGGTGCAGCTGATTGGCGGTGATACCGTGAGGGGGCCGCTGTCAATGACGATTACCGCCCAGGGATTTATTCCGGCTGGTAACGAATTGAAACGCAGCACGGCCAGGCCTGGCGACTGGATTTTTGTGACCGGTTCGTTAGGCGATGCCGCTGCCGGGCTGGCAATCTTAAACAATGAACTGGAGGTGGCTGAAGGCGTGCGTGACTACCTGGTGGACCGTCACTGGTATCCTACGCCAAGAGTCGCCACCGGCACCGCCTTACGGCGGGTGGCCAGTGCCTGTATCGATGTATCGGATGGTTTTATTTCGGATTTGGGCCACATTCTGCGTAGTTCAGGTTGTGGCGCGAATATTCAGGTAGACCGTCTGCCCCTGTCGAGTCAGCTGACCGATACCGTAAGCCTGGAACAGGCTTATCATTACGCCCTTGCAGGCGGCGATGATTACGAGCTTATTTTTACGGTCAACGAAGAGCAAAAGGGCAATCTGGACACCGCCCTGGCCAGTACCGGTGTTAAGGTGACCTGCGTAGGGCAGGTTACCGGCCATACCGACAAGCTGGAACTTAAATGCCACAATAAACCGTTTGAGTTTGATGGGCGTGGCTATGAGCATCAGTTTTAATGCAACGTCAGTATCGTGAACGGGTCTCGCTAAAAAATCCGGTGCATTTTTGTGCGCTGGGTTTTGGTAGCGGCTTGGTGCCGGTAATGCCGGGTACGTTTGGCTCCCTGGCTGCCATCCCCTTATTACTGATGACCTGGAGCGCGCCGCTGTGGATGTATGTCAGTATTACCCTGCTGGTGGCAGTAGCCGGTATCTATTTTTGCGGCCAAACCGCGAAAGACATGCAGGTCCATGATCATGGCTCTATTGTGTGGGACGAAGTGGCAGGCATGTTTTGTACCTTTCTACTTATTCCCCTTACCCCTGCGCATCTGGTTGCCGGGCTTGTCCTATTTCGCTTTTTCGATATCCTCAAGCCCTGGCCTATCTATATTATCGATAAACGCTGGCACGGCGGCACAGGCATCATGCTCGATGATGTAGTCGCAGGTTTGATGGCCTGTGTTAGCCTGCATGCTATTTTGCTGCTGTGGCCTTTTTAAAGGCGATTTACACACTGTAAGCTTGGCTTCGCTGCCGTTGGTTTTACAAACAGACACGTAGCCAATAAAAAAGCCTGTCGATTGACAGGCTTTTTTAATTGAAACGGGCTTTGCTACTGCTTCAGATAGGTGTTTATCTGCTGCACAATACCTTCTGCATCCAGTCCCAATTCGGTATACATCTCCTGCTGCGTGCCTTGCTCAATAAAGCGATCAGGCAGACCCAGCTGTAGGGTGTGCACCAGTATTTTTTGCTGTTGTAAAAACTCAACCACACCGGAGCCCGCACCGCCGGCGATACAACCATCTTCCAGCGTTACCAGTACCTCATGATTACTGCTGACGTGCTTAAGCATCTCGGCATCCAGCGGTTTTACAAAGCGCATATCCACCAGGGTGGCATCAAGCTGTTCGGCGGCCTCTTCGGCAAACGGCATCAGGGTGCCAAAGTTCAAAATGGCTACCTTACTGCCTTCGCGAATCATTCGCGCTTTACCTATCTCGAGGGCACGCATGGTGGTCTGGGGCGCTACGCCTTTACCCGCACCACGGGGATAACGCACCGCCGCCGGTCTGTTGCTGAGGTGGCCGGTATAGAGCATTTGTCGGCACTCATTTTCATCCGCAGGGGCCATGATAATCAGATTCGGCAGACAGCGCAGATAGGCCAAATCAAAGGCGCCTTGGTGGGTCTGACCATCGGCCCCCACAATGCCGGCCCGGTCGATTGCAAATAACACCGGAAGTTCCTGCAGTACCACGTCGTGGATAAGCTGATCGTAGCCACGTTGTAAAAAGGTGGAATAGATTGCCACCACCGCATTCATACCATCTTTGGCGAGCCCGGCAGCAAAGGTCACCGCATGCTGTTCGGCTATAGCCACATCACAATACTGGTCCGGGTATCTTTGCGAAAATGCCACCATCCCTGAGCCTTCACGCATAGCCGGGGTGATTGCCATAAGCTTTGGATCCTCGGCGGCCATGTCACACAACCACTGCCCAAAAATAGCAGAAAAAGACGGAGCACTGGCTTTAGCTGCCGGTAAGGCATGGTCAGCGGGATTAAATTTAGGCACCGCATGAAATTTGATCGGATCTTTTTCAGCCTGGGGGTAGCCCTTGCCTTTGCGGGTGACCACATGCAGCAGCTGCGGTCCGTCAAAGTTACGCATATTGCGCAATGTATCGACCACCGTATCGACATCATGGCCATCGATGGGGCCAATATAGTTGAAACCCAGCTCCTCAAAGATAGTGCCCGGTACCACCATGCCTTTAAGGTGCTCTTCGGCGCGGCTGGCAAATTCTTTGATGGGTGGCATATTGCTGAGCAGCTTTTTACCGCCGTCGCGGATCTTATTGAAAAAATTACCGGTGAGCAGACGGGCTAAATGGGAATTCAGGGCCCCCACATTCTCAGAGATCGACATTTCGTTATCATTCAGAATAACCACCATGTCTTTTTTAATATCCCCGGCATGGTTCATGGCTTCAAACGCCATGCCTGCGGTCATCGCACCATCGCCGATAACCGACACCACCTTACGGCCTCGGCCTTCTTTATCGGCTGCCACCGCCATTCCCAGACCCGCACTGATGCTGGTAGAGGAGTGGCCTACCGCAAAGGTGTCGTATTCACTCTCACCCGGCCACGGAAAGGGATGCAGCCCGTTTTTCTGACGAATGGTCGACATCCGTCCGGCACGGCCGGTAATGATTTTATGCGGATAAGCCTGATGGCCCACATCCCAGACCAGCCGGTCAAAGGGCGTGTTGTATACATAATGCAGTGCCACGGTCAGTTCTACAGTGCCCAGGCCAGAAGCAAAATGCCCACTGCTTTGGCTTACGCAGGTGAGCAGATACTGGCGAAGTTCATCAGCCAGTGTCTTAAGTTTGTCCTGGGGCAACTTACGCAACTGCTCGGGCGTTTGGGCCGTGGCCAGTGTCGGGTAATGGGTTAAATCTAAACTCATTGATTATTATTCTATGTCTTTTAAAAGGGCGGCAATACTAATGATTGCGGTTTACCATCAGATCAGTAAATGCCGTCAGATAGTCTGTATTGTAGGGCAAAGTCGCGAGCGCTTGAAGCGCCTCCTGATGTAGCCTTGCCAATTCTTGTTTGGCAGCGTCCATACCTAATAAGGCAGGAAAGGTATTTTTACCTTGCGCAGCATCTGAGCCCTGCGGTTTGCCAATTTGGCTGGCTTCGCCTTCAACATCCAAAATATCATCCTGCACCTGAAATGCCAGGCCCACAATATCGGCAAAATGAATGAACTGTTGACGATCAGAGTCGCTGATGTTGGCGCTTACCATCGTAATCATTTGCACACAGGCACTTAATAAGGCACCGGTTTTGAGACGATGAAGGCGGGTCAGGGTGGCGATATCAATGGCCTCCCCGGTAGTTTGTAAATCTATTGCCTGACCTCCGCACATCCCATTAAAACCAGACGCCCGGGCCAGTATGGAAACCAGCTGGGCCCGACAGGAGGCACCATAATCTGACATTGGCTGATCGGCCAGAATGCTAAACGCCAGGGTTTGTAACGCATCCCCGGCAAGAATGGCGGTGGCTTCATCAAAAGCAATATGACAGGTCGGCTGGCCACGTCGCAGGGCGTCATCATCCATGGCCGGCAAATCATCATGTACCAGCGAATAAGCATGAATACATTCAATGGCCATGCTGATGGTCAGTTGATCCTGACGCGGAATATCTAAGCTGTTACCTACCAAATGTGTTAATACCGGGCGCATGCGCTTACCGCCTACCAGTAAGGCATGTTGCATGGCCGCTTTTAAATGCTCGGCGTGATCCGGTAGCTGTGAAATCAGCCCAAGCAGATGTTCATCAGTTTGTTGTTTTATTTGCTGACGAAGCGCGTCAAAATTCATAACAATGCCTGTTTGAGGTTACACAGCGGCGTAATAGGGTGCCAGGTGAATATTTACCGGATTCAGCTGGTCTGGGTGTCGTCCAGATCAACCAGCTTGTCCTCACCTTGTTCAGTGAGTAATACTTTTACTTTTTGTTCGGCCTGTTCCAGGGCCTGCTGACTTTGACGAGATAACGCAATCCCGCGCTCAAATTTTTGCAAGGCATCGGCAAGAGGCAGGTCACCACTTTCCATTTGCGTTACAATCGCTTCAAGTTCTGACAAGCTTTCTTCAAAGGACGGTGCAGATTTGGTGTCAGTCACAATCGTATATCCACGGTTGTTTCAGATAGGCGCACATTAACCGACAGGTCTGAGCCGGTCAAATGGTTTGTCCAGTTCATCAGCGCATAACATTATCGGGAGGGGTTAAGTTTACCTAAAAATACCTGACTATGGAAAAACAAACTGGCGAAGCAGTAATTTGGTTATAGAATTCTACTACGAAGCCGATAGTATAAGTGTCGTCAAAGAAGTTGCAGCACAGGCTGTGCATTTACAAAGCAAACAATAATCAAGACTGAACACCAGCAACGATTTCGTATAACGAGGATTTACGTGTGGATTTAGCAACCGTCATAGGCATGTTAGGAGGTATCGGGTTCATAGTGATGGCTATGATCCTGGGTGGTGAACTAGGCATGTTCTTCGACGTTCCGTCGGTACTTATTGTATTTGGCGGTACATTATTTGTCGTTTTGTCGCAGTTTACGCTTGTCCAGTTTTTCGGAGCTGGAAAAGTGGCGGGCAAAGCCTTCATGTTCAAAATTGATACCCCTGACGAACTGATAGAAAAAATTGTGGAAATGGCAGATGCCGCCCGAAAAGGTGGCTTTTTGGCATTGGAAGAAGCCGAAATAGGCAACCCGTTTATGCAAAAGGGCGTAGACATGCTGGTAGACGGCCACGATATTGATGTGGTTCGCGAAACACTGGCAAAAGATATTTCCATGACGACCGAGCGGCACGAGTTCGGCGCCTCAATTTTCAAAGGGATGGGTGATGTGGCGCCGGCGATGGGCATGATTGGTACTCTGATAGGTCTGGTCGCCATGTTGTCGAACATGGATGACCCTAAAGCCATTGGCCCGGCCATGGCCGTGGCGTTGTTAACCACGCTGTATGGGGCGTTTTTTGCCAACGTTATCTGCTTACCCATTGCCTCCAAACTGACGAATCGTGTTGAAGAAGAAAAACTCAACCAGAAGCTTATTTTAGATGGGATTGTGGGCATCGCCGATGGCCAGAACCCCAGAGTCATAGAAGGTATTCTGAAAAATTATCTGGCCTCCAGCAAGCGCGGCAGCGCCGACGAGGAGTAACCCATTATGGCGCAGCAGGAAGAATGTCCGAAGTGTCCACCCGAAGGCTTACCGGCCTGGATGGGTACTTTTGCAGATTTGATGTCGCTGTTGATGTGCTTTTTTGTTTTGCTGTTGGCGTTTTCGGAAATGGATGTCCTGAAGTTTAAGCAGATAGCCGGTTCAATGAAATATGCCTTCGGGGTGCAAAACAAAATAGAAGTGAAGGACATTCCAAAAGGCACCAGTGTCATCGCCATGGAATTCAGACCCGGCAAACCTGAACCCACTCCCATTGAAACCATTCAGCAACAAACCATCGATATGACGCAGCAGATGCTGGAATTTCAGGCCGGAGATGAGGATGATGCCGGGGGCCGCCAAAAACAACGCGGTGATCAGCGCGGTGGCCAAGCCCAGCAAACTTCCAGCGACCAGGCATCATCGGCGGCCCAAAGTGCCGAGCATGCTGAAATGGAAGAGATGATGAAAAAAGTGGCTGAACAGCTACAAAAACAAATTCTGGATGGCTCTGTAGAATTGGAAAGCCTTGGCCAGCAGCTGACAATCCGGATTCGTGAAAATGGCTCATTTTCAGCAGGCTCGGCATTCTTACAGCCGCAATTTAAGCCTATTGTTAAAAAAATTGGTACCTTACTGGCGGATATGCCGGGGGAAATAGAAATTGCAGGACACAGTGACGGTCAGCATATTGCCAACGAACTCTATCGTTCAAACTGGGACTTATCCTCTCAGCGAGCGGTGGCGGTGGCCGAAGAGATGAGACGGGCGCCCGGGTTCGACGAAAGTCGAATGTCGGTGGTGGGTAAAGCCGATACCAGCCCCCTGGTCAAAGAAGCCAAAACGCCGCAGGAGCGCGCCAGAAACCGCCGGGTAGAAATAAATATCAATCAGGGCAAGCCGATGCTGTCCAAACCAATCTCGGTGATTGACAACTAAGCCGAACCAATAACGCCGCATTACTGCGGCGTTATTGGTATGCTAAGCCCGGCTATTAGGAAGGGCTTAACAATTTAGCTGTGTTTATAGAGCAAGATACGCTAGACGATTTAGTCTTAACCGCCTTAATACTTAGCCTCTGACGATGGGACTCAGACAGGCAGGCTTGGTCATTACCAGCTGCACCGTGCTGATAGCGCGTTCCAGAAAACCACCTTCACAATACTTAAGATAATAGGTCCACATTCTTACGAACCGTTCGTCGTAACCATCATTCAAAAGCATCTCTTTGGCGTGCATAAAGGCCTGGTACCAGTCATCCAGGGTTTTGGCATAATCAAGGCCGATATCCTGGCTATCGCGGATGGCTAAATCACTGTGCTGTTTCAACTGTTGATTGATCACCAGTTGCGAGGGTAAAAAGCCACCCGGGAAAATGTATTTTTGAATAAAATCGACGCTGTTGGCGTAGCCCTCATAACGCCGGTCATCAATGGTAATGGACTGCAACACCATTAACCCATCGTCTTTTAGCAGGGCGCTGCACTTTTGAAAAAAGTTACCCAGATACCGTTTGCCTACCGCTTCAATCATTTCAATGGAAACAAGTTTATCGTAGGTGCCGGTCAGATCCCGATAGTCTTTTTTCAACAGCGTGATTTTATCCTGCAGATTTTCTTCGGCCACCCATTGTTGGGCATAGGCATACTGTTCTTCAGAAATGGTGGTGGTGGTAACCCGACAGCCATAATGCTTAGCCGCAAACACTGCCAGGCCGCCCCAGCCGGTCCCGATTTCAATAAGGTGATCGTGCTCGGTCAGCTGAAGTTTATTACAAAGCGTTCGTAGCTTGTGCTGCTGCGCCTGGGCCAAAGTCGTATTGGGATCAGGATAAATGGCCGATGAGTACATCATACTGCGATCTAAAAAACGGGTGTATAACCGGTTTCCCAGATCATAGTGGGCTTCAATATTCTTTTTCGCCTGATCCGAGGTATTGCGCCGCAAGAAGTGTTGTATCTTATGCACGGGCAGGCTAATCCATTTAAACTTGTCTTCCCAGGTATCTAAAAAATTCAGGTTCCGGGCAAAAATGCGTATTACTGAGGTAAGATCCGGGGTGGTCCATAACTTATCCATGTAGGTTTCACCGGCTGCAATGCTGCCACCCAGTAATAGCTGGCGATACGCTTTAATATGCTGGATGTCGATGATGGCATGCAAATCCTCGTCGGTCTTACCATAGCTCGCCACCTGTACCCCGTTCTCACGAATTTCCATGATCCCCTGGGGCAGTAACGACATCAGTTTTAAAAAGGCGGTACGGCAAGTCTTATCGACAACTGAACCTGAATCGGTGACCGATGCTAATGTTTCACCATGTGACATAACATTTTCCTAACTATTCGGGTGCGTATAAATTGGCGTGCGTTTAAGCCATAACCTGAGCGCTTGCCAATAAATACCGCAAACGGTTTTCACCGTCATACTGGGTATTTTTATAAGAGCCTGCCGTACATTTTTACTGGTCAGCGGTTCTCTGCTTAACTGCAATCCTGCAGTGAAATGCTTTTGTTGCTGGTGACATTCCATCGCCAGTGATAAAGATGGCCCCGGCTGTTGAATACGCCATTTATAGACCATATCCATCGGATTAAATGGCGAAACATGAAAGGCCTTATCGGTATCAGTCTGCATCGCTAAGTCGACCGCATAGTAATGACGCTCGTTCCACGGCGTGTTAGATACCTCTGCCAGCATATAGGTAAAAGCCGACAGCTTATGGGGCCTGATAAAGTAGAAATTGACCGGGTTAAAATGCAACCCCAGCGTCCGCAGCTGGCTAAGCAAAAAAACCTCGGCTGCAGGAATCGAAATCCCTTGTAGTTGTTCTACTTTATCCAGCACTGCCTGTTTTAACGAACTGTTTTTATCACCTACATAATCTGTTCTACGATACTCTATAAAAGACCGATGAGTGGATGAAAAATGTTTAATTTTTTCATCTAGATCAGACAGTTCGTCCAGATTAAGCCAGAACAGGTATATCTGATAAGCAAATGCATGCCGAGTCGGCCGAAATCGCTCGTGATACACCTTGCCATGGTAAATTGCACTGCTGGTCACAATTCAATCCCGAAGCGCCGGGTAACATCCAGGGCACTGTTTACCCCGTCTTCATGAAAGCCGTTATACCAGTACGCCCCACAAAAGTGCAGATTGTTGACCCCACATATTTCTGCACGTCGTTGCTGGGCATCGACCATGTTATGGCTATATTGAGGATGAGCGTAATGGTAGGTACCCAGAATACTGGCTTTATCGATGTTGGCGCTATTGTTCAGCGTCACACAGAATGTCGCCGGCGCATTTTCCAAACATTGTAATATGTTCATATTATAGGTTACTGCCGCTGGCGCCTGGTCTTCGTCCTGAGCTTCACTTAATTCATAATTCCAGCTGGCCCACGCTAAGCGACGCTCAGGTAGCTGGCGGGTGTCGGTATGCATCACGACTTCATTTTGCGCATACGGAATCGAAGACAGGATTTCCTCTTGAGCAGCGGTGGGTGCCTGGAGCAAAGCCAGTGCCTGATCGCTATGGCAGGCGAAGATCACAGCATCAAATTGTTCTTCGCCGCGCGCAGAGTCGACCAGCCACCCTGAATTGATCCGTGCCACCCGGATAACCGGCGTGTTGGTGTGAATACGAGATTCAAAATTTTTGATAAGCGGCCCAATATAAGAAGAGGAACCACCATTGAGGGTGAACCACTGAGGCCGGTTATTCACATTTAGCAAGCCGTGATTATTGAAAAATTTCAGAAAAAACTGCAGCGGAAACTGGCGGGTTTGCTCAATACTGGCAGACCAGATGGCCGCGCACATGGGTAATATATAAAAGTTAGCAAAATCATCGCTCAGTCCCAGCTCCTGAATATAGCCGTACAAAGTTTTACCGGCCACCTCGGCATTGCTGGCAGCCAGTTTTTTACAAGCTTTATTAAAGGTGAGAATGTCTTTAACAATGCGCCAGAAACGGGGGCGAAAAATATTTCGGCGCTGAGCGAACAGGGTATTTAAGTTATTGCCGTTGTACTCGATATCAGATTGTTTCGCGTGCACCGAAAAGCTCATTTCCGTAGCCTGGCGTTCAACCTGCAGCTTATCCATCAACTTGATGAAGTTAGGATAGGTCCAGTCATTGAATACAATAAAGCCGGTGTCAATCTGATATGGCTTGTTGTTGACTTCAACAGTTTTGGTAGCAGTATGGCCGCCGATATAATCATTAGCCTCGAAAACGGTGATGGCATGATGGGGGTGCAGCAAATGTGCACAGGTTAAACCGGAAATTCCTGTTCCGATAATAGCAACCTTCTGTTTTTTCATTCAAATTTCTCTTACTGCTTGTTACGCATTGATAGCGACAGTTTTCTTTGTAACGGCACCGGTAAAATATGCAAAAAGCGCATAATCAGGCCAAACCGGGTTGGGAAAAAAATACTCTGCCGATTCTTTTTAATTCCGTGCAGCAGCTCCTCAGCGGCTTTTTCTACTTTGATCATCATTGGCATATCAAAGTCGTTCTGCTTGGTAAGCGGGGTTTCGACAAAGCCTGGCGAAACACTTTGTACCTTAACCCCGCGATCCCACAAATCCACTTCCAAAGACTTGGTAAAATAGTGCAGGGCGGCTTTACTGGACCCATAGGCTTCGCTGCGGGTAAACGGAAACAATCTTGCCATACTATCAACAATGACCAGCTTTTTTCCTTTGCGCAAGGATGGCAGCAAGCCATTGACGCAATTCACCACCCCAAAGAAATTCGCTTCGAAGACCCGGCGGAACATCTCAGGCTCATAGTCGTCAATATCCACATATTCACAGGTGCCTGCATTTAATACGGCGATATCGTAGTTAGCGTCTTTCAAGGCGGCGGCTGTGGCTTCGGCATCAGACACATCGAATTGCAAGGCCGTAATCTGACTGTGGCTGCTCAATTCATCAAGCTTGTCCTGATTGCGGCCGCAGGCAATAACCTGGTAGCCATCTTCGACCGCTCGTTGGGCCAGTGCATAGCCAATGCCCGACGTTGCTCCGGTAATAAGCATGGTTGTCATGAGCGCAGTTTCCTTTTTATCTTAGCGATAACCCAGCCCAGAACCGGAATATGTTCATATACCATCTCGCCCAAATCATAATAGTCGCGATGATAATAAAAGCCGCTATCGTTTTGTTTCAATAAGGTGGTGCCCTGGGTGTGGATAACGCGATTACCCTGTTTCAGGGTCAGTGTCATGGTCCAGATCAACACATAGCTAATATCACCGGAGTTATCTGCACAGGGCGCGACATGATGAATATCAAATTCACAGGCCTGCGCATGTTTGGTTAACTTTGCAAAATAAGCCTGAACCTCTGATAACCCGCGATGATGATCAATAGGATCAATGAATTCTACATCTGCGGTGTATATTTGGGCTAAATCTTCAGATGAAGTATTTGTAAGGTCGCGAAACGCAGAGCAAAACGAATCGATAAGTAGCATAAGTGGCTTTTTGTAAAATGTATAAAAGCGTTACCCAATTTTTCACACATAAGATCAGCATTGTAGAAAATTTACCCACTTCATCTTAATGTTTATCTACGATCCAATTTATATTACCCGGCGTAACCACGGTCATTATCCCGTTAATTTTTATCGTGCAATGTCGCTGCAACACTGTCCACTATTTCCTTTATCTGCACATTTACTACCTGGTGGTAATATGGCGCTGCGTATCTTTGAGCCCCGTTATATAAGGATGGTGAAGGAAGCGTGCGCTAACAATTCTGGTTTTGTGGTGTGTATGTTAGATGCCCAGGGCGATAAAAATAATAACCAGCATATTTATAAAATCGGTACGTACGCAGAAGTTATTGACTTCGAATTACTCGAAGATGGATTGCTTGGCATAAAGGTTGCTGGCTTATCTAGTGTAGAGGTTAAGGATATTACCACCGAATCTGATGGATTAAGGGTTGGTGAATGTCACACCATGGAGTCATGGCAGTGCGATATCCCCGCCGAACAAATTTCACCTATGGTGGAAAAGTTACACGAGATATTTGAGCGTTACCCGGAGCTTCACTCGCTTTATGCGCAGCCTGAATTTGATAACCCTTACTGGGTATTGATGCGCTGGCTTGAGTTACTTCCGGTGGATGCACGTCAAAAGCAATATTTTCTGGCTCAGCAAGATTGTACTGCGTTATTCAATTATTTAAGTGCACTGGTTTAGCCACAATGTAAAGTTTACATTCGAACTGAGCATAAAGATCATATTGCAGAATTCTTTGACACTCGCTGACCTTTTTCCTATAGATAATTATCACGAGACAAGAACGCGGACGAAGCTTATGTTAGTTGGAATTCCATTGGAACAAAGCAATAGTGTAATCAAGCCCAAAGATTGTGCCACAGAGATGTCAGAATACATCGTGGCCGTTGCTGAAGGGCGTTGCAAACGTTCTTTCGCCAGAGTCTTTAGCTACTTTGCCCCACGCTTACGCTCGTACGCATTAAAACAAATGGGTAATGAAGCGCTGGCAATGGAGCTGGTTCAAGACACTATGTCTAATGTCTGGCAAAAAGCGCACTTATTTAATGCTGAAAAAGGTAGTCCCTCTACCTGGATATTCACCATCGCCCGTAATATCCGTTTTGATATGCTACGCAAATTGCAAAATCGTAAAGAAGATGTCTGCTCCGATGATTTGTGGCCAGTGCTGTGTGAACAGACAGCCGATGCCAACGAAACCTCGCTGGATGAACAGATTACTTTAGAACAAATCGGCTTTATGTTTGAGTCATTACCGGTCAAACAAAAAGCGGTTATTGAAGCCATTTATATTGATGGCAAGTCGCAGCAAGAAGTTGCTGACGAGTTGAGTATTCCTCTTGGCACAGTGAAATCCCGTACACGGTTAGCACTACAAAGATTAAAGGGTATGCTTCAGGACCATGATTAAGTTTCATCCTGCACCTGAGCAGCTGTTACAGTTTGCTCAAGGTGCACTGACGTCTGTGGAATCTATAATGGTTTCAGCACATTGCGATATGTGCGCCAGATGTCAGCAGGTTGTAGCACAGCAGACTGTGTTACAGGCTGAGCATGCGCTTGTCGATACGTCTACAGAAGCGTCTGATTCTGGTAGTTTTGAGCTTGACGCAATGCTTGATGCTATCACCCGTCTTCCCCGGGCGGCTCCTTCAAAGTCTGTGCGCTCCACCGCTCGTAAAATTATCGAGCTGGACGGACGGGTGTTCACCATCCCACGAACGTTACGAAAATATGTGCCCTATATGGGGAACTGGTCGAGCCTTGTTGGTAAACTTTGGCAGGCACCGGTAGACATAGGCTCTTCCGGAGTGGCGAATTTTATCTATATGGGTCACGGCGGCAGTGTGCCCGAACATACCCACCGGGGCACGGAGTTCACGCTGGTGATAAATGGCGAATTTCATGATGGCATTGATCATTACCGGACCGGGGATTTTATTCAAATGAATGAGTCTAATGTGCATGCCCCCAAATCAGATGATGTAAATGGTTGTCTGGTTTTCAGTGTCCTTGATCAGCCACTGCATTTTACCGCGGGTATTGCCCGATTACTGAACCCCTTCAGTCATGTGTTTTTTCGGTAAACCTTACCAGACACTATAAACTCTCCCTATAGATACAAAAAAACCCGAATCAATGATTCAGGTTTTTGTCGTGATTAAGATATCCAGGCTATGAGTTAACCAATATATTCGCTATTGGGATAATTCAGCTTCAGGGTTTTCATGGCATTATCACGAAGTTCATCCAGACCAAGTTGTTCATAGCTTGAAACCATAATTTCCAGTGCATGCTGGACCTGATCTGAGTCGGGGTAATGCTCAATCACATAGCGTCCGCGATTTGCTGCCGCGACAAAAGCTTCCCGGCGCATATAAAATCGGGCGATGGCAATCTCATAACGCGCCAAACGATTTTTTATGAAAATCATACGCTTGCGGGCGTCAGCTGCGTATTTGCTGTCAGGATATTGCTGGATGAGTCGCCGAAAGTCATCAAACGCCTGTCTGGACTTCGCCGGATCGCGATCAGCCCGGTCGA
This sequence comes from Salinimonas marina, assembly GCF_015644725.1. Lineage (NCBI taxonomy): Bacteria > Pseudomonadati > Pseudomonadota > Gammaproteobacteria > Alteromonadales > Alteromonadaceae > Salinimonas > Salinimonas marina. Next base: position 1,220,827 of record NZ_CP064795.1, read on the forward strand.
TGTTCATCAGTTCCTGGAATAAATTGCTATCGGCTTCCATGTTCACCAGCCCGCGCATATAAAAGGCATAGTCGACATCCGAATGGTTAGGGTTTAACCGGATAAACCGATCGATGGTGGCGATGGTCTCATCAATCTTGCCAGACTTATAATAGCTGTAGATCAGATCCAGCTGAACCTGGTGCGACAAGGGCCCAAAAGGATAGCGGGAGTCCAACGCACTCAGGGTATTCGCCGCAGCGGTGAAATTACCCGTTTCCATATTTTCTTTTGCACGCTCATACATTTGTTGCGCGCCCATGTTGGCCAGTGCGGCTTTTTCTTCAGTATCTTCTGAAGAGCTGCAGCCAGCCAGAGAGATCATAGCGCCAACTACCAGTGGCGCCATATAACGAAATGACTTCATAATACTTTACTCATTCCCCAAATTCGTCTTTGGTGTTGTTTCTATGCATTGTATACACCGCATTCTAACGTACTCATTCAGACAAACACCATAGAAATCCTCAAAGTTTGACTGAACCAGCGGCAAAGCTTGTTATAATGACGGTTTTAAGACAATAAAATAGTACTTATGACCCAAACATCCAATACCGTGAAACTTGAGGCGGTTACTGAATCTCAGCATTTTGGTCAGCGGTTAGATCAGGTTCTTGCAGATTTGTTCCCTGAATATTCACGTTCTAAGTTAAAAAGCTGGATTTTAGACGGCAACGTTACGGTGAATGGGGAAGTTAACACCACCCCGCGCCATAAAATGCAACTGGAAGAAGTGGTTCGGGTTGAAGCCGAAATGGAAATTCAGACCCGTAGTGAGCCACAGGACATTGAGCTGGATATTCTTTATGAAGATGAACATATTCTGATCATTAATAAACCGGCCGATATGGTGGTACATCCAGGGGCAGGTAACAGTGACGGCACCATGCTTAATGCGCTTTTAGCGCATGTGCCGAATATTGATAAAGTCCCCCGGGCGGGTATTGTGCATCGTCTGGATAAAGACACCACCGGCCTGATGGTAGTAGCCAAGACCTTACCCGCTCAAACCCATTTGGTGGCGCAGTTGCAGGAGCGCACCATGAGCCGCGAGTATGAAGCGCTGGCTATGGGGACCATGGTCGGTGGCGGCAAGGTGGATGAACCTATCGGGCGTCATGCCACTAAACGCACCCTGATGGCGGTGCGCGAAAACGGCAAGCCGGCCACCACCCATTTTCGGGTCAAAGAAAAGTTTCGGGCCCACACTTACATCCGCCTGAAACTGGAGTCTGGGCGTACGCATCAGATTCGTGTTCACATGACGCATATCAAGCACCCACTGGCCGGGGATCCGGTTTATGGCGGACGGCCACGCTTGCCGAAAGGGGCCAGCGATGAGTTTGTGCAAACCTTGCGTAATTTTCGTCGCCAGGCCTTGCACGCGGTACAGTTATCCCTGTTTCATCCGGAAACCGAAGAATGGATGAGCTGGCAGGCGCCATTGCCTGAGGATATGCAGCAACTTATCGACGTGGTTCGAAAAGATACCCAGGAACATGGTTTTGACGAGCTTTGAAGCTCAGTTAATTAAGCCAGACTGGCCCGCTCCGTCTTCGGTGGTGGCTTTTACCACCACCCGGGAAGCCGGCTTTAGTCAGGGACGCTACGCCGGCTTAAATGTGGGTATGCACGTCAACGACGACCCTGAGGCCGTGGCGGCGAACCGAGCCTTGCTGCCTGAGGCGCAGCGTATTGCCTGGCTCGAACAGGTTCACAAAAATCGTTGTGTACGGTTGCCTGCGGAGTCACGGCAGGCAGATGCCAGTACCAGTTGCAATCGGTTGTGGTGGTGTGCGGTGATGACCGCTGACTGTGTACCGGTACTACTGTGCGATAGGCAGGGGAGTGAGGTGGCGGCGATTCATGCTGGCTGGCAGGGGCTGGAACAACAGGTCATTGCCCGTACGGTAACCGAACTGCGCGCACAACCGGCGGATGTGATGGCGTGGGTTGGGCCGGCGATTTGCCAGCAACATTATCAGGTCGATGCCAATCTGGCGGCGCGTTTTGAATATGTGGACGGGGCGGTAGTACCGGATACCATCGCCGGAAAGTTTTTATTGGATCTTCCTGCTGTTGCACAACATCAGCTCAAAAAGGCTGGGATCAATGCGATCTATCACAGCCGATTGTGTACTTATGCAGATCCCAATCGTTTTTATTCCCACCGATTTGCCCAGCATCAGCAAGCACTGCCCACGGGCCGTATGGTTTCGGTTATCGGACTTCGTTGATCTGAATCCATTTTTACGCGCATTAGTCTTTTGTCTGACTTGAATAAAGCCCGCGGTGCACCCATAAAATAAGTATTGATGAGGTGAGGACACGGAAATGCGATTAGACCGATTTACCAGTAAATTTCAAATTGCTATCTCTGATGCACAATCGCTGGCTCTGGGCCGCGATCATCAGTTTATTGAACCTGTACATTTAATGACGGCGCTGCTGAATCAGCAGGGCGGTTCGGTGCGGCCAGTGCTGGACCAGGCCGGTATTAATGTTAATGCCTTGCGCTCGGCGTTAAGCCAGGCCATTGAACGGTTGCCACAGGTAGAAGGAATTGGTGGCGATGTACAGCTGAGCAAGGCCAGCAGTATTATGCTCAACCTGTGTGACAAGATTACTCAGCAGCGCAAAGACGAATACATAACTTCAGAAATTTTTTTGTTGGCCGCGTTCGAAGATAAGGGACGGCTGGGTGAGATTTTTCGTGAGCTGAATATTTCCCGTCAGGCAATCGAAGATGCTATCAATAAGATGCGTGGCGGACAAAAAGTCACCGATCCCAATGCCGAGGATGTCCGCCAGGCGTTGGAAAAATACACGACAGATTTAACCGAACGAGCAGAGCAGGGCAAGCTGGATCCCGTCATTGGCCGGGACGAGGAAATCCGTCGCGCGGTTCAGGTTCTTCAGCGCCGAACCAAAAACAACCCGGTATTGATTGGCGAACCCGGAGTGGGTAAAACCGCCATCGTAGAAGGGCTTGCGCAACGGATTGTAAATGGAGAAGTACCCGAAGGCTTAAAAAATAAGCGGGTTTTGTCTTTGGATATGGGCGCCCTCGTGGCTGGCGCTAAATACCGGGGCGAATTTGAAGAACGCTTAAAAGCGGTATTGACAGAACTGTCCAAAGAAGAAGGTCGGGTAATTCTGTTTATTGACGAGCTGCATACTATGGTGGGTGCGGGCAAGGGCGAAGGTGCCATGGACGCCGGGAACATGCTTAAACCCGCCCTGGCCCGTGGTGAGCTGCATTGCGTGGGAGCGACTACGCTTAATGAATATCGTCAGTACATTGAAAAAGATGCCGCCCTGGAGCGCCGCTTTCAAAAAGTGCTGGTGGAAGAGCCTTCAGTAGAAGACACGATTGCTATCTTGCGCGGACTCAAAGAACGCTATGAATTGCATCATTCGGTTGATATTACCGACCCCGCCATTGTTGCTGCGGCAACATTATCCCATCGCTACATCAGTGATCGGCAATTGCCAGATAAAGCCATAGACCTGATAGATGAGGCTGCCTCCAGTATTCGCCTGCAGATCGATTCAAAGCCTGAAGATATGGACAGACTTGAGCGTCGGATAATTCAGCTGAAACTTGAAGAGCAGGCATTGGCAAAGGAGACCGACGAGGCCAGCCATAAGCGGCTTGAAATGATTGAGCTTGAACGCGAACAGGCCGAGCAAAAGTATTCTGGGCTTGAAACCATCTGGCGTGAAGAAAAAGCTGCGATGCAGGGCACCCAAACCATTAAGTCAGAATTAGAGCAGGCTCGGCTTGATTTGGACATTGCCCGGCGGGCCTCTGATCTTAACCGGATGTCTGAGCTACAGTACGGTCGTATCCCGGAACTGGAAATGAAGCTTGAAAAGGCTGCGGAAAATGAAACCCGGGAAACGGTCCTGCTTAAAAACAATGTGACAGAGACCGAAATAGCCGAGGTGCTATCTCGCTGGACTGGCATTCCGGTTAATAAAATGCTTGAAGGTGAGCGAGATAAACTGATGCGTATGGAAGAGGTGCTGCAGAAACGGGTTGTGGGGCAGTCAGAAGCGGTTACAGCGGTTTCTAATGCGATTCGTCGTTCTCGAGCGGGCCTGGCCGATCCCAACCGGCCTATCGGTTCATTTTTATTCTTAGGTCCCACCGGAGTGGGTAAAACGGAGCTGTGCAAAACTCTGGCCGGATTTATGTTTGATACTGAAGACGCCATGGTTCGCATTGATATGTCAGAGTTTATGGAAAAACATTCAGTATCCCGATTGGTGGGCGCACCACCAGGATATGTCGGTTACGAAGAAGGCGGTTATCTTACCGAAGCGGTGCGCAGAAAGCCTTATTCTGTCATCCTGCTCGATGAAGTAGAAAAAGCCCACCCTGACGTGTTCAATATTCTGCTGCAGGTTTTAGATGACGGACGCTTAACCGATGGGCACGGCAGAACGGTGGATTTTAAGAATACCGTGGTCATAATGACCTCGAACCTGGGCTCGGATATTATTCAGGACCAACACCAGCAAAGTCAGTACGAGGAAATGAAAGCACGGGTGATGGGGGTGGTAGGTCAGCATTTCCGGCCGGAGTTTATTAATCGGGTTGATGATATGGTGGTGTTTCATCCCCTGGGCCGTGAAGAGATTAAATCCATTGCTAAAATCCAACTGGCTGCGTTACGTGCGCGGCTGGCTGAGAAGGGATTTAAACTGGAATTGTCTGCTGCGGCTATGGATAAACTGGCCGAGGCCGGATTTGATCCGGTATTTGGTGCCCGACCATTGAAGCGGGCGATACAAACACAGATAGAAAATCCCTTAGCTCAACAGCTGTTGTCGGGAAACCTGATGCCCGATACGACCGTGCGCATTGACGCGGAAAATGGCCAGATTGTAATTCGCTAAGGGCCGCTATCTGAAGTTAATGCCCTGAAAATAAAAAGGAGGCGACTTGCCTCCTTTTTTATAGTTTTTATAGGGTGGCCGCCAAAGCTTCTGCCCGGGGCTTTTCGCGAAACTGTTTGGACAATGTATTGTGTTTAGACAGCAGCGCTTTTGCCTCTTCAGTCCGTTCGAGCTGGGCGAGTGTATAGGCGATATGATATTGCACAGAAGGGTCCGACGCATCCAGGGTATAGGCTTGTCGCAATACACCCAGCCCGCCCTGATAGTCCTTATTTAATGCTAAAATCCAGCCTTTGGTATCCAGTAGCGCCGCTGAACGAGGCGCAAGAGCTAATGCTTCCTCAATAAGCGTCATGGCTTGTTCACTGTTGGTGTGGGCATAGATATTGGCCAGATTGTTGAGTACAAAGGCGCGTCGGGGCAGCTCTGGCATTTCCAGTAAAGCCTGATACAGAGTAGTCGCCTGTGAAAGGTCATTATTGAGATAATACAGGTCGGCCAGCAAATGCTGTTTGAGTGTATCCCCGGGATGGGTTTTAACGGCCTGTTGCAGATAGGTCATCATGGCCGGGCGCTGGATATTTTTGCGCGCCAACTCGAATGCTTTGAATAACGGCGCACCAAAGTTTGGATCGGCCCGTAAGGCCTCAAGGTACAACGCAAAACCCTGTTGAGGGTTATCTTTAGCCACCGCCAAATCCCCTTGCAACATCACCAGGTTGGATGATGCGCCAAAACGCTGGTGGATAGTCTCGATGGTTTGAGCCGCCGCGCTGAGCTGATTTTGATTGATTAAAAAAGAAGTGAGCTCCAAATAGGGCAGAAGACTGTCTGGTGCCAGTTTAATCGCAGCCCGGTATGACTTTTCAGCTCCTGCAATATCTTCGGACTTATACTGTAGGTCAGCCAGAGAAACCAGCTTCTGAGCATCATTGGCCCATAGACCATACACCATATTCAGCTGCGTTTTAGCCCCTTTATGATCCTGCATATCATACAAAATCGCCGCTTTTTGAATATGGTAATCTGCTGACAGCCGGTCTAGTCCTAACAACGCATTTACTTCGCTCAGCGCAGCTTTGAGATCGCCTTCCTCCCGGTACACTTTCACCAGTAATTCTCGCGAAAGGGTATCTTTTTTATCCAGGGTTTTGGCTGACACCAGATGCTCTATGGCGCTTTCATTGCGCTCATCGGCCAGATATATCTGGGCGGCCAGGATGCGCGCGGCCACACTGGTTTTATCGTGCTTGAGGGCCTCATCGATGGCAAGCCGGGCCTGCTCCAGATTTTTCTGGTAATACGCAATTCGTGATTTGGCCACCAGACCGGCTACCGACTGGGGGTTGTTGTTTAACAATTTCCCCACCAGTTCATCGGCCTGGTCGAGCTGACTGGTGCGGATAAGCAAGTCAGCGTTAAGCGCCTGATAATCCGGGTTTGCTTCATTCGCAGTGAGTAGCTGCTGGGCTAAAGTCAGTGCTTGGGAAAAATTTTCTTCATCGCTTAAAAGTGCGATCTTCAGCTTTATGACTTCTTCATCTTCAGAGTCGCGCAGTTGTGAATTAAGCAGTGCCTTTGCCTTATCCAGTTTGCGAATATTCATGTAGAGCTTGGTTTTTAATATCGCAAACTGAGGGTCACCTTCGTAGCGCCGGGTTAGCTCCGGGAGCAACTGTTCACATTTGAATGAACGATTCAGGGTGATAAACAGCTCACAGTTAAGTCTTGCCAGACTGAGGTTTTGTACAACCAGCGCTTCATGTTTTTCCAATAGCTTTACCGCATCTTTATAAGAACCGGTGCGTAGCAGCGAGTCGGCTAACATGCCTAGTTGTTCCGGGGTGGCATCACGCTGGCCCAGATAGCGGCTCAGTTCGGTGCTGGCCATCTCGTAGTTTTTATTCAGATAGGCCACAATGCCGGCTATCAGGCTAAGCTCAATTTGCTCATTAAGCTGTTCATCGGATAATAAGCTCAGACGTTCGGTCAGCTCCCGTAAAATTTTATCTGCTTCAAGCTGGTTTTGCGTAAGCGCCAACAGACGAGCTTTTAACAACTGATTCTGTACATCGTTCGGAGACTGACGTTCGATAGCTTTAACCAGCTCTTCGGCTTTGGCATACTGGCCAGCTTCGGCAAGGGCACCAGCATAGGCCCGCATGGTGGCCGGGTTGTCCGGGGCCATCAAATACGCTTGTTCATAATGGGTGAGGCTTTGCTGCCCGCGGGCATCAGCCAGCTTGCCGCTTGCCAGCAGTGTGAACGGGGCCTGGCCGTGCAACTGAATGGCGCGGTCCAGCAATTGTTGGGCTTTTTCCAGCTGATTTAAATCTATAAGCAAATTGGTCTGGGCGATAAGCAGAGCTACGGAATGAGGAAAGTCATTCAAGGTACGTTGATATAAACGCGCCGCTTCCTGCCTTTCGTTTAACCGAATATGAGCATTGCCGGCCATCAGGGTGACCGTCAGGCGGGCATCCTCATCAAGCTCATATTGACTGAGCATCGCAAATATTTTATTGAATTTGCCCGCGTACAAATAGGCTCTGGATAGGTAAGGAAGCACCAGATTTTCATCACCGCCAGCTAATAACACTTCTTCAAATTCATCGATGGCTTCGCGCACATACCCATCAAGCAGCAACACCCGGCCCATCAATAGCTTAGAAGGAAGATGATCAGGGTTGGTGTTTAACACCTGCTTCAACAGCATGTACGAGTCTTGATATTGACCCTGTGTGTAAGCGGTTAACGCTTCATCATAGGTTTGCGCTTCATCAGCAAATGCTACACTGCTACCTGTTAACATTAAGCCTAACAGACATCCTTTTATTTGACTGCGCACGGCGTGCTCTCCTGGTTCATCATGCTATAAAATCAGTTTACACAAAAAAGCCCCGCACAGAGCGAGGCTTTAGGTATATATGTTAAGACTTACTTCTGACGGCGACGCAAACCAACCAGACCCAAACCTAATAGCATTAATAAGGCGGTAGCCGGTGCGGGAACGTCGACAGGGTCATTGGTGTGCAAAGCTAAGATTTTGAATTTGTCGAATCCAGACTCGCTGTCGCCACCAAACACGCTATTATAAGCTCCTATTAACCAATAACGAGCTTCTGTGGCTATCGTGGTTATAGGGTTATTTTCAACATCAGCAAAGCTTGTTTTAAATATAGCGTTATTTAATACAGTTCCCCATGAACTATTATCTGTACCTGCTAAACTATCAAATGCGGCTACCGACACATCTGAGTTATAACCTGAACTGACATAGCCTATATCTATCCCTGCGAGGTTAACCGCGCTTCCGAAATCAAACAGCAACATGTCGGTTCCACTATAGTTATCTGTGGTATGTTGAGAATCACCAATCCCAGTTACTCCCAAACCGCCGCTATACCTAGCGGCCTTAGCCAAATGGACAGGGCCGCCTGCGCCCCATAAACTATCAGAAAAAGAGTTAATCGTCACTGTAGAGCCGTTGACAGTCTTTGTTAATGTGTTCCCGTAATGCCAACCAGTGGTTGTCATATTAGAACCGTCAAAAGTCCAGGTCGTATCCGCTGCTTGCGCGCCGGTGATCCCTGTAGCTAGCACGCCAACGATGCTTAATGTTTTTAATAGTGCTTTCATGATTATCTTCCTAAATACCCAAGCCAAGTCAAAGTTAGGCTATTCAAGATAAGTGCCAATGTTGATAATATAACCTTTTCAGTGACTTGTAATTTTTACAGTGTGTGAAAGAAAGGGTGTGTAAAAAAAATCGACAATGTAACTAGCTGAAACGGGGACAATTATTATAGCGTAGTTTAATTTGTGAGCGCGTATATGTGGCAATACCCTGTTATAACGGGCTATTGCCCCATTTTTCACTATGCTGCGTATGCGAGTTTATGAAATACTACGATTGTAAGCGTATCTGACAAATGAGGAACTATGTCTAAAAGTAAGCGAAAAGGTATTTATCTTTTACCTAACCTGCTGACCACAGCGGGTCTGTTCTCCGGTTTTTTTGCCGTAGTGTCGTCGATGAACGGTCGCTTCGAGGCTGCCGCCATCGCAATATTCGTAGCTATGGTGTTTGATGGACTGGATGGACGGGTAGCGCGAATGACTGATACCCAAAGTGATTTTGGCGCCGAGTACGACTCAATGGCCGACATGGTTTCTTTCGGTATGGCGCCCGCGTTAGTGGCCTATAACTGGGGGTTGACCGAACTTGGGAAGCTTGGATGGTTAGCAGCCTTCATATATGTAGCAGGCTCAGCATTACGTTTGGCGCGTTTTAATACCCAAATCGGCATTGCCGACAAACGGTTTTTCCAGGGACTGGCAAGTCCTTCAGCCGCTGCGTTGGTAGCTGGCCTGGTATGGGTAGGTGTAGAATACGGTGCTAACGGTGATGATTATGGCTGGTTGGTAGCTATAATAACATCAGCAGCGGGATTACTCATGGTAAGTAACTTCAAATACAACTCCTTTAAAGAAGTGAACTGGCATGGCAAAGTGCCCTTTGTCGCCATACTTATTATATTGATGGTATTTGTTATCGTGGCAACTGAACCCGCATTGGTTCTGTTCATTGTATTTGCTTTGTATGCTCTGGCTGGCCCGGTCAATACCTTCCGCACCGTGGACAAGGTAACCTTAGATGATGTCGTGGGTGATCACGAAGAAAACGATGCCGACTTTAAAGAGGAAGACGAAGCTCCAAAAGCATCCGATGCTTCTCAACCCCATAAAAATGACCCTGAAGCTGAACATAAAAACAGCTAATATAGGCGTTTCGTTTAAAAAGCGACCGAAAGGTCGCTTTTTTTATGTTTTTTCAAAAAAAAGCTTGCCAATAATTCTGAGGTTTGTAGAATGCGCTCCACTTCGACGGGACAGGCCAAACGGCAACACTGAAGAAGGGTTATCAGTCAGGCTACAGAGCAACGCTGGTAACGGTTTTAAGCCTCAACCGCTTTTAGAAAAAAACTTTCAAAAAAGGGTTGACGCAAAAAACGAAACGCGTAGAATGCGCATCCCGCTTCGGGGAGAAACGAAGCAAAGCGTGAAGTAGGAATAAACATAAGTTTACTTCGAAAAGCGTGCCAGCCGGCATGCCGGCTGTCAAAATGTTCTTTAACAATTTATAACAAGACAATCTGTGTGGGCACTCGTTAAGAGTGTCAACCGACGATTCATAAAAAGTTTTCGATATATTTAATTGAAGAGTTTGATCATGGCTCAGATTGAACGCTGGCGGCAGGCCTAACACATGCAAGTCGAACGGTAACATGTCTAGCTTGCTAGGTGATGACGAGTGGCGGACGGGTGAGTAATGCTTGGGAACTTGCCTTTGCGAGGGGATAACCACTGGAAACGGTGGCTAATACCGCATAATGTCTACGGACCAAACGAGGGCTTTCGGGCTCTTGCGCAAAGAGAGGCCCAAGTGAGATTAGCTAGTTGGTGGGGTAAAGGCTCACCAAGGCAACGATCTCTAGCTGTTCTGAGAGGAAGATCAGCCACACTGGGACTGAGACACGGCCCAGACTCCTACGGGAGGCAGCAGTGGGGAATATTGGACAATGGGGGCAACCCTGATCCAGCCATGCCGCGTGTGTGAAGAAGGCCTTCGGGTTGTAAAGCACTTTCAGTGGGGAGGAAAGGTTAACGGTTAATACCCGTTAGCTGTGACGTTACCCACAGAAGAAGCACCGGCTAACTCCGTGCCAGCAGCCGCGGTAATACGGAGGGTGCAAGCGTTAATCGGAATTACTGGGCGTAAAGCGCACGCAGGCGGTTTGTTAAGCTAGATGTGAAAGCCCTGGGCTCAACCTGGGACGGTCATTTAGAACTGGCAGACTAGAGTCTTGGAGAGGGGAGTGGAATTCCAGGTGTAGCGGTGAAATGCGTAGATATCTGGAGGAACATCAGTGGCGAAGGCGACTCCCTGGCCAAAGACTGACGCTCATGTGCGAAAGTGTGGGTAGCGAACAGGATTAGATACCCTGGTAGTCCACACCGTAAACGCTGTCTACTAGCTGTTTGCGACTTTAAGTTGTGAGTAGCGAAGCTAACGCGATAAGTAGACCGCCTGGGGAGTACGGCCGCAAGGTTAAAACTCAAATGAATTGACGGGGGCCCGCACAAGCGGTGGAGCATGTGGTTTAATTCGATGCAACGCGAAGAACCTTACCTACACTTGACATGCTGAGAAGTTACCAGAGATGGTTTCGTGCCTTCGGGAACTCAGACACAGGTGCTGCATGGCTGTCGTCAGCTCGTGTCGTGAGATGTTGGGTTAAGTCCCGCAACGAGCGCAACCCTTGTCCTTAGTTGCCATCATTTAGTTGGGCACTCTAAGGAGACTGCCGGTGACAAACCGGAGGAAGGTGGGGACGACGTCAAGTCATCATGGCCCTTACGTGTAGGGCTACACACGTGCTACAATGGCATTTACAGAGGGAAGCGAGACAGTGATGTGGAGCGGACCCCTTAAAGAATGTCGTAGTCCGGATCGGAGTCTGCAACTCGACTCCGTGAAGTCGGAATCGCTAGTAATCGCAGGTCAGAATACTGCGGTGAATACGTTCCCGGGCCTTGTACACACCGCCCGTCACACCATGGGAGTGGGATGCAAAAGAAGTGGTTAGCATAACCTTCGGGAGTGCGATCACCACTTTGTGTTTCATGACTGGGGTGAAGTCGTAACAAGGTAACCGTAGGGGAACCTGCGGTTGGATCACCTCCTTACCAAAAGAATCGACGAGCACTCTTAGCGTAGTGTCCACACAGATAGTCTTGTTATATTAAAAGAACGTTTAGCGTAATGCGCGGACTAAACCGGGTATTGCGTAGCGGATTTGTCGGTCAGGCAACGCTGCGAGAAATTTGTCGTAGGGAGCAATCGTCTGATTGTGACCAAGCAAATTTCGCAGCAAGGCAGCATGAGCGATAAAGACCAAGCAATAGGCTTGTAGCTCAGCTGGTTAGAGCGCACCCCTGATAAGGGTGAGGTCGGCAGTTCAAGTCTGCCCAAGCCTACCAATTTCTTCCTTATGCTTCGTTAGTGTCACGCTTATGTGCTTTTCGCACACTACGCGCGCCACCGCCTTGCCTGAGAAAGAAATGCGCTAATAAGCGCAATAGATGGTTTTGGGGCTATAGCTCAGCTGGGAGAGCGCCTGATTTGCATTCAGGAGGTCAGCAGTTCGATCCTGCTTAGCTCCACCACTTCTAAGCACATTTTATAAAGTGTCTTTAGAAGTGGTTGATACAACCACGATATGTTCTTTAACAATTTGGAAAGCTGATATTAATTAGTAATCAATCAAAATTGAGTAACTGAGATTGAATATCGAAAGATGTTCTTTCAAGTAAGCTACTCTACTTGACTTAAATTACTTGTTATCGAAAAGCGCTGAAAAGCGTGCCAATCGGCAAGTCCGATTGTCAATGAGATAGCAAGGCAATTTATCGATTAGCTTGTCATCATACAGCAGGTGTTAACTCACCGCCTAACGCAGAAGTCAAAAGGCTGCTTGGGGTTGTATGGTTAAGTGACAAAGCGTATACGGTGGATGCCTTGGCAGTTAGAGGCGATGAAGGACGTGTAAGTCTGCGAAAAGCTGTGGTGAGCTGACAAAACGCATTTGAGCCACAGATGTCCGAATGGGGAAACCCACCTGTACCTCTAACCTACTTTAATAACGTTACCGAAGGTAACGGTAAAAGCCCACAATGACATAACGTGTTGTAGGTCGAAAAGGTAAGTTAGAGGTACAGGTATCGTTACATGAATACATAGTGTAACGAGGCGAACGAGGGGAACTGAAACATCTAAGTACCCTTAGGAAAAGAAATCAACCGAGATTCCCCTAGTAGCGGCGAGCGAACGGGGATTAGCCCTTAAGCATTTTATAAGTTAGTGGAAGCCTCTGGGAAGTGGCGCGATACCGGGTGATAGCCCCGTACACGACAACGAATTAAATGTGAAATCGAGTAGGTCGGGACACGTGTTATCTTGACTGAATATGGGGGACCATCCTCCAAGGCTAAATACTCCTAACTGACCGATAGTGAACCAGTACCGTGAGGGAAAGGCGAAAAGAACCCCTGTGAGGGGAGTGAAATAGAACCTGAAACCGTATACGTACAAGCAGTGGGAGCCCCATCACTAAGTGCCTTTAGTGATGTGACTCACAAAGTGCTAACCCTTGATATGACGATTAACGTTGACCTGCGAAGCAGCCAACGGTAAACCGCCACCAATCAAGCAGGGTGCTTAGTGATGGGGTGACTGCGTACCTTTTGTATAATGGGTCAGCGACTTATATTTGGTAGCAAGGTTAAGCGAATAGCGGAGCCGTAGCGAAAGCGAGTGTTAACTGCGCGTTGAGTTGCCAGGTATAGACCCGAAACCCGGTGATCTAGCCATGAGCAGGTTGAAGGTTGAGTAACATCAACTGGAGGACCGAACCCACTGACGTTGAAAAGTCAGGGGATGACTTGTGGCTGGGGGTGAAAGGCCAATCAAACCGGGAGATAGCTGGTTCTCCCCGAAATCTATTTAGGTAGAGCCTCGGACGAATTCCATTGGGGTAGAGCACTGTTAAGGCTAGGGGGTCATCCCGACTTACCAACCCTTTGCAAACTCCGAATACCGATGAGAACTATCCGGGAGACACACGGCGGGTGCTAACGTCCGTCGTGGAGAGGGAAACAACCCAGACCGCCAGCTAAGGTCCCTAAATATTGCTAAGTGGGAAACGATGTGGGAAGGCACAGACAGCTAGGAGGTTGGCTTAGAAGCAGCCATCCTTTAAAGAAAGCGTAATAGCTCACTAGTCGAGTCGGCCTGCGCGGAAGATGTAACGGGGCTAAGCAATATACCGAAGCTGCGGCAGAGGACATCACTCAATGCTATTTAAGCTAACAGCGACCTGGCAAAGCCAGCCGCTGGTAAAGCGTTCATCACAAGGTGGTGAAGATAAAGAACGAAGAAGTAGCATTCAGGATGTCCTCTGGGTAGGGGAGCGTTGTGTAAGTGGATGAAGGTGAACCGAGAGGTTTGCTGGACATATCACAAGTGCGAATGCTGACATGAGTAACGATAATGGGGGTGAAAAACCCCCACGCCGGAAGACCAAGGTTTCCTGTCCCATGCTAATCAGGGCAGGGTAAGTCGGCCCCTAAGGCGAGGCGGAAACGCGTAGTCGATGGGAAACGGGTTAATATTCCCGTACTTGTATAATCAGTGATGGAGGGACGGAGAAGGCTAAGCAAGCCTGGCGTTGGTAGCCCAGGTGAAAGTGAGTAGGCTGAAGAATTAGGTAAATCCGGTTCTTCAAGGCCGAGACACGAGACGAGCTCCCAAGGGAGTGAAGTTGTTGATGCCATGCTTCCAGGAAAAGCTTCTAAACGTATGATTATGTGAACCGTACCCCAAACCGACACAGGTGGTCAGGTAGAGAATACTAAGGCGCTTGAGAGAACTCGGGTGAAGGAACTCGGCAAAATAGTACCGTAACTTCGGGAGAAGGTACGCCCTTGTTGGTGATAGAACTTGCTTCTTGAGCTGATGAGGGCCGCAGTGACCAGGTGGCTGGGACTGTTTATTAAAAACACAGCACTCTGCAAACTCGAAAGAGGACGTATAGGGTGTGACACCTGCCCGGTGCCGGAAGGTTAATTGATGGGGTTAGCGTAAGCGAAGCTCTTGATCGAAGCCCCGGTAAACGGCGGCCGTAACTATAACGGTCCTAAGGTAGCGAAATTCCTTGTCGGGTAAGTTCCGACCTGCACGAATGGTGTAACCATGGCCACGCTGTCTCCACCCGAGACTCAGTGAAATTGAAATCGCAGTGAAGATGCTGTGTACCCGCACCTAGACGGAAAGACCCCGTGAACCTTTACTACAGCTTGGCACTGAACATTGAACCTACTTGTGTAGGATAGGTGGGAGGCTTTGAATCGCAGACGCCAGTTTGCGTGGAGCCGACCTTGAAATACCACCCTGGTATGTTTGATGTTCTAACATAGGTCCCTTATCGGGATTGTGGACAGTGTCTGGTGGGTAGTTTGACTGGGGCGGTCTCCTCCCAAATAGTAACGGAGGAGCACGAAGGTTAGCTAATCACGGTCGGACATCGTGAGGTTAGTGCAATGGCATAAGCTAGCTTAACTGCGAGACAGACACGTCGAGCAGGTACGAAAGTAGGTCATAGTGATCCGGTGGTTCTGTATGGAAGGGCCATCGCTCAACGGATAAAAGGTACTCCGGGGATAACAGGCTGATACCGCCCAAGAGTTCATATCGACGGCGGTGTTTGGCACCTCGATGTCGGCTCATCACATCCTGGGGCTGAAGTCGGTCCCAAGGGTATGGCTGTTCGCCATTTAAAGTGGTACGCGAGCTGGGTTTAGAACGTCGTGAGACAGTTCGGTCCCTATCTGGTGTGGGCGTTGGATGATTGAGGGGAGCTGCTCCTAGTACGAGAGGACCGGAGTGGACGAACCGCTGGTGTTCGGGTTGTTATGCCAATAGCATTGCCCGGTAGCTACGTTCGGAACGGATAACCGCTGAAAGCATCTAAGCGGGAAGCCGAACCCAAGATGAGTCATCCCTGACCTTTAAGGTCTGGAAGGGTTGTTGAAGACGACAACGTTGATAGGCAGGGTGTGGAAGCGTTGTAAGGCGTTAAGCTAACCTGTACTAATTGCCCGAAAGGCTTAACCATACAGCCCGAAGCGGCTTTTTACCTACAGACACTTGCGTTGCAAGTGGTCGTGAAGATTTGTTTTATCGCAAGCTGCGAGCTTGCTGACAAATCTTATCCTCGCTAAAGAGGAGGTAGAGCTCAGGGTTGTAAAGAAGACAAGCTAAATATTGAAAGTGTAAGTCAGAGTAGCATGTTACTCATTGATTGATTGAATATCAGATTTCCCAAATTGTTATGTTATTAAAGTAAGGCTGACTTGACGCGCAACTGAGCGTACTGATAGTCCTCCTTGCGCAGAATATGAAAAGATATTCTGCACGATAGTTTTTTGCTTGGCGGCCATAGCGACGTGGCACCACCTGATCCCATTCCGAACTCAGAAGTGAAACACGTTAGCGGCGATGGTAGTGTGGGGATTCCCCATGTGAGAGTAGCACACCGCCAAGCTCCTCATTCGAAAACAAAGAACCCCGCGCATGCGGGGTTTTTTGTTTTAAGAAGCAGCATCTTTCGATGCTACTTCAACGGTAACCCAACCCATCGTGGGGAACGAAGCGGCAAGCACTGCATTGGCGCAGGGGTAACAACCCATCCCTGGTGCTGCCACCAGTCTCGCCCTCCCTGGCGAGCCGTAAATCACTGACGAGGATACTTAATCCTCGCCCTGGCGTGATTTACCCCCATGTGAGAGTAGCACACCGCCAAGCTCCTCATTACACGAAAAAGCCCACTCATTTGAGTGGGCTTTTTTCGTATATGCGCCCCATCCTAAATAGTGTTGATACTTTACTCTAGCTGGGGCTGATGCAGGCGTACACTTCCATGTGGCGTAGTGCCAGCTCGCACTTCCTATGCTCGCGTTCGTGCCTTTTAAGGTGACGTTAAGTCACCTTAAATTTGCGTTGCAAACCGGAGCCTCACCCATTCCTGGTGTAATGTCCAGCTCGGCCAGCAAGCTGGTCCAGCCCCTTGCAGAGCTCTGGACGTTCGCACGCTGCAAAGGAAACTATTCATTTACTTTTAACCGTGTTCACCCATGCCTCGCGTTCATCACCCTTGGCGTGCCACTGACACCCTTCGCTCGCTACGCTCACCATTCTTGACCCAGTGTGGGTTCAAGCCCAAGTCACAACGTGGTTGCCAGAAATAGCTCTCGTCACATAGTGAATCACTACAACTTGTTGCGAGAAGCGCCCATTCTAAAAGCAGTTCTTCCCTTGAGTAAAGACAGTCACTTTTTGATGTCCGTTAACCAGCCAGTGCTGGGTAACTTCACCAGGGTAGTAATGGACCAGGGTAGTAATGGACAGTCACTTTTAGACGCTTTTTGACGTCCGTAAACTAGCCATAACTGGGTAACTTCAACAGCGGTAGTTAAGCATCGGAAGTTAATGCCAGACACTATTTTGATGGTCATAAAGCGGCCAGGTAGAAAAACAACCACAGTGCAATTGGCCTTTTTCAACAAAAACCGGCAGATGATGGTCTATGAGGGCACTTACCTGCAGATTCGATTCGCTGTGCAACAGCCATTCAACACTATATTTTTTCTTCACGCCTCAATAGCTAACAACCGCTCGATTATATTGTTGGCGATATTAATATTTACATTTATTAATGTTTTTTACATTAGCCTGAAATTATATATGTCGATTGAGGGTCTTGATAAATAGGTGAGCACGATCACCTTATTTATTCACCCTTGAGGAATTAAATATGAAAAATGTAAAAACAACCGCTATTTCATCAGCCTTGGGGGCGGTGGTGATCGGGTCATTGGCTGGCGCGCCCGCAATAGCCGAAGCGAATCCTTTTGGAATGCAGCATCTTGAGTCCGGCTATATGCAGGTTGTTGCAGAAGGAAAATGCGGCGGTGACAAAGCCAAAAAAGAGGGTAAGTGTGGCGAGGGAAAATGCGGCGGCGATAAAGCGGCTAAAGACGGTCACCACGCCGATGGCAAAGCGGTAAAAGAAGGTAAGTGCGGCGAGGGAAAATGTGGCGGCGATAAAGCGGCTAAAGACGGTCACCACGCCGATGGCAAAGCGGTAAAAGAAGGTAAGTGCGGCGAAGGAAAATGCGGCGGTGATAAAGCCACAAAAGAAGGAAAGTGCGGTGGCGATAAAGCTAAAAAAGAAGGCACGTGTGGCGGCGCGGCCTGACCAAACCAAAGGCGTCGGAGTGACGCCTTTTTAATAAATGAGTGGAATAGAAAATATGCAGCTACCCGGAGCCGGTTTAGGCCTTCGTAGAGAAATGCTTTCAGAAATTCTTCCTGTGTTACCGCAGGACGTTGATTTTTGGGAAATTGCGCCTGAAAACTGGCTGACAATGGGGGCGTATTTCAGGCTCAGTTAGAAGCTTGTGCCGAACAAACAATACTTACCTGCCACGGGCTTTCATTATCTATAGGTAGCTATGACCCGCTGGATTTGCAACTTCTGCGTCAGATTAAACAATTTATCCAGCGCTACAACATCTCAATGTATTCAGAGCACTTAAGCTATTGTTCCGCTGATGGCCATATGTACGATTTGCTCCCGATTCCCTTTACGCCTAAGGCGATCGATCATGTGGTAGCACGCATCCATCAGGTGCAGGATATACTCGAAAGGCCACTGGTATTAGAGAATACCTCTTATTATCTCGCCCCGGGTCAGCAGCTGAGTGAACTTGATTTTACCCTCGAAGTCTTACAGCGCTCCGGCTGCGAGATGCTGCTTGATGTAAACAATCTTTATGTAAATAGCATTAATCACAATTATGATGCCGACCACTTTCTTGAAAGTCTGCCTTCTCACAAAATTGTGTATGGGCACATTGCCGGCCATTATGATGAGTCCGATGATCTCAAAATAGATACCCATGGAGCCGATGTTATTGAACCGGTCTGGGACTTGTTATCGAAGGCATATGCATTACATGGCGTCTTTCCTACCTTATTGGAACGAGACTTCAATATTCCCCCGGTGGCAGATCTGATAAAAGACGTCAGGCGGATTAAACACCTTCAGACTCAGACAAATAATGCTTTATGTAGCAGGACAGCCTAATGGACGATTTCAAAACGGTTCAGCGAAACTTTACCCGGGCCATTCGTGATCCTCAGAAAATGGCTATTTCGGATCGCGAAGCTCAACGTCGAATGGAGATTTACCAGGCGTTATTTTTCAACAATATCAACCAGTTTCTATGTAATGGCTTTCCGGTTTTGCATCAAACACTGTCAGACAAACAGTGGCAGGCGCTGGCTCGTGACTTCTTTATCCAGCACCCTGCAGCCAGCCCTTACTTTTGCAATATTTCAAAAGAGTTCATCGATTTTCTGGCGCAGCGCCCCCCGTACTGGAACGGTTGCCGGACTGGGTGCCGGAGCTGGCACATTATGAATGGCTGGAATTAGATCTGAGCATACGTCAGGAGGATATTTCAGAAAAAGTTTGGGCTGAGGCAGAGTTGCCCTCGCAGTTTTGCTGTTCTGCCTTAGCCAGCCTCGTGTCTTACCAATATGAAGTACACCGTATTGGCCCCGATTACCAACCGGCACGAGGGGAGGGACAGGTATATTATTATGTGGTGTACCGCAATGCCGCCCATGAGGTTAAGTTTTTGCAGGTAAACGAAGTCACCGCTTTTTTAATTCAGAATGTTGACCATAAGCAATCTTTTAACGAGCTTTTAGTGAGAATGAAAGCGGCGCTGCCGCATTTAGATGAAACCGACATCACCACCGCGCTTACCCAAACGTTGCAACAGTTATTGAGTCATCAGATATTTCTGAAAGCGTAAGTCTGAGGTTGGCTATCTGCTACTCAGTTAACCTGACTATTTCTCAGAAAAACTGTCATTTCTGTTGCTATTCGATTACCATTTACCCCCATTTGCGTGAACAAAAATGAAGGGTATACCGGATGGCCGATAACCAAAATTTCAATGAACCCTACAATGGGTGGTGGTTCCTTGCTTCATTAGCTGTATTGATTGCTTTTCCATTACTGCACATCATTTGCGGCTGGTTCACATTCTGGCTCTAACCAGCACGATTAAAAGGCGTACTAGTGACTGCTGAGTATATAAAATCAGTCGTAAAGACTGTACCTGATTATCCCAAACCAGGCATTCAATTTCGGGACGTAACCAGTGTTTTAGAAGATCATAAGGCCTTTAGCGCCTGTATTGAGTTGCTTCTTGAAAAATACAAAGACGTTAAATTTGATAAAGTGGCAGGCACCGAAGCCCGCGGGTTTCTATTTGGAGCCCCACTGGCGATAGAAATGGGCATAGGATTTGTGCCTGTCAGAAAGCCCAATAAACTTCCCCGTGAAGTGGTCAGTGAATCGTACGATCTTGAGTACGGCACCGATACTCTTGAAATACATAAAGACGCAATTTTACCAGGCGACAATGTATTGTTGATTGATGATCTGCTTGCCACTGGTGGCACTATTGCCGCGTCAGCAAAGCTGATTCGTCGGTTAGGTGGAACCATTAACCATGCCGGTTTTGTTATTGAACTGCCCGAACTGGGCGGCGATGAAAAACTGACTGCACTGGATATTCAGACCTATTCTATCTGTGAATTTTAAGCACACACAGGAGCCGTCAGGGCTATGAGTTATCAGGTTTTAGCGCGTAAATGGCGTCCCGGCCGCTTTAGTGAGCTGGTTGGTCAGGAACACGTGGTAGCCGCTATAGCAAACGCTTTAGACAATGACCGGCTCCATCATGCTTATTTATTTACCGGCACCCGTGGGGTAGGTAAAACCACCATTGCGCGGATATTCTCCAAAAGCCTGAATTGCGAGCAGGGGCAGGGGTCTAATCCGTGCGGTGAGTGTGCAACCTGTAAAGAAATCGAGCATGGAAACTATGTAGACTTGCTTGAGATTGATGCTGCATCCCGCACCAAAGTGGAAGATACCCGGGAACTGCTCGACAATGTTCAGTACAAGCCTACCCGTGGCCGCTACAAAGTGTACCTCATAGATGAGGTACATATGTTGTCAAAACACAGCTTCAATGCGTTACTTAAAACCCTTGAAGAGCCGCCGCCGCATGTCAAATTTCTGTTGGCCACTACCGATCCTCAAAAGTTGCCGATTACGATCCTGTCGCGTTGTTTGCAATTTAATTTAAAGGCGCTTTCACGTGAGCAGATTGGTCAGCAATTGCAGCATATCTTGCAGCAAGAGCAGGTCACCTTTGAAGAAGCCGCACTCGGTCTGCTGGCACGCGCCGCGCAGGGTAGTATGCGCGATGCACTCAGTCTGACGGATCAGGCTATCGCCCAGGGTGACAACCAGGTTCTGAAGCAAATTGTGACCGATATGCTGGGTCTGATGGACAAGCATTTGCTGGTGCGACTGTTATATGCGGTGGTTCAGAAGAAATCTCACGAGGTTCTGGAATTGGTTGAGCAGATGGCAGAGCAGGCGCCGGACTATGCTCAGATTCTGGCGGAGCTGAGTAGTCTGTTACATCAGGTAGCCTTAACTCAGTGGGTGCCAGACGCGTGTAAGCTTGAAACCACGGCCGCCAAAGCCATTTATAGTTTAGCCAAACAGATGAACGGCGAGCAGGTGCAACTGTTTTACCAGATTGCCTTACAGGGGCGTAAAGATATGCCTTTCGCCGTGGATGGAAAGAGTGCGCTTGAAATGACATTATTACGAATGATGTCATTTGCGCCTGCCGCTCCGGTGGCCGATCCAGAAAAACTCATCAGTGAATCCGGACCTGAAACACTGCCCGGGCAACCTTCTGGCAATGAGACAATGTCCTCGCCAGCCTCAGAACATTACCGGTCTGAGGCGGAGCAAGAAACATCCCAGCCGGATGCGGAGCAGCGCCAACAAAGTACGGTAGCCAGCGCTGACGAAAAAGACGATACTGACTCGTTTTTAGCGCAGCAGGCTGAGGCTGAACAAGCACAAATTGAGCAGCAAGCCAGGTCATATCGGGAAGTGTCTACAGCTGGCAGTGAGTTTGCCGATTCAACCCCACCACCGCAGATGCCCGAGACACCGATACCTTCGTCCAGCGCCGACGAAACCCCGCCATACCAATATCAGGAGGAGGCTTCGCACGGTGCCAGCTCAGCGGCAGCCCCGGAGCAGCCTTTCCATGAGCCGCCTCTGAATGAGGAACCGGTGACGCCAAGCAGCAATAGCATGCAGGAGATGCTGGCACTTCGCCAAAAATTGAAACGCAGTCGACAGGAGGAGGCTCCTTCTGAAAAAAGTCTGAAACCCACGACTCGGTTGCCCGGCTAAGTCGCGGAGAACGACCGGTTCCGCCTCAACACTCGAGTGACCAGGCGCCGGCGGCGTCTGCGAATAGCCCAGCGGCCTCTGCGAATAGTCCGGCGACCGCGCAAAGTGCCCCCGGTAACCCGGCAGACGAGGTTACTGGTAGCAGTCAAAATGCTGATTTTGATGATGTGCCGCCGTGGGTTACGGAATCGATGCCGGATCCCGCGCAGGCGCACGCTTCCTGCGAAACGTATTCAGAAGCCCCGACGCAGGCTTCTCAGAATCTTGCAAGCGCTCCGGTAGCTGATGAAACCTATGGCGGAGAGGGCGCACTTGAGAATAGCCAGGCACAGGCCGCGTCGGTGGACTCACAGCGTCCGGTACCATCTCAGGCAGCCCCCACAGAGCTTGCTTCTATAGACAGTAACGAAGCGCTGAGCGCTTATCTCCCGGATGGCAGTAAACTGGTCGATGCGAATCAAATAGATGACTGGAGCCGCTTAATATCTTCAATGCCGGTAGCCGGTTTAGTGAAACAAATCGTATTACATTCTGCCTATAAGAAAAAAGATAATCAGGTAATGCTTGAATTAGACCCCGGGCAGACACATCTACTGAATGACAACAGCCAGGAGCAGGTTGCCCGGGCATTGTCTGATGCGCTGGGTGAGCAGATTCAGCTGGATATTCAGATTGGAAAGCCAGGCTTTACGCCGTTTTCAATACAGCAAAAAATTAACGCGATGCGACAACAACATGCCGAATGGGTAGTGAGTAATGATGAACAGTTTCAGAGTCTCATCAGCTCGTTTAACGCTTCAGTAGTTGCCCAGTCGGTGAAGGCGCGCTAACGAATTACGACAATTTAAAAGGTGAAACATTATGTTTAAAGGTGGAATGGGCAACATCATGAAGCAGGCGCAGGAAATGCAAGAGCGCATGCAAAAAGTCCAGGAAGAACTGGCTGATCTGGAAGTGACCGGAGAAGCGGGTGCCGGAATGGTCAAAATTACGGTAACCTGTAACCACAATGTTCGTCGTGTGAATATCGATCCTTCTTTAATGGACGATGATAAAGACATGGTAGAAGATCTGGTGGCGGCAGCATTCAATGACGCCGTGCGCCGGATTCAGGAAACCAGCAAAGAGCGCATGGGGGATGTCACCGGCGGAATGCCGTTGCCTCCTGGCTTCAAAATGCCGTTTTAAGTAAAACATGAAATTCAGTCCCCTTCTGGCCGAGCTGATTAGCTCGCTGACCTGCTTACCGGGCGTTGGCAATAAAAGTGCCCAGCGGATGGCGTTTAATTTACTTGAGCGTAATCGGGAAGGGGCGCTGAAGCTCAGTTCAGTGTTGCACAATGCCATGGAGCATATCCGGCATTGTGAGCGCTGTCGGACCTTCACCGAACATCCAGTTTGTGAGATTTGTCAGCATCCTAAGCGTAATAGCAGTGGTTTACTGTGTATTGTAGAAAGCCCGCAGGATGTGGTTGCCATTGAGCAAACCTCTTCATATCAGGGCATGTATTTTGTCTTGATGGGGCATTTGTCCCCGATTGACGGTATTGGGCCGGCAGATATTGGTTTGGATGAGCTTGAACAACGACTTCAGAATGAGCCGATTGAAGAGGTGATTCTGGCCACTAATCCCACCGTGGAGGGTGAAGCTACCGCCCATTATATTGCCCAGTTGTGCCAGCAGTTTGATATCGGTGCCAGCCGAATCGCTCATGGGGTGCCGGTAGGCGGGGAACTCGAATACATCGATGGGAATACTCTTACCCACGCCTTTTCAGGTCGCCGCAAACTTTAACCACTTTTTTTTTACAAAAATGTCAGCTTGCCCGTTGAAAAATGGTCATATGACCCTACCTCCCTGTTTGAATTGAGTTCCATCTAACTAGGAGATTCTGGTTTATGGCTGAGACAGCCCAACACGAAACACATGGTTTTCAGACAGAAGTAAAACAACTTCTGCAACTGATGATTCATTCCCTGTATTCTAACAAAGAAATCTTTTTGCGGGAGCTGGTATCTAATGCTGCTGATGCTGCCGATAAATTGCGTTTTCGCGCGTTAGAAAATGACAGCCTGTACGAAGAAGATGGTGATCTGGGTGTAAAGATCAGCGTCAACAAAGACGCCGGTACAGTTACCGTAGCCGATAACGGCATAGGAATGACTCGTGATGAAGTGATTTCGAATCTGGGAACTATCGCAAAGTCTGGTACGAAAGACTTTTTCAGTAAGTTATCAGGCGACTCTGCTCGCGACTCTCAATTGATCGGTCAGTTTGGGGTCGGGTTTTACTCTGCCTTTATCGTCGCAGATAAAGTGACGGTGCGTACCCGGGCTGCTGGAGCCCCTGCCGATGAAGGTATCGAATGGGCCTCAGAAGGTGAAGGCGAATTCACCATTGCACAAATCAACAAGCCGGCCCGGGGCACAGAGATTGTGCTGCACCTGCGCGAAGATGAGCAGGAGTTTTTGGACGACTGGCGTTTACGCTCAATCGTCAGCAAGTACTCTGATCATATAAGCATTCCCGTTCAGATGTACAAAGAAGAAGTGCCTGAGCGTGATGGCCCTGATGGCGAAAAAATCCCGGCTGAACCCGGCAAGTGGGAAGTGGTTAACAAAGCCACGGCATTGTGGACACGGGATAAATCAGACATTACTGATGAAGAATATAAAGAGTTTTATAAGCATATCTCCCATGACTTTGCCGACCCACTAAAATGGGCACACAATAAAGTCGAAGGTAAGACGGAATATACCAGCTTGCTGTACATTCCCAGCAAAGCCCCGTTTGATATGTGGAACCGTGACCAGAATCATGGTTTGAAACTGTATGTTCAGCGCGTCTTTATTATGGATGATGCTGAGCAGTTTATGCCAACCTACCTGCGCTTTGTAAAAGGTCTGGTGGACTCTAATGACCTGCCGTTAAATGTCTCCCGTGAGATTTTACAGGACAATAAGATTACGCAGGCGTTGCGTCAGGGCTGCACGAAACGTGTGCTTGGTATGCTAGAGAAAATGGCTAAAAACGATGCCGACACATACCAGTCTTTTTGGAACGAGTTTGGTAATGTGTTGAAAGAAGGTCCGGCAGAAGACTTTAGCAATAAAGAAAAAATTGCGGGTCTGTTGCGCTTCTCATCAACTCAGGCAGACACGGATGCACAAACCGTCTCGCTGGCTGATTACATCGAGCGTATGCAAGAAAGCCAGGACAAGATTTATTATGTGACAGCCGATAGCTATCAGGCAGCGAAGAACAGCCCACATCTTGAGATCTTCCGCAAGAAGGGTATCGAAGTGTTGCTTATGGGCGAACGCATAGATGAATGGCTGATGTCACACCTCACCGAATTCGACGGCAAGTCATTCCAGTCTATTTCTAAAGGTGATTTAGATTTAGGTGACCTGGACGACGAGGAAAGCAAAAAGCAGCAGGAAGCCGCCGAAAAAGAAGTTGAAGGTGTTATTGAGCGTGCTAAAGCAGCCCTTGGCGATAAAGTCGTGGATGTTAAATTCACCCACCGCCTGACTGATTCACCGGCGGTGATTGTCGCGGATGAAAATGGCATGACCACACAGATGATGAAGCTTATGCAGGCGGCGGGTCAGCCGGTGCCGGAAGTGAAGTATCAGTTTGAGCTTAACCCTGAACATAGCCTGGTCAAAATGCTGGCCGATGTACAGGATGAAAGCCTGTTCGCTCAATGGACCAACGTGCTGTTTGATCAGGCTGCGTTGTCAGAGCAAGGAAGTCTGAAAGACCCTGCGGCATTTGCGAAAAATCTGAATGAACTGCTACTGAATCTGGCAAAATAAACCAGAGTTTATAGTAAGTGAACTAAAGGCCGGCGGTTTCGCCGGCTTTTTTATGTCTGTGCGTTATCCAACTAGCATCACCGATTACGCGCATAGTTTATTTCCCGCATGGTGTTAGCAAACAGCCAATAAGTAAATCAGAAAATATAGATAAATAGCGCGTAACCGCCGAAGCTTTGGTTAAAGCAGTGTATTTATAAATTTACTGGTGAAGGGCAGGGAGCATCAACGGTCCCGACCATGCGCTATCTTTGAGACGACAACACCGTCGGTGACCAAAGCAATGTTCATATTTACTTACACGATGTAGGCAAAGCCAGCATAAAACCCTCGTCTCATCTTTGGTAAAATAGGTATCGGACTTGTCACTATCAGATTGAGTGTGTAAAGTGCCGAAAGTTTAAAAATAAAAGCGGAGAGCGCAACAATGCGAATTATTCTTCTGGGCGCACCGGGCGCCGGTAAAGGAACACAGGCTCAGTTTTTGATGGGGAAATTTGGGATTCCGCAAATTTCTACCGGTGACATGCTGCGTTCTGCTATAAAAGAAGGTTCAGATCTTGGCCTGGCGGCAAAGCGGGTGATGGATGAAGGTAAGCTGGTCTCTGATGATATTATCATTGGGCTGGTAAAAGAACGTATCACTCGTGAAGATTGTGAAGACGGATTTTTGCTGGATGGCTTTCCGCGCACCATTCCCCAGGCGGATGCGATGAAAGAAGCGGGCATTGTTATTGATCATGTTATCGAATTTGATGTGCCTGATGATGTTATTGTCGAGCGTATGAGTGGCCGTCGTGTTCACCCTTCTTCTGGCCGCGTGTATCATGTTTCTCACAATCCGCCAAAGACGGAAGGCAAAGATGATGTTACCGGTGAAGATCTTATTATTCGTGATGATGATAAAGAAGAAACCGTTCGTCATCGGCTGAGCGTTTATCATCAGCAGACCAAGCCCCTGGTGGACTACTATGCTGAAGAAGCCGATGAAGGCAACTGTGCCTATCACAAAATGGATGGTACCAAGCCGGTCGATCAGGTAAGTGAAGAACTGGACGAACTCCTAAGCTAACGCTACAGTTGTTCAGGTCTGCCCAGGCTGGCAACAATTTTTTAAAAAAGGTCGCCTGGCGGCCTTTTTTTGTTTCTCGTGGCATGCGGGGTTATACCCTTTCTCATCATTGGCCAGCTGCATAATTATTACAATCAGGGAGTTTTTGGATGGGCTTGCTTATAACTGCTTTTTACGCGAGTTTGCTCGCTTTATGTTATCTGTACTTGTCAGCGGTGGTGATCAGTGTTCGTCGACGTGAGCAGATAAGTCTGGGGCACGGGACAGTCCCGAATTAGAAAGACTGAGCCGGGTGCATGGTAATTTTAGCGAGTACGTGCCTATTACCATTATATTGCTCGCCTGCCTGGAAAGTCTGGGCGCCTTTGGCTGGATTTTACATATAGGCGGAAGCCTGTTGTTGTTTGGACGGGTTATTCATGCCTATGGCTTGCGTCATCACAATGGTACAAGCTGGCAACGGGTTACCGGCATGCTGTTTACTTTCGGTGCCATGCTGTTTTTAGCCACGGCCAATCTTTATATGATTCACTATACGGTGGTGTAATGCAGGCCCTGAACACTCTTAGTACCCCAGCTTGTATAATCGATGAGCCAAAGTTAATAGCTAATGCCCGGCGTGTGGCACAACAATGTGAGGCGCAGGGTGTAGCCTTACGACCGCATATAAAAACCCTGAAGTCGCTTGAGGCGGCGGCAATTTATGCGCCGTTACCGATGCCTATCACCGTTTCAACCCTGGCCGAGGCCCGGGCATTTGCTGAGGCCGGGTATCAGGATATTCTTTATGCGGTGGGGTTAAGTCCCAATAAATTTGCCCAAGTCAACGCGCTGTTAAACGATGCGGTCACGCTAACGGTGGTCATAGACAGTACCGATGCTGCAGCACAGCTGTGTGACCAGGCCCATCAACTTGACCATCCGCTGAGGGTGGCGATTGAAATTGATGTTGATGGACAGCGCGCCGGCGTAGCCGCGATTGATGAGTCGCTAATCGCCATTGCCGCTAAAGTCGCCACCACCCCGTCGCTGACCTTCGCCGGAGTGATGGGCCATGCCGGGGCGTCGTATGGATGTTTTGATGCGGTCTCACGAGACCAAATGGCTCAACAGGAATGTCAGCAGGTCTTGCTGGCAGCAAAAAATCTGGCGGATGCAGGCTATCCCTGCACCATGATATCGGCCGGCTCTACGCCCACTGTGCTGGCAAGCGCCAGTCGCGAAGGCCTGAGCGAGATGCGCGCCGGTGTTTATGCCACTTTCGATTTGGTCATGGCGGGGCTAGGGGTGTGCGCTTATTCTGATATCGCGTTAAGCGTACTCACCTGTGTCATTGGTCATCAGAAAGATAAGCACTGGGTGTTGATAGATGCTGGCTGGATGGCCTTATCACGAGACACCGGAACCCAGAATCATCCCCTTGATTGTGGTTATGGTCTGGTGTGTGATGAACAAGGCAAGATTCTTGAAGGGTGGTATGTTGCCCATACTAATCAGGAGCACGGCGTTGTTAAGCATCGGGATGGTCGGACGCCAGACGAGAGTTTTGCCTATGGCACCATGTTACGTATTCTGCCCGTGCATGCCTGTGCTACTGCGGCTCAGTACCACAGCTATCACGTGACGCAGGATAATGAACATACCCATGCAAGCTGGCCACGTATCAACGGCTGGTAGCCACAAAAATGCCCGCTAAATAGCGGGCATTTTTAATTCATCTGGGAGGCTTAAAAGCGGAAGGTAGCTTTGGTATAGATAAAGCGGCCTCGCGGGTTATGCACGCCGCCAACATACCCGTACAAATCACTATCGCCGTTACCGATGGCAAACGGCGGCTCTTCGTCCAGTAAGTTATTAACACCAAGCACCAGGCGCAGAGTATCAGAAACATTATAGCCACCCTGAAGGTCGACCAGGAACTGAGAATCTACGGTTCTGGAGGTGTTATCTTCAAAATCCAGTACTCCGTCAAAATTGATATCCGGAGTATCCTCAAACTCGCCAATATAGCTGATGTTCAGGTTAGCATCAAAAGCGCCTAGCATCCAGGTAGTGCCGAATAACCAGCGATGTTCCGGATAGCCATACTCACCGGTGTAATCCAGGTTGTCTTTTTCAAATTCATTTAGATAAGACCAGTCCAGATTAAATTTCACTTCACCGTACTCATTCAGGGCCAGCATGTAGTTGGCACTGAAATCGACCCCGGAGGCTTCCTGAGAAGAAACATTCTGGTAAGTGTTGAAGATTTTTTGGATGGTGCCCAGTGATTCACCAGACTGAGGTGGCAGACGCACACAGATTTCACTGTTTTGATCGTTACATTCAGCTTCATAGACTAAGCCAAATTGCTGCTCGTCAATCTTGTTGTCCTGCGTGATGCTCCACACATCAACACTTAAGCCAAGCTCCTGGAATGGCGCGTAAATAACACCAACATTCCACGATTCAGATTCTTCTGCTTCAAGACCTGGGTTACCGGAAAACTGAATATTGTAGTCCAGTGATTCGCAATCCAGCCCGGTGGCTTCGCAGCGATACTGGTCCACAAAGAATACGCTTTTTTCCGAGGGCCAAGGCCAACCTGAGCCAGTGACGGTGCCCGAAAGCCTTGTGCCCAGGAACCACGTACAGTGACTTGATCCGACGGCGCCCAGCGCAAGGCGATTTTGGGATTTGTGGTGCTTCCGAAATCGCTGTAATGGTCGTACCGCCCGGCCAGTTGTAGCTCTAACTGTTCGGCCAGAGGAATTGATAACTCAAGATAGGCGGCGTATTGGTCCCGCTCAGCCTGAGCCGATACTGATTCGGTACCAAAGATCAAACCACGCTGGAACTGAATATCCGGAATATCAGAGACTTCTTCTTCCCGATACTCCACACCGGCAGCCATCATGACCACATCATCACCAAAATCAAAAGCTTCACCGGTAATGTGGGCATCGACACTGGTCATGCGCGACTCACCGCGGCGAACCAGGCTGGTGGTAATGTTGTCGATGACATTTTGGGGGTTGGTAACACCACCAAACGGGTTATAGTTACCCGCATCAATCTCTTGCTGCAGCCAGTCTACCCGAACCCATCCCTGAGACTGATCGCCGCTTTGTTCTGATTTGCTGCGACCTTTCTGCACCGAGGCTTCCCAGTCGTAGTCCATAAATTCGCCACGCAAACCGGCCACCATCCGCAAGGTGTCGGTAGAAATATCCCAGCGACGCGGACCGGCGTCCACCGGACGATAACGGCCAATCTCAATATCCTGCCCAAATGGGTTGTCAGGATGACTACCGGGAACCGTAAGCCCGGCATCTTCATCTAACGGCGTAGCTGCACCGCCGGCTTCAGAGGTGTTATGCTGAACCGCAAGCTCCATAAAGGCGGTTAATTCGTCATCCAGTTTGTAATCAAACTGACCAATCATTCCCACCCGTTCTGCCGCCGGAATAGTTAACCCAAACGGGCCATAGTCGAACAGACAACTGCCCGACGCAGTGGCTTGATCGGCAGGACAATCGGGATCGATGGTTTTTTCACCATCTACATAGAAGTAACCCGGATAACCTCGTGAGGAGCGAAAATCATTACCGCCGTAGGGGGTTTGATTGGCCGTCCCAAAGCGACCCATTTCATCGGCGCCTAAACGACTGTTTTTAAAATAATCAAGAATTACCGTCGAGCTGCTTTTGGCTGATTGAGCACCCCAGACCATGTTCGCGGTGGTTTCGTCGTAGCTGGCGTCGCCATCGGTGCCGCCATAGCCGACATTGATCTCAAGACCTTCAAAATCTTTACGTAAAATAACATTCACTACCCCGGCGACGGCATCAGAACCATAAATTGCCGATGCACCGTCTTTCAGGATATCAATTCGTTCAATAGCAGAAACGGGAATGGAGTTAATATCCACAAATGAATTCGTGATACTTTCGGCAAACGCGCTGATGGCCACCCGGCGGCCGTTGATAAGTACCAATGTGGCGTCCGGTCCCATGCCTCGAAGAGAAACCGCTGCCGCTCCGTTAGCCGTAGAGTCCTGGCTGTTTCCGCGGGTTGAAAAAGTACCGGCGCCGGTAGAAGGCATGCGCTCAAGAAGTTGCTGAAGATTTTCATAGCCCATGCCTTCAATCATAGAGGCATCGATACTTTGAATAGGTGAGGGGCCTTCCATATCGGTGCGCTTGATACGAGAACCGGTTACCGCAATACGTTCAACATCGGAAGCGGTTTGGTCATCTTGTTGTGCATGCACAACCGGCGCTGAGGACATTCCCAGTAACGCCAGACTTACCGCCAAAGCGCTACGTTTAACACCTTGTTTCATATGTATTTCCTTAATGATGTAGTTGTGGGTAGCGAATGCTACGGCACAATAAATAGCACTTTTATAAGGTCTAATGCAATCATGGAAATTCACTAATGCGTAACAAGTCGTGTAAATTTTTATAACCAAAGCCGGCGAGCGCGTAGCGATAGCGTAGTGTGCATAAGGGATTGAAAGAATTGGAAATGCTAAATTATGGACAAAAAAAAGCGGACCAGGACTGGTCCGCTGTGTCAGTTAAAATCGGTAAGTCAGCTCACCGTAGACATACCGTCCCTGAAATCCATAAGGGGAAAAGTTAGGGTAGGGTATAACATAGTCAAACTGGCCGACATTCGGGGCATCGGTGATGACCGCCGACTGTGGGTAGGTGTCAAACAGGTTATTCACGCCGATGTTCAGCTCCAAATCATCGCTCAGGTAGTAGCCTGCTTCTACATCGACAATAAAGGCAGTATCCACAGTAACATCGCCGGTTTGTGTGCTACCAGGCTGGGTGACTTCACCAAAATAGTTACCCCGAAGCATCAACGATAAATCTTCGCCCTGCCAGTTTGCTGTGGCATTTGCTTTAACCCGGGGGCGGCATTTTCCAGGCGAGCGCGCTCGCGCCGGGCAAACAGGGTTTCTGGTGCAAACAAATCGCTGGGGCCGGCACTAGCCACCACGCCGCTCACATCGGTTTCATTGTAGTTAGCACCAACAGAAAGATTTAGTATGCCAGAAGCCACATCATCAATGCTGTAGTTAGCCACCACATCCACACCTTCGGTCCGGCTGTTAACGCCATTGATGAAAAAGCGCACCGCACCCACACCTTCAATGTTGTTTTCACTGAATACCTGCTGTACCACAGCAGCCTCATCCGCATCATTGCCTAATGTTTCTGACAATACGATGCGATCGTCAATATCAATACGATAGGCATCAGCAGTAATGGTGAGATTATCAATCACGGTCCAGGTGAAGCCGACACTGACGTTGGTCGACTCTTCAGCTTCAAGCTGACTGCCACCTAAGGCCATGGCAGCCGGGCTGGTGGCCGAGATAGTGCCAATTTCCAATGCTTCACCATTGATAAAGTTGGTACTTACCGATGTGTAAAACTGTTGCTGAAGTGACGGCGCCCGAAAACCGGTACTCACAGAGCTGCGCACAGAAAACGAATCGCTAAAGGTGTAGCGGGTCGCTATTTTGCCATTGGAGGTAGACCCAAAATCTGAGTAATCTTCATATCTTCCAGCCAGAGTAACATTCCAGCGTTGGGTGATATCAGCGTCTAAATCTACATAAAATGCATAGCTGTGGCGATCTTCATCTACCTCAGCGGCATCTGAAAAATACAACGCGCCCTGTGCAAACAGCCGATCAGACTGGTATACCGGGTTGCCATTTTCGTCAAACACTGGCTCACCATTGTCGCCAGTGGCCTGAATATTGGTATAGGCGGCTTCATCGCCGGCGCTGATTTCAAACTCATCCAATCGGTATTCTGCACCGATGGCAAACGACAAAGGTGAAAACAGAGTATCAATATCTAAAAAGCGGGAGGCATCAAAATTTACCGTGGTTTGCTGATTGGCCAGCTGGCCACCATAAAAACTAGTGGGGGTCTGCTGCAAAAACGTCGGGTTTGCCGTATTAAACGTGGTGTAATCCACTTCGTTGCTACCGGTTACCACACTGGCATTATAATCCCAGTTTTCGGTGCTGCCTTTAATCCCGGTTAATACCGACCAGTCCTGAATTTCGGCGCGAATTTGTGGGGTAAAACCATCCGGATAAATATTTTGAATAAAGAAACCTTCATCCGCAGCTTCACGGAAAAACGCACCGGATATGCTTTCTTTATCCTGAAAGGAAAGGGTTGAATACAACTGGACATTATTGTCCAGATAATACCCGGCGTTGGCCAGCAGGGTATAGGATTCTGAATCCGGCGCACCGAAATTAAAGCGGTTTCTGTCGACCGATAATTCACGCTCATCAAAGGTGCCGTCTGCATTTCTTGGGTAGGTATCGCCATCATCATACCCACCGCGATTCGTGCGGTTTGCATTGGCGATTTCACCGGTGAAATTTACAAAGCCATCATCGCCTATGGCCAGCCCGAAATTGGCTGCCAGGTTTATGTTTTCCCCATCATTGCGGTGAATATCATCGCCGTAGACACCGGTAACCCGGTTACTGCCATTTTCGTTCGGGATAATATTACCCTGGTCGTCAACTTGTATGCCGAGAAGCTCGGGCACGCCATCAAGTTCGGTAAAGTAGCTACCGCCTGACACCGATACCATGCCACCCTCAGCCGCATCTTTGGTGATGATATTAATCACCCCGGCAATGGCGTCGGAGCCATACTGGGCAGCGGCGCCATCCCGCAGTATTTCAATACGTTTGATGGCAGCAGAAGGTATGGCGTTTAAATCCACAGACACCGAGCCACGGCCAGTAGAGCCATTCAGATTTAACAGGGCGCTGCTATGAAAGCGGCGACCATTAAGCAATACCAGAGTCTGATCCGGTGCCAGCCCACGCAGCGACGCCGGCTTAATGTGCTCGGTACCATCTACCAAAGACGGCT
Source organism: Salinimonas marina (assembly GCF_015644725.1). NCBI lineage: Bacteria > Pseudomonadati > Pseudomonadota > Gammaproteobacteria > Alteromonadales > Alteromonadaceae > Salinimonas > Salinimonas marina. The sequence continues at coordinate 1,254,561 of NZ_CP064795.1, forward strand.
GGTAAAAATTAAAACTTGGCACCACATTTTGCAGTTGGCGGCTGATGTCATTAAAACCGCCGGCCCCAAGGGTTTCCTCGTCTATCAGATCAACCGGCACATTACTTTGTACCACGGAGCGGCCTGGGCGACGTGATCCCAGGATCAGAATTTGTTCAGCTTCCTGCTCTGCCGAGTCAGGACTGCCTGGTGTATTTTCCTGGGCATACGCACCAGGAAGAAAGCTGGCCGCCATAAGTGTGGCAGCGATGGGAGAAAGTGTGAATGCTTTCATGTGTGTTCATCCTCAGTGATAACAATGATGCAGAAGTTCTGTGAAATGGCATTTGTTATAGCTGTAATGACCGGCACTTCTTATGGATGAGGCTTAATCGTTACAGAAGGCGCGATGTTACCAAACTCACCGCGGCGGGAAAGCAAAATACTTACGTTTTAAATACCAAAAAAGATGAATAAATAACAAAGCGTTCTGTTGGTGTTGACGGTATCAGAGTCAATTACCCCCATAGCTTTGACTAGTTATTGTAAAGGCATGGGGGGGCGGGGCGCACGGGTGGCTGATCTAAAATGCGCTCATTAGCAGGTAGCCGACATAGCCAATAAACACGGCTAACAGCAATGCACCTTCCCAGCGATTAATCCGGCCGACCTTTTTGATGCCTGCGCCCAGAATAACCAGGGCTAATGTTAAACAAAACATCAGTGACCAGTCACGACTCAGTATTACCGTATCAACCGCCATCGGTTTGATGACTACCGCCAGGCCAACTACGGCCAGGGTATTGAATAAGTTAGAACCGATGATATTGCCCAGGGCGATATCATGTTCGCCTTTTTTCACCGCGATGAGCGAGGAGGCCAGTTCGGGTAATGAGGTGCCAACAGCGACGATGGTTAAACCAATGACCAGGTCACTGACCCCCAAACTTTCGGCAATGTACACGGCGCCGTAAACCAGCCAGCGCGATGCCAGAATAAGCAGTAACAAGCCCAGCACCAGCCAGCCCCAGGCTTGTTTTTGGCTCATGGCGTAGGAATCGGGCTCGGCGGTCGTTTGGGTGCCAGGAGTGGCAGCATCTGAGTGCATGCTCTGCCGCACAGACCAGCCAGTCAATAACGCAAACACCGTCAGAAGTGTCCAGCCATCGACACGGCTGAGGTAATGATCAAACAGTTGCCAGCCCGCTAACAGCGTGATCGCGAGTAATACCGGCAGTTCCTTTCTAAGTACCTGTGAATGCACCCTGATAGGACTCAGCAAAGCGACTAACCCTATAATTAAGGCAATATTGGTGATATTAGAGCCGTACGCATTGCCCAACGCCAGAGCCGGATTATCATCAATGGCAGCCATTGCCGACACCACCATTTCCGGGGCTGAGGTGCCAAACCCCACAATCACCATGCCGACCAGCAGCGGTGGCATACCGGCGTTACGCGCGGTTACCGCCGCGCCTTCTACAAACTTATCGGCACTCCACACTAACAACACCAAACCAAACACCACCGCTAATATGGCCAGTAACATGCTTTTGGTTCCTACGTTGCAAGCTTAAACCTGATGTTTAGCAAATTGTCAGGACAGGCTTTAAAAAAAGGTGGCCGCCCGGGCAATCCATCGCCACTGTACCAATAGTATGGCTTTGCCGCAACTTGCGGTTATACATAGTGGTCTTATAAACCATAATGAATTACGAAGAAACAACATCATTGGGCCGAGCGGCATGGGAATATTTGTAATAAAGGTCGTAAATCGATAATGATCAGGTCGGGGATGCCTGATATAGACCGTAAGATGACCATACTGTGACTGCAACGTGCCAGGGGGATTCCCATCCTGCTATAGGACAAAACGGTGGGGCAACAGGTTTTTGACCCGCATTGGGCAATAAAAAGCCCTCTTAGTCTTAGAGGGCAAAAGTGGCCAGGGAGCCTGAATATGTTCTACCTCAATTGCTAAAACTAGCTGTTAGGATGACCGATAGGAATTTGCTGAGGCTGCTTAGCTTCGGGCAGCACTCGCTTTAAATCGATATGCAGCAAACCATTACTGAGTTCGGCGCCCTGAACGTTAACATAATCGCCAAGCTGGAATTTGCGTTTAAAATTACGGGGCGAAATACCCTTGTGTAAATACCGGGGCGTTGCCTGGCTATCGGCATTATCAGTGGGCAGTTTGCCTTCTACCAGCAGCGTATTCTCTCGGGTCTCAAGGGTTAAATTATCCTGGGTAAAGCCTGCTGCCGCCATTGAAATACGGTAGGAGTCTTCCCCCAGCACTTCAATATTGTAGGGCGGATAAGTACTTTGATTATCGGAACTGTTGGCTGCATCAATTAAAGAAGCCAGACGATCAGAGCCGATGAATGAACGATATAGTGGGGATAAATCAATGTTGCGCATTTTCATATCCTTTATTAAGCAATATGTGATTGGGTGTCCTGGTAATCCAGCAACACACTGTTTGGGCCCGTTTTTGACCGGGCCCACTTAAAACCTGCTACAGGTTATTGGTCATTGTTGTTTTCAATCAAACGACTGCCGATTTCAATCCGGCGCGGTTTTTTCGCTTCCGGAATGTGGCGCTCCAGGTCGACATGCAATAAACCGTCGGCCAGATTCGCTCCCACTACTTTTACGTGGTCGCCTAACTGAAACTTCCGTTCAAAGTTCTTTTCAGAAATACCTTTGTGCAGGAACTTGCGTTCTTGTTGCTCAGTCGATTCAGGCTTTTTACCCTGAATACTTAAGGTATTATCCTGGGATTCGATGGTGATATCGTCTTGTCCGAATCCGGCCACTGCCATAGAAATTCGGTACTGGTCATCACCTAACAATTCAATATTGTAGGGCGGATAAGTACTTTGATTATCGGTACGGTTGGCTGCATCAATTAAAGAGGCCAGACGATCAGAGCCGATGAATGAACGATATAGTGGAGATAAATCAATGTTGCGCATTTTCATATCCTTTATTAAGCAATATGTGATTGGGTGTCCTGGTAATCCAGCAACACAATATTTGGGCCCGTTTTTGACCGGGCCCACTTAAAACCTGCTACAGGTTATTGGTCGTTTTTGTTTTCAATCAAACGACTGCCGATTTCAATCCGGCGTGGTTTTTTCGCTTCCGGAATGTGGCGTTCCAGGTCGACATGCAATAAGCCGTCGGCCAGATTCGCTCCCATTACCTTAACGTGGTCGCCTAACTGAAACTTACGCTCAAAGTTCTTTTCAGAAATACCTTTGTGCAGGAATTTTCGTTCTTCTTGCTCAGTCGATTCAGGCTTTTTACCCTGAATACTCAACGTATTATCCTGGGCTTCGATGGTGATATCATCCTGTCCAAATCCGGCCACGGCCATCGAAATTCGGTACTGGTCATCAGCTAACAATTCAATGTTATAGGGCGGATAAGTACTTTGATTATCGGTACGGTTGGCTGCATCAATTAAAGAAGCCAGACGGTCTGAACCAATAAAAGAACGGTAAAGTGGAGATAGATCGATAGTACGCATAGTCATATCCTCGATTAAAAGCAATATGGTTAAGTTATGCCCCGGCAGGCCGGCGGCGGTAGTGTCAACCCGCTCATGCGGCGTCGACAATACCTATATAGAATCATTCCAACTGTTTTCAAGTACAAATTCTAAAAAAATTTGAAAAAATTATTTCAGGGGCTCCCACCAGGATTGCAGGTCTGGCCAGGTACTGTTTTCAGGCCAGCTCCATAATACCGCGGTGGCTTTACCCGCAATTTCATTCATAGGCACAAATCCGTGCACCCGTGAGTCGGCACTGTGGTTGCGGTTATCTCCCAATACCAGCACATGCTCGGCAGGCACGGTGACAGGCCCGAAGCTTCGATATTTTAGCGCGTCTTTGGTTAGGGTTTGCGCATCAGTCAGTTGCACCTGGTGCTGGGTATGGGCACTGCTTTCAACAAAAATATCGCCGGATTGTTTGCGGTAGTCATAGCGGGTGTTATTTACTATGAGGTGGTTGTTGCTCAGCCTTACCGAGTCGCCCGGCAGTCCGACTACCCGCTTGACTAAACGTTCATGAGCCTGGGCCGAGTTGATGATGACAATATCGCCGTGGGCGGGCTCAGCCGGGCGAGCCAGCGCAATATCGGTGAACGGGATATCCACCCGGTAGGCGGCTTTATCGACAAAAATTCTGTCACCGATGCTGATGGTGGGCTGCATGGACCCCGAAGGCACATGATACCAGTCAGCAATACTGCTGCGCACACTGAGCAGTGCCAGCATCAGCACGATAAAGCCGAGATTTTCTTTTACTACTGTTAGCAGTCGGGGCCACATGGTGTTTATCCTTAATTTGCCTGTTGCAGTATATAGTCTTAGTGTTATCGATAAAATTACAACAAACATAAAAAAAGCCCGTAGGGCACGGGCTTTAAGTATCAAAAAAGTTAGTCTGGCGGTTATTGGTGCCGGGCCTTGAGCACCTCAATAGCATCACTTAATGACATATCACTGGCCTGCATTAACACCGTCAGATGATAGAGCAGATCTGCCGCTTCGTTTTTAAGCTCCTCGGTATCTTTTACCGTGGCGGCTAGCGCGGTTTCAACGCCTTCCTCACCGACTTTCTGAGCAATACGCTTAATACCCTTGGCATACAAGCTGGCGGTATAGCTTGAGTCAGGATCCGCGGTTTTACGGGCCGCAAGCACCCGCTCCAGGTCCGCCAGAAAGGTGAAATCCGCAGGTTTACTGGTAAACCAGCAACTTTCCTCACCCGTGTGACAGGTGGGGCCATTGGGATTTACCATGACCAGCAGCGAGTCGTGATCGCAGTCACAGCCGACTTCTACTAAATCCAGCGTGTTGCCCGACGTTTCCCCTTTTTGCCACAAACGTTGCTTCGAGCGACTGTAAAAGGTTACCTTGCCGGTTTCCAGGGTGGTTTTTAGCGCATCGGTATTCATGTAACCCTGCATCAGCACCTTAGCGCTGGTGGCATCCTGCACAATGGCCGGCAACAGGCCATCCATTTTTTCCCAGGCTAATTCGCCCAGATTGGAAATATCAATAATCATGGCGTTAATCCTTGCTACGGATATGAGCTTTACGCATGGCAATACCTGCGTCTGACAGATAGTCTTTAAGCTCTTGAATATTTATCAGGTCTTTGTGGAACACCGAGGCCGCCAGCGCGCCATCGACATCCGCCTGTTCAAACACGGCCCGGAAATGCTCTATAGCACCCGCGCCGCCTGAAGCGATAAGCGGAATGTGACAGGCATCACGAATGGCGGTCAGCTGACGAACATCGTAGCCCTGGCGGACGCCATCCTGATTCATACAGTTAAGCACGATTTCACCAGCGCCGCGGCTTTGTACTTCCTGGATCCAGTCCCGGGTTTGCCAGGCAGTTTGCTGAGTACGACTTTCATCGCCGGTAAACTTATATACTTCGTACTGATTGGTCTTTTCGTTATAAAAGCTATCGATGCCGATCACCACGCATTGCTGGCCATACACATCGTGCAACTCGTTAATAAGGTCAGGGTTGGTGAGCGCCGGCGAATTGATTGAGATTTTGTCAGCGCCCATCTCCAGTATACGCCCTGCATCTTCAACCGATTTAATGCCACCGGCCACACAAAAGGGGATATCGATAACCTGCGCGATACGGCTTACCCAGCTTTTATCCACTACCCGCCGATCAGAGCTGGCGGTAATATCATAAAACACCAGCTCGTCGGCACCGGCCTGAGCATACCGCTCGGCTAATGGGACAATGTCGCCAATGATTTCATGGTTTCTGAACTGAACACCTTTTACCACTTTACCGTCACGTACATCCAGACAGGGGATTATCCGTTTTGCCAGCATGCAATCGCCTCCTTCACCGTGAATTTACCTTCCAGCAAGGCTCGCCCCAGAATCACTCCTTCTACCTGAGCCGGACGCAGGGCACGGATATCATCCAGACCACCGATGCCGCCCGAGGCCTGCCATGCAATTGCCGGAAACTGTTGCTGCATCTGCTGATAGAGCTCGACATTAGCGCCCTGTAAGGTGCCATCGCGGCTAATATCGGTGCACAGTACATGGGTCACACCCACTTCGGCAAAATCATTAAGTAAGTCTTCCAGGGCGACCCCTGAGCTTTGCTGCCAGCCGTGGGTGGCGATAAGTTTATTACCATGCTCGTCAATATTTACATCCAGCGCCAGCACAATCGCATCGGTGCCATATTTGGTTATCCAGTGTTTAACCAGCTCCGGCTCTTTAACCGCCAGTGAGCCAATCACCACCCGGCTGACCCCTGCGGCCAGCAGCTGCGCCACATCATCTTCGCTGCGAATACCGCCGCCAGCCTGAAACTGCATCCGTTTGGTATCGACCATGGACCGGATAAGCTCTAACTGACGCTTGCTGGTATCTTTGGCGCCGGTCAAATCAACAATATGCAACCAGGTGGCGCCGTCATCGGCATAACGATGCACCACCTCCACCGGGTCAAGCTGATATTCTGTTTTTTGTTCATAGTCGCCCTGATACAGTCGTACCACTGCGCCATCTATCAAATCAATTGCAGGTATAATCATTACATGTTCACAAAGTTAGTCAGTAACTGAGCGCCGGCATCGCCAGAGCGCTCCGGGTGAAACTGTACGCCATAAAAATTGTTATGGCCGATAGCCGCTGAAAATGGCTGTCCATACTCACAGCTTGCCAGCGTATGTTCATACACAGGGACGGCAAAGCTGTGGACAAAGTAGAAGTAGGTGCCATCATCAATCCCTGCAAATAGCGGGTTTTCAGTGGCACTGCTTACCGTATTCCAGCCCATATGCGGCAGACGCTGGCCATTGGCCTGCATGCGTTTAACTGCGCCGGGCATCAGCTTCAGACAATCAATTTCGCCGGCGCTGCTTTCGGCCGAAGTGCTGACCATCAGCTGCATCCCCAGGCACACACCTAAAACCGGCTGGGTCAGTGTCTGTAACGTCGGTGTCAGTTGCTTTTGCAAGATACTTTGCATGGCGGCCGAGGCGGTGCCCACCCCAGGCAAAAATACCTTATCGGCGGCCTTTATCACTTTTTCCTGATCAGACACTTCTACGCTGACCCCAAGTCTCTCCAGCGCAAAACGCACCGAAGAGATATTGGCACACCCTGTATTTACAATCACAATCCGCTGTGACATTACAATGCTCCCTTACTGCTAGGTAATGCATCGCCCTGACGGGTGATGGCCTGACGCAGCGCGCGGCCAAATACTTTAAACAGGCTTTCTACCTGATGGTGAGCATTGCCTTCGCTGGTGGACAGGTGCAGCGATAAGCCCATGCTTTGTGCCAGAGAGTAGAAAAAGTGCTCTACCATCTGTGTGCCCATCTCACCGACTTTTTCCTGGGTGAAACTGGCCTCAAATTTAAGGTGCGGGCGGTTGGAAATATCCATAATACATTCTGCACGACACTCATCCATTGGCAGGGCAAAGCCAAAACGACCAATCCCCGTTTGTTACCCAACGCTTTTTTCAGGGCGTCACCTAAAGCCAGCGCGGTGTCTTCAACGGTGTGATGATCATCGATGTGCAAATCGCCACTGACCTCAACCTGTAGCTCAAAGCCGCCGTGGGTGGCAATCTGATCCAGCATATGGTCAAAAAAACCCAGGCCGGTGGCCATATGGCTTTTGGCATCAGAGTCCAGATCCACTTTTACCCTGATGTCCGTTTCTGATGTGGTTCTGATGACTTCAGCAATACGGGCTGAATTGAGCAGGCTTTTTTCAATGGCCAGCCAGTTATTGTCGGTGCGGTCGTACCGAATTCCCTGGATTCCCATACTCTGGGCCAGTTGTAAGTCGGTGTCGCGATCGCCGATAACCGCAGAGCGGGTAAAGTCGACCTTGCCCTGCTGAAGGTAGTCGCTCACCAGCCCCAGCTTGGGTTTACGGCAGGCGCAGTTGTCTGCATCAAAATGTGGACAAATTAATACATCGTCAAATTTCACGCCCTGACTTTCAAAAATCTGCATCATCATATTATGCGGCGCATCAAAGTCGGCTTGTGGGAAACTGGCGGTGCCCAGGCCATCCTGGTTTGACACCATCACCAGTTTGAAGCCGGCGGCCTGAAATTTCAGTAGCACCGGGATCACCGCTGGCTCTAACACTAGTTTTTGCAGTGAGTCGAGTTGTTTGTCGATGGCAGGCTCTTCAACCAGAGTGCCATCACGGTCGATAAATAAAATGGCTTGCTGGCTCATGCCGACACTCCTGTTTGTTGTAAAAAGTCGTTGATTAAGCTGATCAGACGCTGATTCTGTGCTTCGTTTCCTACCGTCGCCCGCAGACAACCTTCAAGGTTATGCTGTTTGGATTGGTCCCGTATCAACATGCCGTGTTCCACCAGATAAGCCATCAGGGCTTTATTGTGAATGCTGTGAAATAACACAAAATTGGCCCGGGTATCGCCAGTGATGCTAAAGCCTGGCAACGCGGCAATTTGTTCCTGTAACCAGTGCTTGTGTCGATTGATGGTTTCCACCTGCAGTTCAACCTTCGTGCGACCCGCTACCGACAAAGCCTGCTCTGCTATCTGGGCCACAGGTTCGGCCAGCGGGTAGGGGGCAATGACCTTCAGCAATGCCTGAATCACCGGTCGGTTGGCCAGGGTAAAGCCGCAGCGCAATCCGGCCAGGGCAAAGGCCTTGGACAAAGTACGCAAAATCACCAGGTTCGGGTAGCGAGTTAATTGCCCGGCCCGGGTATTGTCTTTATCAAACTCGATATAGGCTTCATCCACCACCACCAGAGCGCTATCGGCAAAATGTGTCAGGATCTGCTCTAAATCAGCTGGGTCGACGGTGGTACCTGTGGGATTATTGGGAGCACAGATAAACACCAGGTTGACATCATTCTGGGCACAGATTGCCTGGGTATCCAAAGCAAAGTCAGGCTTCAACGGGACCTTTTTTACCCCGACATTGCAGGTTTCAGCGCTAATGGCGTACATGCCATAAGTGGGCGGGCAAATCAGAATATTATCTTCGCCGGGGGTACAAAAGGTTCTAATCAGCAGTTCAATGCCTTCATCCGCGCCCCGGGTCACCAGTAATTCACTGATGTCCACGCCGGCGTAGTCTGCATAAGCAGCCGTCACCGCTTCTGGCTGACAGGCGGGGTAGCGGTTAAAGCGCTCGCTGTCGATGCTATACTCATTGGCAAACGGCGACTCATTGGCATTCAGCCAGTCCTGGCCCCCGGCAAATAGCCGGCGCGCCGATTCATAGGGTTTCAGATTAACCAGATTGTCATTGAGCAAAGTATTCACAATGTTACTCATCACCCGACTCCTGTAATGCCTTTAACCGTAGACCGACGGCTTTTTCATGGGCATCCAGGCCTTCAGCCGCGGCCAGGGTCATAATCTGGGGGCCTAGCTGACGTAAACCATCTTCGGTAAGTTCCTGCACCGTAAAACGACGCATAAAATCAAGTAAGCCTAACGACGAGTAATTTTTCGCATAGCCGTATGTGGGCAGCACGTGGTTAGTCCCCGAGGCGTAGTCGCCGGCAGATTCGGGCGACCATGGCCCTAAGAACACTGAGCCGGCGTGTTTAATCCGGCCCATAGCCTGGCGCGGCTCTGCCACCTGAACAATTAAGTGCTCTGGGGCGTAGCGGTTACTCACCTCAATGGCACTGTTCAAATCGTCGGTTAAAATATAACGGGCATTTTCCATCGACAGCACGGTGATTTCATTGCGGGATAACACACTAAGCTGCTTTTCTACTTCCGCCTGGGTTTGCTCAATTAAGGTCCTGGAGTCGCTTACCAAAATAGACTGGGAATCGGTGCCGTGTTCAGCCTGCGACAGTAAATCGGAGGCTACAAACGCCGGATTAGCGTCTTTATCGGCCAGTACCAGCACTTCCGACGGCCCGGCAGGCATATCAATGGCCGCGCCGTCCGGGCGCAGGCTGACCTGCTGTTTGGCTTCGGTGACAAAGCTGTTGCCGGGGCCAAAAATCTTGTCCACCTGAGCAATAGAATCTGTCCCCAATGCCATGGCTGCAATAGCCTGCGCGCCGCCACATAGATAGATTTCATCAATATCACAGCGCTTGGCCACAAACGCAATTTCAGGGGCGATGGTGCCGTCCGCCGAGGGCGGGGTGCATAACACTTTGCGCGACACCCCGGCGACCATGGCCGGCACCCCCAGCATCAGGGCGGTCGAGGGCAGGGGCGCGGTACCGCCAGGAATATATAAGCCCACCGATTCAAGGGCCACGAAGCGCTGCTCACAAGTAACCCCCGGGCTGGTGGTCATAACCACATCATCGGGCTGCTGGGCTTCATGAAACCGCTTGATATTGGTAAATGCCGTATCAATAGCCTGAGCTACCTCATCGCTTACCTGATTGGCCAGCGCATCGCGCTGGCCGCTGGTCAATACCAGTGATGTTAACCCCGGACAATCAAACTTGCGGGTAAACCCCAGTACCGCTTCATCGCCCTCAGCTTCAACATCTGCAAGAATCTCGCTGACGGTTTGCTTTAACGCACTGCTGTTTTTTAGTACCGGTCTTGCCAGCGCCTGACGCTGAGCTGCGGTATCCAGTTCATTCCAGATAAGCATTGTTTAACCCATCATTTTTTCAATTGGCATGACAAGAATCGACCGACAACCCAGGTCTTTGAGTTTTTCCATGGTTTCCCAGAACAGATTTTCCGGGCTCACCACGTGAATAGCCACGGTATCGTCCACCCCGGCCAAAGGCAGTACCGTCGGATTTTCAGCGCCAGGTAGCAAGTCTTTTACCTCTTCCAGTTTGGCTTTGGGCGCATGCAGCATAATGTATTTACTTTCTTTGGCCTGCATTACCCCATCAATACGAGGAACCAGACGTTCAAGCAATTCACGCTTGGCAGCAGGCATTTCACCAGTGCGCTTGATTAATACCGCTTTTGAACGAAAGATGACATCTTTTTCCACCAACCCATTAGCTTCCAGGGTGGCACCCGTGGAGACCAGGTCACAAATGGCATCTGCTACCCCAGCGCGAGGTGCTACTTCCACCGAGCCGGTCAGCATCACCGCCTGGGCATTCACATTTTGTTCTTTAAAATAACGCTCCAGCAAAAATGGGTAAGTGGTGGCCACTTTTTTACCCTGCAGGGTCTCGATATTGGCGTAATCCATCTCATTCGGTACCGCAATCGATAGCCGGCAGCCACCGTAATCCATCCGACGCAGCACTTCGTAGTCAGCGGGCTTACCCGCCGCGGCGCGCTCGAGCATCTTTTCTTCCAGCTCATTTTCGCCGATAAAACCCATATCCACCACGCCATCCATCACCAGGCCCGGAATATCGTCATCGCGAACCCGCAACAGGTCGATATCCTCATTGGTGGAGTGGGCAATAAGCAGACGGTCGCGGATGTTTAATTTGATACCGATAGCGTTTAATAATTCGATGCTATCTTTGCTTAACCGACCTGACTTTTGTACGGCAATGCGTAGTCTTCTGCTGTCGCTCATGTTGCTTCCTCTTTTGTGGTGTTGGTGGCGCCTAAAACGAAAAACCCCCGAAAGTTTCCTTCCGGGGGCCTTAGAAATCTTCATCTGCGCCACTGGAAGGAAACAATAGCCTTCCAGCACGAACCTGAAAGGTTATGCTATATGATGGTGATGATGGTTTGCAGCGCAGTTATACATAATTTTTAAAATTCGAAATTCTTCAAGACCAGAGAACAGTAATCAATTGTTTTTTAGAATGCAAGCCTTCACGATTAACTTCATCAGAATTGCGTTGAAAAAACACCGGGAGCCTGCACGTCAGGCGGGCCCTAAACTGTTACGCTCAATTTTAATTAAACAATATTAATGCACATGAGTACCGAGCCTGACGTGGTTTTGATCACACCCGCCGCATTGTATTTAGTTGAGCTCTTTGTCCTGCCAGAATTTGGTTCCTTTTACTGTGGCCTGCAACGCCAGGCCGCTTTCGGTCATAGAATAGACAGTCACATTGCCCAAATAACCTTCACCCTGAACCGAGCCGCCTCTATCGCCTGCTTTGGCCGCAGCATCAACATTGCCGCCGGCGGTCCAGCCCTTGTTGATAAAGTAGCTTAATGCCTCTTGATTATGAAACACCATAATCAGGCGATAGTCTTTGGCACCAAGCCCGAGGCCCACGCCGCCTTCGGCCATGTTCATATACGTTTTGGCCCCGGTGGTATTGTTATTGACCACGCCATAGCCTGTGCCCGCGGCGATAAAAATAACATTGATATTGGCATTGCTGAACACGGCGTACCCGGCGGCACTTTGCAGCTGTGCGCGGGTGTCCGGCTTTTCCTGATACAAGCGCGTCAGAGCCTTGTCCTGCATCGCCAATATTGCCTGGCGTTTTTGCGCCACGGTGCCTTCGCCCATCGACGCGCAGCCGGTGACAATAAACAGGCCGGCCAGGACCAGCATGGACTGAATGGAATGTGAAAGTTTCAAGATGATCTCTCCTTTGGTAACACAATATAGGGTTTTAACCGATAACAACCGCCGGTAAGACCAGGCCGTAGTTAGCAGGTTTTGTTTGTAAGTCTGATAGCTATAGATACAGTGACAAAAAGCCAAAGGTTTTATTTAGCAAAAGAACACGGCAAACAGAAAGCCATTTGGGCTCGACTGCTGCAGGGCGTGCCTTGTTCAATTGTTACGCCACGACGCGGGTTGTTGCAAGACAAAAGGCCGCAGCATAGCCGCTGCGGCGACAAGACCATATAACCAGGTTAGTGAAGCTGGGTAAGGGTGTAGCCCTTTTGTTTCAGTAAGGCCAGTACCCCCTCGTTGCCCGGCATGTGAAGGGTGCCTACCAGCACCAGCTCTACTTCCGGCGATTTCATCATGGCTTCGATTTTCGGGATCCAGTTATGATTTCGATTCACCAGCAAATCGTCATAAACCTGAGGATACTGCTCGGCGACATCGCCCATGGCGGTATCGTGTAAGGCTTGCATATCTCCTGCCCGCCACTGGTCTTTCATGGGGGTGATAATAGCTTCCAGGTCTTCAATATCTTCAAGAGTGTAGCGAATAAATTCGTTTTCCTGCCCTCGGCCATCGCGCTGATAAACGCCAGCTGTTCATCGGGCGTTTCAAACCAGTCAATGGCTTTGCCCTCATCCATGGCCTTGCTGAAAAAATACGCATCAACGCCCTGACTTGTCAGGCCTGCCCGGCGATACTCCAGCATGGTCAGCGTTAGCCCAAGCATGGCGGGCTTCATATGTTTAAGCGTGTCCAACGGCAAATTGTGCTTGCTTATATAGGCGGTGAGTAACTGATACGTTTCGTCATTCAGCTCCTGCGCCACCGTTCCGGCATCTTCATAGCTGTTTTGCTCAATCATTTTTGTCGCAAATGCGGCAGAGCTGACCGTCTCCATATCGGTTTCAAAAACCAGCGTGTCGGCCTTTTCAAAGGCGGTTTCATACGGCGCGGGTAAGGGATAATCTTGTGGGCTTAAAATATGCAGAGTGCCACCCAGATACAAAGTGTGCTCGCCATTACTTACCTGCCATACGGCGGCACTGTGCGCCTGGCAACTTAGCAACAGCGCTGCCAGCGAGGTTATCAATTTACGCATAATTTGGGGTGAACTCCGTTTCGAATCTTGTGTTGGTGAGTCAGCAATGTAATCGGGTTGTGACTAATGCGCAACTGGATTCATGTAACACTTCGTTGCCTGTGGCTAAGGGTTAGCTCTCCCACCAACGATTTCGACACAATCCAAGGCCGCACTGGTGCAGACAATACTGCAGTTGTTTCAGATCGCTCAGGTTCAAAAAGGTGCCCACCGGGTATTCCTTACCCCCACAATAAATAACGTAAAGTGGTAACTGCCAGTGGCCTTCGGTTTCGGTCACCATAATCTGGCACTCAGCACGAATCAGCTTTACCACTTTTTGGTGACGGTAGCCTTGTTCTAACACCAGCCACACGGGCGTGATGATCAGACGCTGATGTTGGTATGCCTGCCAGTTAGCCCGGTACATCAGATACCCTAGCAGGGCAAGTTCGGCGCCGGCAAAGGGCAGTACAATCCAGACACCGGCCATAGTCCAGGCGATAGCGATACTGAAAATCACCACCGCAAACCCCAGTAGCACAAGTTTTATTTCGTCCCAGCTGGCCGAGCGATTCGGAGACATCAGGATTTCGGTGGTTTGGTCTCGCTGGATTATTCTGATCAAAGTGGCTGGCCAGAGATTGCGTTTCACACAGTTATAAGCCTAACACAGGATTCCTTTTTACACCGGAATCTGGCAAAGTTCTGGCTTCCTGAATGATATGTTGTGGTCGCATCGGATGCTTGCGGTAGTAAAACGAAATGTGTGGTGGGCCGGACTCGGTGCCCTATGGCTAATGGTGTTGTTCTTGCAGCCAGCGGTAGAGGCTCTGATCGCTCAATATGGCGCATTTGCTGCCCTGGGTGTGGTAGGCGCAGTGTTTGCCAATGCGACCGGTGCTGGTGGTGGCGTAGTGTTTGTGCCTTTCTTTCATCACCTGGGCCTGAACGCGGTACAAATTGTGGCAACCAGTTTTGCGATTCAGTGCTTTGGAATGACGGCCGGCGCCATCACCTGGGGCCAGTATTATCGGCGATGCCATCAACACGATGCTCAGTGGCAGCCGCTAGCCCTGTCGTTGATGTTGTGTATTCCCGGGGCCGTAGGAGGTTTATTGCTGGCCCAATGGGGCGCACATTTGCCAGCCTTCAGCTGGCTTAATCAGCATCTGACCCAGCTGCATATAGGCTTTGGGATTTTTTCTATCGTATTGGCCATCGCCATTTTAGCGTCCGTGCCTTTGCTGGGACGGACTCAGTTTCGTACGGCGCTACACAATGTGGATATTCTGATGTTGCCCCTTATCGCCTTTACGGGCGGTATTATAACTGCCTGGTTGTCGGTAGGGGTGGGTGAGCTGCTGGCGGTGTATCTGATCATTCGTCGCTTTAATATTACGATGGCGATTGCCACGGCGGTGATATTAAGCGCGATATGTGTGTGGGCCGCAATGGCCTTTCACTGGCTACAAACCCATGCCGTAGTCTGGCAAATAGTGATGTTTGCCGGGTTTGGCGCGGCGATCGGTGGCAGGCTGGCCAAACAGGTGGTGCTTGCCTTTAATGCCAGGCACCTGAAAATCTTTTTTGGCCTTTGGGTATTGCTAATGGGAGTCAGTGGCTTGCCTCTGTTTTAGGCGCTTTTGACGGTCTGACCAAACCAATCTAAAACTGCTGTACGGCGTAATTAGCCATTCATTCCTTGTCTTTTCAGGTTATTGGTTATGTCTCAAAGCTCCTTTCATCCGGTTCAAAAATATCAGGTTTTTCAGCCCGAATGGTCAAAAGATGCGGTGATTTATCAGGTCAATACCCGACAATTTGGCCCTCGCGGGACATTCAAAGACGTTGAGGATGGTCTTGCGCATATACAGGCGTTGGGTGCAGACATTATCTGGCTGATGCCGGTACAGCCGATAGGAGAAAAGCATCGTAAAGGAAGTCTGGGGTCGCCTTACGCGGTGAAGGATTATTATGGAATCAATCCTGAATTTGGTACCCCCGCCGAATTCACCTCCTTGGTAGAGGCGATACATCAGCGTGGCATGCGGGTCATTCTTGACTGGGTTCCTAATCACAGCGCGTGGGATTGCAATCTGGTGGCTTCGCATCCCGAATGGTATGCCCGGGACTTCAACAATGATTTCAGACCCTCGCCGTGGTGGGACTGGCAGGACATCATTGAATTTGATTATGATCAGCCCGGGTTGCGACACTATATGATTGAAGCCATGAAATTCTGGCTAAAAGAATATGATATTGATGGCTTTCGATGCGACGTAGCCGGCTATGTACCCAATGATTTTTGGGAGCAGGCGCGCCCGGCGCTAGAGACCGTCAAGCCAGTGTTCATGCTGGCTGAATGGGAAAATCGCGATCTTCATGAGCAAGCCTTTAATATGACTTATGCCTGGAGTTGGCATGAAACCATGCATGGTATTGCCAGCAACACGCTGCCGCTGGATAAGTTACGTAAGTATTATTCGTGGAATGAGCGTTCGTGGCCAGATAGCGCCTATCGTATGACCTTTGTCACTAATCACGATATGAATGCCTGGGATGGCACCCAGCATGCTATATTTGGGGATTTACTGGAGGCGGCCATGGTACTTTCGGTGATCGGTGAGGGCATGCCGCTGATTTATAACGGCCAGGAAGCGGGTGACAACAAGCAGCTGGCATTTTTTGAGCGAGATCCGATTGAGTGGCAGTCCCATCCGATAGGAACGCTGTATCGTGATCTGATTACCATCAAAAAACAGCACCGGGCCCTACATAATGGGCCATATGGCGCTACGATGCTGCAGGTACCCAATACCGTTATGGGCCAGGTTTTTAGTTTTGTGCGTCAGCAGGACGATGAAAAAATACTGGTTATTCTTAATCTGTCCCAACAACCGGCCACGGTGAGCTTTAACTCACCGTTATACCCGGGACACTACCTCGAGTTGTTAAGCCAGACTGAGTGCCATTTATCGACCCGCGAACCGATGACGCTGAACGCCGGTGAATACCGGGTGTTAAAAAATCAGGCTGGTTAACGCCAGTAGCATCATCGCTATAAACACCCAGGCCATGCGGCGGGTGATGATAGTGACGGTGCCGGTAGGCGCCGGCTTTTCCCGCTGCTCAAGTTGCTCGGAAACACTGGTGCCAAGCTGACGCCCTTCATCACGCACCCGGCTGGCCATAGCCACAACTTTGCGGCCGGATTTTGGCAACAGTTTACGATAGAACCATTCCGCATCCAGGTTCACCGAGCGCAATTCAGGTGGATACAGCCCTTGCTTGTTAAGCCACACAAACGCCAGCGCTGAGAAGAACAGCAACTGAATTTGGGTCAAAGTGTGAGTCAGGTCATAAGGGGTATAATCCAGCTTCCAGGGCAACAGCTGATACAGCCATTGAGGGTTTACGCCAATGGCGATACACAACACGGCAGCCAGCCCCATCGCCACCTGCATATTAACCGGTGCCTCTTTAGGGCGTAGTCCTGAATCGTGGGCAAAAAAAGCAAAGAACGGAATCTTAATGCCCGCATGGTGGAATACCCCGGCAGAGGCGAACAGCAGCATCAGCCAGATGATAATCTGGTCTTGTTCCAGCAGCGCCGCCATCACCATACTTTTACTGACAAACCCGCTAAACAGTGGGAAGGCCGAAATAGACGCTGCGCCCACCAGGCAAAACACCGTGGTACGTGGCATCGTCTTGTACAACCCGCCCAGGTGCGAGCCGTTGACATGCCCGACCCGGGTTAGTACCGCGCCCATGGTCATAAACAACAGGCCTTTAAAAATTACATCGTTAAAGGCATGGGCCACCGCGCCATTAAGTGCCAGTGCCGTGCCAATGCCGATACCGCACACCATAAAGCCAAGCTGGTTAATTAATGAGTAAGCCAGCACCTTACGCAAATCATTTTCAATCACCGCATAAAAGATGGGGAAACATGTCATGGCCGCACCGATGTAAATCAGCAGCGGCTCGCCGGGGAACATACGGGCCAGTAAATAGATTGCCACCTTGGTGGTAAACGCAGACAGATACAAGGTGCCGGTGGGCGTTGCCAGCGGGTAGGCATCGGTAAGCCAGGTATGCAAAAACGGAAAACCACATTTTATACCCAGAGCAATAAATATCAGCCACGAAGCGCTGCCATCAAGGCCGACGTAGTCCAGTTTCAACGAACCGGTTTGCTGATACAGCATAATGGCGCCAGCCAGCAGCAGTACGCCGGATACCACCTGAATGACCACATAGCGGTTGGCTGCCCGAATGGCTTCGGGCGTGCGACGGGCCCAGATTAAGAATGCTGAGGTTATGGCAAGCAATTCCCAGAACATAAAGACGGTCAGCAAATCGCCTGCAAATACAGCTCCCAATGCGCTGCCTGCATACAATAAACCACAAACCTGCTGGGTGTGATCCTTAACATGTAAAGAATAAATCAGGGCGATAAAGGCCGCGATATGAAACAGATAACCAAACAGTAAGCTCAGTTTATCCACATGATAGAGCTGCAATACCAGATCGCCGATTTGCCAGGTCAGGCCGCCGGCTTCAGCATGGGTCATGTAAAGATTGAAGCCACCCCATAAAGGTGCCAGCAACAACAGAACTTTAAGTTTTCCTTTGAGCAGCGGCGCCAATAAGGCAAACGCGAAAAATACCACGAAGGGCGGAAGGCTGGCGGTCCACATCATTCTTGCTCCTGCCGGTCCGGCTTATTATTCAAGGGGGCTTCATAGTAGTCTTCGTCGCGCATAAGCAGCTTGCGTAGGCCTGAGGCCGCAAACACCAGCAGCACACAGGCAATAAACCCGTACAGGGCATAAAATGCAGGGATTTCTTCCAGCTCAGTATAGATATGCCGGTGTACGACAAAATCGGCCACGACCAGCAATGCGCACAGTACATAAAAAATGCGCAGGATCCAGCTCACCACTTTAGGATCGTCAAAAAAGCCGTCCTGGGAAGGTTTGTCACTCATGGTTGGCCTCCACCTACAATGCTTTGCGCCAGTTCCAGGAAAAGGTCTGGCTGGAAAAAGAAATAAACACAGGCGGCCGATGGGATCACCATGGCCACCAGACAAGGCCAGGGCGCTTCGGTGACATCGGACGCCGTGTCAGCCAGGGGTTTAAACCAGGCATTGACCGGGATCGTCAATAAATACCAGATGTTTAAAAGCGTACTAAGCATCAGGGTGATACTTAACGCCCACCCCAGCCACGCAGGGCCGGCAAAGGCGCTGGCACCGCTAACCAGGTACCATTTGCTCCACATGCCGCCCAGCAGCGGGATACCAATTATACTCATGGCGCCTATCGCAAAGCAGGCAAAGGTAATCGGCATTTTGCTGGCCAGGCCATCGAACTGACTGACCTTGGTTTTATGCGCTGCAACTAAAATGGCGCCTGCCGCAAAGAACAAGGTGATTTTCGCAAAAGCATGCATGGCAATATGCAGGGTAGCGCCCACTAAGGCCACCTGATTCACCATCAATGCGCCCAGGACAATATAACTAAGCTGACTGATCGTACTGTATGCCAGACGTTCCTTAAGATTATCCCGGGTCATCGCGACCAACGAAGCCAGAATAATAGTAGCCATAGGGATCAGCAGTAAATATTCAGTATTTACGCTTTGGGCAATAACATCAGGGCCGAAGATAAACAGCACCACTTTCAAAACGGTGAAAACACCGGCTTTAACCACCGCCACGGCGTGCAACAGTGCACTAACCGGAGTGGGGGCCACCATTGCTGATGGCAGCCAGCGATGCAATGGCATAATACCGGCTTTACTGATCCCTAGTAAAAAGATCAGCAGTAAGGGCGCAATAAACAACGCGTCCATATTGCCTGCCAGGATACCGTTTTGGGAAAAGCTCAGGGTCCCGGCCTGAATGTAGGTAATTACGATGGCAGGTAAAAAGAAAGCAATGGAAGAACCCATCAGAATCAATAGATATTTGCGAGCGCCAGCCCGTGCAGTGGGGGTGCCGGCGTGGGCTACCAGCGGATAGGTACCAACGGTAAGAACTTCGTAAAACAAAAACAGGGTCAGTAAGTTTTCCGCAAAGGCGATAGCCATCACACAGGCAATAGAGACGGCAAACAGTATATAAAAGCGGGTTTGATTACGCTCGTGGTGAGCGCGCATGTATCCCATGGCGTACAGGGTTGTCACAATCCACAGGCTGCTGGCTATAAGCGCAAACATAACGCCGAAACGGTTCAGGGCAAAAGCAATTTCAAGTCCTTCTACCGGTGTCGCCATAACCAGGGTGGCGGCTTCGCCAGGCAGTTGGTACAACCTGCAAATGACCGCAAACAGCAAGGTTGCGGTAATCACCGACACACTTTCACGCAGATTGGGTCGGCTTGAGGTCAGGCTAATTAATACCGCACCTGCTAACGGTAGCAGTAATGCAATAAGCAGCAGAGCAGAGGCACTCATTGACCACCTCCGCTACGAAATAACACTTCTACCGCGGTATTGGCGGCCTCCAGTGGGATTGCGGTATACAATCCAAAATAAAAGCAGGCTACCACCATCAGGTAGCAGCAACAGGTAGCGACCGGCAACTCCGGCACAATTTCTTTGCCCGAACCGACCTTGTGGACCGTCAGCTTTTGAGGGCCATCAAAATACAAGGCTTCGATAATCTTCCAGACATACATAATGGCCATGATCGATGCCACCAGAATAGAGCCCGCGACAATATAATTGTCATTTTCTAAAGCTCCCTGCACCAGATACCATTTGCTGACGAAGCCGGCGGTGCCCGGTACGCCAATCAGGCTAAGGCCGGCCAGGGCAAAGGCGCCGGTGGTCCAGGGCATGGTTTTGCCTGCCCCCCGCAGTTTTTCCAGGTTGGTGGTATGAAGACGCATTAACACCAGGCCGGCGGCCATAAACAGGGCAGCTTTGGTAATGGCGTGATTGAACATATGTACCGTCGCTGCAATCAAACCTGCTTCATTGTTCAGACCCACGCCGACCACCATGTAGCCCAACTGAGCCACACTGGAATAGGCAAGCAGTCGCTTAATGGAAATCTGACACAAGGCTTTGTAGGAACCATACAACATTCCCAGGCAGCCACTTAACAACAGCAGTCCGGGCAAAAGCATATCGGCCCAGTAGGCGCTGGGGAATACGTGATACAAGGTTCTGATCAGCACATAAATAGCTACCTTGGTAGAGGTGGATGCCAGAAAAACCGTGACCATGGTGGGAGCCTGAGTATACGCTTCAGGAAGCCACGAATGCAGCGGAAAGGCGGCTGCTTTCAGGGTCAGGCCGATCAACATAAACAGCAAGGCGGTCAGAACCAGGGTCATTGATGAGTAGTCGTCGAAGCGCGCGGCGATATCCGCCATATTCAGCGTGCCCGAGGCGGCATACAAAAAACCAATTCCCAGCAAAAAGAAGGTTGCCCCCAGGGTGCCAGCCATCAGGTAATTAAACGACGCTACCAGGGCCTGACGCTTTTGTCCCATAGCGATTAATGCATAAGAAGACAGCGACGATATTTCCAGGAATACAAATAAGTTAAAAATATCGCCGGTCAGGGCCATACCCATCAAACCTAATATAACCAACTGAAATGCGGCGTAAAAAAGATGGATTTGCGAATCATCAATTTCCTGTTGCACACTTTTGCTGCCATAGATCACACTGATAAGGGCGATAAACGCAACGATTACTGCAACCAGGGCATTGAGTGAGTCAATGACGTATTCGATACCCCAGGGTGGCTTCCAGCCGCCCAGCTCATAATGAATAACCTCGCCGCTGATCACATGTTGCAGCACTATCGCACTTAGCACGGCTAATGCCAGACACGTTACCAGGGTAATAGTCCAGGCAACCTGACGGTTTGCGATCATCGCGGTAATGGGAGCGCTGATAAGCGGAATCACTACCAGTAACACCGTAAACAATTCCATCAGTCCAGCTCCTCTTTTTCCATCTGATGGTGAATGTTGTCTTCTTCCATGCTGTCATAAGCCCTACGAATTCGGATAATAAGGGCAAAGCCCAGGGCCATGGTCGCCACGCCAACCACGATGGCCGTCAGCATCAATACCTGGGGGAGGGGATTTGCATAACGGGTAGCTGACTCGGTGATTATGGGAGCGGTACCGCCATCCACCTTACCCAGGCTGACATAAAACAAGATAACCGCGGTCTGAAACATACTGAGTCCCGCCAGTTTTTTCATTAAATTCGGGCTGCTCATCATGGTGAACATGCCAATCATCATGACCCCGATAATGAGCCAGTAATTTATGTGTCCAAGCAGATAAGCCATCATTGTGGTGGAATTGTCCTTGCAAAGGTGTAAAACAACAGCAACATGACGCAGGCCACGGTAATACCCACACCAAGCTCAATCAAAATAATTCCCAGGTGCTGGCCAGCTACGGGAGTGCCGGCCAGTACGCTATAATTTAAAAAGGTTGCCCCTTTGAATAGGGACACCACGCCGACGCCGGCAAACAGTAAGACGCCCAGCGAGGCGCCAATACGCAGTATTGCTTCAGGCACGACGCGGGTTGTGGCATCCACTCCATAAACCAGGGCATACAATAAAAAAGCACTGCTGAAGATAACCCCGGCCTGAAAGCCGCCTCCCGGGCTATAATCACCATGAAACTGCACATACAGGGCGAACAACAAAATAACCGGCACCAGCCATTTGGTTACAACCCGTAAAATCAGACTGTCACTCATCGTTTCTCCTGGCTTTTAAATGCACTTTTTCGCGGCGGCCCAATAACAACAACACACCAATACCCGCGGTTAACACCACGGTAACCTCGCCTAAGGTGTCAAAGCCGCGATAACTGGCCAGCACCGCGGTCACCAGATTCGGTACGCCGGTTTCCTCGGCCCCTTTTTCAATATAATGTCGGGCGACCTGCTGATAAGAAGGGGTTTGGGTATCGCCAAAATTTGGTAAATCCTGAATCCCGAAGATTACCAGCGACCCCATAGACAGGCTCAGCAGCAATGGCAACACCCGTTTACCCGGTTTAATGGGCGCGCTGTGACCGTGACGCACCGCCGCCAGTGTTACCAGCATCAGCACCGTGGAGATGCCGGTGCCGACGGCGGCTTCTGTGAAAGCCACATCGGGGGCATCAAGCACCACAAATAAGCTGGATACCAGCAAGCTATACAGGCCAAACAACATCACCATGGCCAGCAACACTTTTACCCGCATCACCGCAAAGGCGGTAACCAGTAAAAAAATCAACAATACCGTATTAAGTAACAAACTCATGATAAGTCGGCCTCGTCATTATTTTTGGAGGCGTCGCCTGGTAAGCCCCAGCGCCACGCACTATTGGCCAGTGCGTAAGACGATACCGGACTGGTAAACAACAAAAATAAGAACACAATCAGCAATTTTGCGGTGGTAAGAGACCAGCCCGACTGACAAGCTAAGCCGGCCAGCAGCAAAAAAGAACACAGGGTATCGGTGATCCCCACCGCGTGCAGGCGGGAGTAAAAATCAGGAAGCCGGAATAAACCCAGACCGCCGGTCAGGCTTAAAAAACAAGCCAGAAACACCAGTACATAAGACAGTATCTCCATCATGGTTGCTTGTGCTCCTCATCCGGATCCGTATTGTCGGTGCTGGCAAAAAAGCGACCGCGCTCGACCAGGCGAAGTGCAGCCACCACCCCGATAAAATTCAGCAATGAATACAACAAAGCAATATCCAGCAGATCTTCTCGGCCTGAAAAAAAGGCGATGAGCGCGACCAGCAGTACCGCTTTTGTTCCAAACATATTCACCGCTAAAATACGATCAAATACGGTTGGGCCGACAAAGGCGCGCGCCAGAGCCAGGGCCATAGTGACCAGAAACGCGATGCCCGCGCCCAGATACAATGCATTCATAGTGTTTTTCTTTTGTTACGGGGCGCGACAATCCGCACATCGGACTGCTTGATGCGCGGGATGATATCACTCATGTTGCCGTCGGCCAGATCCTGAGCGCCTTCTGCACTGATGCTGTGAATCAGCAGCGTATCTTTTTCTACCACCATGCTTACCGTGCCGGGCGTCAGAGTGACAGCATTGGCATAGATAACCTGGGACAACGGATTGTCAAAGGGCAGGGGGATCTCACGAAAGGTGGGGGTCGCTTTGCGAATGCCGTAAATGCGCAGACACACGTCGATATTCGACATGACCACTAATCGACTTAGCCGTACTATAAACATGAACAGATCGGTGCTGACCGGGATATGAAATTGCTCGTGGTCAATTTCGTCCATGCGCCAGTCAAGCCACAATACCAGCGCCACTGAGGCAGCACCCAGGCTGAGCAGAAGAATAGAGAAGTGACCAGACAATAGTACCCATAGCGCACAGAGTATGATCGCCAGCCTGATGGTGGATTTCACGTTCTTGTTCCCTAATTATTGCTTTTTTTAAAGGTTTATTATTTTTTACTGCATAGGCTTTTACTAACCCTAGCCGAAAAACCGATCAAAATGCAAAAATAACAAATGATTAAATTATAGTGGCTCGCCATTTTGAGGCAGAGTCTGGCATAATAGCGCTTTTCAGTTATCTGCGGTTTGTATGTCCTCTATCTCTAAAGTCTTTTCTGCTGACGGTCTGCTGGCCAAAACAATTGATGGGTTTGTACCCAGAGAAGCGCAAACCGACATGGCGCAAGCAGTGCAGACCGCGCTGGATAAAAAACACAGCCTGGTGGTCGAAGCGGGGACGGGCACCGGTAAAACCTTTGCCTATCTTGCGCCGGCACTGCGGGCGAAGGGCAAAGCGATCGTCTCCACCGGCACCAAAAATCTGCAGGAACAGTTGTATCATCGAGACTTACCGCTGGTTAAAAAAGCCCTGGGCAGCTTGCGAAAAACCGCGCTGTTAAAAGGGCGCTCAAATTATCTTTGCCTGCATCGTCTGGCTCAGCATGGGGGCAATTCGACCCTGCTGGAAAAAGAAACGCTGGATCAGTTATCAGCGGTTAAAACCTGGTCGACCACCACCAAAAGCGGCGATATGGGTGAGTTGAAAACATTGCCTGAAGATGCCCGGGTGTTGCCGCTGGTCACTTCCACAGTAGACAATTGTCTGGGCCGGGATTGTCCCGATTATGAAGATTGTTATCTGGTGCAGGCACGTCGAAAAGCGCTGGAAGCCGATGTTATCGTGGTCAACCACCATCTGTTTTTTGCCGATATGGCACTAAAAGATACCGGCTTTGGAGAATTAATCCCCGAAGCCGATGCCGTCATTTTTGATGAAGCCCATCAGATCCCGGATATCGCCAGTGACTATTTTGGTGAGACCTTGTCCACCCGCCAGATTCACGACATGGCCAAAGACATTACCCTGTTGTTCAGAACCGTCTTAAAAGATGCCGGGCAATTAGATAAAGCCGCCGACAAATGCCGCATCGTGGCCTCAGATTTACGCCTGTTGTTTCCCGAAAATCCTCAGCGTGGGAGCTGGGTGGAAGCGATGGAACGCGAAGATGTACAGACACAGATAAGCCGGTTGGCCGATGCGTTAGGCGTGTTGCATGAAGTCTGTAAACTTAATATCGGACGCGACAAAGACCTGGATAATTTGTACGAACGCGTGGTGGAAGCACGGGAACAGCTTGATTCATTTCGTAATACCGAACAACAGGGCGTGAGTCTGTGGTATGAAACCACGCCCCGTCATATGGTTTTGCACCTGACCCCGTTATCCATCGCCGCAAAATTCCGACGCTTTATCAGCGATCCCCCCGGGGCTGGATTTTTACCTCGGCCACGCTGATGGTGGATGGTGGCTTTGAGCATTTTCAGCGACGCATGGGGCTTGAGGATGCGAAAACCCTGGGCCTGGACAGCCCATTTGATTATCAGCAGCAGGCCATGCTGTGTGTGCCCAGGTATTTGCCAGAACCGAACAGTTTTAGCATGCGCGAAACCTTGCTAAATACCGCGAAAACGTTGATTGAAGCCAGCCGCGGCCGCTGTTTTTTACTGTTTACCAGCCATGCGATGCTGCGTGAAACCGCCGCGCGCCTGGAAGAACAAATTGACAACCCATTGCTGGTGCAAGGCAGTACCACCAAGCAAGCGCTGCTGGCAGAGTATCTGGCCAACGAAAACGCAGTACTCATGGGCACCGGCGCCTTTTGGGAAGGGGTGGATGTGCGCGGCAGCGATCTGGTGTGCGTAATGATTGACAAACTGCCCTTTGCCTCGCCCGATGATCCGCTGTTGCAGGCGCGGATGGAAGATGTCAAAAAACGCGGGGCCAATCCGTTTGCCGCTATCCAGATACCGCAGGCGGTGATTACCCTCAAACAAGGTGCCGGTCGGTTGATCCGTGACCCGAGCGATAAAGGCGTGCTGGTTATCTGCGATAATCGGCTGGTCACCAAGCCTTATGCCAAAACATTTTTAGCCAGCTTGCCCGATATGCAAAGAACCCGAAGCCTGGACCAGGTAGCATCCTTTCTGGCCGACATAGAGTAGTAACTTATGAAAAACCTATTAGCCATTGATACGGCCACTGAAGCCCTTTCTGTAGCCTTGCAATTTAACCAGCAAACCTTTCATCGGTTTGAAATATGTCCGCAGCAGCACAGCCAGAAGTTGCTGCCGATGATTGATGAAGTGCTTAATGAGGCCGGGGCCGCACTGCAGGATCTGGATGGTCTGGTCTTTGGGCGTGGGCCGGGAAGCTTTACCGGAGTAAGAATTGCCACAGGCATGATTCAGGGCCTGGCGTTGGGTTCCCAGCTACCGGTGGTGGGGGTCAGCACGCTGGCAGCAATGGCCCAGCAGGCGGTAGCAGAGCAGCAGGCGTCACACATTGTTACTGCTATCGATGCGCGTATGAACGAGGTGTATTTTGGGTGCTTTAAAGCCGTAGAACAGCTCGCCGTGAGTACCCTGGATGAGCAGGTTTGCGCGCCCGAGCTTGCCGCGCAATTGTTACCTGTCCCAATAGGGGGGCAGCACTTTGTGGCTGTCGGTACCGGCTGGCAGGCTTACCCGGCCCTGACTGAGCAGTGCAGCGCGCAAGCGGTATCCATACTTTATCCACACGCCCGATATATGCTGGCGCTGGCCGAGCCGGAGTTTGAGGCGGGGCGCACTTATAGCGCGGAAACCGCAGAACCGGTTTATCTGCGGGATAAAGTGACATGGAAAAAACTGCCTGGCCGAGAGTAGTGAAACCAGAAAAGGGCATGAATCTTGCCTATGTAATGTTTCGAAAAACAAAATTTCTGTCGCCGGTTGCTATCGTTATATTATTGCAGGTGTTAATCGTCTCTAGTTGTTATGGATATAAACTCTAACTTTTCAGTTATTGCTCCGGACTCGCAAAGTCGTACCAGCCACGATGCGGGTAAGGTGCGCCGTCTTACTCGTGAAGAGCAAACCCCGGCAATAGAGTCCAGCCAAAGCCTGCGTACCACTGCCAATCCGGATACGCTGAATAAAGCCCGTCGTTTTGCCCAGGAGTCCGGCTACGATCAGCCCCAGGGCAAGGGCAATGAAGCAGTTCTGGCGTATATGAGTCTGGAACGTGAAGCTCAGCGCGATACTATCCGGACCATGATGGGCGTCGATCTGTACGCCTGACAGCGTAAAAATTAAGTTTGTTCAGCTGTTATTCATCCCAATTTTCTATACTATCGTAAACAATAATCTCAGCCTTTATGGGGATAGTTATGTTGTTAAAAGCAATGGCCGTGAGCGTGGTATTACTGCTAAGTGGTTGTGCCATGGTACCTGATAATCTGGCGGTGCCTGAAGGGACAACATTGGTGTCCTACCAGGGGGCAGTGACCGGCGGCAGTGAGGTTACCGGGCGCACTGCACGATGGGGCGGGGTGATTGTCGGGGTAGAAAACAAACCCGACAAAACTTTTATAGAAGTTGTGCATTTCCCGCTTAACCATTACGGTCGACCCAACACCTCGGAAGAAACCATCGGACGCTTCAAAGTCAAAATTGACGGCTTTGTCGATCCTATTGTATTTGATGAAGGCCGTTCGGCCACCTTCTTAGGCAACGTCGCCAAGCCCATTACCGGAATGGTGGGGGAACAACCCTACATGTTTCCAGCGGTCCAGGCCCGGGATTATCACCTGTGGCGGGAAACAACCACCTACGATGTATCTACCCTGTATTTCAATTACGGCACGGGTTGGTATTCCCCCTTTTATTATGGGCACCCACATTGGGGGCCACACCCAGTTTTTAGTCGGTCGCATATCAGGGTAATTGAAAGCCGGGGCTTTCAGCCTAAGTTGAAACAACAAAAAGCACTTAAGGAAAACCGGTTAAAACGTCTTGAAAGACGATCCGAACGCGTCAAAGACGGTATAAAATCTGAGATTGACTAAGCATATCGTTGCCGCTTACCGGCAACAATATGCCATAGAGGCGGCGGCTTTTTGCCGCCGTTCGTGTTTTGACGATAAAAGGATGTGACATGATTGAAACAGAATTTCAGGCCGGTGCAGTCACTCTTACTGCATTGGATAACCAGGGCGGCGGCACCGTCATCATCGGCTTGCATGGGTATATGGATAACGCTGCCAGCTTAGAGCCCCTGGCCCCGTTTTTACATAATTTTCGTTTTATCGCGCTGGATATGGCCGGGCACGGTAGCTCGACTCACCGGCCTTACGGCAGCCACTATAATTTGGTGGATTATCTGCAGGACTTGCATGCCATGATTGAACACCAGGGATTTGAGCAGGTGGTGCTGCTAGGCCATTCTCTGGGTGGGATTCTGGCGACCATGTATGCCGGTATTTTTCCTGACAAAGTAATCGGGGTAGTGAGTATTGACGCCTGCGGGCCCCTTACTGAATCTGCAGACACCACGGCAGCCCAGCTCAAAGACAGTATTGAAAGTCGCTATAAGCGAAGTCGCAACCGGCTGAAGGTGGTCGATCTTGAACAGGCGGTCGCAGCCCGCTGTCAGATTAGCGATATCGGCGAGTCCCATGCCAGGGCGATATTGCAACGTAACCTCACCCAGGATGCCGGTGGACATTATTTTTGGGCCAGCGATCCAAAACTGCGTACCCGCTCAAACTTACGCCTGACCGAAGAGCAGGCCAAAGCCCTGATGGCGTCAATAACCTGCCCGGTCTATTTCGCCGCGGCCAGTGACAGCTTCAAAAACCTTCGCGAACGTTACGGGCAGCGGGCCAGTTGGTTTAAACATGCCCAATGTGATTATTTTACCGGCGGTCATCATGTTCATATGGAAAAGCCAGAGGAAATAGGGCCTGCAGTAGCTCATTTTGTTGAACAATTGTAAACGTGGTCATTTATCTTTACGGGGACTTCCGATACTATACCGAAGTAATCAGACCAGTTGTGCATTTCTCAATCAACATGCCCTGGAAGTAATATAAAAGAATAATAAGTAGGAGGTTTTGTGGAGAAAACCTGGCTTGAGCATTACGACCCTCGCGTTAATGCAGAAATCGACCCGGACCACTATTCATCAGTTGTCGATATCTTTGAGCAATCTGTAAAAAATTATGGCGACGGTACCGCCTATATCAATATGGGGCATGAAATATCGTTTAACGAGTTAGACGAACTGAGTGCACAGTTTGCTGCCTATTTGCAAAATAGTGGTCTTAAGAAGGGTGATCCGGTGGCGATCATGATGCCCAACCTGTTGCAATATCCGGTGGCAATGTTTGGTATTCTGCGTGCCGGGCTGGTGGTGGTAAATGTTAACCCGCTTTACACCGCCAGAGAGCTTAAACATCAGCTAAAAGACTCCAACGCCAAAGCGATTGTAATTGTTGAAAACTTTGCCTGTACCCTGGAAGAGGTTATCGACGATACGCCCATCCAACAGGTTTTTCTTACTGCCTTAGGCGACATGCTGCCTGCACCCAAGCGTTGGGTGGTAAACCTGGTGGTGAAACACGTTAAGAAAATGGTGCCTGCGTTTGGCTTAAAATCATCGACCTCCTTTATGAAGGCGGTAAAAGAAGGCGCAAATCTGACGTTTACCAAGCCTGAGATAACCGGCGAGGATCTGGCATTTTTACAGTATACCGGGGGTACAACCGGGGTATCTAAAGGCGCCATGCTTACCCATCGCAATATGATTGCTAATCTGGAACAGGTTTCGGGGATCCTGGAAACCGTCATCGAAAAAGGCAAAGATCTGGTTGTCACGGCACTGCCGCTTTATCATATTTTTGCCCTATTGGCCAATGGCTTACTGTTCCTGAAATACGGCTGTCCTAACCTGCTTATTACTAATCCACGGGATATGCCAGGCTTTGTAAAAGAGCTGGGGAAATATCCGTTTGCCATTCTGCCAGGGGTCAATACTCTGTTTAACGGGTTGCTTAACACCCCCGGGTTCAGTGAGCTGGATTTTTCTAAGTTCAAGTTTGGCTTAGGCGGGGGTATGGCCGTGCAGCGGCCGGTGGCCGAAAAATGGGAAGCAGTGACCGGTACCGTATTGCTGGAAGGCTACGGCCTGACGGAATGTTCACCGGTGGTCGCCGTTACGCCGCCTCAGATTGGTGAATACAAAGGCACCATCGGGCTGCCGGTGCCTTCCACCGACATCAAATTACTGGATGAAGACGGTAATGAGGTGGCTGCAGGCGAACCCGGAGAAATGTGGGTGAAAGGACCACAGGTTATGCGCGGCTATTTGAATCGTGAAGCCGCCACCAATGAAATTTTGCAGGATGGCTGGTTAGCCACGGGCGATATCGCTAAAGTCGATAAACAAGGTTACTTCTATATTGTTGACCGTAAAAAGGATATGATTCTGGTATCTGGCTTCAATGTATTTCCTAACGAAATTGAAGAAGTCGCCGCCATGCATGAAGGCGTCATCGAAGCGGCAGCGATTGGTGTACCCCATGATGTCAGTGGTGAGGTGGTCAAACTGTACGTGGTTAAAAAAGATGACAGCCTGACGGCTCAGGATGTTATTACTCATTGTCGCAAGCACCTGACCGGATATAAAATTCCAAAACAGGTTGTGTTTAAAGACGAGTTGCCAAAAACCAATGTCGGTAAAATTTTGCGACGCGAGCTGCGCGACTGATGGCAAAATAGATTTCGTTGCTGGGTGTCTTGGGACACGCAGTGTTTCAAGGTTTTTTCAGGGACAGCCGGCATTTGCCGGCTGTTTTTATTATTATGGACTATGAATTAATCACCACCACCGCCCAGCTCAATGCGGTGTGTGAAAAGGCTGGCAAATGCGATGCAATTGCCCTGGACACCGAATTTGTACGCACCCGCACACTGACTCCGCAACTGGGGCTATTACAACTGTACGATGGCGAACAGCTGGTGCTGATCGATCCCTTGGCCATTGACGATATGTCCGCCTTTGTCACGTTGTTGACCAACCCTGAGGTGGTGAAAGTGCTGCACTCATGCTCAGAAGATTTAGAAGCATTTTTAAATGCGTTTGAGACGCTGCCGACGCCAATTTATGATACCCAGTTTGCCGCGGCAATGCTGGGCATGGGCACCTCCTTAGGTTATGCAAAACTGGTGGAGTTGCTAAGCGGTGTAGTGCTGGATAAAGGTGAGTCAAGAACCGACTGGCTGGCGCGGCCGCTAAGTCCCAAACAACTGGTGTATGCGGCTAATGATGTACTGTATTTATTGCCGGTTTACCGTGAGCTTTATCAGCAAAGCGAAGCGGCCAGCAAAACCGGTTGGATCATAGAAGAAATGGCTGGACTGGGGGTAAAAAAGCAATCGCAATTACCGCTGGAACATGCCTATTTACCTATCAAGAACAACTGGAAACTCAACCCCAAACAATTGACGGTATTGCAGTATCTGGCGGCGTGGCGGTTACAACTGGCTCGGCAAAAGGATATCGCACTTAATTTTGTGGTCAAAGAAACGGTACTGTTGGATATTGCGCTGCGCTTGCCCCAAAACCGCAATGCCTTAAGCGCCATTGACGGCATGATAGGCCCAACCATGCGCCGTTATGGAGATACGCTGGTGACCCTGGTGCAAGACGCCCTGAACGAGTTTGAACAATTGCCAGAAACCCGGCATTTGCCTAAAACCCGGCGCCTGATGGAATTTCCAGCATACAAAAAGACCTTGGCAAAAGTAAAATCACTTGCCAATGACGTGGCTCAGGAACAGGCGATCCCGGTCGAAGTGGTGGCGTCTAAAAAACAGATGAACCAGGCCATAAAATGGTATTGGCTCACGATAGATGAAACCCGGGCTCAGGGCTTGCAGCCTGATTTGCTAAGCGGCTGGCGGGGCCGGCTGTTCGGTGACCGGTTAACCCAACTTTTAGATGACTCTAAATAGGAATACCTATGCTGTGCGCAGTGTACAAATCACGAAAAAAAGAGGGCATGTTCCTCTATGTTAAAAACAAAGAAGATTTTTCGTCAGTACCCGAGGTATTGATGCAACAGTTTGGGCAGCCTGAGCTGGTAATGCTGTTACCGCTGGATAAACGCGAACAGTTGGGGCGGGTCAGTAAAGAAAAATTAATGTCGGCCCTGAACGAGCAGGGATATTACCTGCAGATACCGCCTAAGCGGGAAGACTGGCTGGCGGAACATCGTCTGGCAATGGGGCTGAGCGCCCGCGAAGAATCGAAAAAATTCTGATATGAAGCTTTTTACCCTCATTAGTCTGCTTCTGCTAATCGCTACCTCACGCTTTGCTTTGGCCCAATCGCAGCCGGCGGAAAAAAGCGAAGCAGGGTTTCATAGTTATGTAAAACAGCTTCAGGAAGAGGCACAATCAAAGGGATTTTCAGCAGCTTGGCTGAACACCCAGCTTGAGCATATTGCTTACCGGCCCACGGTCGTCAAAGCCGACAAAAATCAGCCTGAGCGTAAGATTACGCTGGACAATTATCTGGCGACCCGGGTGCCAGACTGGAAGGTGAGCCAGGCTGTTTCTCTGTATCAACAACATCAGTCACTACTGGAAGAGATAGGCCAGCGCTATGGCGTCCAGCCCAGGTTTATTGTGGCATTGTGGGGGAACGAGTCTAACTTTGGCAAACTTCAGGGCAAGTTTGATGTATTGTCTGCGCTGGCGTCGCTGGCTTATGAAGGCCGGCGTGAAGCGCTTTTCAAAAAGCAGTTTTTTGCTGCCCTGACGCTATTGAAGCAAGGTCATATCGAAGTTAGTAAATTGAAAGGCTCGTGGGCCGGCGCCATGGGCCAAAGCCAGTTTATGCCAACTTCCTTTTTAAGCTATGCAGTAGATTATGATCAGGATGGCCGTAAAGATATCTGGAATACACCCGCCGATGTGTTTGCTTCCATTGCCAATTTTCTGGCCTCTGAAGGCTGGAACGATCAGTATACCTGGGGTCGTCAGGTTAAACTGAAGGAGCATTATCAGGGTGAGCATGCCGGGCTGAAGAAAACCGGGTTCGTGACGCTGGCGCGTTGGAGCGAGCGGGGCGTGACTCGATATAATGGCAATAAGCTGCCCGTCGTGGATATTAAGGCCTCATTAATTATGCCTGATGGCCCTGATGGGCGGGTTTATCTGGTTTATAATAACTTTCATACTCTGATGAAATGGAACCGCTCCAGTTATTTTGGCGTTTCTGTCGGCTACCTGGCCGACCGCATCAAAAAAGGACACTGATATGTACCAGCATCTGAATAATCTGGACCTGCCAATTGAATTGCCTGCCGGAAAGGTCGTCTGTGTGGGGAGAAATTATCTGGATCATGTACAGGAAATGCGTTCTGAGGTGCCCGACGAAGCGCTATTGTTTATGAAGCCTAAAGCCGCGCTTTGCCATCTGCAACAGCCTATTGTTATCCCCGGCGATAAAGGCGAGTGTCACAATGAACTTGAGCTGGCGGTGTTAATCAAAAAGCCGCTTAAAAACGCCAGCGAAGAGGAAGCATTACAGGCGATATGGGGCGTAGGAATTGCTTTGGATCTTACCTTGCGGGAGGTTCAGACTCGCTTGAAAGGAGCAGGGCACCCGTGGGAGCGCGCCAAAGCCTTTGATGGCAGTTGCCCGGTATCCGGTTTTGTCCCCCGCACTCAGTTCGAGGATTTACAAAATCTTGAGTTTTCGCTGACCGTGAACCAAAAGATTCGCCAACAGGGTAATACCGCTGCTATGATGCGCCCCGTTTTGGCGTTGCTGGCAGAAATGTCTGCGGAGTTTTCGCTGGAACCAGGTGATATCGTGCTTACCGGCACCCCGAAAGGCGTCGGCCCATTAGCCCATGGCGATACCATCACCGCCCGTTTATCTTCTGTAATTGATTTAACCACAAGTGTAGTAGCAGCATGACAGACCGGTTCTGGGAAACCAAAACACTCGAACAAATGACTGATAAAGAATGGGAAGCCTTGTGCGATGGCTGCGGCAAGTGTTGTCTGCATAAATTTATCGAGGATGACAGCGCCGAGGAAGCAGCGCCCACTGATCAGCTGCACGGGGATGAACAGGTTCACTATACCAATATTGTTTGTAGCTACTTAAATACCCGGACCTGCGAGTGTACCGAGTATGAAAATCGCACGACCCTGGTCCCTGATTGTGTAAAGCTCACCAAAGCCAATCTTAAAGATATTTTCTTTATGCCGACCAGTTGCAGCTACCGCCGCTTATATGAAAACCGGGGGCTGCCTTCCTGGCATCCGCTGCTTAATCAGGGCAAAAAAAGCAAAATGCACCAGCAAAAAATGTCGGTGCGGGGCAAAACGGTGTATGAATGCGACGTGGATTTAGACCATTTCGAAGATTATATCGCGCTATGGCCGCTCGAAGATCTTGATTAAAGCGGGGCTAATGCTAGTCGTTGCTGGTTAGCGCATATAGATAGGCATCCCGCCCGAAGATTCTTTTCTTACACAAGCCTTCTGCCTGTGCACCCAGCTTAGTGGCCACTTTCATACTGGCTTTGTTGGCCGGTTCAATAAGCAATTCGAGCCGGTTTAGCTGAATCTGCGACAACGCCAGTTTTTGCAAACTCTGACACAGGGTCACCGCCAGATTGCGGCCACAGGCCTCGGGACGTATCCAGTAAGCCAAATTTGCTACTTCATGCACCGGGTGAATATGGTTAATAATGCCCATTCCCAGACACACATTATCATGCATCAGCAGATACACAATGCCATAACCATCCTGGCGCTTTTGTTCGCAGTCCTGGACAAACTTGCGAACCGCAGCCGGGGTGACCGGGCATAGCCCGGCGCCCAGCCAGGGTTTGACATGATCCGCTGAGGCGCGGCAGGCTTCGGTGAGGGCCTCAATATGCCGCGAGCCCAGACGTACTACGGTGACCTCGCCGTACGTATTGGGCGCTGTAGGCAGGCGCGCCGGCAATATCGACAAATCAATCAAAACGACTTTTTGTCCAGTAACCGACAGCTCAATACCACGACACCGGTAATAAAATAGGCACCAAACAAGATCACCATCCATTCGGCCATGCCCATCGACATGAAGCGCCAGCCATCTTCCATGCAATCGCCTTTGGCGGCAAATATAGCCGGTAGCCATTCATGCAGTGGCAAAAACGAGGGAAAATTGGGAACAATTTCACAACTGGCGAAGAAGGGGTTTGATGCATTTGAAATTTCGACATGTTCACGGGCGATGAGCCAGCCCCAGCCAGCGGACACTAACCAGATAACAAAGCCGGCAAAGCGGGTAAGGCGGTTGTTGATCAACATTACCAGCAATCCGGCCAGAACCACGCCGTACATGGCGGTGCGCTGATAAATACACATAATGCAGGGCGCTAGCCCCAGACCATACTGAAAATATAACGCTGCCAGTTCAAGCCCCAGCGAGGTTATAAAAAGTATCAGCCAGGCCGCTTTATGGGCGGCCAGCCGGCTTATCGACTGTATCAAGCTCATGGGATATTCAATACACCTGTGTTAATGCGATGACGACACGGCGCCGGGGTCAGCGCTATGATGTTCTATTAAATGTGAATCGTACAACCATTGCGTAGCGTCCAGCAAACCATAATATGTAGCGGCTAACCCAACTAGTGTCAGCACGATAGTATAGGGCA
The DNA here is from genome assembly GCF_015644725.1 of Salinimonas marina. Classification (NCBI taxonomy): domain Bacteria; kingdom Pseudomonadati; phylum Pseudomonadota; class Gammaproteobacteria; order Alteromonadales; family Alteromonadaceae; genus Salinimonas; species Salinimonas marina. Next base: position 1,290,262 of record NZ_CP064795.1, read on the forward strand.
GCGCCATGATCACCATTTTGCCGTAAGACAACCGCAACAACGGTGCAATAGCCGAGGTTAGCAAGAACAAAAAGGCAGCCTGGCCATTGGGCGTAGCAACACTGGGAAGGTTGGTACCGGTATTGATGGCTACGGCCAGCAAATCAAACTGATCACGGGTTATCTGGCCTTCGTTTAAGGCGGCAGTGATCTCGGTTATGTAGACGGAACCCACAAATACATTGTCGGAAACCATCGACAGCACACCGTTAGCAAGATAGAACATTACCAGCTGGGTTTTACCCTCAAAGCTCAACACCCAGTGAATTACCGGCTGGAACAATCCCTGGTCAATAATCACGGCCACCACCCCAAAAAATACACACAGTAGCGCGGTAAACGGCAATGCTTCTTCAAAGGCTTTGCCTAAAGCATGTTCTTCAATAATGCCACTCATTGAGGTGGCCAGAATAATTACCGACAAACCAATCAAACCGACCGAGGCAAAATGGCCGGCTAGTCCGACTATCAACCATACGCCGATAAGCGCCTGTACCGCTAAGCGGGCTTTATCGCGCTTGGTTCGCTCCTGGTCCGAGTGAGTGTCATAGTCAACCAGAATTTCACGTACGGCGGGTGACAGTTTAGCCCCGTAACCGCACAGTTTGGTTTTTTCAAGCACAAAGGTGGTCGCCAGGCCGAAGACAAAAACAGGTAAAGTGATAGGCGACATACGAATGAAAAATTCGAGGAAATTCCATCCGGCTTTATCGGCGATAATCAGGTTTTGCGGTTCGCCTACCATGGTCATGACACCCCCAAGGGCGGTACCTACCGCAGAGTGCATCATCAGATTACGTAAAAATGCCCGAAAATCTTCTAAATCGTTTTTACCCAGTTCGTGCACCTTGTCATCACTGGTGTGGTCATGATCATGATGAAATTCCTTACCCGACGCCACTTTATGATAAATCGTATAGAAGCCCAGTCCGACACTGATGATCACCGCCACTACCGTCAGTGCGTCTAAAAACGCTGACAAAAATGCCGACGCGGCGATAAAGCAAATGGACAGCGTCGTTTTATTGCGAACTTTGATGACCAGCTTGGTGAACAGGTACATCAGCAAGTCTTTCATAAAATAAATACCGGCCACCATAAAGACCAGTAATAATAAGACTTCCAGATTAACCTGAATCTCATGCAGCATATGTTCAGGCGAGGTCATGCCGATAAACATCGCCTCTATCAGCAGTAATCCTCCAGGCTGTAGGGGTAGCATTTTAAAGCCATCGCCAGCGTAAAAATAAACTGAATAACCAGCACCCAGCCCGCCAGGTAACTGTCGAACATAAATATAAACGGGTTGGCGATTAGACAGCCGATGATGGCTTTTTTGTACCAGTCCGGTGCATGCCCCAGAAAATTCCGGTACAGCGCCACAGGCATGGAGGTTTGCATGATTTAAATCCTTCTACCAATCGTAGACATGTGTTGTGTGAAAATAAAAGATGTCACTTTCCGTAGGCGTAATGCCGGGCCAGCGATAATAATCAGGTCATTGCCGCGCTAATACGGGCGTACCTAAGCCTAGCGTAAATTTTTAACCTGCGGAAGGCAGTAGCGCCAATAAAGCACGAAATTAGCTTTTGTTCCAGGCATCTGATTATACGTATGTTTTTTTGAAGAATATGTTTAGCCACGAAACTGTATCGGGATGTTAACGTTGGTGGTAGTTGGTGCGCCTTTTGAGTCTTGCATCAGACCCTCGAATAGCGACCTGCTCCAGGTTTTTCGCGAACCGCCTCGCGGCTTGTGCCGTTCCATGGTTTTACTTTCAGCACCACCCGATAAAACTGGGACTTACTGAATACGGGTAGCTAACAGCAATCCAACATTGTATTTGGTCAAAGATAATCTTTAATCTTGATTAAGCCATAATAAACAGAGGAAGATTTATGTCCGCTAGCAAATTCACTGGTACGCACCGAACATTAACGCTTACAGCAATCCGAGAAAGATGGATAAGTAATGCTGGATTGTTTGCACTATCTTGTAAGGATTGAAATGCAGAATACCATTCGCCAATGGGTACATCGTGTTGAAAGACGCCTGGACCGACTAAAGCATAAATACAAAAGATGGTATGGGTATGCTCCGGTAATTGTGCAGCCGTACATAACTTATGGCACCACTAATGAGTTATGGATTGCCGGTAGGCTGTTAGAAGCAAAAGGTGTGGAGGGAAGCCTTGAGAGTAGTCGCTGGAAAAATCTGGTGCACATGCTACGCCGCTATCAAAGCGATGAAATACCGTTTACGGATATTCATTTAACCTTAGGTGACCAGAGGCGAACTGTGAGCACGGATGCTGATGGTTATTTTCACTATCAGTGGAAAGCACCTGCTGCGGGGAGTGTAAAGCAGCCCTGGACTTGTCTGACGCTGCAAGCTGCTGACCCTGCACTGCCTAAAGCTGAAAAACAAAGTATCGCCGAGGTATCAGTACTCACTGACAGCGCTGAATTTGCCGTTATCAGTGATGTCGACGACACCATCATGCGCACAGGAGCAACCAATCTATTCAGGCATACTAAGACGGTACTGCTGAACAACGCTCACAGTCGGGAGTTGTTTCCTGGGACCTCAGAGTTTTATAACGCATTAAAACAAGGGGGACAGAGAGGTCCTGCAATCCCTTCTTCTATGTGTCGAGTAGCCCCTGGAATATCTACGATCTTATTGCCGAATTTATTGAAATTAATGATTTGCCTAAAGGCCCCGTGTTACTCAAAGATTTTGGTTTACGAGACGATCGCTGGTTTAAAAGCGGTCATGCGAGCTACAAAAAAGACCGCATCGAAGCGATTTTAAAAACCTACCCCCAACTGAAACTTGTGCTGATAGGCGACTCGGGGCAGCACGATGTTTATGCCTATTTAGAAATAGCAAAAAGTCATCCAGACAGAGTTCTGGCTGTTTATATTCGGGATTTAAAGGCCTCCTCCCGTTCAAAGGAGATTACTATAGCGGCAAAGGAGTTTGTGGATTACGGCGTGCCTTTTATGTTTGTTGAAGACGCCGCAAAAGCCGCTAACCATGCTGTGACGCTAGGACTGGTGTCAGAAACAGCAGCCCGAAATGTTGAACACAGTGTAGCTAACGCCCAGCTAGCAAAATAATAACTAAAAGAGAAAGTGGACAGGCACTCTCTACACAAGAGAAAGTGGACAGGCACTCTCCACATGTAGAGGTGAAGTCGGACAGTGGAGATAGTAGAGATAGTAGGACAGTCACTCATGGTATTTGGTAAAGACCTTGAAATCGCGAAGACAGCAGAGTAGGGGGGTAAAAGTGACTGTCCTTATTTGTTCATTCCGGATCCTGGGTCGAAGGTTGAATTTGTCTTTAGGCGAACGGCATTGTACAAATAATAGAGCGTCCGAAAAGAATGAAATGTCCGCGTGGGTATCAGTATTGTAACTTATTGAATATTAATTAATTGAACGGGGCTCATTAAAGTGACTGAAAAAAGGAAAGCAATATGAAACAACCAGCTAGACGCAGATTTTTATCTTTTGCCGGTATGGGGCCGGTGCTTTGTGCGCAGCATCGGCAGTTACTGTCAAAGCCCATGACACCGCTCCGTGTGAAGAGGTGTGGCCTGTGGTTCATATGGTGTATTTCTGGCTGAAAAATCCTGAATCAGAAGCAGATCAACAGGCCCTTGTGGAAGGTTTAAACAGTTTACGTGAGATTGAGCATATACAGGCATTGCATGTTGGCGTTCCGGCAGATACGGCCCCCCGAGATGTAATTGATAGCAGCTATCAGGTGTCTGAGATGATGATGTTTAAAAGTATTGATGATCAGAATGCATATCAAAACCATCCACTACACAAAAAATTTATAGAAGAATACAGCCATCTTTGGAAAAAAGTTGTGGTTTACGACTCTGTGAGCGCATTGCCACCTTCAGGCTGAACAAGTTTGTATGATGGAGTAATACGCTCAGAGTAGAGTGAATTCAGCGCTGAAGAGAGGACCGGTGAATACAAGACAGTCACTACCCGTATCTGCGCTGAATGTAGGTTGTAGTGCATACAGGCATCCACTCATACTTAGTGTGATGCAGCAATATCAACGTCTAATTTGCAGCTTAAGCTTAAAAAACAGTGAGATTAAATACCCTAGAAGAAAAAGGGAAACGTTCAACACTAAATGATGTAAATGCTCCAGGTAGTAGTAGAAAAACTAGCCTGATTAGGCAAAGTTGTATTTCAAATTTTTCTTGCGTGCCGACTTTAGCTTTTCCAGGCAGACGGTGGTTTTAAATTCTGTTTCGATTGCGCAGACGAATGCAGTCCAGTCAGCATGCTGCAACCCCACGCGGATAAGGATTGGAGAGGCGGTATCGCCAATTTTGCCTCGCTTTTCGGGGTGAAAGTAACGGCCTGTCTGTTCCACAAGGGCGAAATACTCCTCGAGTCGAAAAGGTAATCCGGCAGGCATATTCGCTCTAGGGTTACCAGCGAAAGGAAATAAGCGGGTGGGCTGGTAATGTGACTTAGCGGCTTCAATCCGTTTTTTTATACTGGTATGCGTAGATTCTTCGGGCGTATTCGCTAAACAGGCGCGTACGGGATTTAGATCAACATACGCCATGCAAGCTGCTAACGCAGCTTCATCCATGAGAGCCTGAGACTTAAATCGTCCTTCCCAGAAGTGACCCGTACAGCCGTCTTCTTTGTTCGCATGCCGTGCAATGTACTCATTCAGCAACCGCATAAACCAGCTTATATCAAACAAACGATTGCGATAAACTTCGGCAAGATCTCTTACGGTTTCTTTTTCTGCAGCAGATAATGCATCACTTTCAGCTGGGTTTATATACCGCTGAGCTAACAACATGCCTTTGTAGAGTTTGTGCCAGCGCCTGATAACTTCAGATACTGATAGCGAATCCGCTTTTTCCTTGTTGATGTGTAATACCACATGGGTGTGGTTGCTCATTACCGCGTAGGCACACACATCCACACAGAATACGTCCGCCAGAAACAATAGGCGTTTTTCTACCCACCCACGACGGTGCTCATAGCTTTTTCTCGTTAGCTTATCCACGCCACATAAGTATGCGCTACGTACGCAGCGAGAGACACAGTGGTAGTAGGGTGTCTCTGACAGATTAATAAGGCATTTACGGGGTCTGGGCATGAAGTTAAATAATTCCTGATTGAATAATTCAATTGTGCAGGAGTTTTTCGTAAATCCAACTGTACCTGAGGATGGAGAGTGAGTGTCTTTTCAATTCTTAGTGCTAAGTCTGCGGGGGGCTCGTGGTCAGTGAGGATAGACAGAAGATGAGACAGTCACTCATTGTGCGCTATTTTGCATCTGTAATGAAAGATTACTAATAACAATAGTATGCCCGCCGATTTTGCTGTGTATTGTGCAGTATGAACGTTATAGTAGGCAAAGCTAAGTATCTGACCAATGGCCGATTGTCCTGACAAAGTCGGCCTGTGCCACCGGAAACTACCCGGCTTACTTATTCATGCCGGTTTACGGAGATCATGATTTTGTTGTATTCATTTTCCAGCTTGCTGATAGTAGCGGTGCTGTTTAGTGCGATAGTACTGACCAATGAGGTGGGGTTTCGCCTTGGTCGCTTTGTGCAACGGCATACCGATGAGGAGGTTAAATCCTATACTGGGTCGATTCAGGCCAGCATATTAGGTTTGCTGGCATTGCTACTAGGGTTTACCTTTAGCATGGCGATGCAGCGTTTTGACCAGCGCAGCATGGCACTTATCGATGAAGCTAACGCGATTGGCACGGTTCAGTTACGTGTAGAGCTGCTACCGGCGCAAATGCAACCCACCGCAGAAAAACTGCTGGATACCTATCTCGATTTGCGACTGGCGGTGGCGACCTTGCCCATGAATGAACAGGATGAGCAGCAATCATTGTTAACCCAAACCTCACAGTTACAGCAAAAGCTATGGCAGCTGGTACGCGAAGCCGCAGAGCAGGACCCGAGGCCGGTTACCACCGGCATGATGATCACGGCATTGAACGCCATGTTTGATGCTCAGGGCAAACGCAATGCAGTACTACACATGCAAGTTCCGCAAATTGTGTTGCTGGTGCTATTCGCGGTATTCACCATTGCCGGTGGCATGATGGGATACTCAGCTGGCTTAAGCGGTCATCGGATTATTATGCCAATCTTACTAGTGGCACTCATCATTACACTCATTGTATTTTTAATTATTGATTTAGACCGCCCGCGCCAGGGAATCATCCAGGTTGACCAACACCCAATGATGGCATTACCGCGGCTTTCCGAAACATAGTCCAGCTAAGGTTTATTTGTCACCAAACTCCTTGGTTACATGTAGAGATACCGGGCGTAGTGGTCGCATTCGAAAAGTGCGCGTACATAGGCATGCTTTGATCAGTTAATAATGCCAGATGATTGCAATGATAAGTGACTGTCTGTATCTGCACTATGAAAAGTGACTGTCCTTATATGCTTATATGCTGCAGGTCGCTAGGTACACTTGAGACAGAGTTTGCCAAAACTGCTGTTCACAGAGCATCCGCTGGTGGTGAGCGGGCCCGATAGGATAACGCTGGCTTAATAAATACAGGATATATTATGTTACTGACTTTATGGTTATCTACCTTATTTTTGATATTAATTACTTTAATTCCGCTTTCTCGCCAGTCTCACTGGATAGTCCGAGGCATGGACTTCCCCCGTGTGCAAATCGCAAGTTGCCTCGGCGTCATTCTTGTAGCTGATTTAATACTCTTAGACTTATCGTCAATCTTTACGTGGGGCTTGGTGTTATTAGCCGCTATTTGTTTGGCCTATCAATTATGGTGGATATTACCTTATACCCCGCTTTGGAAGAGCGAAGTAAAAAGCATAGATGCAGAAATAAAGGATGAAGACAAGATACGCATTATGACATCGAATGTGCTCACGCCTAATCGTAAGGCGCATTTATTGATTGAGCTTGTCGAAAAACACCAGCCCGATGTGCTTGTTACGCTTGAATCTGATCAATGGTGGGAAGATCATTTAAAGCCGATAGAGTCGAGCATGCCGCATACTGTGAAATGCCCGCTTGATAATCTTTATGGCATGCACCTTTACTCCCGTTTACCGATAAAAGATGTAGACTTAAAATATCTTGTGGAAGAAGACGTACCCTCCATCCATTGTTTAATACAAATGCGCAATGGTCATAAAATAAGGGCGCACTTTGTTCACCCCGCGCCGCCTAGCCCTACTGAAAACGAAGAGTCATCAGAAAGGGATGCTGAACTAATAATAGTTGGGCGCAGTGTAGCGAATAGCGATGAACCAACTATTGTTACCGGCGATCTTAATGATGTAGCCTGGTCTCCCACCACACACCTTTTTCGAAAGGTCAGTAAGTTGCTTGACCCCCGAATTGGCAGAGGCATGTTCAATACTTTCCATGCCACGTATCCGTTCCTCCGCTGGCCGTTAGACCACATATTTCATAGCGACCACTTCACGCTAAGCCATATGCAGCGACTGCCTTGGATTGGCTCAGATCATTTCCCTTTGTTAACAGAAATGGCATTTCAGCCGGTGGTAGGCGCGCCTCAACAAGGCGTTGAGTCAGATGAAGACGATGAGGAACAAGCAGATGATATCGTCGATGATGAAGATGTCAGCAAGGAAGACGTCCCTAATCCTGGTAGTAAATGACAAAGTAAAATAAAGATGTCACGTTGGTTGGGGCCCCTCGCCCAACATATAACGTCGTCACTCATTGTCTACACGCCTTAGCAGATCCTGTATTTGTGACTGTTAAGGCCGAGTGACGCCAAAGTTTTACGAGAATTACCATTCGAGTTGTCTAAGGGGGAATTTTTTGCGGCCGAGGTGTATAAAGTTTTTGTCTGCTCCTTAATCGGAACATGAAGCTTTGAAATGTTGTGTTTCTCAAAGATCCTCATCAACATCGTAGATATCCTCTGACTTCAAGGGATATTCAAGTAAGCACGCACAGGGCAGACTCTCTGATTATGAGTACAACTAATCAAAGGAGTGTTGTAGTGGCCCGACTCAAAAAAGTGCCTGTCCATTCTTGCCTTCATCCTTCATCGCTTCTACTTCTAAGAGCTTGTCAGCCAGCATCTTTTTCAGCTTGTTGTTCTCAGACTCAAGCTCTTTTAAGCGCTTGGCTTCGTTAACCTCCAGGCCCGCATACTTGCTGCGCCAATTATAAAAAGTCCCCGACGAAATACCCATCTCACGGCAGATGTCGTCCACCTTTGCGCCAGCCTCATGCTGCTTGATGGCCTTGATAATTTGTTCTTCGCTGTAGCGTTTTTTCATTTTGAGATCTCCATTCTCTCCAGTTTATTGGAAATCTCATCAATGTCATGGTGTTATTTTTGAGGGAGAAGTCATACTGAATCACCGATGAGTCAATTTCATAGAGAGTAATACAGGTACGAAAAGTTTGGCTTACGGTTTGAGAAAAACTATATATTTTCTCGCGGAGGAAGACCTGTTATCTATCAACCCAAATGCGATTACGAACTGCTTCCAAACTCTCTAAAATGGAGACATGTCACATTTGATCCACCAAAAGTTGATTTTACATGGGAGAGAGAGTGGCGCATTGAGTCTGAAGGTCTAAAAATTGAACCAGAAAATGTAACCTTTATTGTGCCACATGAGGGTTATGGCCAATGCTTAAGTACTACCTATTATTTGAAGGAGTATCGAGAGGTAATAAATGCAGTATTAGAAGATGAACCATCATCTCATTTATTACCCAAAAACTATAAGTTCATGGTAATTTGAAAATATAACTAACCAAGTCATAGGGACATTATCACGTAGGCTTTCGTCACTTCGTTCCTTATTTTAGCCTACGTGTTACTGCCCCTTCTTCGGGCGTTATTCACAAATCAGTCAGTTGCCATGCTTTTAGGAACTGCTATAAGGCAAGGAGAAATGGGTGTCTTTACTCACAAGATTTGATTCCGCACAATTACGGGCAATATTGCGTACTTCTAACTATTGGTCAACGTTTAATCGAAATGATTACCCTGTACGGATACAAGATGCGCTTAAACACTTATATCGATGGATTAAATGTCCTTGCGAAGAGTCCTGTGAATGTAAGTCTTTCGGATGTACTCACCATTGGGTACGAGATAACGAATGTGGCTTCGAAGAGCATTATAGACATTTTTTGTCCTGCTATGTTGATGTACGAGCGCATGACTCTGTGCGCAATGGCCGCAGGTCAGGTCGCGGGTTAAACGCGGTGGTTGCTACGGAACGGATTCGGCAGCATTGGAATGAAATACAAGAAGTCTGTCGAGTCGAGACAAAAACATCTTTGATCTGTAGCAATTGGCAATGTGAGTATCTCGCCAATATTGCTCGTACATTTCGACCATCGGGCGAAAACATATATTTATCAAAGTGGATGTCATTGTTGAATATGGGAGTCTATGTTGCTTACGACAACGGAAGCGTTTCACTCCTTAATAGAGACTACGGTAATCCAGAGAATTATCAAATACTTATTGAACGTTTTCGCACTAACCTGATTAGTCATATGCAGAAGAACCAAATTACTATAAATGACTTTTTGTTGCTGGATGACCCTAGTGAGTTTTACAACTCTATTCCTCGCGCAAGCCATCGTCCGCTCGGCAATCTCCTAGACAAGTTATATCTGGTACTATAGCAATATCACGCATAACAATTTTATATGCTAGCACCCAGTTGCGCGTCGGTAGGCAAGGCGTTGACCCTCCGCAGTTTGTATTAAGGTGCCCCTGACTCTGAGGGGCTGAAACGTACGTATTGCAGTCGTTGGCTCTTTCTATCTAAGTACGAGAGAGCAATGACATGAGCGTATTAGCTTCGCTTCCATATTCAGGGAAACGACCCAATCGCTCGTTTTTTCTCTTTAGCACTTTATCTAGGTTGTCTGCTTTCCTTTATATAGCAATATGATAGCTAGTTTGGTATTAATAGTGAAAGTATAAAAGCAAGCGATGCGTTGGCAGAAAAACGCGCAAATCGCGCTATATTAAATTGTTATACGACTAAATTATGAATTCCAGTATTGCTGAAAATATTAGAAAGCACGGATGGCAGTATCAGTCCGTGTTCGACGAAAATGAAGAACTGCCAAGCTTCGCATACTCCATTGGCTTTGAAGAATCGTATTCACACCCTGAAATTATGATTTTCGGTCTATCAAAAGATGTCATGCACTCGCTACTTTCTAATCTGGCCACTGATATTAAAAGTGGCGTTGTTTTTCAACCTAACGAAAAAGTTAAGGAAGTATTGAATGGCAATTTTGAAGTCATGTTTAAAAGGATGAAAACTGAATTTCAGTCTGAATACGCCGGGACTGCGAAAGACTACTATCAAAAACCATTTGAAGTTCTGGTGATGCTCTGGCCTGATAAAAACAATGTTTTACCCTGTGAGCAAGGTTGTCAGCTAACTGTTCAGGCTGAAGCGGTAAAAGTCGTATAACAAACCGCTGTAGTCGGTCGCAAGCTCCCTGGGACAATAACACGTGGGCTCAGTCGCTTCGCTCCAATTTTAGCCCACGTATTATTGCCCCTAAGCGGGGCGTTATGCGCCACCACTGAAACAAGGACGTTTATGTCATTCAAATATACTTTAAATTTCTCGGTCATTTTCGCTTTATTAGTACCATTTTACTCTGTTGATGCTAGCGAGATGACTAAGAAAAAAGTTCAGAAAGACGATGTCAGCATCAACTATCACTTTATGGACAAGGACTCCATTCAAAAAGAAGAAGAAATAAGTGAATTAGTATCTAAAGCTTTTGAAATTTATACGGAGCTATTTGGTGGATTGCCAAGAGATCTGTCTGGAGATGAATACTCCGAAATTGATATCCATGTAAAGCAGGGTAAGTATTTAGGGGCGAAGCCGATCCTAAATTGATCATGTTGACATGGTCAGATGGAAATATGTTTGGTTTCGGTGGCTGGAAGACCGTATTGCTTCATGAGATTTTCCATTTATGGAGTGCAGAATCTATAAGATATAAAGACGGGCGCGAGCATTGGTTTAACGAAGGTTTTACCGAATACTACGCTTTCAAGACTGCTCTGCAACTTGGGCTTATTTCCGCTGATGAAGCGACATCAATCGCAGCTTTTCCCATTGGATATTATTCAGCCTCAAACGGGCTGGGAAAGATTTCGATGCGTGATGCGGGTAAAAGCAATGAGACTAAATTTGAAAACTATTTCCTTGTTTATCATGGCGGCTGGGTTGTAGCTATGATTCTAGACCACGAAATTCGCTTAAAAACTAATGGGGCTAAAAGCCTTGATGATCTCATGACATACATGTACTTGAATTATCCGAGACATAAAAAACTGTACAGTACTGAGGATATTGTATTGGGCCTGGAAAAAACAACAGGTATAAACTTTTCTGATTTTATAAATCAATATGTTATTGGTGTACAAACTATACCCGTATCTGACTACTTCAACTTGAGCAACGCCATTTGGAGTTATAAATTCAATAAGCATAATAAATCGAATTATAAGTACCTTTATCAAACACTGGGTATAAAAAGCAAAGAGCAATAATATAAAAGGAGCATAACAAGGTGTTAAAGGCGGATTTGAAAAGGTTGGCTTGATTCCGCTTCGCTCCAAAGTTTAGCCAACTATTACTAACCGCTTAACCCGGCGTTATGTGACTGAATTAGATGGTGTATTTAGGCCGATAGGGGTAATAGGTGGCGGACTAACAATCCCCATGGCGATTGTGATTTCTGTAGTCCTTCTGTTGTTTTTGTTGCGTTACGTTAGTATTAGATTGGTTCCATCGGATCAAGACAGCACTAAGGAGGTGCCTATGGTTAAAACATTAAAAGCTCGTACTCGTATTTTTTTAAGCTCAGTAGTTGAAAGTTTATGGGCTACAGGAGTCGGGGTCGTTGCAGGACACCTATCGACCTAAGTACATCATTCACATAACAAAACACTAAAGGCGCTCGCGCTGCTCGCTGGGACGATAACACATGGGCTGCGTCACTTCGTTCCTAATTTTAGCCAATTTGTTATCGCCCATTAGTGGGGTGTTGACCGTCTGCTCCTTGTCTGAAGCTGAACAGCAAGCCTGGTTCAGAGAGGGGTTGCATAGTGCCAGGAGTAGACATTTTCGGTAATCTAAAAATACGATATTCTTTCATAAATTATAAATTTATTAGCATAGGAAAGTGCCTTGAGAGCATTAGTTTTCACCTTTTTCATGTTCAGTACCTTTCTCGGCTACTGCGAATCAGTAGAAATCACTCGAAGTAAAATAGTTAACGTTACGGAAAAAGCGACATCTAGAGCTTACCCACTTTATATAAAAACACCTCGCTCTTACTCTTCCAAGACAAACAAAGTTTATCCTGTAATCTATTTAACTGATGCTCCTTACGCATTTCAGCTAGTCTCTGCCGTTACCCGTCCTTCTATGAATAGTGGCCTGTTAGAAGAGGCGATAATTGTTGGTATTTCGTATGAAGAAGGCTCTAGAGGCTCTTCGAGTCGAGTCAGAGATTATACGCCCAGTAATGCATCAGAATGGAAAATGGAAACAGGTAATGCGGAAAACTATTTGAATTTTGTTCGAAGTGAGGTTTTCCCTTACATAGAAAAGCATTTTAGAGTTGACGCCTCGAACCGAACCTTCGCAGGTCATTCTTTAGGTGGACTTCTTGGCGCTTACACCTTATTCAAACACCCTGACATGTTTAATAATTATATTCTAGGAAGTCCATCGGTTTGGTTTAACGATAATGAAATTCTTGCATCAACAACAGCCACTCCTACGCGCGAAACAAAGGTGTACTTATCTGTTGGGAGTTTAGAGCAGCCATATTTTGGTGAACCACAAGACATGGTCGCAGGAGCTAGGAGACTAGCTAAAAAGATAGGTGAAGATAGAAGTGAAAAGGTTGTTCTTAAGTTTCAAGTCATTGAGGGGCTAGACATACGACAGCATTCCCAACAACTTTGAGCCAAGGACTAGACTGGATTCATGGAAAGCATTAATGGGCATTTGTAGATAGTATCCTGCTGAGCGTCTACTGACTGTTAACGAGAGAGTGTAAAAATAACTGTGTAAATGGCATTCTTATCAACTCCTTAGAAGGATATCAGAATGCCAATATCAGACAAACTCATCGACCAACTGCTTGACGACTGTGATTCACCAGAAGACATTTTAGGCGAAGCTGGCCTGCTCAAGCAGCTTACCAAGAAGGTTGCTGAACGAGCGTTAGAAGCCGAAATGGAAGCCCATCCGGGCTACGCGCCCAACGATGCGGCTGGTAACAACAGCGGCAACTCTCGCAACGGTAAAACGAAGAAGAGTGTTCGCAGCACCAATGGTGATGTTGAACTCCATATTCCACGCGATCGCAACGGCAGTTTTGACCCCAAGTTAGTACGCAAAGGCGAACATCAGCTAAACGGATTTGATGAGCGCATTGTTGCCCTTTACGCGCGCGGCATGACCACGCGGGATATTCAGGCTTACCTTGAAGAAGCTTACGGTGTTGAGGTCTCTGCCACCTTCATATCGCAGGTAACGAACGCGGTGATGGACGAGGTTAAGGCCTGGCAGCATCGGCCGCTGGAAAAGCTTTACCCGGTGGTTTATCTCGACTGTTTAGTGGTTCGTAGTCGTGACTCTGGCGTGGTACAAAATAAATCCGTGTATCTGGCGCTTGGCATTAATACCGACGGTGAAAAAGAGTTATTAGGTCTGTGGATGGCCCAAACTGAGGGCGCCAAGTTCTGGTTGTCGGTGATGAACGAGCTTAAAAATCGTGGTGTGGAGGATATCTTCATCGCCTGCTGTGATGGCCTCAAAGGCTTCCCGGAAGCCATTGAAGCGGTATACCCGAAAACACAGGTGCAGCTGTGTATCGTGCATCAAATTCGCCACTCGCTGCGCTACGTGAACTGGAAGCAGCGTAAGATTATCGCGGCGGATTTAAAACTGATTTATGGTGCGGCCACTCGTGCTGAAGCCGAGCAGGCCCTCGAGCTTTTTGCAGAAAAATGGGATTGCGAACACCCGACCATCAGCCGCTCCTGGCGGGCGAACTGGGAACGTTTATGCGTATTCTTCGATTATCCGGTCGAGATACGCAAGGCCATTTACACCACCAATGCGATTGAGTCGCTGAACGCGTCCCTGCGAAAAATCACCAAGACCCGCCGGTCGTTCCCGAACGACGAAGCCGTCATGAAGGTGTTGTACCTAGCCTTGCATCAGGCTTCGAAAAAGTGGACGATGCCCATACGCAACTGGAAACCGGCCATGGCGCAGTTCGAGATTATGTACCAGGATCGGATTTAACAGTGCAATCAGCCATTTACACAAAATATTTTACAGTCTCGTTAACGAGCGACTTGCTCGTACGTAAACCAGCCTTTGACAAAAAGATGCTAGGTTCTTTTGCGATTTACTTTTTTACGCCTTTACCGATCTTTTTCTCTAAATTATTCAATCGCGTTTTATAAGCACCGTTCTCAACATTTTCTTCATAGCTCATAGCTCATCGCTAACGCTTTCTTCCTCATCTTAAGCGCCATGGCTAAATCGCCTTTAGCTTCATTGTCCACTACCCCTAAACTGAGACAGACTTAATTGGAGTTTTCTGCAATGATTAATGCAGGAGACGACAATGAAAAAATCACGCTTTACTGAATCACAGATCATCGCTGTGTTGAAAGAAGTCGATGCCGGAATGAAGGTTGAAGAGGTGTGCCGCCAGCACGGTATCAGCAATGCAACTTACTACAATTGGAAATCCAAGTACGGTGGGATGGAAGCCTCTGACGTTAAACGGTTAAAAGAGCTTGAAGAGGAAAATGCCAAGCTCAAGAAGATGTATGCCGATGTCAGTCTGGAAAACCATGCTATTAAGGAGTTGGTCGCAAAAAAGGGTTGGTGACAGCAGAGAAACGAGAGTGCGTCAGCGTATTGGTTGGTGCGGGGCTGAGTATCGTAAAGGCTTGCCTGTTTGTTGGTATTGGCCGTTCGACCTTCTATCGCCCCCAACGAGACTGGCGCAAAGCAGATGCTGCTGTCATTGATGCCATCAATGCAGAATTGAAGAAGTCGCCACGGGCGGGATTCTGGAAGTGTTTTGGGCGTATGCGTTTTAAAGGCTTTGCCTTCAATCACAAACGCGTTTATCGCGTGTACTGCCAGATGGGGCTGAACCTGAAGCGCAGAACCAAGCGTGTGTTGCCCAAGCGGATAGCTCAGCCCCTGGAAGTGCTTGCTCGGGTTAATCATCAGTGGGCACTGGATTTTATGCACGACACACTTTATTGCGGTAAACGCTTTAGAACGTTGAATGTGGTGGATGAAGGTACAAGAGAGTGCCTCGCCATCGAAGTGGATACCTCTTTGCCTGCGGGCCGTGTGGTGCGCTTGCTAGAGCAACTCAAGGCCGAGCGCGGATTGCCCAAGCAGCTGCGCGTCGACAACGGCCCGGAACTGATATCAGCGACGCTGGCGGATTGGTGCGAAACGCACAATATCAAACTGATTTACATCCAGCCTGGCAAACCACAGCAAAATGGCTTCGTCGAGCGCTTCAACGGCTCGTTCCGCAGAGAGTTCCTGGATGCTTACTTGTTTGAAACTATTTATCAGGTCAGAGAAATGGCCTGGGTCTGGCAACTGGATTACAACGAAGAACGAACTCATGAAAGTCTCGGTGACCTGCCTCCGGCAGCGTATCGGGCGAAACTGGAAAACTCTAATTTAGAACTGTGTCATTAAAGGGGGAGTGGACAATAACACCAAGTTGACTCCAGAACTAAAGCCCGGCCCCGAAAGTGCCGCTTCCTTATACTTCGGTTCTCAGTCACGATGTGAACAACATCGAATGCAGGCGTCATTCAGATGCTTCTGACCCATTACCGCTTGATATTAAAACGCTGCATTCTTTCTCCTGACTCGCCACCTGTTAAAACAGGCACCTTCGGATATTCCTACAGCGTTGCTTAACCACTGTCTATAGCTGTTTAACAGCGAAGCGCACCTCGCTAATATCTGCACAATCAATCTCAGCTTGCCGCAAAATCCCAACTTAAGTGGCCAATGCCACATTTGGCGAAGGATAAAATTGTTTATTTCAAAAATCATCTGGTACAATCAGTTGATTATTATAAGAAGAGATGCTCAGGCGAAAAAATTATGATTTACAAGGCCCAGAGTCCTGCCGGATTTGCTGAAGAATATATTGTTGAATCAATCTGGAGTGGTCGTTTCCCTCCTGGCACCATATTGCCTGCCGAACGCGAATTGTCTGAGCTTATCGGGGTAACCCGAACTACACTTCGTGAAGTATTACAACGCCTTGCCCGTGATGGCTGGCTGACCATTCAACATGGTAAACCCACTAAAGTAAATAATTTCTGGGAAACCTGTGGGCTGAACATTCTTGAAACGCTGGCGCGGCTGGACCAGGAAGGTATCCCCGAATTGGTGGATAACCTACTGGCGGCACGTACTAATTTAAGCGCTGTTTTTATTCGTGGCGCGATTCGCCACAACCCTGAAGAAGCCATCAAGATTATCTCACGCTATAAAGATTTAGAAGCAGATGGGGCCGCGTTCGCAGAATATGATTATCAGATGAATCATGATTTGGCGCTGGCGTCAGGCAATAATGTGTTTGTATTGATGATGAACGGCTTTCGGGGACTGTACTCTCGCATTGGCGGATACTTCTTCTCACACGATAGTGCGCAGCAGGTAGCACGCAATTTTTATAAGGAATTGCTCGAGGTTGCAGAGCAGGGTAAATACGATGACGTGCCGGTGGTAGTGCGCAATTATGGTATTGAGTCTGGCAAAGTGTGGCTGCAGGTTCGCGAAGATATGCCTAAAGATCTGGTCGACTAATTTTCGACATTCAGGTAACGGTTTTAAAAAAGACGCCATTGGGCGTCTTTTTTTGTATCTTTAAGCGTGGGAGACTATAGTTTGTTCAGGTCATCTGGCGCTGGCGTTACTGCGTCAATGATGGCGTGTTCTTTTAGTGAGCATAGTGAGTGTAAGCGTTCGGCATCCTCTTAGGCAGGCTGATATAGCCTGGGCTGGTCTTTGTAATCTTTTAACCGGTAGACCTTCCATGAAAAAAATCCACTTGTCTGGTTCGAAATTTATGTCGACGACATGGCCCGTGCCCAGGCATTTTACGAAGCAGTTTTACAAACGACTTTGGCGTCCATTGATGCCCCCGACAAAAATCTGACTATGCTTGGGTTTAGTGGCGATATGGAGGCTCCCGGCTGCAGTGGGGCGCTGGTACATACCCCCGAATTAAGTGCCGGAGTCGGGGGCACACTAGTTTATTTTTGTTGCGAAGATTGCAGTAATGAAGAAAGCCGGGTAGCAAACGCCGGCGGTGCGGTGGTACAAAGCAAAATGGCTATAGGGGAATACGGATTTATCGCACTGGCCAAAGACACCGAAGGCAATATTGTCGGGTTTCATTCAACCCGGTAGCACGCCCGTTAACGCTACTTGGGGCCGCGCTTCCACAGATTCTGGTGTTTTTTCTCGGCAAAATAGTCAGCTGGCTCCCAGTATGGCGGCGCCAGGCCGTCTACTGATTTATCATTGAAGTTACTTTGTAGCTGACTCATGATTTCGGAAATACGGTCGCGACCGATACGCATTAATTTCTTTTGATTGGCCGGGAAAAACAGATTGCGCCCTTTTTCAATCACTTCATCGCCACCCGAGGTAACAAAGTTCAGGTTACGTGATACCACCCGGCAATGGGGCTCCCCCGGATTTTTTGGATTGAGCTGGTTTACAATGGCGTATTCAAACTGCTTTTTTTCTTCACCGCGTTCATTTACGGGGATAAAGGTGATCCCGAATCCCTGAGGAAAAAAGCCTACAATTTTCATGAAAGCTTGTGCCAGCTTGGTATTCAGCCCGCCTTTTTTAGCCAGCTGCTCGATGAGAAGATAGCCTTTCGCCAACTCTTTACGCGTGTAATCGTGTTTGGTAGACAAAATGATTGAAACATATATTTGCGGAATTTTAAGCAATTCGCCAAGCCCGGTTTTAGAAACAAACGCATCGTACATGAGCTTTTCACGAAACTGATTGGCTGCCTCATGGGTTTTGTCGAAGCGATGTTGCTCTTCGGTATTGTCCCCCTCATAAACCGGTTGTCCTAATCCACGCTTAAGGTAGCTCATTGTATGCAAATAATTAAGCTTAAGTAGCTGCTTACGCTGGCTTTCCTCTAATAGTCGAAATTCATCAAGATTACGTTTCTCACCCAGCAAAATGGCTTGTGCATCATTGTGCTGTAAGCCGATATCCTGCAGCAGCGCGCTCGAAATCAGTGGGATAGCCAACTCGGTTTGCCATTTTTTCTGCCAGTGTTCATCACCGCTCATGCGCGCTAGCGAGGGGCGGTAAAGGGCAAGATAGGGATGGGACGTGGTTTCATCCTGCAGCAGCTTGTCTACCAGCCGTAACAACAATACCGCCTTATATAGTGGTTTTAAGCGCTGATGCAGGCGGGCGAAGCCGGTGGCCGGCCCCTGGGTGAGCAGCATTAGCGTGCCCAGAAATCTGGCGCTCTGAGTCTGTGTTTCTTCATAAGAGTCGCCTTCACACAATTCAATAATGTGCCGGCTTACCTCATTGACCCGGGCAATACGAGCCAGCCTCTCGTCTTCGAGCTTTTGTTTGCTTTGTTGGATATGCTGCTGCAACTCGCCGATGTCGACAGCAGATGTTTCGCGCGTAAGGGCGCTTTGGCGCTTGGCTTCGAGCTCGCGAATATGGCTTATCAGGGAAGGCGTGAGTGAAAAATAGTTCTTCGCATCAGCATACAAAGAAGGCGAACGGCCATCCACCGGCGAGACTTTATCCAACAGTTTTTTTACCTGCTGGGTATACACATTGTCAGGATGTTCTATTTTTTTGTTCACAGCGGTCCTTTTGCTACCGGGTAAGACCGGCGACAGGTAAGCCATCGGGTAACGGGGGTCTGGCGTCATCATATTCACAATATAGTTAAGGTCAATGCTAAACGGAAACTATGGCTGAAAATATCGTTAATTAACGGCGCTATGTTATAAAGGTGTTAACAGTGGATGAGTGCTTTGGCAAAGCCAGGCAATAAAAACCGTGATGGAATAGGATGACAACGATACCCGCAAGCAACTATGACTATATTATTGTCGGCGCTGGCTCAGCCGGCTGTGTGGTGGCCGCCCGTTTAAGCGAAAATCCCGCGATTCGGGTTTGTTTACTTGAAGCGGGTGGCCGCGATACCCATCCGCTGATTCATATTCCGTTTGGATTATCTATGCTTAGCCGGCTTCAGACGGTGAACTGGCATTACCACACCATGCCACAGCCGGAACTGAACAACCGCGCGCTGTACTGGCCCCGGGGCAAAACCCTGGGCGGCAGTAGCTCTATCAACGCCATGTGCTACATTCGTGGTCAGTATAGTGATTTTGATGATTGGGAAGCGGCCGGTGCCAGCGGCTGGTCGGCCCGGGAGGTTATCCCCTGGTTTAAAAAAGCAGAAAACTTTTGTGGCGGCGCTGATGAATATCATGGCGAAGGAGGACCTCTGCAGGTGAACGAATTACGCCATGCCGATCCGCTGTCCCACACCTTTATTAAAGCAGCCGGTCAGGCCGATCTGCCACCATGTACAGACTTTAATCGCCAGCAGCGGATAGGTGCCGGTCTTTATCATGTCACTCAGCACAATGGCCAGCGCTGGTCGAGTGCAAGGGCTTACCTGGGCGAGGCTCAGGCGCGCCAGAATCTGGATATCAGAACCCAGGTACAGGTTAACAAAATCAATATTACCGAAGGTATTGCCACAGGGGTACAAATCCAGTCGGAGTCTGAGTGTGTGAATTTAACGGCCCGCCGGGAAGTGATTGTTTGCGCCGGGGCCGTTAATACCCCACAACTGCTAATGCTTTCTGGGGTAGGGCCCGGTGAGGAGCTCGCCCGGCATACTATCCCGGTGGTGTGCCATCGGCCCGGGGTGGGGCAGAATTTGCAGGATCATCTGGATGTTATTGTGCAATGTAAAGGTAAAACCCACGATGGCTATGCCATTGCCCCCACGGCGATACCCAGATACTTAAAAGCTTCTATCGACTATTTGTTGCACCGCAATGGTCTGCTTTGTTCAAATATTGCCGAAGCCGGTGGCTTTGCCTGTTCGTCTAACGCGGCGACGAACAAACCTGATTTGCAGTTTCATTTTTTACCCGCCCGGTTAAAGGATCATGGCCGTAAAACATCGTTTGGCTATGGTTATGGCTTGCACGTGTGCAATTTGTACCCGCGCAGTCGGGGGCAAATCACCTTGCAAAGCGCCGATCCGGCACTGCCACCGCAGATAGACCCGGGTTATTTAAAAGATAAGCAGGATCTTCAGGTTATGCTTGAGGGGATACGCCTGGCCAGAAAGATTTTACAGGCCCCGGCCTTTGCGCCTTATTTTAAATCCGAGTGGCTGCCCGGCGATTCCTGTCAGTCAGACACACAATTAACCGAATTTATCCGGCAACGGGCCGAAACCATCTATCATCCGGTAGGGACCTGTAAAATGGGTCATGGCGAGGATCCAAACACGGTGGTCGATAACCGCTTGCAGGTGATAGGGGTGAAAGGGTTACGAGTGGCGGATGCGTCGGTTATGCCGACGATTACCGGAGGCAACACTCATGCACCGGTAGTGATGATAGCAGAGCGGGCCGCTGCGTTTATTTTACAGGATTATGCACCGTCTCAGGCTGGCTCTCATGCTTTACCTCCGGCGGGCGCTGCATAAACAAATCCGCCGCCGTGTCACACATATCGTCAATATGAGAGCTGTTCGCGTACACCCCGTCTATCACCAGCCGGGCGATACCATGCAAAGTCCCCCAGGTTACCTGGGCCAGGCGCAACGCCTCTGGATGGGCCGGCAGCAAGCCGTGCTGTTGCCAGAAGCGGGTCATTTCCACCTGATACTGAAAGGTAGGATACGCGATATCTTTTAAACTCTGATCCGCTTCGTTGTGTCGCCATAATGTCCGACCAAACATCAAATCATAAAGCTGTGGATGCGCCGCCGCATACCTTATGTAGGCATGAATAAACGCGCGTAAGCGCACGGCCGCAGAGTCGGCGGTATTTTCAAAAATATGTTGTGCATTTTGCTTCCACTGGGCAAAACCACTGGCGGCCACCGCACTTAACAGCGCATTTTTATCTTTAAAATGATGATACGGGGCGGTACGCGACACGCCCAGATCCTCAGCCAGCTTACGCAGCGATAGCTGTTCAATACCATAAGTTTCTAAACGGTGGGTTGCCGCCGCCACCAGTGCGCTGCGTAAATCGCCATGATGATAGGTTTGTTTGGTATTCACGGAATAAGCCACCCAATGTAAATAAAATGAAAAGCTGCATGTTGACAGGGTTCATATTACATCATATCTTGACACTGTCTAGTTTGGCCTGGCCGGTCTTTTCGGCTACGCTTTATTGGCTTTACTTATTTTTGCTAAATTACAGGCGCTGTTATGGAAAATACCTCACCACATCCGGCTTACCCGAATCTGTTTCAACCACTGGACCTGGGTTTTACCCAACTCAAAAACCGGGTATTAATGGGTTCTATGCATACCGGACTCGAAGAAATGCCTGGCGGGCATAAACATATGGCGGCCTTTTATGCCGAGCGTGCCAGAGGTGGGGTAGGTCTGATAGTGACCGGCGGTATAGGGCCTAACGAAGAAGGTGCCACCCACCCGGCAACCCGGCGTCTGGATACTGACAAAGCCGTAGCGCAGCATCGGGAAGTGACCGATGCGGTGCATGCTGCGGGCAGTAAAATCTGTATGCAAATTTTGCATACAGGCCGCTATGCCTATAGCGAAAAACTGGTAGCGCCTTCTGCCATCCAGGCTCCGATTAATCCTTACAAACCCAAAGCGCTGAGCGATGAGGAAATTCATCAACAAATCGATGACTTTGTATTTGCCGCCAAACAAGCCCAACGTGCTGGCTATGATGGGGTGGAAATTATGGGGTCCGAAGGCTACTTCCTCAACCAGTTTATTGTACAACGCACCAATCATCGTGATGATGCCTGGGGCGGAGCGTACGAAAATCGTATCCGGCTGCCTATCGAAGTGGTGCAGCGGGTGCGCGAAGCAGTGGGTAAAGAGTTTATTATTATCTACCGGTTATCTATGCTGGATCTGGTAGAAGACGGGTCGAACTACGACGAAGTGGTGCAACTGGGTAAAGAAATTGAACGTGCCGGAGCCACCATTATCAACACCGGTATCGGCTGGCATGAAGCCCGCATCCCCACAATTTCAACCCGTGTGCCCCGGGCCGCATTTACCTGGGTGACCGCCAAATTCAGACAGGCACTGTCAATTCCTGTTATTACCTCAAACCGTATCAACACCCCTGAAGTGGCGGAAGAAGTTCTGGCCCGGGGTGATGCCGATATGGTGTCGATGGCCCGGCCTTTTTTAGCTGATGCCGAGTTTGTTATTAAAGCGCAACAGAATAAAGCCGACGAAATTAATACCTGTATTGGCTGTAATCAGGCCTGCCTGGACCATGTTTTTAATGGCAAATTAACCAGTTGTCTGGTTAATCCAAGAGCCTGTCATGAGTTGCAGCTAACAATATCTCCGGCCGATAATATTAAGAAAGTGGCGGTGGTGGGGCCGGTCCGGCTGGTTTGGCAGCGGCCGTCACCGCCGCCTCCCGGGGGCACAAGGTAACGTTATTCGATAAAGATGACAGTATCGGGGGCAGTTTAATATTGCCCGGCAGATTCCCGGTAAAGAAGAATTTAACGAAACCCTGCGTTATTTTGCCCGCCAGCTTGAAATCCATGGTGTAGAGGTAAGACTGAACACGGCCGCCGATGCCGCGCAGCTCAATGACGAAGGCTTTGATGACGTGGTGCTGGCCACTGGTATTGTGCCGCGCACCCCTGATATTGAAGGCATTGATCATCCCAGCGTGCTGTCGTACATCGAAGTGATCAAACAGCACAAACCCGTGGGGCAAAAAGTCGCTATTATCGGGGCAGGAGGCATTGGCTTTGATACCGCCGAGTTTTTATCTCACGGCAAAACCCAACCCAGCCTGGATATTGCTGAATTTATGCGCGAGTGGGGTATCGATATGACCTTTACCGCACGTGGCGGGGTCAAGGATATGCGGCCTCAGCCCGAGCCATCGTCTCGTGACATCGTGCTGTTGCAGCGTAAATCCACAAAGATGGGTGCCGGACTGGGTAAAACCACCGGATGGGCGCATCGCGCGAGTCTCAAGATGAAAGGCGTGAAAATGATTCCGGGCGTGCAATATCATAAAATTGATGACAACGGTTTGCATATCAGTATTGATGGCAAACCTGAAACCCTGGCTGTAGACAATATTATTATCTGTGCCGGTCAGGAGCCTCTGCGCGAATTGGTAGCAGGTCTGAAAATGCCTCACCATTTGATTGGCGGCGCAGATGAAGCCCTGGAGCTGGATGCCAAACGTGCCATCGAGCAAGGCACCCGACTGGCGGCGAGCCTGTAACTATTGCCCGTACCAAAATAAAAAAGGCCGGGGAGGCGTCATGCTCCCCGGCCTTTTTGTATCTATTTATCTATTTGACTTGAGCCAGAGTTACCCGTTTTGCTCATTCATAAACGGATAATCAATGTAACCTTCTTTACCGCCGCCATAAAAGGTTTCCTGATCAGGCTCATTGAAGCCCGCACCAACCTCTAAACGTTCGACTAAGTCCGGGTTAGCAATATACAACCGGCCAAAGGTGATCGCATCGGCGTAATCGGACTCTACAGCCGCTTTAGCGGTCAGATAATCGTAATCGCCATTGGCAATATAAAAACCGTTCCAGACCTTACGCAATATTTCCTGGGTTTTTAAGTCGGTATTTTCGGTTGGCATACCTGGAAAGCGTTCCACCATATGCAGATAAGCCAGGTTATAGCGATTCAGCACATCAATAATATAGGTAAAGGTATTCAGTGGGTCGCTGTCTTCTATATCATTGAAATTACCAATGGGGGATAAACGTACACCTACCTGAGCGCTGTCCCATGATTTAAGAACTGCATTTACCACTTCATTTAAAAAGCGCATGCGATTTTCCAGCGACCCGCCGTACTCATCTTCCCGTTTATTGGTGCTGTCCCGTAAAAACTGGTCAATCAGATAACCATTGGCCGCATGAATCTCGATGCCATCAAAGCCGGCATCGTAAGCATTTTTGGCCGCTTTACCATAATCTTCTACGGTGCGGGCAATATCTTCGGTTGTCATTGCACGAGGTTCTGAAGCAGGTTTTTTTTCACCATCAAAAAATACATCGACATCGGGCTTGATGGCTGATGGGGCCAGGGGCGCATCGCCATTTGGCTGAAAATGAGAATGACTGATACGGCCTACATGCCACAACTGCAACACAATTTTGCCGCCTTTTGCGTGAACCGCATCGGTGATTTCACGCCACTTGTTCACCTGTTCCTGAGAGTAAATGCCAGGCGTTTTAACATAACCCTTGCCTTCCTGATTAATCTGCGTGGCTTCTGCGATTATCAGGCCCGCCGACGCACGTTGCTCATAATAGGTTACGGCCATATCAGAAGGCACATCGGTGTCGTCATGGGCACGGCTGCGAGTCAGCGGGGCCATAAAAATACGGTTTCGAATTTCGATATTGCCGGTGTTACCGGCAGAAAATAAATCAGTCATCAGATATCTCGGTTAGGGAAAGAAAAGCCGGGTGAGAGCACCCGGCTTGCAATCGCGGATGGGCTTAAATCACTAGACAGTTTGCTTTTCGTGCTTTCCTTCGCGAAGTTCTTCCACAACTTTCTTGCAAAATGCTTCCATATCGTTGGGGTCACGACTGGTGGTAAGACCTTGATCTACCACTACCTCTTCATCAACCCATTTTGCACCGGCATTAATAAGGTCGGTTTTAATTGATGAGAAAGAGGTGATGGTGCGATTTTTTAATACATCGGCTTCGGCCAGCAACCACGGTCCATGGCAAATTGCCGAGACCGGTTTGTGCTGAACAAAGAAATCACGTACCAGCTGCACGGCTTTGTCATTAGTACGCAAGGTATCAGGATTAAGTACGCCACCAGGCAGAATCAGACCGTTATAATCATCGGCTGAAACTTCATCGACGGTTTTATCTACAGAAAATGTGTCGCCCTTCTCGTCATGGTTCATGCCCTGAATCTGACCCGACTCCAGAGAAACAATATGGACCTCGGCACCTTCATCTTTCACGCGCTTCATTGGCTCAGTTAGTTCAACTTGTTCAAAACCATCGGTTGCAAGAATGGCAACGGATTTACCTGTTAATACACCCATTGTAGTTTCCTCCTCAGTTGACAATGTGCCTCTTCCTACGCACAGCAAAACCGGATGGGATCGTTTACAAACATTAAATCTAACACAGGTTTAGCGCAGCAACAGCGGCCGACCGGTGCCAACCGTCTTCTTAAAACACGCAGGCACTGCCATAAATATCAATAAACTCGGGAGGCAATCGTTTTGGCGCGCCGGTAGACAAGGCGGTGCAAATAAAACGGGTGGTGGCGGTAAATACGGATTTTTGCCGCCGCTGACAAACAAACTGAAATTCGCGGGTGAGGGTCAGGCGCTGATCACAGGAGGTTATCCAGGTGGCACACTTAAGGGTATCACCCTCATGACATGCCAGATGATAATCCAGCTCATGGCGACGAATGACCATGGCCCGGTCAAGTCGCTGATAATCGGTAAAACTCAATCCCAGGGCATTGGTATGAGACCAGGCCAGCGCCTCAACCTGAGCCAGATAAGCCTGATTGTTTACATGGCCGTAGTGATCAATATGGGCCGCACTGATGGTCCAGTCCACCACGTATGGCTTTGGGTACAGCCAGGGTAATGATGTTTGCATAGAGGTATTATTTTCATCAAACAGGCAGGGGTTGTACCATTTTTCTTAAACCAGTGGCAACCGTGGGCGACGACTTTGAGATATGGTCTTACCTCCGCGGTTTTGCTAGACTCAGCGCCATTTAGTGCCAGCCGATTCAGGGGTAAAGTGGATACGCAATTTTCGTCTCGCCATTGCAATGCCGAACAGGGCCATGCCAATCAGGATCCTCAGGTGGATATCCTGATCAGGGTATTCAATTCGAGCTTCTATGAGCGTTTCAATACGCGACTGGTCAGGGGCACGGATGAGCCGGTGTACCTGCCTGCTGATACAGACTGTGACTATCATCGTATTGTGTTTGCCCATGGCTTTTTTTCCAGTGCTTTGCATGAGGTGGCGCACTGGTGTGTGGCCGGTCAGCAGCGGCGTTTATTGGAAGACTATGGGTACTGGTATTGCCCCGATGGCCGTAATGCCCAACAGCAGGCAGCTTTTGAGCAGGTGGAGATTAAACCGCAGGCGATAGAGTGGGCGTTTACCCTGGCCGCAGGCCGAAAATTCAGAGTGAGCACCGATAATCTTGATGGCGCGGAACCAGATCGCGAAGGGTTCAGCCGGGCGGTAGAACAACAGCTGCTTTGCTTTTTACAAAGCGGTTTTCCGGCACGTGCCGGTCTGTTTATCGAGGCTTTACAACACAGGTTTGGCACCAAAGACGCCTCACTGGCCCGCTTATTGGAAATGGAAAAGGAAAAGGCAGCATAACTATGTCACGAGCATTCAGATTAGGCGTATTGGTAAACCCCTTTGCCGGAATTGGCGGCGCCCTGGCACTTAAAGGCAGTGATGGCGCCGAGATTCGTGAAAAAGCCCTTTCCATGGGGGCCGCGCAGGAAGCCCCGCGAAAAATGACCAAAGCATTACGTCAGCTTGAGGATCAGACCGCCAACCTGAAGCTTTTTACCGCGGCCGGGGCCATGGGCGAAGACAGTTGTCACGCCGCGGGGCTCAGCTGTGAGGTGGTTTATCACCCGGATGCTGAACAAACTGAAGCTCATCATAGCGAAGAAGCCGCTACGGCCCTGTCCCAGCAGGATCTTGACTTGCTGTTGTTTGCCGGGGGCGATGGGACCGCACGCAATCTGTACCGCTGTTTAAATAATGCCGTGGTGGTACTGGGGGTGCCTGCCGGGTGTAAAATTCATTCTGGCGTCTATGCGGTCACGCCGTCGGCTGCGGGCAAAGTCACCGCCATGATGGTCGCCGGTGAGCTGGTCAGCGAGTTTGACGCAGAAGTACGTGACATTGATGAAGAGGCGTTTCGAGAGGGCAAAGTGCTGGCTCGTCATTTTGGCGAAATGCGGGTGCCCCGACAGCTTGAATATATTCAGGCGGTGAAAATGGGTGGCAAAGAACACGAAGAGCTGGTGGAAGATGACATCGCCGAATACCTGGCGCAAATGATCACCGAAGACCCTGACTCCTATTATGTTATGGGCTCGGGTTCCACAGTGGCCAGCATAATGGCACAACTGGATGTACCCAATACCCTGTTAGGGGTCGATGTGATTAAAAATGGCGAGCTGGTGGCCAGCGATGTCACCGCCAGCACGCTGGTGGAGCTTACCGGCGATAGTCCCACCAAGCTTGTGGTAACCGTTATTGGCGGTCAGGGGCATGTGTTTGGGCGGGGCAATCAGCAGCTTAGCCCGTCATTTTTGAAAACGCTCGGCAAGCACAATATTCTCATCGTCGCTACCAAGCAAAAGCTGCAGGCCCTGGACGGAAAACCGTTGCGGCTGGATACCGGCGACGAAACACTAGATGCCGCATTAGCAGGCAGTTTAACTGTAATAACCGGCTACGAAGACAAAGTCATCTACCCGGCTCAATAAGAGGAACTCCCCCAGGATGCAAAATCCCAAAACAGCAGATCCATCTTTTTTAGACGCGGTCACTCAGATAGAACAAAACCTCGATAGTGTGGTTGACCATGGCGATGACGATGAGCTGTTCATCGCCAGTTACCTGCAAGGACATTTTGCCGTGATTTCCAAACCCCTTGAAGTCGAGCCCGAGGCCAATCTGGAGGTTCTGGACAAGGCGGTTACGACCAGCTTAAAAGATGCTTTTGCCAATAAGGAACTTGAAGCCGACGATCAACAAAAAGTCTGGGCCTTGTGGCAACAGCAGGTGGCAAAGGTAAACACTTAGCTTTGCCCCACGGCAAGATTTATCCTGCCACAGACGGCAAACGATGACCGTTTGCCGTCTTTTCCTCCTTTTTTTGCCTCGCAAGTGCCCGTATTCCCTGCCTGCCGGCCGGGCGTCGCTGATAAAGCGTCAAATTCCACCTGGTACACTTCTTGCCGTACTACTGCTGAATTGTAATTTTTTTGGCGTATACGATGAATTGGCGTTTAAACCACAAGCCCGGCCCAGGGCCGAAAATTTCTTTGTGCCAGGTCGCACTTCTTATTCTGCCGCTGCTGCTGAGCGGGTGTAGTTCGGTCACAGATTCCGCTGCTACCGTCCAGCCCTCGCCAGAGAATGCACTGGGAAATACCGAATACGAAATCTATTTACTGGCCAACGAACTGTTTGATGGTCTTGCCCCTGCACGCCATTTACGCTATGCGGTCGCAGGGTTCGTGCCTGCCCGGACCATGCGCTATGACCGCAATGAACAGCAACCCCTGATGCAATTAGGACATCAGCTGGAGCAGGGGTTAGTCACTGAGGCCACAAAACGCGGGTTTACCGCTCAAGAGTTTCGGCTAACGAACGATATAATAATGAGTGATGACAGCGATCGGGTTTTGTCCCGTCAGGTTGAACAACTTTCAGGGCTTCAGCGCGTGGACTATTACATCACCGGTACGCTGATACATCAGCAGGGCGGAGCGATGGTCAATGCTAAAATCATCGATGCCCGCAACAAAGATGTGGTAGCCGCGGCCACCCGATTTTTCCCGGCGGGCTTGTTCTGGAGCAGTGAACAGGTGACCACCCGTAACGGGCGATTATACAGAACCGAATCTAAGGGGTAAAAAGATGATTAAGCCGTGGTGGAGTGCAGCGGCAGCATTGTTGCTGCTGACCGGCTGTAGTGCGATGCCGCAAAACCAGGCCACTACAGGGTCTGAGTCGCAGGGTAAACCGGTCAGTTCGCTGACGGTGGTCGATATTAGTGCCGCCGATCGTCAGGCGCGACCTGCCGCCGGACCAGCCCAGGACAGTTTTGGGGCCATTGATAAACCGCGTATTTATTCCTCGGTGCAGGGGGCCTACAAAGGGCGGCCCCTGACGCGGCATGTGGGCGATTATGTCAAAAACCTGACACAGGATTTAATCTCCAATATGGAGTATATCTCGGTGAAAACCCCGGTGGCGGTGACACACTTTGCGTTGCTTGATTCTGATTTGCAGCAAACCAATTTGCTCGGACAGCAGATGGCCGAGTCGTTTATGCACGAGCTGCATAAATTCAGAATTCCGGTACTTGATCACAAAGCCACCGATTATATTCGTATCTCAGATGTGGGCGATTTTATGTTGTCCAGGGATTACCTTGAGTTAAACAGTACCCTACCCATCGAATATGTTCTTACCGGCACCATGGCGAAACACCAGGGGGGCGTGCTGGTTAATGCTCGTATTCTAGGGATTGAATCACGCGCGGTGGTGGCCAGCGCGCAGATGCTTATTCCTTTTTATGTGGTGGATGCGCTTATTCCCAGCGATGGAACCCAGCCTGACGGTGCCAAAGACGGTGTGAAACTGAGCAAAGGATAAGGGCATGAAATTTACCCTAAGCGTTTTATTATTGCCATTGCTGGCGCTAAGCGGGTGCAGTCTGCTGTATAGCAACATCGACCCGCAGAAGTCGCAAGCCCAGGCCTCCACGCAGGCAGACCGCTGGCAGGTCAGCGGTGAAGACTCTGTGGTGTCAGCTCCTACCGGGTCGGGTTTAAGTTACCGGCCGGATCGCCGTGATTTGATGACCCAGCGTCCTCAACCCGTAGCTCACCAGTATCAGGATCCGCTGCCTTCGGGTTTTCGCGCCAGCCTCACCCATAAACCGCTGCACGACTATGCCGATCAGCTGGCCATGCAGTTGATGGCCCATACGCCGAGTCTGGATGATGCCAATATCGGGGTGGCCAGCTTTGTCCGGTTAAACCAGTCGTTGCAGGAAACCACGGTACTGGGAAATCAGCTGTCCGAATATCTGATGGCCGTGTTACAGGATTACGGGGTGTCGGTGGTGGAATATAAGCTGGCACCTTCGTTATTTGTAACGCCCCATGGCGATATTGCGCTAACCCGCGATTCACGCTTATTAAAAACCACGGCCGCCATCGATCATGTGCTTACCGGCACTATGGTGGAAACCCCAAGAGGCGTGCAGATTAATGCCCGGATAGTCACACTGAAAACCGGTCAGCTGGTGGCAGCCTCAAGTTTACAAATTCCTGCCTTTATGGTTACCAGCTTAAACCACCCCCAGGCCGAGTCCCGCTAGCCCGGCCTGGGGGGCACCGAATCTATGGTTTGGTCGCCCCACTGCCGGTCACTTCGCTACGTATACACTGACGCACAATGAAACGTTGTGGGTTGACGGTTTGTAGCAATGAATTGCTTAACGGCAGCGGCTCGCCGGTTAGCTGGCTGACCAGGATTTCTGCCATCATTGGCGCGGTGGTTAAACCTCTGGAACCCAGGCCGGTGAGTACCTGCACCCGCTGGGCCGGCGGCGTGGGTACTCTGGCCAACCCAATGCCTTTGCCCAGCGCCAGCCATGGCTCACAGGTGGTTGCAGTAAGAGGCAGATTGCCTGCCGCGGGCTGATGATCAGGCAATGTCTGCCGGGTCGCAGCCCGGGCCTTGCCGCTGGCACGTAAGCAGTGCCCCATGATGTCATTCCCAGTACCCGCTGATGCAATTGTTCATTTTGCTGGCTTTCCTGCTGCCGAGTCTCTGTCGCGGTATCATTTTTTACATAGGTCGAGCCCATGGCGTGATAACCATTTAGCGCGGGGGTGAGATAACCCTTGTGGCACAACACCGTTTGCAGCTGATTGAGCGGAGCCACCGATTTAACGGCTTCTACCTGGCCTCTGACCGGACGCAGGGGTAAATATTGCTCAAGCGACAGCGCCGGGCTTTCGCCGCTGGCAAAAACCACGTGGGAAAAATCTGTTTCGGTGTTGCCGGTAGTTAAGGTGACATGGTCAGGATGGGTTCTGAAGCCCGTCACCTGGGTGTTTGGCTGAAAGCTCAGTAACCCGGTTTGCTGAGCCTGCTCTATCAGGCTTTCAACCAGCTGGGGCGGGCTTATCCAGCCGCCCATGGGGCAAAACAGCGCCGGGTAGGGTAGGCTGACCCCAGCCAGATTACTGGCGCGGTGCGCATCTACACCATCAATCAACTCCTGCGGCCAGGTTTGCTCTTCTTGCATCAGCTGATGGCGCGCTGCCACCTTGTCATTAAAATCAAGCAGCAATACCCCACACCATTGATGGGCAAATGACCCGCCCTGGTCTAGTAGCCAATCATAATAACGCCGGGCATAGATAAAACTGTGGGCTTGCAATTCGCTGGCCGGACTGCGTACTGTATGCAATTGCGGATAGAATCCACCCTGCGGGTTACCTGAGGCGCCATCGGCAGGCTGCTGGGCCTGAGTAATCAAACTTACCCGGATGCCGCGCCGGACCAGGGCCAGGGCGGTCATGGCACCGGCCAGTCCTGCCCCTACCACGGCAACATTGTCAGCAGCCGTGAGCGGTTCGGTGGTGTAGCGATAATAAGGTGCATCAGAGACCCCCGCGCGCGGCCCGCGCTCGCCCTCAGTGCTCGCTTCTGCAGGCTTCCAGGTGCCCGTCAGCATGTCGCGTTTACGGCCAAATCCGCGGCATTTGGTAACGGCAAATCCCTGCGCAGCCAGCCCACGCTTGACGATTCCGGCCGCGGTAAAGGTTGCGAAGGTAGTGCCGGGTTTGCTGAGCCGGGCCATTTGCCCGAATAAGGCCTCGGTCCACATCTGCGGATTCTTGCTAGGCGCAAAGCCATCTAAGAACCAGGCGTCCACTAGTCCTTGCTCAGGCGTCTCCCCGGGAGCGTGCCATTGGGGTAACAGGTCGTGCACATCCCCAGCCAGATATCCAGGGTGGTGCTAAAGTCTGTGAAGTGCAGCCGATGACACCCGTCCAGCCCTAAAGGATATTGGCGCAGCAGTTCCCGGGCGCCGGCGGCTAACCCGGGAAAATGCGCCAAGGCCCGCTGCAGATCAGCGTGCTTTAACAAAAAGCATTCAGTGGTAAGAATATATAGCCGCTGTAAAGGATGTTCAGGATGTTGCTGTCGAAACCGGGCAAAGGCCTGCATTGCGACCAGGCAGTTCAGACCGGTACCAAAGCCGGTTTCGGCGATAACAAAATGGGGCTGGGTATGGTGCAACCAGCGCTCAGGAAGGCTATTACCGCCCACAAAAACATGCAGCGTTTCATCTATGCCGCTGTCATTAGAAAAATAAACATCATCAAAATCATCGGCCACCGGAGTGCCCTGTTCATTAAAGTGTACTGTGGCGTGGCGGGTTTTCACGCAATTAATCCTGCCTTGTAGTGATTAGACTGCATGATCATAGCGTGCATGATACAGTGTGAATAGTTGTTTACGATATCGTTGATGAATTGATAAACAATATCTGAAAGAGCAGACCACTTTGTCTGCCAGAATCGTTACCATATGCCCCAGCACAGTTAAGGGTAGATTATGAGAAGAGCAGTTATCACCGGACTTGGCATTACGTCAAGCATCGGAACCAATAAAGACGACGTACTTGCCTCTTTAAAAGCGGGCAAGTCAGGCATTACATTTTCTGAACAGTTTGCCGAGATGGGCTTACGCAGTCAGGTTTGGGGCGATGTAGACATCGACTTTAAAGACCATATTGACCGTAAAGCGATGCGCTTTATGGGCGATGCCGCGGCCTATGCGTATGTGGCTATGCAGCAGGCTATCGCTGACTCGGGGCTGGAGGAAAAAGATATTTCCAACGAGCGCACCGGTATTATTGCCGGCTCTGGCGGTGCTTCATCTGAAAATCAGGTGTTGTCCGCCGATATTCTGCGCGAAAAAGGTGTCAAGCGTGTGGGGCCGTATATGGTTCCGCGCTGTATGTCGTCCACCGTATCAGCGTGTCTGGCGACACCGTTTAAAATTCGTGGTGTGAACTACTCAATTGCCTCAGCCTGTGCCAGTAGTGCACATGCTATAGGTAATGCGCTGGAGCTTATCCAACTTGGTAAGCAGGATGTGGTGTTTGCCGGTGGCGGTGAAGAATTGCATTGGTCGTTATCCAGTCAGTTTGACGCCATGGGCGCACTGTCGACCAAATATAACAACAACCCTGCGGTTGCCTCGCGCACTTACGATGCCGGCCGGGATGGCTTTGTCAGCTCTGGCGGCGGCGGTATGGTCGTGGTTGAAGAGCTTGAACATGCTCTGGCCCGCGGCGCCACCATTTATGGTGAAGTGGTAGGCTATGGGGCAACCTCGGATGGTTTTGACATGGTGGCCCCTTCTGGTGAAGGCGCCGTTCGGTGCATGCGGATGGCGATGGAAAATGTCAAAGGGCCTATCGACTACCTGAACACCCATGGCACTTCTACACCGGTTGGTGATGTGAAAGAGTTGGGTGCGATTCGCGAAGTGTTCGGCGATTCACCGGTTCCCATCAGTGCCACCAAATCACTGACCGGGCATGCCCTTGGTGCAGCCGGGGTGAATGAGGCTATTTACAGCCTGCTAATGATGCAAAATAATTTTATCGCGCCTTCTATCAACATCGACGAACTGGACGAACAGGCTCAGGGGCTGGATGTAGTAACACAGATGCGCAATGCTGAGCTCAATACCGTCATGTCGAACAGCTTCGGCTTCGGTGGCACCAATGCGACTTTGGTGATGCAGCGTTATCACAAATAGCAATCAGCGATTGTGGTGGTAAACTGAATAAAAACAGCGCCTGTTCCGGCGCTGTTTTTTTATCTGTAAGGGCGGTGTTATGCTGGCTATCCAGATAATCCCGCATTTAAAAAGAGAATTTACCGCATCATGAACATTCTTTATGAAAGCAGCATTCCCCACGGGGGCGAATACTTTTCTGCTTTAGGTCAGGCCCGCTCTTTTGAGACCGGGGCTCTTTCCCCGGCTGATTTAGCGAATGTTGAGTATCTGGCGGTACGTTCCACCACCGTGGTGAATGCCGCGCTGCTGCAAGAGGCTAAGCAATTAAAAATGGTGGCAACAGCGACCGCGGGCACCAATCATCTGGATATTCCTTATCTGGAGTCGGCCAATATCGCCTGGCGCGATGCGGGGGGCTGTAACGCCATCGCCGTGGCCGAATACGTGGTCAGTATTTTGTTAAAAGCCAGTGTTGAGGACAAAATCCAGCTCGATCGGATAACTGTGGGCATCGTCGGGGCAGGGCATGTCGGTACGACCCTTTCAAGATTACTGGAAGCCCTGAACATCAGTTATGTACTGAACGATCCACCCCGGGAAGAGGCCGGTGACTCGCGTAATTTTGTGGCCCTGGAAGAGATAATGGCCTGTGATGTCATCAGCCTGCATATTCCCTTTACCCGCGAGGGCGCCCACCCGACAGCCGGGCTCATCGGGGCCAGGCAGCTGGCCGGTTTATCTGCCCATCAGCTATTTATTAATGCCTGCCGGGGCGAAGTCGTCGATGAACAGGCGCTGGCACAACGCCTGCAACAAAAACCGGCTCCTACGGCGGTGCTGGATGTGTTTATGAATGAGCCAGCGATAGATACTCGTCTGCTGGACTTCCTGTGGTTTGCTACCGGCCACATTGCCGGCCATAGTATTGAAGGCAAACTGCGCGGCACGCAACTGGTCTACGAGGCATTTTGCGAGGCGGCAGCACAACCGGTAGCGTTGCAGATGGAAGATTTTCTGGCTGCGCCCATGCCCTTTGATTTTACCCCCCGGGATCCGTCGGTAGAGGCATTAAGCTTTGCAGAGCTGGCGCAGCTGTTATTAGGTATCTATGATATTGCCGAGGACGATAGGCTTTTTCGCCAGATGATGGCAGAATCTAATCAATTTACGGCGTTTCGAAAAGGGTATCGGGTACGGCGCGAATACAATGCGTATACATTGCGCTTGTCAGGCGTGGTCTCGGAAGGTATCTTGCGCCAGCTTACCGGACTCGGTTTTACGTTAGAAACGCTCTAACTTTTTTATTTTACGTTGTTATCAGCAGGAGACTTTATTTCTATGTCACAAGCCTTTGATGTTGCGGTATTAGGTGCTACCGGTTTGGTGGGCCAGGCCATGATCGAAATACTGGAAGAACGGAAATTTCCAATCAATAAATTGTATCCGTTGGCCAGTGAGCGTTCAGCGGGCGCGACGATAAATTTCAAAGGTGAAGAGATCGAAGTCCAAAACGCCGATGATTTTGATTTTAGTCTGGTGCAATTTGGTTTTTTCTCAGCCGGTGGCAGTGTCTCAGCAAAATTTGCGCCGCTGGCCGCCGAAGCCGGTTGTATTGTCATAGACAATACCTCGCATTTTCGTTACGAGCCCGATATTCCGTTAGTGGTGCCTGAGGTCAACGCTCATGCTCTGGCTGACTTCAGAAACCGCAATATTATCGCCAACCCCAACTGTTCGACCATTCAGATGTTGGTGGCCTTAAAGCCTATTCACGATGAAGTTGGTATTGAACGAATTAATGTGGCTACGTATCAGTCGGTATCTGGTGCCGGTAAGTCGGCAATGGAAGAGCTGGCTAAGCAAACCGCCAGCTTATTGAATGCCCGGGAAGTTGAGACAGAAGCCTTTAGCCGTCAAATTGCGTTTAATGCCATTCCGCAGATTGATGAGTTTATGGACAATGACTACACCAAAGAAGAAATGAAAATGGCCTGGGAAACCCAGAAAATCATGGGCGATAACAGTGTGCTGGTAAATGCCACCGCGGTTCGGGTGCCGGTGTTTTATGGGCATGGCGAAGCGGTTCATATTGAAACCCGGATGCCGATTGAAGCCGATCACGCCAAAGCGTTATTAGAACAGGCCGAAGGCATTAAGCTTTATGACACCCCGGCAGCGTTCCCCACTCAGGTATCCAGTGCCAGCGGCAATGACTGGGTCCATGTGGGCCGGGTGCGTAACGATATCTCCCATCCTAATGGCCTGAATCTGTGGGTGGTGTCGGACAATGTTCGCAAAGGGGCGGCCACCAACAGTGTGCAGATTGCTGAAACCCTGGTGCGTGACTACCTGTAAAACAATCTTCGGCAGGCAGGTAAATATTTTTTGCCTGCGGCCGATAGAATAAGCTAAGCCGGCGGTTATTTTAGTTTTTTGTGAACCAGCTAGATTGCCGGGCGGCTCTGGTTTATAGTTTATATTACAGCAGCATACGTACACGAGCGAATTGCCCATAGCAGGGTGCTGAATAATTCTGCCGTGTGCCCGGAGCAGGTTTGGCTCACGCTGCTAACTATCTGAAAAATAGATTTACTTCAGGCCGCCTTTGGGGCTGGCCTGCACCATATAAAAATAAAAGGCTCAGAATAAGCCCGTTTAGTGACAAGCAACATGACTACCTTATTCTGATTGATTGTGTGTCATGAACCGGTGAACACACTTGAGGGCATATAGGAACGCTATGAAACTGCATTTATCGGGCTTGTTGGTGCTGTTGTGTTTAAGTACTTTCCCCGCTGCCGACATTAGCGCACAGGAACGGCAAACCCAGCTTCGTGGGCCCAAAGATGCGACCAACCAATACTCGGGAGCGGTTTATGGTCCCATCGACGAGCAGGATACGCTATGGCGAATTGCGCAGCGCTACCGGCAGGACAGTTCGTTGTCGATGTACCAGGTTATGCAGGCGATCTATGAGCTGAACCCCGATGCCTTTGAGCAACAGAACCGCAATCTTCTGGTAGAAGGCGCCACACTGCGTTTGCCTTCTCGTCGCTATACAGCCCGTATTGATGTTGAAGAGGCCCGCACAAATGCTGAAGCCGATGATAAACAATATGCCGAACTTTTAAAGCAACCGGCCTCTGCCAGCAACAATATCAAACCCCCGGAACCCCTTGTTAAAAAGTCGGATTTATCCGATACCCGCACCGCCATCGAACAACAAATCAGCCGCCTGGATGAGCAACAAATTCAACAATTCGATGAATTGCGTCAACAATTTGCCGCCTCGTTGAACAATGTACAACAAATGCTGGATGAAAATCGCAAGCTGTATGAACGTGTAGAGCAGGTTAATACTGATTTGATGAGTCTGCGCCAACAGGTAGAAGGCGATGTTCAAAGCCAGATGGATGAACAGCTTGCCTTGCAGCGTGAACTGCTAGCCATGGTTAAAGAGGATCAGGCCGCGCGGCAGGCCGAGCAACAATCCAGCATTATCTCGACGCTTACTCAGCCTGTAAGTCTGATTATCGGCTCAGGCATATTAACCTTACTCCTGGCCGGCGGTCTGGCAGCCTGGTTCCTAAGAAAACGCGACCACGAGGCGCCGGAAATGCCGCCTCAAAGTGAGGTTGAGGCGGCACCGCCTACAGTGACAGAAGACATTGCCAGTAGCATCAGCACCGACATAGAAGATGATACGCCGGAGTTGTCTGATGATGAGCTGTTTAACGATGATGAACTGCTGGATGATGTATTGTCCAGCGAGCTTGAAGATACCCTGGATGCCGAGCTGGACAACTTCTCTGATGACATGCTGGTGCCCGATGAAAATGAGCAAATTTTTGAAGATGGTGACAGCGAATTAGGTCAGGGTGATCTGGACAGCCTGTTTGATGACGAAGACATGGATACGGTTGAGTTAACCGAAGAGGTTGATGATATTGATTCGGCCGGTCAGAACGACGTAATTTCCGAAGAGCCGGAGGAGGTCCCAGAGAAAAAACCTTCCGAACAGCCGGTCTCTGAAGACGACTTCACGGTGAATACTGATGATGCGGCGCTGGCTAACGAGCTTGACACCGATGACAACAGCCTGCCCCCGATAACGGCGGCGTCCGTGGGCAATGATGAACAACCTGAAATCAGCATTGATGAATTGCTGGAAGCCGAGCAGGCGAAAGGTGAAAAAAGCTTTGTTACGGACAACGACACTGTTGATGATGCCATGCTGGGGAAGCTGGATGATGAAATCAATCAGCAAAATGCCGAACTGGACCGGCTTGCCGATGGCATACTCGAAGAGATAGACCAGCTTGAACAAATGGGCGGACTGCCGACCGCTGAAGACATAGAGCGTGAAGAATTAGAAAACAGCGGACCCTCGCCGCAGGGTATCCAGGATTTGGATGCGTTTGCCGATGACCTGGATGATATCGAACTTGATGATGTCGATAATGCCGAGAACTTTGCTGATCCACTCTCTGATGAGCTTATTGCCCAGCTGCAAGCCGAAAATGACTTTGAAGAAGACGAGTTATTAGAGCCCCAGCCCGCAGCAGGTTTTGATGATCCGTTAAGCGATGAGTTACTGGCGGAATTAAATGCCGAGCAGGATGATAGTGAGGAACAACTGGATGCGCTGTCTGAAGAGCTGCTTGCTGAACTGGATACTGATCATGCTGCAGGCGATCCCAGCGATATTGAAGCCTCACCGGGTGAGCAGGCCGGCCAGGACGAAGAGCTTACTGATGATTTATTAGCCGAACTGGAAGCCGGTATCTCTGCCGGAGAAGAACAGCCCTCGGCCGGCGTCGGCTCATCGCCATCAGAAAGTGTCAGCACCGAGGCGGATGTTGCCGATGACGACATTGATGCACTGCTCGATAGTGTAACTGAGGACGACGCTGAGTCTGATTCAGAGTCTGAGCCTGAGCAGGCACCTGAATCAGCGCCCGAGTCAGCATCAGAAAGCGACATTAGCGAAGCAGATGTAGCCACTGACGACATCGATGCACTGCTCGATAGCGTGGCTGAGGATAACGCTGAGTCTGATTCAGAGTCTAATACTGAGTCCGCGCCTGAATCAGCACCCGAGTCAGCATCAGAAAGCGACCGCGCGGATGCGGATGTGGCCACTGACGACATCGATGCACTGCTCGATAGCGTGGCTGAGGATAACGCTGAGTCTGATTCAGAGTCCGCGCCTGAATCAGCGCCCGAGTCAGCATCAGAAAGCTTCAGCAGCGAAGCAGATGTAGCC
The DNA here is from genome assembly GCF_015644725.1 of Salinimonas marina. NCBI lineage: Bacteria > Pseudomonadati > Pseudomonadota > Gammaproteobacteria > Alteromonadales > Alteromonadaceae > Salinimonas > Salinimonas marina. The sequence continues at coordinate 1,329,562 of NZ_CP064795.1, forward strand.
GCTGACGACATTGATGCGCTGCTCGATAGTGTGGCTGAGGATAACGCTGAGTCTGATTCAGAGTCTGATACTGAGTCCGCGCCTGAGTCAGCATCAGAAAGCGACAGCAGCGATACGGATGTGGCCGCTGACGACATCGATGCGCTGCTCGATAGCGTGGCTGAAGATAATGCTGAGTCTGATTCTGAGTCCGCGTCTGAATCAGCACCCGAGTCAGCATCAGAAAGCGATAGCGACGATGCGGATGTAGCCGATGACGACATTGATGCGCTGCTCGATAGCGTGGCTGAAGATGATGCTGAGCCTGATTCAGAGTCTGAGCCTGAGCCGGCACCCGAGTCAGCATCAAAAAGCGACAGCAGCGATACGGATGCGGCCGATGACGACATCGATGCACTGCTTGCTAGTGTGGCTGAAGATAATGCTGAGTCTGATTCTGAGTCCGCGCCTGCTGAGGTGAACACCGACGATGAAGCATCAGCCTCAGCCGATGAATCCGCCGGCCCGGTCATGGCGGATGCAGAGATTGAAGCGTTGCTCGATAGTCTGGAAAGCGATGAAGCGCAGCCTGACTTAGAACATGCTGACAGCGAATCGCAGCAGTCAGGCGAAATTCCGGAAGTAAGCCCTTTTGAAAGTACGGCTGATGACACCACCGCACAGGATAAAGTATCTGAAGAGGGTGCCACCGACGCTGAAACATCACAATCAGAGCCCGTCAGTGAGCAGCCCGCTGGCCCGGCCATGGCCGATGCAGAGATTGAAGCTCTGCTCGACAGTCTCGGCGGCGATGAAGCTGAGTCTGACTCAGCAGCAGATACAATGAGCGATAGTGACACCGTACCGGCTGCAACAGAAGAATCTGCTGCTGAACACGAGTTGGAACAAACAGCCAGATCCGGTGATGAGTTTACTCATGAAGATGAACAAACACCTGAAGAGGGTATAACCGAGCGCGAAACACCAGAGGCAGAAACGGCCGGTCAGTTCACCGATGAGGATATGTCCGATGAGGACATTGACGCCTTATTTGACAGCATGATGGAGGATCCCAGCCCTCAGTCGACTGCAGCGCCCAATCAGGATCTCGCTTCAGAAGACGCCGCGGAGAACCTGCTCAGCGAGATAGAGCAACCTGAAGAGTCAGAAGACCATTTTGCCGGCGAGCCTTCACTTGAGTTTGAAGATGAAGCAAGCGATGCCGCCCCCGCGGACTTAGCAACGGCCGCGGAATCAACCCCCGCTTCTGAACCGCGCTCGGACGTTCAGGTTGATCCTCTTGACTCTGCGTTGGCCGAATTTGATCAGCAGATGATGGAAGACATCCCCTCGTTTACCGACGGGGCGCCGCAGGCTGAGAGCGAGTTCGATGACAGTATTCTGGGCGATTTTGATGATGCACCTGAGTTTAAGCTAGAGCAGGAAGAAGAAGGCGTTATACCGTCGGTAAAACCTGCCCAGGGTGATATCAACGAGTTGGCGGATGTGCCCGGCCTGGATGATTGGTTGTCGGGTACCAAAGGCACCGATAAAGATATTTTTGATGAGCTGGAAAGCTCTGACTTTGATGCTTTGCTTGATGATATGGGCGGGGAATCTTCTGAGCCAACTACCGATGCTTCGCCCTCAAATCTGCCGGATGAAACCGAGCGGCGCTTTAAAGAGCAAAACCCCGATCTGGACTTGTCAGCGCTGCTCAATGAGCCTGACGATCTCACTCCTTCTAAAAATGAAGAGACCGACTACCTGACCGTAGAGTCGTTACTGGATGAAAGCCTGCAGGATGAAGGCAATCAGTTTGAAGAAATGCCGCTGGATTTAGATGTCAGCCTGTCGGACTACAGTGGTATCAGCGATGATGCGGATATTATTGATATTGATAAGGATGCTGGCCAAAACGCCAATCTTGATTTAGCCCGGGTTTATCTGGAAATGGATGATATGCCAACCGCCCGTGAGCTACTGGAAGATGTCATTAAAAATGGCAGCGAAGAGCAGCAGAAAGAGGCCAGCGATCTGTTAGCGACACTGGTATAAGGTCGCAACCCTGCTAATGTGCCGATTCATACCTTGATAACACGGCCCCCGGCATTCGCCGGGGACCTCGCTTTGCTGCTGTAGCTTTTTAGGAATAAAAGATAGAGTCGTATCGTAACCCAGCTGATAAAGCTTTAGTTTGGTACTTTGTGCAGCTTTAAAATCGACCGCTGAAATCTGGCCTGTGTTGATAATAATGGTGCGTTGCCAAAATCGTGTATCAACATACTCCCGGGACAATGCCGACATAAATGTGCGGGTCAGCATGGTCAGATAAAGGGGCAGGGGAAAATGGCCTTTGTCTGCTAACGATTCTTTTCTGGGCTCACTACGAAGCCTGAAGCATACCGAGGGCGTGCCATCCTTCTGCCAATCCCGAAATAAGGCATCTTCAGATAAGATAGCACCGTCTACCAACAACTTATCGCCAAATTCTTTGAAGGCGAATATCAGTGGGATGGACATGGAAGAGCGTACCGCCTGCGAGACTTTGACCGTAGGCGTGGTGTCACGGTTGAAAATAACCGGGCCGCCGCCGTTGACGTCGGTGGCGACAATATTCAGATTAAAGGGTAAGGCCTCAAACGTAATGCCTTCAAGTTGCGCATCCAGCCATTGTTCCAGATGATCTCCTGATGACAACCCGCCCTGTTTTAATAACCGCCATAACGAAAAGCCGGTAAACTGACGAAAGTCGGTGGTCAGGGCCAGCTGCTTCAGATAGGTCAGGCTATGCCCTTTGGCCACCAGGGCCGCAATAATGGAGCCTCCTGAAACGCCTACAATGGTAGAGTAGGAGACGTGCAAATCATCAAGTGCCTGCAGAATACCAATATGGGCCGGTAAACGTGTTCCGCCACCGGATAAAATAGGGACAATGGTTGTTGGATAATTTGTATCAGGCATATCGGTTCTCACAAGCCACTTACACAAAGCCTAGTTCAGTTCTGTCGGCTTTGCGTTAAAAAGTGCCATAGTGAGAGACTAATAATAAGTATAATAAACCAGTATTTACCCTTTAGCTTTATCTGCATGCAGAACCAGGATTGATAACTGGCGGGAAGCCGGTTTTTGTCATCAAACAAAGAAGATTGCCCCGGCGAACACATTGCATCTGGGCGGCCCTGAGTCTACACTTAGCCGATTTTTTAAAAATGGGTAGGTAACATGAGGCGATACGCCTTAGGCATAGAATATGATGGGGCTGCTCTTTATGGCTGGCAGCGCCAGCGCGGTGTAAAAACCGTGCAGGAATATCTGGAAAACGCGCTTTCAAAAGTGGCTGATACCAGAATTAATGTGCAGTGTGCTGGTCGCACTGATGCCGGGGTGCATGCCACCGGACAGGTAGTGCATTTTGAGTCGCCAAATACCCGGCCACTTAAAGCCTGGGAAATGGGCGCGAACACCAATTTACCAGCCTCGGTGGCGGTAAACTGGGCATGTGAAGTGCCTGATGCGTTTCATGCCCGGTTTTCGGCCACCCACCGGCGTTATCGCTACATCATGTATAACGCTGTACTGCGCCCGGCCATTCTAGGTAAAGGGGTGACCCATGTTTACAAACCCCTGGATGAAGACCGTATGCATCGCGCTGCCCAGGCGCTGGTGGGCGAACAGGACTTTAGTGCTTTTCGTGCGGCGCATTGCCAGTCGAACTCGCCATTTCGTAAAATTACCGATATTGCGGTAAGCCGGCAAGGTCGCTATGTGATCCTGGATATTCGCGCAAATGCATTTTTGCACCATATGGTCAGAAATATCGTAGGCTCCCTGATAGAGATAGGCGCTAAAGAGCAATCGGTGGAATGGCTAAGCGAGTTGTTACAGTCCAAAGACCGGACCCAGGCCGCGGCGACCGCCAAACCCCATGGCTTGTATTTGGTGGATGTCACCTATCCCGAGCAGTTTTCGTTGCCCGCTCGCCCGTTAGGGCCTTTATTTTTGCCGGATAACTAACCAGGCATGATAGGGTTAACTTCTAAGACCAGTTTTATTTTTTCGATTATTCTGTATTGTGGTCTAATAGCGGGCTGTATTGAAACATTGCGGTGCACCAATAAAGATTAACTAAGCCTCCGCACAACCAACGAGCAAAAGGATTCTCTTAAATGAGCTGGATTCAAAAAATTCTTCCGCGGACACAGACCTCCACCAAAGGCAATGTGCCAGAAGGGATCTGGACAAAATGTGGCAGCTGTCAGGCCGTATTGTATAAAAGCGATCTTGAGAAACAGCTGGAAGTGTGTCCCAAGTGTGACCACCATATGCGCATCAGTGGGCGCCGCCGTTTGGACTCATTTCTTGATCAAAACGATCGGGAAGAAATTGGTAGCGAATTTGAACCTCAGGATATTCTGAAATTTAAAGATTCTAAGCGCTACAAAGACCGTATTTCTGCGGCGCAAAAAAGTACCAACGAAAAAGACGCGCTGATTGCCATGAAGGGCAAACTGAAAGGCAAGCCGGTGGTAGCGGTCAGCTTTGAATTCGCCTTTATGGGTGGGTCTATGGCCTCGGTGGTGGGCGCCCGGTTTGTGGCCGCGGTGAATGTGTGTCTAGAACACAATCTTCCGCTGGTGTGTTTTTCTGCCAGTGGCGGAGCGCGGATGCAGGAAGCACTAATGTCGTTGATGCAAATGGCGAAAACCTCCGCTGCCCTGGCCAAAATGCGCGAAAAGCATTTGCCCTATATTTCAGTGCTTACCGACCCGACCATGGGTGGGGTATCTGCCAGTCTGGCCATGCTGGGCGACATCAATGTGGCTGAGCCCAAGGCATTGATTGGTTTTGCCGGTCCTCGTGTAATCGAGCAAACCGTACGCGAAACGCTGCCAGAAGGCTTTCAGCGTAGCGAATTTTTGGTTGAGAAAGGCGCGATTGATATGATTGTTGATCGTCGCAATATGCGCGATAAGCTATATGGCCTGTTGGTAAAACTGCATCGAACTGACTAAGTGAAAAACGCAAATACAAGCACTGCGCCAGTTTCCGGGGATCTGGCGCAGTGGCTCAAGCACCTGGAGTCTATCCATCCCAGCGCCATTGATTTAGGGCTGAATCGGGTTAAGGCTGTGGCCGACAACCTTGGATTAGATTTTTCAGATAAAACCGTGATAATCGTGGGCGGGACCAATGGCAAGGGGACGACCTGTCGCTTTTTAGAACTTGCCTGCCAACAACAGAAGAAAACCACCGGTGTGTACAGCTCTCCCCATTTGCTGTGTTATACCGAACGGGTGCGAATCAATGGTGAGCCGGCTGCCGCCGCCGCTTTTTGTCAGGCATTTAATCAAATTGAATCCACGCGTGGTGATATCACGTTAACTTACTTTGAGTTTAGTACGCTGGCGGCGCTGTTGCTGATGCAGCAACACAACACCGAGGTCCTGATTCTGGAAGTGGGGTTGGGCGGCAGACTCGACGCGACCAATATTATTGATGCAGATTTGGCGGTGATCACCACTATAGATCTGGATCATCAGGATTGGCTGGGCAATACCCGCGAAGCGATTGCCCGGGAAAAAGCGGGGATAATGCGCGCTCATAAAAAGGCGGTAATAGGCGAGCTGGTACCGCCTTCCAGCTTGAAAGAAGAGGTTTCCCGACTCGAAGTCGACGCGCTATGGGCCACCAAAGATTATCGTTTTACCCAGACGCAAAACTGGCAATGGCAAAACGACAGCCATTGCTTTAGCCAGCTTCCTGAACCCCATATCCCCAGACAGAATATCGCGACGGCGCTGGCGGCGTTACATCATCTTGGGTGGTTACCGGCTGAAAAGCAGGTGCACAGCCTGATTCGTAAGACCACCATGCCAGGTCGCTTGCAAACGGTGCGCGATGAACCGAGGGTGGTAGTGGATGTAGGCCATAATCCACAGGCAGTGAGAGCCATGGTTAGCTGGTTGCAATCGCAGCAGTACATGCGTTTGCATCTGGTGGCAGGCATGCTCAAAGATAAATCTATAGAAGCCACGCTGGCTGAATTTTCCGGGTCTCCTGCCCTATGGTATTTGGGTAGCACGGCTGGACCCCGAGGGGCCAAAGCGCAAACGTTACTGGAGACTCTTGAAGATGAGCAGCAATCTCAGGCAAGCTGTTTTGAAGAGGTTGCGATGGCGTATCAAGCTGCGCTAAGCAAGGCAACAAAAGACGATCTTATTCTGGTGTTTGGCTCTTTTTTAACCGTGGCAGAAATAATGCGCTATGAGTCTGATACCAACATATAACAGGAGTACGATGTGAGTTCGGCTTTGCAAAATCGCCTGGTAGGCACCGTAATCGTAGTAGCACTGGCGGTCATATTTTTGCCTGATTTTTTAGATGGTAAAAAAGAAACCCAGCAAACCACATTTTCCAGCATTCCTGATACCCCTGCAAAAAAACCAATTGTAGAGCCGGATACCTTTCCTTCTGAACGGGTGGCAAAAGCAGCGCAACGTCCCCTTGAAATCGTTAATGAGAAGGCGGTCGATGACCAGGCAGAGCCAGAAGCCGACACTGCACCTGCAGCAACAGCTGAAGCGTCTTCTGATGATCTTGCCAGCCGCACCGTAGTGAGTCAGGTTGCAGGCGCTGAGGACGCAGGTTGGGTGGTTCAGCTTGGTAGCTTCCGGCATCAGAAAAATGTGCAGCAGTTACTCAGGAAACTGGAAAAAGGCGGTTACAGAGCGTTTAGCCGTCCGGTAAAAACCAATTCGGGATCATTAACCAAAGTATTTGTTGGGCCGGATTTAAACAAGAAAAAGTTAGATTCGGCTATTCCTCATTTAAAAGAAATTACGGGACTGAAAGGGCGCATTACCAAGTTTAAAGTCAACTAAGCGGGCGCTTATCTTTTGTTCGCGCCATCAAATGCACACAGCCGATTTGTCTATTCGTTAAACTATTTTGCGATTGGTAATGATCCGGGCTTCTGGTAGAATGCGCGCCATCTGTCACGATGCAGTTTGCTTAAATCTGCTCATCTAGTATTAAAGGCCGATATAACGTGTTGAACTGGGTAGACTTTACCATCCTGGGTATCATTGCGATATCTACCCTCATTAGCCTTGTCAGGGGCTTTGTCAAAGAAGCTATCTCGTTGGTGGTATGGTTTGGCGCTCTTTTTATTGCCAGTCAGTTTTTTGCCGACCTTGCTGTTTATTATACCCGCATTGAAGATCCCCTTTTACGAAATGGTGCCGCGATTGCCTCACTGTTCATCGTCGCTCTGCTCCTGGGCGGGATGGTTAATCATATAGTAGGCCGGGCTGTGCAGGCATCGGGATTGTCAGGCGCCGACCGTATACTTGGGGTGGTGTTTGGTGGCCTGCGAGGCTTGCTGATTGTCAGCGCTTTATTATTTTTTCTGGATACATTTACTGCCGCAGCAACGGCACTCTGGTGGCAACAGTCTATGCTTATCCCAGAATTTGGAATTATTATTGAGTGGTTTTTTACCTTTGTAAAAGGCAGCTCCAGTTTTTTAACTCCCGCTTGAAATAGGTAAATCAGATGTGTGGTATTGTCGGAATAGTTGGTAAAACCCCGGTAGCGCAGTCGTTATATGATGGGCTAACGGTGTTACAGCACCGAGGCCAGGATGCTGCCGGAATCATAACCATAGAGCAGAACCGGTTTAATTTACGTAAAGCAAACGGGTTGGTACGTGATGCGTTTCACACGCGTCATATGAAGCGCTTGTCAGGTAATATGGGTATTGGTCATGTGCGCTACCCCACCGCGGGTACCTCAAGCTCAGCCGAAGCTCAGCCTTTTTATGTTAACTCGCCTTTTGGTATTGCGTTTGCGCACAACGGCAACCTGACCAATTCACATGACTTGCAGGAAGAAGTCTTTCGAATAGCCCGTCGTCATATTAATACCTCATCAGATTCTGAAATCCTGCTTAATATCTTTGCGCATGAATTACAAAATTGCACCGAATTGAGCGTTAGCGCTGAAGATGTCTTTAAAGTAGTGACCAGCGTGCACAAAAAGATTCGCGGTGCCTACGCGGTAGTGGCCGCCATTATTGGTCAGGGTGTGGTGGCGTTTCGTGACCCAAATGGCATCCGGCCGCTGGCGTTAGGCAAGCGCGTTACTGCTATGGGCGAAGAGTATATGGTGGCCTCAGAGTCAGTGGCTTTGGATGCGGTTGGCTTTACCTTTATCCGTGATGTGGCGCCCGGCGAAGCCATTTTCATTACAGAAGAAGGCGAACTGCATACCCAACAATGTGCAGAGAACCCATCGACTTCACCCTGTATTTTTGAGTTTGTATACTTTGCCCGTCCTGATACCTTTATTGATGGTATTTCGGTCTATGCTTCGCGGGTAAACATGGGACGTAAGCTGGGTGAAAAAATTGCCCGGGAATGGGCCGATTTGGATATTGATGTGGTTATCCCTATTCCTGAAACCTCCATGGATGTAGCCTTACAGATTGCCAACACGTTAGAGTTGCCTTATCGTCAGGGATTTGTGAAAAACCGTTATATCGGTCGTACATTTATAATGCCGGGCCAGACCATGCGTAAGCAGTCGGTTCGTCGTAAGCTCAATGCCATTTCTTCTGAATTCAAAGGCAAAAGTGTGTTGTTGGTGGATGATTCTATTGTCCGTGGCACTACCTCTGGCCAGATTATTGAGATGGCCCGGGAATCTGGTGCTAAGAAAGTGTATTTTGCCTCAGCTGCCCCGGAAATTCGTTTTCCGAATGTGTATGGCATCGACATGCCATCTGCCAATGAGCTGATTGCCTACGGTCGTGAAATTGAGCAAATTGCCGATTTGATCCAGGCTGATGGACTTATCTTCCAGGATATTTCAGATTTGGTGGCCGCGGTACGCGAAGAGAATCCTGACATTCAGCGGTTTGAAACCTCTGTGTTTGACGGCAATTATATCACCGCCGATATTGACCAGGCGTATCTTGAACGGATTGATTTAGCTCGGGGCGAGTCTAGCCGGGCGCCGGTATTGCAGGCAGAGCTATCCAATCTGGATATGCACAATATGGACTCAGACTGACAAAAGCTGAGTGGAATAAAAAAACGCAGCCCCCGGGCTGCGTTTTTTGTAATTGCTGATTATTGCTGATCAATCATTGCAGGTTAATGCAAAAACTCAGGGCCGAGACCGGAACCCCAAGCGATAACCGTGGCAGCCATGAGGATACTCAACAACACCAAACCGCAGGTGACCACTGAACTTGCGTAGATAAAACCTTTTTCTTCAGGAATATGCATAATAATAGGCACACCTGAATAGAGCAGGTACACCGAATAAGATAGCGCGATGAGCCCCACACTCATTACAAACCAAAGCTCAGGATACAGGCCGGCGAAGCCGACCATAAACAATGGCGTCGCGGTATAGGCAGCCAGCTCCAGCGACTGGGTATAGGTAGGCGTTGCGTCAAAAATATTGGCAAGCTCGTGAATCATTACAGCCAGGCAAAGGGCCCCAATAACTAACCCAAAGTACATTCCTGTGGCCAAAAAGACCGCACTTTGCGGCGTAAGCCGTATTAGCTCTCCGGCCCCGAAACTCCAGCCCAACTGCGTCCCTGAATAATAGGTTACCAGCGAGGGGATCAACGCAATAAACAATATGTGACTGAGTGCATAAGCGTAATTTTCGTGTTTCTTGTCGATGCATTCCCACTCTTCGCGCGGGTGGGTGTAAATACCCAGCAGATGGTTCAGAATCATAATATTCCTCAGGTTATTTACATTCTGTTTACATGTTTACTATCCGGTATGAAAGAAAAGGAGTCAATGGAAAAGTTTAAAAAATGCACAAAGGTAAAGGTGGCGGTAGGCGAGTTGCGGTAAACGCGGGTAGTGGGGCTGGGATAATTGACGCCTGATATATAACCGGTGACATCTATAGATGGTTTGGTCCCACAGCCTTTCGTGCAGGTAAAATGATTGAATTGCTACATTGTCATTAGCTTCTGAAGCTTCTGGACAGTCACAATTCATGTAGTTTCTGGACAGTCACAATTCAGCCCCCTCACATTAGTTTCTGGACAGTCACAATTCATGTAGCTTCTGGACAGTCACAGGCCTAGTTTTTGGACAGTCACAATTCAGCCCCCTGAATTCAGGCCTGGACAGCCACAGCCTTGGGCCACAACAACCTTATTGAATATGTGAGCCACTGCGCAGAGCCTAGCCTGGCTAGTCGTAGCTTCTGGACAGTCACCGTCTTGGACCGGCCACAACCTTATTAGCCCCTGGACAGTCACAACCCAGGCTCTTGTCAGGCAATTCCCAGCCCGTGGACAGGTACAGTTAGCTTCTGGACAGACACAGCTCTGGCTCTCTTGTCAGGCAATACTCAACCCCTGGACAGACACAGCCTTGAACTAGTCGCCACCTGGTTATATCTGTGCGACAGTGCGCTGAACGAAGCCTGACAGGAACCTCAGTAATGAAACACATTTTGATAATGAGAAGCAGCTTCTGCAGAGCCCCTTGGACAGTCACAACCCCGGCTTTGGACCGGCCGCCACCTGGTCGTGACTGTGCGCCATCAATGAAACATATTTCGCTAATGAAAAGCAGCACCTGAGCAGCCCCTGGACAATCATAACCTTGGACTGGCCAACACCTGATTGTAACCGTGTGCCAGCGCGCAGATCGTAGCCTGGCTATTAGTCGCTTCTGAACAGTCACATTAGTTTCTGGACAGACACAATTCAGCCCTGGACAGACACATCCTTGAACTAGTCGCCACCTGGTTATATCTGTGCGACAGTGCGCAGAACCTAGCCTGGCAGGGACCTCAGTAATGAACACATTTTGATAATGAGAAGCAGCTTCTGGACAGTCACAGTCTTGGACCGACCGCCACCCGGGTGTAACTGTGCAACAGTGCGCAAAACCTAGCCTGGCAGGAACCTCAGTAATAAAACACAAGTCGATAAAACACGGCTTTTTTGCCCGGTGCGTGGTGATAGATCGCTGGTATCTTCACGCCATAGAAATATATAGTAACGAGCTGTACAGCCATGAGCGATAAAGTGATTGATTGGGAGGTCTGTGTTGCTTTCGCTGGCTAGCGCCGGCGCCCCAAAGTTTAGTCTGCCGCTTTTAGTCGCATTATAATACCAATACCTGCGCAGGTTATGCCTGCTTCGTGGTAGTCAGGCAGTATTTCTGAGGTAGCTTCACTGCGGATAGGGTATGCTACATCGGTTTATTGCCACACTTTGACAAAGAATGTGCAGCAGCGGGCCTTCATGGCCGGTTATTGACAATTTTTTTCGATGGGCGCTCAGGCAGAAGATGGGGCAGGCCGACAAATGCGAATTTACGTAAGAGCTTCAAGACTTTACTATTATTTTAGAAAAAACAACGTAGTTTAACAGCCATAGCCATGACCGGTATCAGTGCCCTGTACCGGCACCGAATCCATTTTTTCTCTGGTTGTTTAAACGATATACAGGATGCGCACAATGAATGAACAACTCCCTATTACATTGAAAAATACTGCTCAGTCGACCTGGTCTGCACAAAGCCCCAAAGCGCCCCAGCCTGACGCAGAGATTCACTATCTGCGGGTATCACCCCAGTGGGAACTGAGACTGGCCGCCACCATAGAAAATGATCTGCTGCCGCTCAAGCCCTCAGAAATTCCCGCAGGCGGCGGAATTTTTCGCACACCGGTGGCAGTAGGTGTCATAGCGATTGCTCGTCATACCAACCGCGACGGGCAACCGACGATACAAAAGTCTGATGCTGCGCCGGTGGTCTTTGCGTTAGAAAGCAGCACCGATGATGTGTCGCTGCCGGCGATGCCCGAAGGACTGGAGTTGAATGGGTCTCAGCAACAGGCATTTACCGGGCAATTACGTGATCAAATTGCGCGCTGGCAGTTACAGGGATGGGGCCAGCTTGAGGATATCCACATAGATGCCACCGTACGGTATTGGCCTGATCAGGGATATGTCCGGTATCTGGTGCAGGCTACGCAGATGCCCCAGGCCAGCCTTGCAGCAACAATCGGGGTGTCTGAACGTACCTTGCAAAGCTGGCAGGACCCACGGGACCAGCGCAGTATTCCCTACGCGGCTCAGCATCTGCTGGAAGTCATCGCCAGAAAGGCGCTACAACAGCGCGATTGCTTTCACGCCTGAGTTCAAGAAATGACTCAGTTTAAAGCAAAGAGCTTGCTTGCGTCTGTAGCGATCACCGGCCTGTGAGGCGCATTGGCTGCCACGCTATTGCAGGTGTCGAGGTTTGCCCACTAACCAAAAAATGTTTTGCCCGGAGAACAGAGCAGCCATGGCTTCTGGGTTGGAATAGAGCGCAACCAGCATTCATTCCATATAAGTATCAGCGGTATCAGGAACGCTGCCGCCGGGATCCGCCTTACCGTATAAGCCGTGATACGTGCTAATCATTAAAATAGTGTGACCAGACGTTTACCTTAACCAGGCCGTGGCCCAAGTACCGCGGCCGTTAGCCGACTGGCTTCGCTAACCGGATACGCTTTTCCAAGCGCTTTACCAAGACATTAACCACAACAGACTGGCAAAAAGTGCCCATTAGCGCCCATCAATGCAACTTTTTGTCTTCAAACCTAGTCCGCACTCTGCAATTTACGGTACCATGGCGTCCTTAATTTATCTGTTTTGACCCCATGAACGTTAGTACTCTATTAAGTCCGATAAATCAGTTTTTACAGTGCCCCACGCCGCAAAGCTGGATTGATGAAGCCATCAAACCGGCGAATTTGCCGGTGTTGTTAGTCGATCATTGTAATTGTGAACTTAAAGCTGCCCAAACCGCTATGTTGCTTATTCGCCGATATGCGGTGGACAAGGCTAATGGGGAAGTACTTCTGGCCTGGTTAAAGCCTTATGAAGACTTTGTCTATCGGCAACAGGGTGACGGTAATTTTACCAACGCGCACTCAGGTCTGAAAAAAATGATTCAGTCTCATGGCCAGAATCCTTTTGCCGATGACCTGGTCAATAAAATGGTGTTACTGATTAAAGAAGAGTTACATCATTTTGTGCAGGTACTTGAGATTTTGCATTCACGGGGCATTGACTATCATAATGTCGGTGCGGGTCGCTACGCTAAAGGCATGATGCGACATGTTCGCACTTACGAGCCGCAAACCCTGGTGGACAAACTTATCTGTGGGGCGTACATCGAAGCCCGAAGCTGTGAGCGCTTTGCCATGCTTGCGCCGCATCTGGACGATGAGCTGGCACGATTTTATGTGTCCCTGCTGCGTAGCGAAGCCCGGCATTTTCAGGATTATCTGACCTTAGCGGAACAGGTAGCGGGCGAAGATATCAGTGAGCGTATCCGGCATTTTGGGGAGGTTGAAGCGCGACTGATTGCAACTTCCGACACGGACTTTAAATTTCATAGTGGTAAACCGGTCCAACACAGTGAGCAAGCCGAAACAGTTTTTTAAGATCACGTTATCTTAAGACTGAACCAGAACGGCCCGGGCCCACTAACAACAAAAATAAAGATAGCAAGGCCGTCCATAATCACACGAAGGTGATAAGTCTGAGCGCTTATGGCCTGGTCTGTGCTTGACCATACTACGTTAGACAAACCGAGCCAGGAGAAACCAAGCCCCATGCAGCATCAGGCCAAAGCACGCTTTATCACAGCGCCCCCACGCTTTAGCTTACTCGAAGGCTTGTTGGTATTCTGCACTGCCGGCCTTTATCTGCCAATCTGGTTCTATCTTGCGGTACGGGATATCCGGCGTATCACTGATGATGAACTATCGCCCTGGTCCTGGACCCTGGTGCCCTTAATTTTTGTAGTACAGCCCTATGCGCTGGTGCGTTTTACCGGGTATTTGCGACGGGCTGAAAAGCAGCTTCATCTGCGGCGCTGGCCGGTGCTGTTTGACTATTTATGGATGATGGTTTTTTTCGGGTGCAGTGTGGTGTTCGCCGCAGCCAGTATTTTTGAAGTCGAAACGCTGACCAAGATGATTGTTTCGGTGGTGTCTATCGTCAATTTTATGCTGATGCACCGGCGCCTGAATAAACTTCGCAAGCGGTGTCAGAATGAGGCGGTTGCAGAGCGATACAAAGGCTATAATTCGCTGGAGTGGATAGCGGTGGTTGTCTTTACCCCGCTTATCTTTGGCTTGTTTCTGTATACCTACATTAACTCAGAACTGCATGATAATCTGCGTTCAAAGCAGTTCTTCAAGCAGCAGCGGGCCATAGAAGAAGCCCGTGAAGAGACCAAAGACAACGCAAGTAACTAACGGCTGAAACGACGGGTTTGCAGTTCAAATTCGTCCGGACAGACTTTGAGTACCGAGCCTTGTTCGTACCAGTCTCCCAGTACAATTCGAATGGCACAGGCATCATTAACGGTCAGGCAGTGCACGTTAGGGCGGTGAGTATGGCCATGAATCATGCGTTGTACACCAAATTTATTCATGGTCCTGACGACTTCTGAGGGGGTAACATCCATAATTTCGGGACGTAAGCCCTGCTGGTTTTGCTGACTTTGTTTACGGCCTTTTGCTGCTACCTTGCGTCGATACCACAAGGGTAATGCCAGCATTATACGCGGCCACCACCAGCTTCGGGATTTTTTACGAAACTTCTGATACGCCACATCACGAGTACACAATTCATCGCCATGGGTAATGAGGGTAGGGGTGTGGTATAAATCAATAACGGTCTGTTCTGGCAACAGCTGCATGCCCGCTTTGGCTGCCCATTGCTCACGAATGGCAAAGTCACGGTTACCGTGAATAAAGTAAACCGGCACCTGCTGACTTAATTGCCTGAAGGCGTCCGCCACCGACGTATTAAAGGGCGTGACATTGTCATCCCCTATCCAAACCTCGAATAAGTCGCCCAGTACATAAAGCGCTTCTGCGTGAGGCGCTTCGTCAGCCAGAAAATCAAACAAACATTGTGTGATATCGGGACGATCGGCACTTAAATGAAGATCAGCAATAAAGTAGGTGAAGGGCATTAATTATCTACAACAGTAAGAAGAACGGGCGCATTGTACGCGCCCGCCACGGTTATCTCAAATTAGCTGACAGTCGCTGATTCGATGATTACAGGCTCTACTGGCACATCCTGGTGAAAACCATGGTTGCCGGTTTTAACCGCTTTAATTTTTTCTACTACGTCCATGCCTTCAGTCACTTTACCAAATGCACAGTAGCCCCAGCCATTTACCGACTCGCTGGTATGGTTCAAAAAGTCGTTGTTGCCCACATTAATAAAAAACTGTGCGGTTGCTGAATGAGGGTCCTGAGTACGTGCCATTGCCACCGTACCGATCTCGTTCGCGACACCATTGTTTGCTTCATTCTGGATCGGTGCCTTTGTTTCTTTTTGCTCCATATCAGCAGTGAAACCACCGCCTTGCACCATAAAGCCATTAATAACACGATGGAAAATGGTGTTGTCAAAGAAACCGTCTTCGACATAGCTGATGAAGTTTTCAACAGTTTTAGGGGCTTTATCTTCAAACAGTTCCAGTTTGATCTCACCAAAATTGGTTTTCAGGGTTACCATGCTTCTTTACCTTTGTTTAGGCCAGTTTTGAAAGCGTTAATCATAGCCTATTTACTGCCTGAGTTAAATTAGCCAAATCCAGTTGTCTGCCGCCATTTACCGCTGCCCAGGATGAACAAATACTGTGACTGGGCGCTCGACAGTGCTAAACTTTGCAGCCTTTAAATACCACAGGAATCCTTAATAATGCTACACCTTTACAATACCCGCACCCGTGAAAAAGCGCGCTTTGAACCGCTCGAACAAGGTAAAGTGGGCTTGTATGTGTGCGGCATTACCGTGTATGACTTAAGTCATATGGGCCATGCGCGAACGTACCTGTCGTTTGATGTGCTGGTGCGCTATTTGCGCCATCTCGGTTACCAGGTGAATTATGTGCGCAATATCACCGATGTTGATGACAAAATCATTGCCCGGGCTCAGGAAAATAACGAAAGTATGGATGCCCTGACCCAGCGCACTATCAAGATGATGCATGAAGACTTTGCGGCCATTAATCTGGTGCAGCCGGATATTGAACCGCGGGTTACCGAGCACATGGATGAGATTATCAGCATCATTACCACGCTGATTGATAAAGGCTACGCCTATCAGGCCAGCAGTGGTGATGTTTTGTTTGATGTGAGCAAGTACGACGAATACGGCAAACTCAGTAAGCAAAATCTGGAACAGCTTAACGCCGGGGCGCGGGTGGATGTGGCCGCCGGCAAGGACGATCCGCTAGATTTTGTATTGTGGAAATCCGCCAAGGCCGGCGAACCCTTCTGGTCTTCGCCCTGGGGTGATGGCCGTCCAGGCTGGCATATCGAATGTTCAGCGATGAATTACAAACATCTGGGTGCCCATTTTGATATCCATGGGGGCGGTTCGGATTTAACTTTTCCCCATCATGAAAATGAAGTGGCCCAGTCGTGCTGCGCTTACGACACCCCGTATGTGAACACCTGGATGCACACCGGGATGGTGCAGGTCGATAATGAGAAAATGTCTAAATCGCTAGGCAATTTCTTTACCTTGCGCGATGTATTACAACAGCATGATGCCGAAACCCTGCGGTTTTTTCTGATGTCTGCGCACTATCGCAGCCAGTTAAGCTATTCAAAAGACAATATCACCCAGGCCCGGGCGGCCCTGGAAAGGCTTTATACTGCCTTGCGAAAGGTAGAGGCCGATACCAGTGTTGATATTGCCCACGGCGGCTACCTGAGTCGTTTTGAAACCGCCATGAACGATGATCTGAATGTGCCTGAAGCATATTCAGTACTGTTTGATTTGGCGCGGGATTTAAATAAATGTGACGATACCGGCGAAGCCGCTCGTCTGGCCGGCGTGTTAAAACAGTTAGGTGGCATTTTAGGCTTGTTGCAGAATAATCCGCAGAGCTTCTTGCAGGGTGAAGATGACGACGCTGCCCAAATCGAAGCGCTGATAAAGCAGCGTAACGATGCCCGCGCAGGCAAGGACTGGGCTGCGGCGGATAAAGCCCGCGATGCGCTTACCGCCATGGGCGTGGTATTAGAAGACAGCGCCCAGGGTACTACCTGGCGTCGTCAGTAAGCGTTCTTCCCAGCCAGCGCCTCGTGCGCTGGCAATAATTCAGGTAACGCTGACCAAATTTCTGGCGCAGATAGGCTTCTTCAGGTTTTATCTGAAACAGCTGTAAGTAGGCCATAAACGAAGGCGCCACAATCAACGCCGCTACGCTTTCTGCTGCCAGGGCGAAACCCAGCACAATCAATCCAAATGCCAGATAAATGGGGTTACGACTAAACGCAAAAATGCCCCGGGTCAGTAGTGCCGTCGCTTTGTCGGGCTCCCTGGGATCCAGCGTGGTGCGATGCCGCCGAAACTGCAGCGTGGCAGCTACGATGACCAGCGCGCCAGCGCCAATCAGTAGCCGTCCGGCCAATTCCAGCCCCCACCAAAAGCCCGGTTCGGATAAACGCGACAGTAGCCATACCGCAAACAGCGCCCCTGCAAATACGATGGCGGGCGGTACTTTTAATTCTAACGAGTGTCTCATGGGCGTTTAGTGGCTTCCGTGACAGGTGATTGAGAGTCCGTATAAGGCGGAATGCCGCCCTCTGGGGTTAGTTGTGTTTTCCAGCGCTGGGTCGCTACGTGTTTTTTTACCAGCTCAAAACATTCATCAATAACCTGCATTACTTCCTGATCCAGATCATCATGATGATTGGTGTAACCTTTAATATGACTATCGATAAACTGATTTATCCGGCGTTCGTCCATATCCGCGAGCAGATGCACCACCGAAGAAGTGACGATATCGGTCACAGTTTGCTCCAGGGTACTTTCTATGGTTTTACCCACTACGGGTAAAAACTGCAGATTGGCCATTTGCGGATTGTTTTTCACCGCTTTCGCGACACTTTGCTGTACATGCTGACGAATCACCGAGTCCTTGTCCTGGCCTGCCAGGGTATTGCCCATATGCTGCATAACACCGGCCAGCCACCGTGCAATCACTGGCTGGCGCGGAGTCAGCACCTGTTGACTGATCTCATCTACCAGTGGCGCGCCCTGACGAATATCCTTTTGCATATCACCGAGCACTTTAATCACAATACGATCGCTGAGCTCTTCCATAAAGACATTATAGTAAAATGAGAAAAAGCGATACACACGGGTATGGTTTAGGCTGATAATCTGCTTTTTCTGAAGCCGGTGCAAAATGGAAAATATCCGTAAAAACCGGAACAGCCGGGTAGCGGGCAGTGGAATAAGACCGATAATATCGTACCAGTGTAAAAACGGGAAAAAATACCATCGGGGATGTTCTTTTTCTGCCACCGACACCGACCAGCGAAAACAGAACTCTATAAAAAAGATGGCAATGAACACCAAATCAATAAGCAAAAAGTTTTTGTGAATGGGCATGTAGGCGCTGTAAAAACCCGGTAGGTGTTCTAACAGCAAGCGCTGCATTGCCAGGGTAGCGTACAGCGCATCAAAGATAAGCCAGGAAAGATTCACCAGCAATAATGCCAGCATTAACAAATCGAGCATCAACCAGGGCGTTTCGTTACTTTGGCGAAGTTTGTCCCGGTTAATCCTCAACATATTTATTTATCCTATATTTTTTAGCCGGGTCACATCGACAAATAATTTCAGCTTCTGTCCCGGTTGCAGAAAGCGTTGCTTCTGGATCTCGTTCCACTTTTTAATGTCATTTACTTTAACATTGAACTTACTGGCAATACGGGATAATGAGTCGCCCCGTTTAACGGTGTAGGTCAATGTTTTAATGATGGCATCTTTATGTTGGGAACTGCTGACTTTGTTGGACCAGATCACCAGCTCTTTACCCGGCAACAATGGATCGTTGGGGCCATACCATTCCATTTGGCCAGTTCCCGGGTCGATACCTTATATTTACGGCTCAAATCCCAAAAAGTGTCGCCAGAGACCACAGTGTGTCTTAGTTTATGATCGGCCCGCTCTATATTTTGCAACGAGGCCAGGCGTTGATCCTGCGACAATGAATACGCATTTAATTCTTTTAATGCCACCGGCACCATAATGGCCTGACCAATACGAATCATATTGGTATCCAGATTGTTGACCTGCTTTATGATAGCGGCGGTGGTGTGGTATTTTTTTGCCAGTCGCAGCAGGCTGTCACCCGGACGTACTTTGTGCCGTACCCAATTCAGACG
This sequence comes from Salinimonas marina, assembly GCF_015644725.1. Taxonomy (NCBI): domain Bacteria; kingdom Pseudomonadati; phylum Pseudomonadota; class Gammaproteobacteria; order Alteromonadales; family Alteromonadaceae; genus Salinimonas; species Salinimonas marina. The sequence goes on from NZ_CP064795.1 coordinate 1,348,798, forward strand.
TTCCTGGCGATCGATACTGGCCAGTTCAGTGGTAAAAGCATCAGCCTTTTCAATCGGCAGAATCAAATGATGGGGACCTTCAGGATCGGTTGCCCAACGGTTGAAACCCGGATTAAGGGCCTGTAAATCATCTAATTCCATACCCGCCAGATCGGCAGCAAACGCCAAATCTACCTGAGAGCCGATGTCCACCACTTCTATTACCGGGACATTATCAATGGTCGGCCAGGCGAAATCATAGGTTTGCTTGTTACGTAAAATATCGGCCAGCGCCAGCAATTTGGGTACATACGCACGGGTTTCGCGAGGCAGGTCCAGCGCCCAGAAATCGGTAGGCTTACCCTTTTTTTTGTTTTTTCGGATGGCTCTGCGGACCCGGCCTTCGCCACTGTTATATGCAGCCAGGGCATGTAGCCAGTTGCCATCAAAATATTTATTCAGGTAGGTGAGATAATCAAGGGCGCCCTGAGTGGAGGCTTTGACATCACGCCGGCCGTCGTACCACCACGACTGGTGAATACCGAAACGCTTGGCGGTACCGGGGATAAACTGCCACATGCCGGCAGCACGGCCATGAGAGTAGGCAAACGGGTCAAAGGCACTTTCTACAATGGGTAACAGCGCCAGTTCCAGCGGCATATTATGCTGTTCGATTTGCTCGGTAATATAAAACAAAAAAGGGCGGGCGCGTTCCACGACCCGTGCCATATATTCAGGATGTTTAAGATACCAGTTACGCTGTACCGTTACCCGCCGGTCGTTGGGGATCTCAAAACGAAGCTGGTTACCGATACGATCCCATACATCGGTAATCTCAACCGGGGCGGGCTCCTCGGCTTCGGGCTCATCGGTTTTTAACTCAACATCCATATCTTCAATAGGATGAATAACATCGATAACACCGGCTTTAGCAACCTGGCAATCCTGTTGACCCTCTACCGGCACATTACCCACTTCACAACTATCGTCTGTGACCGGAGTACCGGCAGAAGCCGCTGGCACAGTCTGCTTCGATGCTGCCGCATCCGCCTGCTGCTCAGAGGTGGATGACTGACATCCGCTTAAAAAAACAGCCAGGGCAATGGAGGAAAAAGCAAACCACTGTCGACGCATAAAAACCGAACCTTCTATTAATACAAACTAAGCTTACAGGATGATCCTGAACGCCATATTGTAATGCGAAGCACGGTAAATTGCATTAAAACCCATCTTTCCATTGCCGAACAGCGGCAAATACGGCCACTTCATCGGTAAGTGACTCATCACTTTTTTTGGCCACAGCCTGCTGCACAGCGGACTTATTGGTGCGTAAAAACGGGTTTATGGCCAGCTGTTTTTCCAGCACCGTAGGCACCGTCGGCGTATCTTGCTGACGCAACCGCTCCACCTCCTGTTGGTAATCTGCCAGTTCGCTATTGGCAGGCTCCACGGCCATGGCAAATGTCAGGTTAGCGGCGGTGTATTCATGGGCGCAATACACCAGCGTATCAGCAGGCAGTTGGGTAAGTTTGTTCAGTGAGTGCAGCATTTGCGCCGGGGAGCCTTCAAACAGTCGACCACAGCCGCCATTGAATAATGTATCACCACAAAACAGCACCCCGTGGCCGTTAAAGGCAATATGATCCAGCGTATGGCCAGGGACTTCAGTCACCGCAAACGACAGTTGCAAATTCTCCAGCGTGAAGGTATCGGACTGACTGACCGAGCGGGTAATACCACGAATATGACCGCCCGGGGGCCTATCACAGGAATGTCCGGCGCCATGGAAACGAGTTTGGCGATACCACCAGTGTGGTCGTGGTGATGATGAGTAATCAAAATTCCGGTCAGCGTCAGACTTTGTTCTTTCAAAAAGTCGAGTACCGGATCGGCCTCGCCCGGATCAACAATAATCGCTTCATCCTGGTTGTGAATACACCAGATGTAGTTGTCAGTAAATGCCCGTATGGGGGAGATTTTGATGCCATCGGGCAGGGCGTCTTTCGCATGGGACATGGCGTACCTGCTTGTGAAATGGTTGAATTAGGATACTATAGAAACTTGATAAGCCCACTGCAACCAGATAGATCAGATGTGTCTACTATGAGATCGGCGCTGCGCAAAAAAGTACCACGCTATCCTACCGACTGGTCGGAGTTTACCGGCGGCGCTGCCATCAAACGGGCGGTCGCGACGGTCAGTGATGAATTAAGCCAGCGCATTTTTGGTTATCATCTGGTGAAGCTGGGTAACCTCAGCAGTCAGATTGAGCTGACCCGCTGTGCGGTAAACCATCAGTTTGGTCAGACCCCGGGGCTCAGTCCGTTTGGAAGCGTAGTGGCCGAGGCCTCAGAATTACCGTATGTGGAAAACAGCATTGATGGTTTTTTGCTGGCCAATGAGCTGGACTTTGCTCAGGACCCCCACCAGATTTTACGAGAAGTAGACCGCTGTATGACCCCTAGCGGGCACATAATTTTAAGCGGTTTTAACCCCTACAGTCTGACCGGGCTGGGGCGGTATTTGCCGATTAAGCGCGATAATGTTTTGCACGAAGCAGGCTGTTATTCTGCGCATCGGGTAAAGGACTGGCTGGGGCTGCTGGGCTATGACATTATCGAGCAACGAAACATTTTATTTTCAATGCTGTTTTTTAATCAGCGTAAACGGCTGCCGACTCGTTGGCATCATCAGTTAAGCCGGTATTTGCCGTGGTGTTCGTCGGTCTACGTGATTCTGGCCCGTAAACGGGTATGGCCGATGACAACGGTACGTCCCAGATGGAAACTCAATCCACGTTTTTCGACGGTGGGGGCCGGTTTATCGGCGTCGGTTAGCCATTCTGAAACCCCTGCCCAATAAAAAAGGCAGCGTCAAAGCTGCCTTTTTTGTCTCTCGCTTTTACCAGCAATGCGCAGGTTGCGCGATCTATTTCACCCGCATTCCGGGTTTGGCGCCTTCATGAGGCTCCATAATGTACAGGTCTTTGCCACCCGGGCCGGCGGCCAGCACCATGCCTTCAGACATGCCAAAACGCATCTTGCGCGGTGCCAGATTGGCCACCATCAAAGTGTGCTTGCCAATTAAGTTTTGTGGATCGTAGGCCGATTTAATGCCGGCAAATACCTGACGCTTTTCTTCGCCCAGATCAAGTTCCAGTCGCAGCAACTTATCTGCGCCTTCAACATGCTCGGCATTGGCAATAAGGGCAACCCGAAGGTCAACCTTTGCAAACTCATCAAAACTGATGGTTTCACTTACCGGATCTTTGGCCAGTTCGCTGTCAGGGTCAGCTGCCGGTGCGGCCGCTTCCAGACTTTCTTTTGAGGCATCTACCATAGCGTCGATTTTCTCCATTTCAACCCGCTGCATCATCGGTTTGAATTTATTGATGGCATGGCCGGTCAGTACCTGTTGGGTACTTTCCCAGTTCAAAGTGTCGTTCAAGAAGGCTTCGGATTTTTCTGCCAGTACCGGCAATACCGGTTTCAGGTAGGTCACCAGAATGCGGAACATATTGATACCCAGTGAGCATACATCATGGGTAAACTGTTGTTTACCGTCTTCTTTGATGGTCACCCAGGGCGCATTGGCATCAATAAACTGGTTGGCTTTGTCAGCCAGTGCCATGATTTCACGGATGGCCTGATGATATTTACGCTTTTCATACAGTTGCGCGATGCTATCGGCGGCATTATGGAACTCGTCCAGTAAGCTTTGATCGATTACGGTGTCGGATAATTTGCCATCAAAACGCTTAGTGATAAAGCTGGCACAACGGCTGGCAATATTGACCACCTTGCCAACCAGATCAGAATTCACTTTATGGGCAAAGTCCTGAAAGTTCAGGTCGATGTCGGCCACATTGTCGCCTAGTTTGGCAGCAAAGTAGTAGCGCAGATATTCCGGGTTCAGATGGTCAAGATAGGTACGGCCTTTAATAAAGGTGCCCCGTGACTTAGACATCTTTTTGCCATTAACGGTCACAAAACCATGAATATTCACGCCGGTAGGCTTACGATAGCCTGCGCCTTCAAGCATGGCTGGCCAGAACAGACAATGGAAATAAGTGATGTCTTTACCAATAAAGTGATACAGCTCGGCATCCGAACCGGCTTTCCAGAAATCATCAAATTCCAGATTGTTTTGATCGCAATAATTTTTAAAGCTGGCCATGTAGCCCACCGGGGCATCGACCCAAACATAGAAAAACTTGTTCGGTGCGCCTGGAATTTCAAACCCGAAGTAGGGGGCGTCACGGCTAATGTCCCATTGCTGCAAACCTTCTTCAAACCATTCCTGCAGTTTGTTGGCCATTTCATCCTGGATGGCACCGGAGCGGATCCAGCCCTTTAGCATCTCTTCAAACTTAGGTAGATCGAAGAAAAAGTGCTCGGATTCCTTTAATACCGGGGTCGCACCTGAAACTACACTACGGGGATTTTTCACTTCTACCGGGCTGTAGGTCGCGCCACACACATCGCAGCTGTCGCCGTTTTGATCTTCGGCGCCGCAGCTGGGGCAGGTGCCTTTAACAAACCGGTCGGGCAAAAACATTTCTTTTTGCGGGTCGTACAACTGGTTGATCGTACGCTTGGAGATATACCCGGCGTTATCAAGGCGGGTGTAAATCTCTTCGCACAATGCCTTGTTTTCAGGCGAGTGAGTCACATAATAGTTGTCATAGTTAACATAAAAGTCTTGCAGATCCTGATGATGCTCGGCGCGGGTTTTAGCGACCATTTCTTCAGGTGTGATACCCTGTTCCTGTGCTTTTAGCATCACCGGGGTGCCATGTGCATCATCAGCACACACGCTGTAGCATTCGTGACCACGAAGACGCTGAAACCGGGTCCAGATGTCGGTCTGGATATGTTCCAGCAAGTGACCCAAATGAATAGACCCGTTGGCATAGGGCAGAGCACTGGTAACCAGTATACGGCGGGCGTCCGCAGTGGCTGGTGCAGCAGAAGACGAGGTGTTTTCTGACATAATGACTTTTACTGTTCTCAAGCGTTACAAAATGGCTGCAAATACTAGCTGATATTGGTCAATTTTGCATTACGTAATTACATCGAACCCATACATCAAAGGCTGCCTATGTTTTTTAACCGCAAAAGCAACAAACTTCATCATAGCGCGGCAAGCGCTCTGGCGCATTATTTCAGCATTACCGAAGACACCACCCAACCCTGGGTGCAGGTTCACGACGCCGAGATCACGATTACACTGCCATTTTGTGTGATGTCGCAACATACTGCCCTAACCGGTTACCTTCAGGATGAATTGCAGCATCAGGGCCTGACCGCCTCACAGATAACGCTGAACACCCAAGTACATAGTGCCAAAACCACCCTGGCGCCGGTAAAAAATATAAAAAATATTGTGGCCGTGGCCTCGGGCAAAGGCGGCGTGGGCAAGTCCACGACGGCAGTGAATCTGGCGTACGCACTGATGCAGGAAGGGGCCAAAGTCGGGATATTGGATGCGGATATCTACGGCCCGTCTGTTCCGATGATGCTGGGTAATCCTGAGGCACGACCACAAAGTCAGGATGAAAAACATATGGAACCGCCCCAGGCGTGGGGGCTGGTGGCCAATTCTATCGGTTATCTGGTACCGGCTGAAGATGCAGCGGTCTGGCGTGGGCCCATGGCAAGTCGCGCCCTCAAGCAAATACTGGATGAAACCTTATGGCCGGTGCTGGATTATCTGATTGTGGATATGCCGCCGGGCACCGGCGACATTCAGCTAACCATGGCCCAACAGGTGCCGGTCACCGGCGCGGTCATTGTCACCACGCCTCAGGATATGGCACTGGCTGATGCGCAAAAAGGTATCACCATGTTTAATAAAGTGGAGGTGCCGGTGTTAGGCCTTATTGAAAACATGAGTTACTACCAGTGTACGCAGTGCGGGCATATCGATCCGATATTTGCTGAGCACGGCGGCGAATCTCTGGCCGAAAAATACCAACTGCCGTTACTGGGGCAACTTCCGCTAAATACCCGGTTGCGTGAGCACAGTGATGCCGGCACACCATTAGTAGTAACTGAGCCCGATGATGCGATGACGCAAACCTATCGGGAGATAGCCCGGGCGCTGTCGATAAATCTGGCTTTGAGCGTGCCCGCTGCCGATGCCAGCGATCACATTAAAGGCGACCCGATTGGTTTTAAGTCGGTCTAGGTGGGCCTGTATTGACCATGGCGGTTTACCCAGATAAAAAGTTTGCCAAAACTGTCCGAAAGTGCGGCGACAAGCTTGTGGCAAGCTGCAATGGTAACAAAGTTCCAGATTCATCTATTAACACATTCAAAGAGGGAAACTTTATATGCAGCAATTAATAGAGGCAGAGGTTAACCATGGCAATGGGGGCCGGTTGGATTGGGACAGTGGTGGGTTAGCCGTCATCGGACTCGGTTTTGCAGGCGGACCTGCAACCGCATTGTTCGGTCTCGCAGTTGGGGGTTCTATGCTGGCTATTGGCTACTACGCCCATCCCTAAAAAGGCACCAGTCGCGGGCAGATAAGCCGGCAGCATTTTTTTAAATTAAAATGTAATGACCGCGAGGTTCAGGGCAGGCACCGACTATGACATGAATCGATATCTTCAGAGTGGGCTATATCCTGTTTATACTTTTAGTGGTTGTGGTATTTGCCGGGGGCAATGATAAGAGCCTGTATGCCACTTATCTTATCTTCGGAGCGCTGTCTTTGTTTAGTGTTCTATTGCATGCCATTATCCACAAACTGGATGCTCTGCATACAAAACTAGAGGCTTTGGCCGAAGATTCCAAACAAGGCATATCCGGTGATGCTATATAAGCGCGAAGACCGGTTGTGCAGGGCGCAGCTAGCAAGCATAATAGCGACCATTTTATACTCGTCAGGACCTAAAAATGCGTTTGTGCGATCGTGATATCTTTGACCACTTGCAATCTGGCAAGATCAGCATCCATCCCATGCCCGACTACGATCAGATCAGTGGTGTGACCGTCGACATTCGACTAGGAAATAAATTTCGCGTGTTTGAAGAGCACCAGGCACCGTATATTGATCTAAGTGGCCCTAAGGCAGAAGTGCAGGAAGCGCTGAACTCGGTCATGAGTGATGAAATTGTATTACCTGAAGATAAAGCATTTTTTCTGCACCCGGGACAGCTGGCGCTGGCAATTACGCACGAGTCGGTAACATTGCCCGACAACATTGTGGGTTGGCTGGACGGGCGTTCCTCGCTAGCCCGCCTCGGTTTGATGGTACATGTCACCGCCCACCGTATCGACCCGGGCTGGTCAGGTAATATTGTTCTGGAATTTTTCAACAGCGGTAAGTTGCCGCTGGCACTTAAGCCGATGATGAAAATAGGTGCATTGAGCTTTGAATTATTGTCTCAGGCAGCTGAGAAGCCTTATAACGCGAGGCTGGATGCCAAGTACAAAGGCCAGATGGGGGCCGACGCCAGTCGTATTAGCGCCGATGAAAAGGGCGAAGAGAATTAACTGGTACTGGCAAATAATGTGGGTGAGGTTATGCCGGTGACATGAAAACATCAGCAGGCTGGCACCCAGACCGGGCGGCCTGCTGAGTCGCGTGTTTTACCACAGTTTTCTTCTGGCTAACAGAACCAGTAAGCCCGCAAACAGGCCAAGTGTTGCCGGTGCCGGTACGTCGGATGGAGGATCAGCCAGAGCCGCGACGCCCAGGGTAAAACCGTGCCAGTTTTCGCTGGTATGGGTAAAAGAGATACTGGTAAATTCTCCCTGGGCAAAAATTACCCCGTGAAACTCCCCCGCTCCGGTAAACCCATCGCCATCACCATTTGGCACGGCCGTGCCGCTGCCCCAATAGCCTGGCCCAAAGCTATCGATTTCGATGTCAGTGTCAAATTCGACGACATTACCATTCCAGCTATTCATTGCGATGTAGATATCTTCAATCGCTTCACTGAAGGTCAGAGTCACGGTACTTGCGGCATTTAAAGCAATTAGTTCTGAGGGTGTGGGCGCATTATCCACATCGCCCATGGTGTAGGCTGAGCCGGTCCAGTAATTGATGCCGGTGCCGGTTTGAATAAAGGCGTAAGGGGCGGTGGCGGAAAATTCGACATCAACAGTAGTACCATCGACATCTAATTCGCCCATGGCACTAGTGCCAGAATCTGAGCTTATCCAATCTGTCCATGAAATAACCGCGGCGTGGGCTTGCAGGCTGCATACAGTAATAAGAGTTGCGAGTAAAAAACGACATTGCATTTTCATAATGATCTCCCGATCACAAATAGAAAGCGGCGTGATTTGGCAGTGGCTTTACTGATAAGTATAGAAGTCGCTGTCAATCTTGATGTATCAAATTACAGGCCAGTTGCAAAACTCATTTAGATTTCAATGTTTTTGGTCGAAGGCTAAATTAATTGAAGCCAAAGGTGTAAAGAAATCGGACAGTATTTGAGCAGTTAAATGTGAAGAGAAGAGCCTTGGAACATAATGCGGCGAAAAAATCGCCGAACAGACGTCCGGAAACAAAATAATGGCCTAATCGGATTGCAATAACCGAAAAAATAAGTAGACTTGTCCGCTCTTTCGGTCGGTGTGTGGCGCAGCTTGGTAGCGCACTGTCATGGGGTGTCAGGGGTCGGAGGTTCAAATCCTCTCACACCGACCAATCTCTCTCTCGCTTTCAGCAATCCCCACTGAAATGCACGGTTCATCTGTGAAATTATCCTCCTTTGGGTCGAGCCTGGTTGGTTTATTGACCAAGGCAGCACATAGCCTTTGTTGCGAACCAATTCGTATATAATCCAATCTTCTTCTCAGATCTTTTAGTACCATACAAGCAGTTTGAACGATTACTTTAGCGCTCGGGTTCATGCATATTAGCCGCGACCACTTTTGAATCAGCTCACAGTCTGGCGCGTCTCAATTTTCTCGCAGTGTTTTTTGATATCATCCAAATCCTGTTGTAATGCTTTTTTAAACTGACCTTTCATCATCCAGCTTAGCAAGAATGAGGCAATTTTAGCGCTGTAAGTGAGTGGTTTAGTATCTATTTGCATTGATAATTCAACACCATTATCAGTCTGTTTGAGGGCCATTTTACTGTCAAACAGGGTGCCGCAACTCTCGCTTTGCACCTGGTAGTATTGTTGTGGCTGGCTTTGAGTTATCTGCATGACTTCTGTAGCTGGCTTGCCAAACATCATCCTGGTTTCTGTCCATTTTAATCCAACTATTCCTTGCTCCGGCTTTGTGAGAATCTCAATCTGCTGGATGGAAGTAATCCATTGGTCGCAATGCTCAATGTCGGTAATGGTCTGCCAGCATGTTTCAAGGGCGGCAGCAATGGTGGTGCTAAGCAGCAAGTGCATAATTTTCTCGTATTATTCAGGGTAGCCAGGCAGCGTATTTAAAAGCGGCATCATTGGCTGTAAATTCCAGTCCCTTATCGCAAAATAAAAACCATAGTGCTTTGGTAATGATATTGGATCAGGCCACCTCAGCGTCTGCCTGATCCTTTTGCGGCTAAATTACCCAAAGTGCCATGAAATCGTCTACGCCGGTATTGGCCAGTTGAGAGGGACTTTGACATAACTGCTCAATTTGTTTGCAGCGCTGACTCGGAAACCGGGTAGCCAGATTTTGGGTAAACTTGCTTTTTAATACTTCAATGCCTTCTTCTCGTCTGCGGCGATGCCCAACAGGGTAAAGCACTTCAACTTTTTCAGTGGCGGTACCATCATTAAAAAACACCTGAACGGCGTTGGCGATAGCGCGCTTATCCGGATCATGATATGCCTGAGTATAGTCGGCGTTTTCGGTGATATGCATTTTTTCACGCAAGGTATCAATGGCGGGATTTGCCGCGTGAAAAGCATCTTCATAATGCTCTGCATTCAGCTCGCCAAACAGTAACGGCACTGCGGTCATGTATTGCAAACAGTGATCCCGGTCTGCCGGATTAGCCAGCGTACCTTGCTTCGAAATAATCCGGATTGCAGATTCGTGGGTGGTCAGCTCAATCTTAGTGATGTCGTCGATACGATCTTTTACTGCTTCATGCAGGGTGACCGCAGCTTCACAGGCGGTTTGTGCATGAAACTCAGCCGGAAAGTTTAGCTTGAAAAGAATATTTTCCATCACATAGCTGCCGTAGCGACGGGGCAGGGAAAATTGTCTTTGCTCTGTCGGCTTTTGCTTTAAATCTTTGTTGGTGTGGCTAAAGGCCACATCATAAAAGCCCCATTGCGGGGTGGTTAACACCGCCGGGATACCCATTTCGCCGCGAAGGGCTATATCAGCAAGCCTTACCCCTCTTGAAGTTGCATCGCCTGCGGCCCAGGACTTACGGGAACCGGCGTTGGGGGCATGCCGATAGGTGCGCAGCGCCGAACCGTCTACCCAGGCATGGGAGACGGCCGCCATAATTTGCTCCCGGGTTCCGCCCATCAATTGTGTGACAACTGCGGTAGTGGCAACGCGTACTAACAGGACATGACACAGGCCTACTCGATTGAAGCTGTTCTCAAGTGCCAGTACGCCCTGAATTTCATGGGCTTTGACCATCGCCAGTAACACATCATCCATAGTCAGAGGCGCTTTGCCCTGGGCGCGGCGTATCTGCGACAAATAATCGGCCGTGGCCAGGATGCCACCCAGATTGTCTGAGGGATGACCCCATTCGGCGGCCAGCCAGGTATCATTGTAATCCAGCCACCGAATAATACAGCCGATATCCCAGGCCGCTTTTACCGGATCCAGACGCAGCTGCGTGCCAGGTACCCGCGCCCCGTTTGGCACCACCGTGCCTTCCACGAGCGGACCCAGATGTTTGGTGCATTCGGGAAACCTCAGCGCCAGTACGCCACAGCCAAGCGTGTCCATCAAACAGTAACGGGCAGTTTCCATGGCTTCGGGGGAGGCGATATCGTCGCGCATTACATAATCGGCAATATCCTGGATTATCTGGTCATAGTCGGGACGCTCGTTCTTTTCGCCCTGAAATGTCATATTTATTCTCCCTGAAGTGTTAATGGTGAACCATTAGCGCGTTAGACGGCAATAATTATTGTGTACGCGTAGCAGCCTGTTTGGATGAGATTTGTTCAACGTCAGAAGAACGCTATAGATAAAGAATCATAGCTAGAGCGTCATAGCTAGAGTGTAAGCAAACACGCTACGCACACCACTGAATGGGAACCAGCGGTAATTTTAGATGGGCGCGGACAGCGAATTACAGTAAATTTGATCCCATCGACATCGCAAAAAAGAGGGCATCGATATCCAAATTCACCAGCATAGGTTTTGCGAAGGGCGCCTTTCGGCAAGAACAGACCAAAGGCGCACCGACAGGATAATTTCAGCAAACTAGAATGGATTCGTGGTATAGCCTTCCTGGGCCAGTCGGGCATGAGCAGTCATGGCTGACAAGTCCATTTCAACGCCTTCGATAAGCATGTCTTTGGAGACCCCATGTTTGGCCGAAGACTGTCCGCACACAATGACTCTCACCCCTTTTTCCTGTAAGGCTTTTAGCAATTCAGCATTAGCATTTTTTTCGCCGGTGCGTTTTTTATAATACTTATTGTTTACCACATCCAAGGTGGCAGAGCCGTGTACAACCAGCGCCAGTTGCAGATTTTCCAGGCGGGCGCCATTGGCCACATGCATATTTATGAAGCGGGCCAGTTTATTAAAATGCTGATTTAATGCCCCGGTTTGGGCGCCATCTGCCACATCAAAGGCCACCTTAAAGGATTGCTCAGGGGCTATCGTTACGCCCGGCACTGCGGCGTGCTTGCCAAATTTTTCGAATACCGGCCCGGCCTTAAATGCAGACTCACCGGCCTGGACAGTGGTCAGACTCATGGCAACGATTAATATAAAAGCCGAAGTTAGACGGGTCATAGGGGTTCCTTTGAATAAGGTGGTTAAAACTGATTTTACTGTAGCGCGCTTGACTAAAAACTAACACCAGGATTTTATCGATAACCGATAACCGATAACCGATAACCGATAACCGATACCTGGTACAGGTTCGCGGTTGTGTTACTAACGCTATACTTCTATTGCTTTATCAGCAAAGGCAGCAAAGCTTAGGAAGCTGCATAAGAATAGTTATGAAAAAATCTGTGCGGAGATCAACATAGCAGCAATAAAAACGATAGCTGCAGCGCATATTTTCTTTGCAGAGTGAAAGTAACGGTGACAGTGACGGGAACGTTATAGGCGCGGCCCGGGCGGTAATCAGTTGGTACCGGCTGAGCTTCAATAGCGGGCGCTACCATGGTTACCGGCCTTACATGGATTTAAGGGGCGATGCACCAGGCTATGCATTGGGGAAGGCGATGGGTTTAGATGAAACAGCAAAATGCCGACTGGCTTTTGTGTTCAAAAAGCCAGGACCACAATGCAGGTAGGCCGCTAACGATAGTCAAGGAGTCATTAATCAAGCATTTCTATAAATGCGTGACTTTGTGGTTTTGGGGCAGTATTTGAAGGGAGGTGAGTGCACAAAGAGTCGCATGAAGAGCCTCACAAAGAGCCGTATTGAGCGACCGCAAAAGTCTGCTCTTATTCATGCGCATCTGCTGTCGGGGCTGGTGGCAATGGTTGTTGCGGTGGATTAGGACGGTGGGAAGAAATAGCCGGCCGCAGATTGCCAGGGGCAATCGCTTTGCGACTTTGTTGCACGTACCAGACAATCAAAACGCGAGCACCTCAGGCTCGCGTTTAATTCAGGGCCGATACTGATTAGCGGGTTTTTAACCTGGCCAGTAATTCGTTTAATGAGTTGACCGCGTTGAAGATTTCCTTAGAGCTTTGCTCAGAGGCCTGCGAGTTGGCTGATACCTCTTCGGTGGCATTGCCGATAATCACCATATTACGGTTCAGCTCTTCGCTGACCTGGCTTTGCTCTTCAGCGGCGGCGGCCATTTGGGTCATACGCTGACTGATTTCATCAATCTGCGAGACCGTATGCTGCATTTTTTGTAACGCAGACTGGGAGCTCACCGATGCCTGTTCGGCCTTCTCATTACCTTTTCTGATAATATCAACGGTATTGTCTACTTCACTTTGCAAGGCGGTAATAACTTTACCAATTTCACCTACCGAATCGGCGGTTTTTGAGGCCAGTGAGCGTACTTCGTCGGCCACCACGCTAAACCCGCGGCCATTGTCACCCGCCCGGGCTGCTTCGATGGCGGCATTGAGGGCCAGCAGGTTAGTTTGCTCTGCGATAACATCAATCACATCCAGAATTTTCTTGATATCAGTACTTCGCTCCGACACCGCCATTACCGCCGACGAAGCGGTGCGCATTTCGTGAGATAACTCGGTAACGGTGGAGGTCGATTGTGAAATTTCCTCTTCGGTTAGTTTCACCGACTGATTCGCATTATCTGCATTATGCGCCGCATCGGCAGCGGTGTGCGCGACTTCCTGGGCTGTTTGCGACATTTCGGTGATGGCGGTGACCACACTATCAATTTCAGCTTGCTGAACCTGGATTTGCTCATTGGTGTTCACTGCATGATGCTGGGTTTGTCCGCTATGCTCAATGACCTGCCGGCAAGAGCCCTTGGCCTGTTCCAGCAGCTCACGCACTTTATCTTTGAAGTGATTAAAAGCCTGACTTAGCTGGATAAGCTCGGCATGGGATTCAATGTGAAGATCCTGGGTCAGATCGCCACCCTGACCAGCCAACTCTTCCATACGCTCAGCCACCTGTTTAACCGGCTGAATAATACTGCGGGTGAAAAAGTAAATGAACAGCAAGGCAATTACGGTCGCGATAACAGCCACCACAAATTGAGTGGTGAGCAAAGAAGTGATCGCCTGGGAAATCACCATTTCAATGGTGGTAACCGGGGCCAGGGCCGACTCTACATTAACCCCCACCACCATTTGCCACTGCACGCCGGGTAAGGGCAGATGAATGGGTCGGGTTACATACAGCATATTGTTAAGCATCACCGAGCTGGATTGCCCGGAAATAGCCAGAAGCTCCTGGCTGGCATTGTCCTGAGCAAAGATTTCTGAAAAAGGGCGGGCCAGTTTGTCACTGGCGTTAGTGGCGGCGACCGCCAGGCCATTTTGACTGACAATATAAACTTCGGCCTGGCCCTGATATAACGACGCTTTCAGAGCGTTGGCCTGTTTTTGCAAAATAGGCAGATTGAGATCGGTGCCGACTACACCCCTGAATCTGCCATTGGCAATAACCGGCACCGTCAGGCTGGTCATTAATTCGGAATAGCCTGGGCGAATTTCATACTGATAGGGGTTTGAAATACACGGTTTCATTTTTTCTTTGTTGCACAAATACCATTCGGCTGCACGAAAGCCAAACTCATCTAGGGTGTTATCATGTTTGACCCCGGCATCCACAATGGGCACCTGTTGAATACGACCGTCCGCATTGCGCACAAAATAGACCTCAAGGCTACCGGTGCCAGGTACCGAGTGCCTCGGGCCATTGGTGAACTCATCCGCGCGTCCGTCGAATTGATTTGTCTCAAACTGAGCGTACATACTGGAGGTTAAGCCGGTATCTAGCATACCCTCGACCAAACGCTGCGTCTGGTCGCGATCCAACGACACTGCATCAGCCGCCGCAATGCTTGCAGATAATTGCGTTGCCAGCGTATTAGGAAGCTGATGTGCTGCATTTATTAATGACTGCGTCTGAGCAGCGTACTGGGCGGCTTTGGCAGACACGGTAGCTTCAATCTGAGTTGTTACTTCTTGGCTGACATGCTGATTAATATTTTCTTCGGCATCCTCAAGTAGCAGATAGCTGACAAAAATAAACACTGTGGCAAGCAGTGTGAATAACACTCCCACAACTGACATCAGTTTTAAGGAAAGTGACAAACTTTTTTTCATGGAATGAGCGGCCCTGTTTATAACGAATGTAAATTAGCTGGCTGGCTTAGGAAAAACGCATGCACAGCCCAAAAGTGAATTTAAATACGGGCATCAAACCTGGTGAACCCGAGACCGCGTATCGGCACTGGCGGGAGCATCTTGACCGCTTTTTTTGATTGTCTGAAGTAATTTAATGTTTGTGAAATTAATAGCGTTCCAAGGTTAATAATCAGGGTGTTGGTACTAAACCTATGGGTGACCACGGCCAGGTCCACCC
Source organism: Salinimonas marina (assembly GCF_015644725.1). NCBI lineage: Bacteria > Pseudomonadati > Pseudomonadota > Gammaproteobacteria > Alteromonadales > Alteromonadaceae > Salinimonas > Salinimonas marina. Next base: position 1,363,921 of record NZ_CP064795.1, read on the forward strand.
AAAAGCCAGGATAACGGGCATATCATAGAATGCCGGCTTGAGATTTCGTTCGAGGCCAGAGATAATTACCCGCATAACCTGCGACCCGCGCTTAGCGTGTTGTGTTTGTCTTAGCGCTTTTGTCAAAATGAGATGTTATGGAAACCGCCAGCTCGACCCGATTAAACAAATTTATCAGCGAAAGTGGGTTTTGTTCGCGGCGCGATGCCGATAAATTTATCGAGCAGGGGAGTGTTCAGTTAAATGGTCAGCGCGCCGAGGTTGGGACCAAAGTTATGCCCGGCGACATTGTGAAGGTAAACGGCAAGCTGATAAAACCTGCCAATAAAGATGCTTTTGTGGTGTTGGCACTGAATAAGCCGGTAGGGGTGGTAAGCACCACCGATAGTGCTGAGCGGGCCAATATCGTCAATTATGTACGTTATAAAGAGCGGATTTTTCCTATTGGCCGACTGGATAAAGACTCCCAGGGGCTGATATTTTTAACCAATGATGGCGACTTAGTAAATAAAGTCCTGCGAGCGGGTAACAATCACGAAAAAGAATATGTGGTGCGGGTAAATAAACCCATTACCGATGAATTTATTCATGGCATGCGCGCCGGTGTACCGATTCTTGGCACGGTAACCAAAAAGTGTAAAGTGGTAAAAGAAAGTCGTCTGGAGTTTCGCATCACTTTGGTTCAGGGATTAAATCGGCAGATACGGCGTATGTGTCAGTATTTTGATTATGAAGTGAAAAAGCTGGAGCGCGTCAGGATCATGAATGTTGATCTGCGCGGCTTAAAAACCGGCGCATGGCGTCAGCTCACCAGAGAGGAATTAAGTACGCTTTTGAAATCGGTAGAGCATTCCTCCAAGGAAGCGCCCGCCAATCATCGCAACACCCGGCCCAAGCCGAAAGGACAGCCGAAAAAACGTATTGATATCAAACCAGGCAATAAGCCCAAAGCCGAGACCCGCTCGCGTAATACCCTTAAACTGGGCGGCAAAAAGCAGCGGCCCTAAAGACCGTCCGTAGAAACCGTCTGAAAAAACCATCGTAGAAACAGCCCCAAGCCGGATAATGTAGGCCGCCCGAACTGGCGGACGCTTTCAACACTCAGTGTTATGTTAATAAATAAATAGCATTGAGTGGTGGCCGGTGCCCTACTGTGCATAAACTGAGCAATCTAACGAGCTTTGCACAGGCGGTGCTATGGCACTTTCACATTCGAAGGCGCAGCCGGATACTATTCAACATACCTGCGACAGTTCCCGCTACTATCGAAATTATGTCCTGTTTATATTGACGCTGGTGTATGCCTTCAACTTTATAGATAGGCAGGTTGTGGGAATCTTATCGCCATTTATTAAGGCCGATCTGGGGCTGGATGATGCCCAGCTTGGTTGGCTTAAGGGGATTTACTTTGCTCTGCTGTACACCCTGGTGGGCATTCCCATCGCCTGGCTCGCAGACCGCTATTCCAGAGTAAATATTATTGCCGTATCGCTGACCTTGTGGAGCGGGTTTACCGCTGCGTCCGGACTGGCGACCAATTACCTGCAGCTGGCAGTAGCACGAATTGGTGTTGGGATAGGTGAGGCGGGTGGTAGCCCGCCGTCGCATAGCATCATTGCTGATCTTTTCCCTAAAGAAAAACGGGCCGGTGCGCTGGCTATTTATTCACTGGGGATCCCGTTTGGTATCATGCTGGCATTCTTTGCTTCGGCGTTTTTTCTACAGGGCGGTACGGCTGACTGGCGAACCGTTATGATAAGCGTCGGTTTACCCGGGGTTATGCTGGCAGTATTGCTAAAGTTTACAGTCAAAGAACCTGCCCGCAGCGCAGCACAAACATCACCGACCACGGCAGCGCTGCAACCGGCCGCATTTACTTCAATCCGGGCCCTTTTAAAAATACCCACATGGTGGGGCATGGCTTTGGGAATTTCCTTTGGTTCGTTTGGCAATTACGCCATCTCAACCTGGATCATCGATTACTATGTACGGGCGTTTGCGGGGCTGGATATAACACAACTGCTGATAGTGTTTGGGATTATCAACGGCACCGCCTATGCGCTGGGTGTATGGCTTGGCGGGGTAGTTGCCGACAGGTGGGGACGATATAACAAACGTGCCTATGCGCTGTTGCCGGCCCTGGCACTAATGATTGGGGTACCGGCTTTTTATTTTTCACTGCAGGTGCAGGACTTGTGGCTGTCGGTGGGGCTGCTTACCTTTTTACTGTTTACCAGCGGCTCGTATCTGGGACCGTGTTTTGCCATGGCGCAAACGCTGGCACCGGGTAATATCAGAGCTATGTCTACCGCGCTGTTCTTTTTTGTGCTCAATATTATTGCCCTGGGAGGCGGGCCGACGCTGACCGGGATTGTCAGTCAGGCGTTGGTGCCTGCGCTGGGCGAAACCGAGGCTTTGCGTCAGGCGTTGATGTATCTGCTAATACCCTATGGCCTTTCTATTCTGGTGTTTTTATGGACCAGCACCAAAATTGCAAAAGATTGGGAACGTAGTGCCGGTTAGGTTTTTTCTTAATGTAGCTGGCGTTTTCATAGTCACAAGTGTCGCTCACCTGAGGGTTTTCATCGCAGCGGGGATAGCCAAAATGGCTGGTCGTTTATAAGGCCTCAACAGTAACTTTCTTATAAGGGCAGAGTGGGGCTGCTTTACAATCAAAGGCCCGGAGCCACAAATAAAAACGCCCCGACAAGCTGCCGGGGCGATAACACACGAGTGTGTTTAGGGTTGGGGATTAGTTGAAGGTATCGACCAGGGCCGGAACGCCGGGGAACATGCCGATAATCGCCATCACGGTACACAGCACCACAAACGCAATGCCGGGGATGATCCAGCGACCGGCTTTACCCAGCTGCTCGGCACGTTCTTTACAACCTACCAGGCCAAGATTGTCCATCAGCAGGGTTAGCGACCAGCCAAACACAGGGTTAACCAGTACCGACGAGATCACCACCATGGCGGCAGACTGCGCAGTTTTGCCTTCGCGGGTCATTTGCATACCAGCTTCCATCAGCGGTAGAAATACACCGACCAATAGCGCTACGCTTAATACCGGGGGCCATACCGCCAAATCCATCGGGTAGCCCCATAATGCCGCCACAATACACAGGATACCGGTAACAATGGCCCGGCAGGAATGGGTCGACGGGCAATAGACGCCGGAATAATATACGTCCCCCAGGAAGATGATATATTGCCGCCGCCTAAAAAGCTGCCAACTGCCTGTCGGGCTGAAGCTGCCATCATGGTATCGTCAATGTTCATCTGTACTTTTTGGGTCTTTTTGGGGTAGCTGAGCTGTTGGAATACCTTGTGGCCAAGAAAGTCAGGCGACCACATGGCTACTGCCAAAACCGCGAAAGGCATGACGGCTACAAAGTGCGACCAGTCTGGCCAGCCCAGCTGCCAGCCGGTGCTTTCACCCCACCAGTAAGCCGGGCTCAGATTAGGCATGCCGGGGCTGGTGGTAAATTCAAATGGGGCGCCCAACGCCAGCGAAATAACGGCCGCCATGCCCGCGCCCAACGGAATTGCCAGCCAGCGTTTTTGAATATGCTCCAGCCAGGCGTACATGATAATGGTGGCGATAAGCACCACAAAGGCAATGTAGGACATGCCAAAGCTTTCCGCCCAGGTAAACAGTTTTTGCACCTGACCGGTAATGCCAATAAACCCAAGATACAGTAACAGCCCCCGCAGACCCCGTTACTGGTGAGCTTTGCCAGTAAGCTGCCCCCGCGGGTTACCCCGAGCAAGAAACCAAACACCCCGATTAATAATCCAAGGGCCATGGGATGACCCCCTGAGGCGACGATTAATGGCACCAGCGGTATCAGCGGACCATGGGTCCCGGCCAGATTCGCTGACGGATTTAAAAAGCCTGAAATCAGAATAACAAACAACACGGCAGCAATAAGTAACTCAAAGCGCACATTCTCAATCACAAATTCCTGAGACAGCCCCAATGGGCCGGCGAAGGCGCCCACAATAGCGGCCACCATTACAATCTTACCAATGGTGGCGGCCATGCCCGGGACCAGGTCTTCCCATTCAAACCGGTAGTCCCGCATGGGCAGATTGGGTCGCCAGCGCCGGGGCGACATAACCTGTAATTCGTGTTCTAAGTAAGCCTCGCGGCTGGGAAACTCTGCTCGTGGTCGTGATAACGACGCATATTGTTGTGAATTTTCCTGAGACACAGCGCACCTCGTAATTGAATGTAATGCACGCAGTGTAAATTTGTCACAAATGGTTAACAATGCGACCATAGGCTTATACTTTTGGTTAAGGTTTGACCAGCTACATATGGCCGCAGCGGGATGTTTTTAGCAATTCTGGTGAGAGCCTGAGGGTGCTTCGTTTGCTCGGCAATCTTCGCCTTCATAGCCACTGGCCCCAGAGGCATGGTTACTGTTTTCTTGCGACAGCATGATACCTGCCACGCTTATCACAACCCCTGCGATGGTCGCCGTGGCAATCGCTTCCCCGAACATAACCCGGACGCACAAGGTTGTGACCGGTGGCGACAAGTAAATCAGACAGGCAATATTAACGGCGCCTATCCGTTCTAGACAGCCCCAGTAAAGACCATAGGCGGCTAAGGTGGAAAATAATACGAACCACATTACTGCTTTCCAGAACCCGATTTCCATTGGAAACAACAGGGTGTTATCGATGTACAGGGCTAACAGTGCGAACAATATTGCGGTGGTAAAGCTTTGGATGATCATGGAACTGCCTAATGAGGGGGCAAATTTAACCCGCTTTGTAAGAAGCGTACCGGCCACCAAACACAGCATACTCTGCAGGGTCAGGCCAAAGCCCAGGGCAGAGGCTTTTTCAAGGTTGCCGGCCACCGAAACGGCCACCCCGATAAAGCCGACCCCCAATCCCAGCCATGGCAGCTTAGCCACACCTTGTTTCAACGCCGGACCTGCAAGAGCGACGGTCGCAATTAGCTGAGGCGCTGCAATCAAGACAACCAGCGTGGCGGGCCAGCCCGAAGGAATAGCGGCCCCCGCACTCCCGATAGCCAGGCAGCCGACCATCATTTGCTGCTTATTCGCGAAGGCTTAATGCATAGCTGTCCAGTTTGTCAGGACAGTGCGCTGGAGGCGGCAAAGTTCTGGCTGACAAAACTATATCGGGAGTCTCAAATAGGCTGAAATACAGGCTGAATATATAAGGGTTGACGAATCTTAAGTTCGCCTAAAATGTTAAATTTGTTAGCTAAATGTTTGTTAAATGTTCTTAAATAAAAGATTCACAGCTTGTTTGTTTATTTTGTCGGCAGTCAGCGATAGATAGGTTGCAGGTCGTACCACTTCGCCGTAATCTCTGCCTTAGTATGCGCCCGGCAGACAACTGCAGGCATCAAAAATCGCTGCAATGCTGAGTGCCGTTTATTTACATTTATAAAAACCAGAGAGCTTCATGTTTAGACATTCAAAATTATTCGTATCTGTAGGTATGGCTGTGTCCTGCCTGTCTTCTTCGGTAATGGCTGCCGGTTTCCAGGTGAATGAGCATAGCGCTAACGGTCTGGGCCGCGCGTTTGCAGGTCAGGCTGCCACGCCTGAAAATGCGTCTATTTTAGCGACTAACCCGGCTGCTATCGGGTTGTTTAAAAAATCGGAATTCAGCGGTGCGGTAAGCTTTATCGATCCTAATGTGGATGTAAGCGCACAGGCTAACACCTCACTTATGACTGAACAGGGCAATGTGCCGGTCGCCTCTGCCGAGTCCAGTGAAGATGATATTGCGGATACCGCACTGGTTCCGGCCTTATTTTACACCACACCTGTTAATGACAAGTGGTCAGTAGGTGTGGGTGGCTTCACCACCTATGGTTTGCGTACCGATTATAGTCAGGACTTCGAAGCACTGCACTTTGCGGATACCGCCGAAGTAAAATCCTTTACCATCAATCCGGCTGTATCTTACAAGCTGACCGAGACTCTGCGTCTGGGCTTTGGGGTGAGCGCAACGTATGCTGAAGCGGAAATCAGCTCAGCAATCTCTAATTCTCTGAGACCGGTTTTATCTCAGGCGCTACAGCAACAGCTACCTGCCAATGCTTCATTATTTAAGCTGGAAGGTGATGACTGGGGCTATGGCTGGAATGCCGGGGTCTTCTGGCAGGCTACTGACAGCACCGATATTGCCCTGTCTTATCGCGCCGAAACCGAACTGGAACTGGAGGGTGAGGTGAGCTCACAAATTCAGCCGGATCTGAATCAGCCTGGTAAGGTTGATCTAAACCTGGCCGCCATTACCGAACTGGCGGTAAACCACAGACTGGATAGGCAGTGGTCATTGCAAGCCAGCGTGGTTTATACCGACTGGAGCACGTTCGATAAACTGGAAGCGAACCTGCAAAGCGGCGACGATTTTCTGATTAAGCAGGAAAACTTTGAAGATACCTGGCGCGGGGCGTTCGGCGTTACCTACAAGGTAGACAACGACATGACCTTGCGGGCGGGCTATGCGTATGATGACGGCGCGGTTACCCGCGAAAACCGTTCGCTGAGTATTCCAGATACGGATCGCCACTGGGTAACGGCAGGTCTGACGCATTCTGTTACTGATAGCACTGATATCGATGTAGGCTATGCGTATTTGAAAGGTCGCGAAGCAGTGGTAGACAAAACCCGCGAAATCGGGGCTTTGACGTCCAATGTAAGTGGTACCCAGTCTGCTAATGCACATATTTTCAGTGTGCAGGTTAACACCAGCTTCTAAAGCGGTTGTTGGGATAAAAAAAGCAGCTCAGGCTGCTTTTTTTGTATTCGCTGGTCAGCTGCGAACCAGGGATAGACCAATAAGATAATGGCAGGGGCTGGTTATTGTTTGCTCACCATAACCTGTTATTATCCAATTATCGTCTATCAAACCATCGTCTATCAGCAGACCTAAATATGAAAACGTTTAACCTTTTGTTGTATGCGACAATACTATGGTTTTATGGGACCACCGCGCAGGCCCAGCAGGCTTTGTATCAGCCCTTGCCAGCTGAGGTTACCCCGCAGCTAAGCGCATCCGGGTCCCATCCTGTAGGCGTCAAAACTATAACCGTGGTATCAAGGCAGCACCCGCAATTATTGTCAGCAAAGACCACATCGCGTTTACTGACCCTTGAAATCTGGTATCCGGCCATAGAGAAAGGCGAACGCGCTGTGTATGAGAATGTGACCCGCAGTCACAATGAGTTTCGAATTGAAGGACAGGCGAGCCGGGACACGGCAATTGCCAAAGGTCAGTATCCACTGGTAATTTTGTCGCACGGCTATACGGGCTATCGGCATCTGATGTTTTATCTGGGGGAGCATCTGGCCAGTCATGGCTATATTGTAGCAGCGGTTGATCATACCGATTCCACCAATCAGGAAATCGACTTTGCCCGCGCGCCCTATGCCGGTTTTCCGTCGACCTTGTACAACCGCGCTCGTGACCAGCAATTTACGCTGGATGCAATGGCCAACCATGAGTTCTTTGTTGCTTATCTTGCCAAAGGCAAAGCGGGCCTGGTGGGGTATTCGATGGGCGGGTACGGATTGCTCAGTACCCTGGGCGGGTGCTTCAACTTCTCCGCCGAAGCCGCGGGTCGCTTTACCGGAATTCAGGATCCAGCTCGGGCTGCTACGGTGGCAACACGTCTGAATACCTGCGCTGCCGGTCAGAATGCCGAAGCAAAGCCGGATAAACGCTGGGCCGCCGGGGTGGCGCTTGCCCCCTGGGGCGGACAGGATAAGGTTGTCAGTAAGTCTTCACTAAATAGCATCACAACACCTGTTTTGTATGTAGCCGGAGACCAGGATGATATCTCCGGATATGATGGAATTCGATGGTTATTTCACCATACCGGCAGTGCCGGTAGCCAGTTACTGACCATTCACAATGCCCGTCATAATATTGCTGGCCACCCGGCGCCGGCCAATGCGCGAAGCAATGAAATGGATATCGGTCATTATTATGAGCCCGCGTGGGATACCCAAACGCTTAACAACATAACCAAACATTTTGTGCTGGCGATGATGAATTGTCATATCAAAGAGCAGCCGCAGGATTGCCAAATGCTGGAGGTGGCGGGCAATAGTAATCAGACATCCCAAAATGATAAGACCCCGAGCCCTGGACGGGTTTTGATAACCGCTACTCAGTAGGCATGAGCATGGAGCACAAATAACGCCGGAGCCGGATAAAGCACCGCTGGCAGTAAAAACCAGCGGTGGGATCTTCCTGAGGCCGTCATTGCCTTATGGGCACCCAGGGTGATGGTTAAAAGTTTGTCTATTTACCCGTAAGATGAAATATCAGACTGGTTTGCGGAAATAATACGGGTAACTGCATACCTATCTGCATCAGTGCCTGCCCACTAAATTGTTGTTTCTCCACCGCTTGCAAAACAGACTCAGAATATTCATCTAATTTTTGCGGCCACACTCGGCTCAGGGTGTAGGTTAACTCCGGATTGAGTCCGGTAAAATAGAATCGACCCGGGGTAGTGCGAGGCGTTTCTTTTATGCTGTTATAAGCAAACAGGGCTTGTTGCTTATCTTTAGCCACATAGCCAAAGCAGATACTGAGGCCGTCCGGGTCCAGGCGATACAGCTCAGCACTATGAAGTAAGTCGCGAAATTGCTTGTACAGGGCAATGGCCTCTTTAATAACAGACTGTTCGTGGGCAGTCAGTTCCCGCGGATCCATCTCAATGCCCATATGTCCAAATATTGCGACGGCGCACCGTAACTCGGCGCTAAGCGTGCGGCCGGTAATATGGCAATCCCGTGGGCCTACATGGGCCCCCATAACGTCGTTAGGGAAAAAGAACGAAAAGCCGCGCTGGATCGCAAGCCGGTCGAGGGCGTCATTGGAGTCTGAGGTCCAGAAACGATCGGTGTGCTGTAATATACCCAGATCCACCCGGCCACCACCGGAACAGCAGCTTTCAATTTCAAGCTGAGGGTGAGCGTGTCGAATGGCGCCTATCAACTTATACAACGCCCGGGTCTGGGCCACCATGGCCGGGCGTCCGGACAGATTTCCCGGATGATTGACATCACGGTTCATATCCCATTTTATGTAGCTTATCTGCGGATAGCGCTGCAACAGGGCGTCGATGGCCTTGTACAAATATTCCACGACTTCCGGGTTGGTCAGATCAAGGACATACTGGTTACGAAACGGGACCTGGGGGTTGTTCGCTGTTTGCAACACCCATTCCGGATGAGCACGGTACAAATCTGAATCAGGGTTGACCATCTCGGGTTCAAACCAGATACCAAACTCCATCCCCAGATTTGTCACATGACCAATGAGCTCATCCAGACCTTCAGGATAAATGGCTTCATCTACCTGCCAGTCACCCAGCCCTGCGTTATCGCCCCGGCGGCCTTTGAACCAGCCATCATCCAGTACAAACCGCTCTACACCCAGCGTCGCCACAGTATCGGCAAGTTCGCATAGCGTCTCGGTACTGTGATTAAAATAAATGCCTTCCCAGGTATTGTAGTGTACCGGCCGGGGCTTGTTACGCATCGCATCGCGAAGCACCCGGGTTCTGATGTACTCATGAAACTGTTGAGAGAGGCCGGAAAAACCCTGGTCCGAATAGCCACAGTACAACACCGGCGAGTAATAGGATTGCTGTGGTTCCAGTACTACCTCGCCTGGAAACAGCAGTTCGCCAAATTGCACATACCGGCGTCCGTCGGCCATCATTTCGGCGCGTAGCTTGTGGTTGGCCGAAGCCCCCAGATGGAACCCATAGCATTCGCCGCTGTTTTCACGGGTGGGCTCGCTAAAGGCCAGTAAACCCGGAAAGGTATCGTGAGAGGTTTTGCCACGACGGTTTTCCCGCACATAGCTGCCCATAAACAGAGCATGATCCTGAGTCTGAAATTCATTTGACCAGCGACCTTCAAAGGCCCGGATCGTATCAACATGGGCAGGCAGCTCTAAGGTGGCTGCATTCAGATAATTCAGGTTTACCGGCGTTGATGCAATGTTTTTCAGACTACTGGAGAAGGTACAAATACTGGTGTGGGTGTCCAGGCTTATCTGTAAGGTCAGATACAGCTGGCGACGGGTATCTTTCAGCTCAAAGCGAACCTGTAGCTCATCTGCTTCGACATGGGCCAGCGAAAAGCCTGCTGCCCATTCATCTGCCAGACCAAAGACCTCCAAGCCAGGGGCGCCGGTAAAACCTTCACCATGAGTCGGCACTAACGATACCGGCGATTCAATAGCCGGGGCGCATTTTGCTTCTTGGCGGGTGCCCAACAATTTTAACATCTGTGGGGTTGTCGAGGACGGTAATGGTTTGCCGTAATAAAGCAGCGATGGCGTCTGACGGCTACAGTCAAAAACCAAACAGGTGTACGGGTTTTGCAATGTGATAAATTTCGCAAAGTCAGTCATATCAGCCTTATGTATAGGTTTGAGCGTGCGAAAACCCGCAGCGCCTGTTATGGTTAACAAACATTTCACTCCTATGTGTAAAGTAGAAGGGTAAACGTTTTACTTTTTGTTATCATAACCTGATTTTTTGTTACTTTAAACCTGTATGTACGCCGGAGAAACCATGCTAGGAATTTGTTATTACCCTGAACACTGGCCTGAATTGCAATGGGCCAGTGATGCTCAGGAAATGCGCGAGCTGGGGCTGACCTATGTCCGTATTGCCGAGTTCGCCTGGTCACGTCTTGAAGCCGAACCCGGGCAATATACATTTGACTGGCTGGACCGGGCCATTGATACCCTGGCAGACGCGGGCTAAAGGTGGTCATGTGCACACCAACTGCTACGCCTCCCAAATGGTTGATAGAAGCTTACCCAGAAGCGCTCGCAGTTGATGTTAACACCGGCCATACCCGCGGGTTTGGTTCGCGTCGGCATTATGATTTCTCCAGTAGCGATTATCACCGTGAGGCAATGCGTATTAGCGAAGTACTGGCCAAGCGTTATGGAGAACATCCGGCGGTGGTGGGCTGGCAAACCGACAATGAACTGGCCTGTCACGATACGACGCCAAGCGCCTCGGCGAGTGCGGTCAAAGCCTTTCAGCAGTGGTGTAAAGCCCGTTATCAAACCATCGAAAAGTTAAATGAAGATTGGGGCAATGTGTTCTGGTCGATGGAATACCCCTCGTTTGACAGCATTGGCGCCCCTTATTTTGCGGTTACCGAAACCAATCCGGCCCATCAGCTGGCATTTCGACGCTTTAGCTCTGATCAGGTGATTGCATTTCATGATGATATGGTGGCTATCATCCGCCAGCATGCCCCGGGGCGTTTTGTTACGCATAACTTTATACCCATGGCAGACACCCAGACCGATAATTATGCGCTGGCCCGGGATCTGGATTTTGCTGCCTACGACAATTACCCGCTAGGCCGCACGGACTTATTTTTTGCAGACGCGGACACCACACAATTTAAGCGCTATATGCGAACCGGTCATCCTGATTTTTCCAGCTATTATTTTGATCAGACCCGGGGTTATGCCAGAAAAATTTCTGGGTAATGGAACAGCAGCCTGGGCCGGTAAACTGGGCGGTTCATAATCCGCGCCCGGCGCCGGGTATGATAGCGTTATGGTCGTGGGTCGCCTTTGGCCATGGTGCTGATACAGTATGTTATTTTCGCTGGCGGCAGGCGCCGTTTGCCCAGGAACAAATGCATGCGGGGTTAAAGCGTACTGATAACTCGCCGTCAGCCGCTTATGCACAAGTTCAGCAGGTTAAAGCCGAACTGGACAAACTCAATATTAAGGCTGACGACCCACTGCATTATGAGGTGGCTATTGTCAGTAGCACTACGAATCAGTGGGTCACCGAAATAGAACAGCAGGGACAAAGCTATCAGCATCAGCAGGTAGAATTTGAGTATTACCACGCATTAAGAATGCTGGGTCTTAATGTTGCATTTGTGTCGCCGGAGGCCTCGTTAGCCGACTATGCGCTGGTGGTGGTGCCCACCATGCCGGTGATCAGCGATGCTTTTATTGAAAACTGCAAACAGACCACCGCAACCCTTGTCTTCGGCCCGCGCAGTGGCAGTAAAACCGATGAATTTCAGACCCCGTCGAACCTTGCACCGGGTAAGCTACAGCAACTGATACCGGTGCAGGTGTTGTCGGTGGAAACTCTGCGTGGCGATATCAGTGAAACCTTGCACTATGAAGGCGAAACCTTTCACAGCAATCGTTGGCGCGAAGAGCTAGGTGCCAGTGACAGTACCAAGGTACTGGCCACCTATCATGACCACTCGCCGGCAGTAGTGCAGGCTGGCAACCGCGTTTATGTAGGTACACTGGGATGCGCCGACTTTACCCGTGCACTGCTTGAAATGCTGGCTAAGGCCGCTGGCCTGACTACCTTCACATTGCCTGAAGATGTGCGGACCGTGGCCCGGGGCGAATATCGACTGTTGTTTAATTATAGCGCCGACGCGGTGCGGGTAGATGGTTTTGAAGACCGTGAGTTTGTGATCGGCAGTAATGAGTTGCCTGGCTATAGCTACGCAGTTATGAAGAGAGGCTAGCCTGATGACTTGCATTTTGCCGGAATAAGAAACCGGTTCCGGCAAAATGCCTTGTTGGCCTGAAACTGTACTCACCTAAGACTGTACTTACCTAAAATTGTACTCACCAAAAACTGTTCTCACCTAAAGCGATAGGGGCCATGATGGTAGTAAATTTGAAGGTAAGACTACGGTCAGTTGGTAGTGCTACCCTGACAGATAGCTATCCCCGAGCGTACATCTCGTACCGCTGATGTTGTCAAAAATTCGCAGTAAAATAGTAAGAAAAATGGGCCGGCGGCTCTGAAGATAGAGCCGCCCGAGGCTTTTTACTGATAAAAACAAACTCTGATAATGACACTTAAACCAGGTTAATCGGCAACACCGGGTGACGATACCACTTCTTCGTCCGCGTCAATGGCTAGCGAGAATTGCGCTTTCTGCCCAAATAACATTCGATTCACGGTTAGCGCAAATACAATGCAGGCAATAAGTGTAATAAACATCAAATGGATATAGTGCAAACCAAAGGGGCATAAAGCGGTGAGAACTTAAATGCCATTGAGGCATACAGGGTTACCCCAAAGATCACAGCTGCAATAGCAGCATTCGCATGAACATTTCTGAACAAAATACCGACGATAAACACTGATAGGATCGGCATACTTAACAGTCCGTACAGTTCCTGTATAAGGTTGATAATACTTTCCGCCTGCTGATAAACCGGAATGAGCGCAAGCGCGAGGAAACACAGCACTACAGTGACAAACCCACTTAACACAGGAACATTAGGGGCTTTATTTATGTAAGCCTCGTGAATATCACACACGTATAAGGCGGTGGCCGAGTTAAGGTTACTATTGAATGTTGTTAACACTGCCGCTGCCATCGCCGCCGCAAAAATCCCTGATAGCCAGTCCGGCAGCAACTGGGCAACGATCATGCCGTAAGCACTGTCACCGACATCACCAAACAGTTTGTACGAAACGATTCCTGGAATAACAATGATTGAGGGCACAATTAACAACCGGATCCCGGCTGCTGCGAACACGCCTTTTTGTGCCTCTTTTAAAGACGGCGCGGCCATGGCACGCTGGGTGATAACCTGGTTTGTGCCCCAGTAAAACATCTGTATAAATATCATACCGGTCAACAGGGTATGCCATGGAATGGGGGATTGGTCGTCGCCAATAAGGGTTAATCGTTCTGCCGGAATACCATCAAAATTAAAATCGATAGCCTGAAGCGCTAAAATTACCACAATAATTGCCATGGTCAGCAGCAGTACCCCTGAATAAGTATCTGACACCGCGACCGCTCTAAGGCCTCCGAAAATGGCGTATAGCGCTCCAACAATGATGAACATAACCGAAATGTACATGATCGGCATTTCAACATTGAACATAGATTTCATAAACAAAGCGCCAGAATAAATGACAGCGGGGCAAAAAATAAGGGCGCTGCCCAGAAAGAACAACGCGCTGATTACGGCTCTGATATGTTTGTTGTGATAACGCTGTTCCAGCAACTGAGTGGTGGTAGTGCACTTGAAGCGATAATAGACAGGCAAAAAAACCTTTGCTAATACAAACAATCCCACGACGGCCGAAAATTCCCACAAAGCCAGCAGTGCCATCTGGTTGCCGTTCATGCCTACCAGTTGGTCAGTACTTAAGTTGGTTAAGGTAATACTGCCTGCCACAAAGTACCAGGCCAGGCCGCCGCCTGCCAAAAAGTATTCACGATTCTGATTGTTAGCATTGCGGTTGTGGCCCCGGCAGCTTAAGTACGTTAAGAAGCCGATAAGGGCGGTTACGAAAACAAAAACAGACACCTGAATAGTGCTGGACGACATTGAGATGCTCCTTAGGTGATAAATTACTGCTTGTTAGTTTCGAGCTTAATGTTACTAACAGCACGATTCGGGAATTTTTGGTTATGTAAGCGAATCAGACGATTGACCTGAAACACAGAACCGAGAATATTGAATAATGCGGCCAGCGTATTGTTGGTGTTTAACATTTTTAAATCATCTGCAGACAAAGCGTGTAAAGCGTGTTCATCAACACCGTACAATCCACCTATTCTTTGGCGACTGCCATCGGTAAAGAGCAGTACAAGATCTACCGGTCTGAAAAGGCCTAGGTTCGCCATTTCGTGCAACAAATCCGTGGTTTGAGTCATCGCCGTTACCCTTTCGGTCAACAGCTTTTTCTTATTGTTCAGATACACAGTGGCGCGGCCAGAGGACAAATACAGAGCCTCGCCCTGGCTTTTTGACAGCGCCGGACAATGGCAATCTATCAGCATGTCGGCTTCACTTGCCGACCCCTGTCTTTGCAGAATAAATGGCAAAGTCTGAAGACTTAACGGCGTGTATTGCGCCAGCCACTGATTATTGTGAAAAAAAACATTCTCGGCGGGGCCAGCCCGCACAATGCCGACACTGCCCACTGTGAACTGTCTGAGATCTTACTGATAAAAAGAGGAAAATCAGCCGCTGCCTGCACGACTTCCTTTAATTCAATGTTGACCATATGGCGTTCAGCAAAAAGAGCCGTGCGCTGCTCCTCGTCAATTCGAAAATCACTATGTTTAGCGGGGTCAAGGCGTTGATAATCTGCCATTATGTCTGTTCCGTTAGCTTGCCAGCCACTGCGAAATATAATCGCGGTGATTAGGCAGGTCATTTAATTTTTGTTGTGTTATCAACTGATTTTGTCTGATAAGTGAGTGCGCTACAGACGTCTGAGTGTATCGATGTGACTGCAGTGAGAAGTCTGGTGAGAAGCCCATACCGTAAAGAACATATTGATAGCTGGCGGCAGGAAAAAGCTCAACAGAGGCTGAAAAGTCTGAAATCTGGGGGCCCCGGTATTGCCAGATGGCTAAATCTTCTTTAAGGCTTTCCGGCAGGGTACTTTCGGCTCTGATAGCTTGCCAGTAAGGTTCGCTGCGCTGACTAAAAATATAATGTAACTTTAAAAAGTCGATAATACGCTGCCATCGGTATTGCATCTGTTGATTAAACCGCTGGCCGATAATTGTCATGGCAGATTTGGGCGCCGGCATCTGCTCAGCAATATAGCGGGCTGAAATTTCGATTAACATCAGGGCCGTGGCTTCAAGTGGTTCGACAAAGCCTGCCGCTAATCCCACCCCACACAATTTCCTTTCCAGGCCGTTTTTCGGTAGCCGGAGTCAAACTTGATCACCTTTGGAGAAAGGTTATCAGCGGCCGAACCAACATAATCTCTTAGTACAGATTCAGCTTCGTCATCGGACATAAAGTCAGTGGAGTAGACATGTCCTACACCTCGGCGCGAGGTTAAACCAATATCCCATATCCAGCCGGCTGATTGTGCGGTGGCCTGCGTGTAGGGTTTGATTTCATAGTCGCCCTGATAAGGAACCTGCAACGCAAGTGCGGCATTATTAAACAACACATCATTGGTCCGGGTTAACGACGACCCTAATGCTTCACCAAGTAATCGTGCCCGAAAGCCGGAACAATCCACAAATAAATCAGCACTGATGGCGGTGTCATCATCCAATATCAAATCGCAAATCTGGGTATCGCTGAGCACATTTACCGCTTTAACTGTGGCCACTTTATGAGTGACGCCAAGATGCTCTAGGCAATATTCTTTTAAAAGCTCCGCAAACGCACCGGCATCCAGATGATAGGCATAGTTAGACTGGGCGCTGCTGTATTCATCTTCACTTAACGAGCGGGGGGCAAGATTTTGCTCACAAATATGTTGTTGAAAATTACCTGAGTTAGCAAAGTCGGTAATATTATCCAGGTAAGGGGCAAGCTCAATCCGTCCGTAGCCTAATGGCACAGTGAAAGGGTGATAGTAAGTATCGCCGTTTGCTGAAACCCAGTTTACGAACTTCCCGCCTTGTTTAAATGCAGCATTGCAGCGTCTGAAGACTTCTTTTTCAGATAGCCCGATATCATGTAACGTATTGCGCATCGTCGGCCAGGTGCCTTCGCCCACACCTACGGTTGGTATAGCATCAGACTCGATCAGCGTGATGTCTATCCCGCACTCGCCTTTGCCTATTCGATGTTTGGCCGCCACTATGGCTGCGGTAAGCCAGCCCGCGGTACCACCGCCTACGATTACAATGCGTTGTTTCGCCGATGCCTGTTCGGTATGTATCATAAACCCGGTTCATCTATTATTTTAAAAGTTGACTACATTTATGCATAGATTCAACAAGATGCCTATTAAAGCTATGCATAAATGGCAGGTATGAGCCTGCCATCAAATTACTAATCATCAGCGCCTGTCAAAATGTACCGCGCAAGCCAACTGAGTAACGCGAGCCGTTATCTTCAATGGAGTAGACCTGGTCGGCAAAGCGGCCAACCTGTCTGAGCTCTTCATCGGTTACATTAATACCTTCAACAAATACTGACAGATTCTCATTAATGTCGTAACTGGCGCTCATATCCCACTGACCATAGGTTTCGGTGGTTACCGGTTCTGCGGTAGCGCCGCCCACGGAGGTATTATCCAAAGCAAACAGGAATGCTTCGCGGTTGTTAAACGCCACCCGGGCCTGAAATGCATCGCGTTCGTAAAAAACGATTAGGTTTTGAGAGTCGCCTAATCCTTCCAACGCGAAAGCCTGACTGGTATCGCCAGAGACTTCAGCATCGCTATTGACCACAGTGGCATTAGCGGTAATACCAAAGCCATTGTCCCAGATATGCGTTAATGCGACTTCAAAACCGTTCACGGTCGCCGTTTCACCATTTTGTGGACGCGAAACCGTATACACTTCGCTTTCGCCGTTTAACTCTTCAGTACTGGCGACCACATCGGTATCCGGATTTTGCGGATCTAATGATACGTCGGTAGCACACGCCGCATCAGTACAGCGATAGCCGTTATCCGCACTGCGGGCACTCAAAGAGTAAGTTTCTTCACCAGAAAGCGTAACAATGAAGTTCTCGACTTCTTTGTTAAATACAGCGAACGAGAAAACCGACACGTCACTGTAGTACCACTCAAAAGACAAATCCCAGTTTTCAGCCTGGAAGGGTTCTAATCCGGGATTACCGCCGCTGGCCTGCAGGTTCTGGCGGCGCGGCTCACCAAAGGTGGTGGCCGGGGACATTTGTGACATGGTAGGACGGGTGATTGAATCGTAGCGTGAAAAACGCAGAATCATGTCATCTTTAAGCTCAAGTTTGACATTTACACTTGGCAGCAAATTACTGTAGGAGGTTGAGCCCGTAATATCTTGTTCGGGCCCAAACTGGTTAGCGAACAGAGTTAAATCTGAGGTAGGCACAATATCGGATACGAAAGCCTGGACCGCGGCAACTTCGACATCGGTTTCTTCGTATCTTGCTCCCACGTTCATCGTCAGCGGCATATCACCGATGTCATAGCCAAACTCAAACTGAGCATACAAGGCGGTAACATCTTCGTTTACGGTATAATGATTCGGCTGAAGCGTGGGGACGACCGGAAAACCTTCTGAAGCCAGATAATCCAGGTACGCGTCGCCATCATAGGTATACCAGGTGTCGATCAGGCCATCAAAATAGTTGTTGGCGGTGAAAGGACGAATGTTCAGCGTATCTACCGGCGCAGCTTCGTTATATCCACAAAAGCCACACTGGGAAGCAAAAAGCTGGTAACTGTACTTTTCACGCTCAGAGTAAAGAATGCCGAAATCGGCTTTTCGAAAGACAATTGAATCAGACAGGTAGGTGAAATCAGCCTTATACTCGGTGATTTCGTCTTCTGACGCCCGTGGGTTACCTAGCTCGTTGTAATGCAGACGGTTTAACGATACATCAGGTAACTCGCCATCATTAAAACCATCATGTAATACGGTGGGTGTCTCACCAGAGCCATCAAATTCGTAATTATTTATAATGCCGATAACATTAAAGCGGGCATCACCCGCGATATCATTTTCAGCGGTGGAGTGGGAAACATCGAATTTTGCTACCAGCGCCTCGTTTATTTGCCAATCAATGTTCAGTCCGAACCCGTTATTGGTCACTTCACGAATATTGCGGGTACTTGATACAAAATCTGATGCCGGGTTACCGCTACCCTGATGCAAATCGATTTCCTGGGTGAACTGGGTGGCAGTATTGGTATCAGGATTGATAGTGGCAGAGCCTACGCGATCGGGCTCAAACCAGGAGGCTAAGTCGGTCACCTGCGAGTCAACTTCAAACTTAGAAACAAACCCATCAAGGGTAATCGTCACCTCATCCGATGGCGCATACTGAGCAACCAAAGAGGCATTGGTTCGTGTTCTTTCCTGCTGGTCAACGATCTGGTCCCAGTTACGGGGGAAGTAAACATTGTCAGCAATAACGCCATCGTTGCGATTTGAAAGAGTCAGACCTGGACGCCAGCCAGCGGTCTGGATCCTGTTGATTTGTACATCACGTTCCTGATGCGATACCGCAAGTAACAACCCAAGCTTATCGTCAGCAAAAGTATTACTGGCTAAAAAAGAAGCCTGGGGAGAGGTTTCTTCAGACAAGCTTTCATACACGCCTTTTACGGTTCCTACCAACTGCAAACCATCATAATCGAAGGGGCGTGCGGTGGTTATGTTAATGGTAGAGCCAATCCCGCCTGACTGCATACTGGCCACACCGCTTTTAAAAATATTTGCACCAGTGATTTGGTCGGCTGCCAGCACGTCGAAATTAAATGCCCGGCCGTCTGAATCCGTAGCTATTTGTCTGCCATTAACCAGTACCGTATTAAACTGAGGTCCAAAGCCTCGAACCGTAACCTGTTGTCCTTCGCCACCGCTGCGGTCGATTGAAACGCCGGTGATACGTTGCAGCGACTCTGCTACGTTCAGGTCCGGAAACTTACCTAAATCCTCTGCAGCAATGCCATCAGAAACCGCCAGGGCTTCCTTCTTATTCGTCATGGCCTGCTTCAGGCTGCTTACGATACCTCTTACTTCGATAACTTCGACGTCCGCATTTGCATCTGCGGGACCAGATTGGGCTTCCTGGGCAAACGAAATGGGCGAGTGAAGGGCAGAGGCGACAGCGATACCCAGGAGCGTACGCTTTGTTGCGGGTACGAGTTTGAATGTGTGCTTATGATTTGTCACGGTATTCTCTCCATATGGATTTATTAACCTAACGACTCCCTTAATCATTTTAGTAGGGAGGGAAATCGTCAGCGCGTTAACATTGCCTTCGTTTACCAGCAAACCGCCTATACAACCCGGGGCGATAGATATTTTTTGAGGGCAAACCAGGTTAAGAAAGGTGAAACGTTTTCCTAACTGAAAATTATCCTATCATAAAAAAAATATAATGTGACAGACTTGTAAAGTTTTTTTACATAAAAAGCGCAGTGTAAACTGCGCTTCAGGAAATATCAGACACGGCGTGGTGAAAAACGGAGGGCTTAACTACAGCGAATTCGGGTCACCGCTTCTTGCCAGCCTGCGTATGCGGTGTCGCGCTGTGCTTTGGTGAGACGCGGCTCAAATACGCTGTCGCATTGCCAGCATTGAGTCAGAGTATCCAGGTCGGTAAAGATCCCCTGTTGTAAGCCAGCCAGAAAAGCGGCCCCGACGGCGGTGGTTTCTGTGACCGCAGGGCGTTTTACTTCAGCGCCCAAAATGTCGGCTAAAAAGCCCATTACCCAGTCATTGTTGGCCATCCCCCCATCCACCCGCAGTGAGACCGGGCGCGCGCCATCACTTTCCATGGCTTTTTGTAAATCTTTGGTTTGGTAACAAACCGACTGTAACCCCGCCGCCACAATTTCATTAATGCCGGTATCACGGGTTAAGCCTAACATAGCGCCGCGGGCATCTGGATCCCAGTACGGTGCGCCTAAGCCGGTAAAGGCGGGCACCAGATAGACACCATTGTCTTCGCGAGCCCGGGCTGCCAAGGCTTCGGTTTCGGCCGCATTGTCGATAAGCTTTAAACCGTCCCGCAGCCATTGCACGGTCGCGCCGGCCATAAAGATGCTGCCTTCCAGCGCATAAGTTGTGTGGCCGTTAAGCCGATAACCAACGGTGGTCAGCAGGCGGTTTTTAGACACCAGGGGGGTATCTCCGGTGTTTAAAATCATAAAACACCCGGTGCCATACGTGCTCTTTGCCATGCCTTTTTCAAAACAGGCCTGGCCGATAAGCGCCGCTTGCTGATCACCGGCCACCCCGCTGATGGGTATACGTTTTCCTGTCAGCTCCGCAGAAGTATTTCCGAAGTCGGCGGCACAATCCATAACCTCTGGTAGCATCGCGGCTGGAATATCAAAGGCTTTAAGCAGTTCTGTATCCCACTGCTGAGTGTGAATATTAAATAGCATAGTACGCGAGGCGTTGGTGGCATCGGTTTTATGTGATGCGCCGTCCGTCAGTTTCCAGATTAAATAGGTATCTACCGTCCCGAAAAGTAACTCACCGGCTTCAGCCCGCGCCCGGGCTCCTTCAACATTATTCAGAATCCAGTTGAGCTTAGTGGCCGAAAAGTAAGGGTCCAGCAATAAGCCGGTATTGTCGGTAATATAATTCACCAGCTGTTCATTCTGGCTCAATTCCCGACAGTAGGGCGCAGTGCGGCGGTCCTGCCAGACAATAGCCGGGTACACAGTCGCTCCGGTATGTTTATCCCATACCAGTGTGGTTTCGCGCTGATTGGTGATGCCCAGCGCAGCAATATCACCGGCATCGATTTGCGACTTTTGCAACACGTCACGTAATGTGTGGGTTACGCTGTTCCAGATATCGTCAGGCTGATGTTCCACCCAGCCATCTTTGGGGTAATGCTGCGTAAATTCTTGCTGAGACATGGCAATAATAGAACCGTCATCGGCAAAAACAATACTGCGGGAACTGGTGGTCCCCTGGTCGATAGCCAGTAAATGCTGGGTCAAAATATCACTCCTTAGCACGCTTTTTTAATGAGTTTGCATTATTCACAGACAATTAACAATGGTTGTTTTCGATAACGAACATAGTTGCAACATATCGGCATAGGCGCAGTGAGTTTTAAACCGTATACTGAAGGTAGAAAAGTCAGGAGTAGTTATGAATCAGACCCAGCGCCACGAAAAGATTGTCGGTTTATTGAAGCAGCATGGTTTTATGTCGATTGACGATCTGGTCACAGCATGTGCGGTAACCCCACAAACCATTCGCCGCGATCTGAATCAGATGGCCGAGGCCAATGTCCTTAGTCGTTACCATGGCGGCGCCGGTTTGAACCGGAGCTGGGAAAACACCCCGTATCAGCAGCGTAAAGCACAAAACGAAGGGGTTAAAAACCGTATTGCCAAAGCGGTGGCGCAGATGATCCCCGATGGAGCCTCATTGTTTATTAACATTGGCACCACCACCGAACTGATTGCTCAGCATTTACTGAATCACAAAAATCTACATGTGGTCACCAATAATATTCATGTGGCCACACTGCTTTCCTCGAAAGAAGACTTTTCGGTAATCATCGCGGCCGGTGAGGTACGCTATCGAGATGGCGGGATTATCGGCGAGGCCACCTGTGATTTTATCAGTCAGTTCCGGATGGACTACGGCATTATAGGTATCAGCGGGATTTCGGCAGATGGCGCGCTGCTGGACTTTGATTTTCGGGAAGTAAAGGTGTCTCAGGCGATTATCCAAAATACCGAAACCACCATTCTGGCTGCGGATTACAGCAAATTTGAGCGGCGCGCGATGGTGGAGCAGGGGCATTTATCTCAGGTTGATTTTCTGGTGTGTGATCAAAGACCTCCGGATCAGATCATGACCATCATTGACGAGCATGAGATTGGCTTTATTGAGGCCTGATAAGCAATATAAAACCTCAATATGCATTTTCGTTTGTTTTCGATAATGTTCGTTTTGTGTTGACTTGCGCGGTCAATACCGTTGAAATAGCATTTCTACAACCATACTCAAGGGGCCCATTATGGCAAATCAAACCCAACAACCTGATCACGAGACCGACCTGCTGGTTATCGGGGCGGGGTGAATGGCGTCGGCATAGCGCTGGATGCAGCGGGGCGCGGTTTGCAGGTAATGCTCTGTGAAAAAGGCGACCTGGCCGGGGCCACTTCCTCTGCCAGTAGCAAACTGATTCATGGTGGATTGCGTTACCTTGAACATTACGAATTCCGGTTAGTCAAAGAAGCCTTATCCGAACGGGAAGTTTTGCTTAATAAAGCCCTCATATCATGTGGCCGTTACGTTTTCGCCTGCCACATCAAAAACACCTCAGACCAGCGTGGATGCTGCGGGCTGGCCTGTTTTTATATGACTCACTGGCTAAAAGAAATGTGCTACCGGGTTCAAAGAAATTAACAATGCAGAAGGACAGCCCGCTGGTACCGCAAATATCCACCTGTTTTGAATATTCAGATGGCTGGGTGGATGATGCCCGTCTGGTGGTGTTAAACGCGATGGCCGCCCGCGACAAAGGCGCGGATATTCGGGTGCGCACTGAATGTATCAGCGCCAGAAAACAGGCTAATTACTGGCTCGTCACTTTGCGCGGGCCAGAAGGTAAAACGTTTACAGTGAGCGCCCGGGCCCTGGTGAATGCGACCGGCCCCTGGGCAACCTCGTTTTTAGAACGGATGGAAAACACCGATATTCCTGGCACCATGCGGATGGTTAAAGGCAGCCATTTGGTGGTGCCTCGTTTGTACGAGGGCGAGGAAGCCTATATTCTGCAAAATGAAGACGGGCGGATTGTATTTGTCATTCCTTACGAGAATGATTTTTCCCTGGTGGGCACCACGGATGAAAATTATACCGGTGATCCGCAAGCGGCGAGCATCTCGGTCGCAGAGACCGAATACTTACTTAAAGTCGTAAAATCTTATTTCAAAACTGACATCGGTGAGCCGGATATTGTTCACAGTTACAGTGGTGTACGGCCATTGCTGGAAGAAAAAAATGCCTCAGCACAGGAATTGACCCGTGATTATAAGGTCGAACTGCGTAATGAAGACAACGAGCCGCTGCTGATGAATATTTTTGGTGGCAAGATAACAACGTATCGAAAGCTGGCTGAACAGGCGGTCGATAAACTGGCCGCCTGTTATAACCTTACTCAAGGGCCGTGGACCGCGAAAGCAACACTGCCTGGTGGCGATTTTTCCGATCCGCGCACCTACGCAAGACAGCTTCAACGCCGCTTTGACTGGTTGCCAGAAACCCTGGCCAGACGCTATACCCGCCAGTACGGCACGTTATGTGAGGAATTCCTGCAACATAAAACCGCACTATCGGATATGGGTGAAGACTTCGGCTCACAATTATTTGCCGCCGAGGTAGACTATCTGGTGGAACGGGAGTGGGCGGTCAGCACGGATGATATTTTGTGGCGCCGGACCAAACAGGGGCTGCATTTTTCAACGGCCAGAGAAGCGCAGTTAAAGGCGTATCTTCAACAACATCCGTTGCTGGGCCAGTACACTGCTGAAGCTAACCTATCTGCCGCCAGTGGTAGCGATGATGGTGTAGCCGCGACGAGTCAGCCGGTATAAGCCCGTGGGCTGACATCAGTGCTCGTGAGACCGGCCGGTTCAGTGCCTGAACCAGCCCCCTGATAAGGTAACCGGGCGGCGATGCAGGTTAAACGGGTCTGGTGTTTGCCGCTAAATCTGCCTACACTCGATGGCCTCATAATAACAATAAAACGACAGAGACTCGGCTGCCGATAGCCGATTATCCGCAGTATTCACCCATTTACACATTCAGGTTTATTATGACACAGAAAAAAGTCGGGTTTGTTGGCTGGCGAGGTATGGTTGGCTCAGTGTTGATGCAGCGCATGCAGGAGCAGAATGACTTCGAGCATATTGCCGCGACCTTTTTTACCACCTCCCAGGCGGGCCAGCCGGCCCCCCAGTTTGGTCAGACAGACGCTGGCCAGCTTGAAGATGCCTTTGATTTCAATAGCCTGGCGCAACAGGATATTATTGTTACCTGCCAGGGTGGCGACTATACTAAGCAAGTGTACCAGGACCTGCGGGAGCAGGGATGGAATGGCTACTGGATTGATGCGGCCTCAGCGCTGCGAATGAACGACGATGCCGTCATCGTATTAGACCCGGTAAATCGTACGCACATCGATAATGCTATAGACAGTGGTACCAAAACCTTTGTTGGCGGGAATTGCACGGTCTCCCTGATGCTGCTGGCATTAGGCGGGTTATTCGCCAAAGATTTGGTGGAATGGGTTTCGCCTATGACCTATCAGGCGGCGTCGGGCTCGGGCGCCAAACATATGCGTGAACTTATCAGTCAGATGGGCGCTATTCATACCTCGGTAACCGAGTCGCTGGAGGACCCGGCCAGTGCGATTCTGGATATTGACCGGCAGGTGGCCGATTTTATTCGCAGTGAAGACTATCCCTGCGACCAGTTTGGCGTTCCTTTAGCGGGCAGCCTGATCCCTTATATTGATAGTCAGATGCCTTCCGGGCAGAGCCGCGAAGAATATAAGGCCGGTGCTGAAGCCAATAAAATTCTACAACGGATGGACACGCCGGTGCCTATTGATGGTTTGTGCGTAAGGGTAGGCGCGATGCGAAGCCACAGTCAGGCGTTAACCATTAAACTTAAAGAAGACTTGCCGCTGGATGAAATTGAAGATCTTCTTGAATCTCACAACGAGTGGGTGAAAGTGATTGCTAATGATCGTGAGCAGTCTATGCGCGAACTGACCCCGGCCAGTGTGACCGGAAGCCTGTCTATCCCTATAGGCCGGATTCGCAAACTGGCTATGGGGCCGCAATACATTTCCGCCTTCACCGTTGGTGATCAGCTGTTATGGGGCGCAGCCGAGCCCTTACGTCGCATGTTAACGATCCTACTTAGCAAACTAAGTTAAATTACCGGTTAAAGAGAACCACCCATTGCGGTCATCTGCCACGGGTGGTTTCTTATTCGCAATTTTACTTTGCCCTCACCCTGCCTGTAACAACCTTACCGCACACATAGTGTGCACCGGTGTTTAAGCCATTGAAGTACCGCGTCAGCCATGTGCCCGGAACCGTTATAGCCGCACATTTTAAGGCTGCTTGACCTCGGGTGGCTCGGTTTGATTGTGGGGACGGGGGCTCAGCAGTGCGTTCCTGTTGTAAAGCCTGCTCAATTAACCCCTCCAGTTGCATAAACAGCGTCAGGTAATCATTATCCAGATGTTTACCCGCTTTTTCATCCACCCATGCCCGGTACAATGTATCTGACTGCTCCTGTTCGATGTTCTGGTAAGCTGTGGTTTGTCGGCTTACTTCCTCAGGCGAAAAGCCACTGCAGTGCAAGGCCTGAGCCCCTAGCTCCAGAGCCGAGTAATACGTTTCTGACACCGAGACATTGGCCCCGGCGTGACGTAACCGGTAACTGTGGCCGCGATCAAACGCGCGGCCATGATATTGACCTTGGGGTAGGTCCGCTTAACATAGCGTACCATTTCAATAGCGGCCTGCTGATTGTCGATGGCCACCACCAGCATTGCTGCCTTTTCAATGCCTGCGGTAGCCAGAATATCGTGCTGGGTGGCGTCACCAAAGTAGGCTTTAGTGCTAATTCGTCGCATCAATTCGACTTGCTCCGCTCTGATATCCAACACCACGGTTTTGATGCCATTGGCCATTAGCAAGCGATTGACAATCTGTCCGACCCGGCCAATACCGGCTATAATCACCGTACCCTGCTCGTCGATAGGGTCGGCCACACGCTGATTAGAATGATGGCGATAACGGGGCAAAATGACCCTGTCAAATAAAATGAACAAGGCTGGGGTTAAGAACATCGACAAGGCCACCACCAGCGCCAGCACCTCTGCCAGCGAACCAGGAATAACCTGATTTTGTTCTGAGTAACTTAACAGCACAAAGCCGAATTCACCGGTCTGAGCCAGACTCAGGGTAAGCAACCAGCGGTCGGTTCCGTGGATACCGAAAAAACCTCCAATTCCAAACAGAATCAACGCTTTAATTAGCATCACCGCAAGCGTAAGACCGATGATAAGCCATGGGCTATTATTCAGAACCTGCATATTGATACCGGCGCCCACCGTAATAAAAAACAAGCCCAGAAGCAGCCCTTTCAAAGGCGCGACGCTGGACTCCAGTTCATGCCGAAATTCACTATTTGCCAATACCACCCCGGCTAAAAAGGTGCCCAGGGCAGCCGATAGACCCACCATATTCATTAACGCGGCGATGCCGATGACCAGCATCAGAGCGGTGGCAGTAAACACTTCTTTTAAGCCGCTGGAAGCCACAAATCTGAATAGAGGACGACTAAGGTAGTGGCCCGCACTGATGACGGCCGCCACCGACACCAGAATGACCAGAGCATGTGCCCAGGCCGGTAAATCAGCCACCAGACTGACACTGTGGGCGCCGGTATCGGCTGCGCTGCTATCGGGCAACGCCAGCAAAGGAATAATCGCCAGCATAAAAATCACCGCAATATCCTGAAACAGAAGAACCGAAAAAGCACTTTTGCCCCCATCGGTTTTTTGTAAGCCTTTTTCCTGCAAGGTTTGCAATACAATGGCAGTCGAAGATAAAGCCAGCACAAAACCGATGGCGATGCCCACTGACCAGCGTTGGTTAAACGCAATCGCAAGCCCTGTGACCGCCAGAAGTGTCAGGAAGACCTGTAACCCGCCTAATCCCAGCAAACGGCTTTTCATGGCCCATAGAGCTTTTGGCTCCAGTTCCAGACCGACTAAAAACAACATCATCGCCACCCCAAATTCGGCAAAATGCTGAATGGTCACGGTTTCGTCACCCACCACGCCTAATACTGGGCCAATGATAACGCCGGCCACCAGGTAGCCTAATACCGAACCCAGTCCCAACCTTTTTGCTACCGGTACGGCGATCACCGCCGCTAAAAGATAAATAAACGCCTGTAGAAAATAGTCGCTCATAGAAAAAGGGCCTGTATCTTAAGGTTAAAAATTCAAATATAGAATGCAGGCTTTTACGCACAAAAGATATTTTTAGTGTTTTTATCCGGTTCGGCGGGGGGAATAAGTTAGTCAAAACCCTGGGTCAGCCTTGCCCTCGCAACAAGGCAGGAAGAACCGACGCCATGAGCAGCACCGCCATGGCCATATTGAAGATGCGTAAGCGTTGTATGTTGTTAAGAAAACCCGCCAGGTGATGGCCCATTCCTACCCATACCCCGATACAGGGCAAATTAACCGTACCAAATACAATGGCCACAAACAGTACACTGGCTAGGGTCGTGTCAGCAGCATAGATGCTGGTAGCGGTGATGGCCATTGCCCAGGCTTTCGGGTTAACCCATTGAAATAGTGCGGCCTGCATAAAGGTAAGGGGAGAAGCATTCTCGGTACTTTTTACTCTGGAGGCAGAGGTCGCAATTTTCCAGGCCAGATACACCAGGTATACCCCACACACTACACGCAATACCACAAAGGCTTCAGGATAAAACTGAAACAGCTGGGTTACGCCCAGGCCCACCCCCAAAATCATCAGGGTAAAGCCAATCGCTACACCAAACATATGGGGCATAGTCGCGCGCAACCCGAAGTTCACTCCGGAGCTCATCAGCATCAGATTATTCGGGCCGGGGGTGATTGACGAGACCAGCGCAAACAGGGTCAGCGGATACAGAAATTCAAAGTTCATAACAGGAGGGACTTCATTAAGTATTAATGCAATTTTAACTCGATTATTTCGCGCATAGTGTGCAAAATTAAATAATTAATCGATGGGATGCGCAATTATTTATGAAATATGACCATTATACAGACCAGATATTGCAAATTCTGCAAAAAGATGGCCGTATCAGTAATACTGAGCTGGCCGAGCGCATCGGCTTGTCAGCTTCTGCCTGTTTACGTCGGGTACAGGAGATGGAGCGTAGCAAAGTCATCAGTGGGTATCGGGCGGTTGTTAACCAGGCGAAACTGGGACGAGGCTTTGTGGCCTATGTCAGTGTGGGTCTTAATGAGCATACTACTGCCTCGCAGCGGGCGTTCGAAAACGCGGTGGCCTTAAGCCGCGAAGTACGCGAATGCCATAATATTACCGGCGCCTTTGAATATCTGCTGCGGGTAGAAACCAGCGATATTCAGGCCTATAAACAATTTCACGCAGATGTACTGGGCGCGATTGTGCAGGTCAGCACCATAACCACCCATGTGGTTATGGACTCTGCCAAGGATGAGCGGGCCTGAACCAGGGCTGATGGGTACGCAATCACCGGTAGCAACTACGGGCATAAATATGGCGGGCGTACACACGCCGTGGTTTTAAAAAGATTACGGAGCGCTTTGGGTGTTGGCCGGGGAAGTTCAGCTCAACGCCGTTGACAAGCGTTTACGCTAACAATTTGTGGTCAGTAGATTAGGGCCTGAAGAAAGCCGAACAATATTACCGCTACTATGCATGCAGAATTGATGGTTCGTAACAGTTTGAAGCGCTCAATAGTGCGGGCTGCAAGGCCTGAAAAATGCCCTGATTCTAAAGCATGTTTTAAGCCGGCATTCATGGCTGGGTGGGAGGGCATACCGCCTTCGGGCGGACAAGCTATTGCCATTTTTCGGGATAGATCCCAGCCAGGTAGGTGCAAAGTCGTTTAAAAATTACGATGTGAATGGCCATTAGCAGGCACAGTAAGGCGAACGGTAATAGCATTTCCATATAATTCTTTCCTGCACGGGATTAAGTCATCTGCGCCAGACTGACATTGGTGTTAGCGTTACACCTGGATTAATAACCTGGTGGGTTTGCCGCTCCATTTCCCCGGGGCTTATTTACCGGCGATTTAATTGCTGGGGCTTACTTAACGCGGATGTAGTCACCCCGCACATTATTACCCCACACATAGTTAACCGGGCTCGCAAAGCAATTACTCACCAAGCTGCCTGCCAAAAGGCGGTTTCCAGTTGCTATAACACTGCGGGGGGAGAACGGCAACAGCAGGAAGCAGATGGGAGGCTACAGGCAAACCTAAAGCAAGGGGTTGTGTCGTAGAGTAAACACAAAAAAATGCCAGCCCAGAATAACCTGGACCGGCATGATGAAAATAGATTTACGTAACGTGTTACAGTTTGACCATCAGTTTGCCTTTATTCTTACCATCGAAAAGCAGGTTCAGACCCTCCATGGCGCTGGTGAGGCCTTCGATAATGTGTGAGCGGTATTTGATCTGACCTTTTTGCACATAAGGGGCAAGCTGCTGAGTAAGCTCCTTAGATTTGTGCAAGTGGTCAGGCATGGCAAAGCCTTGAATCATTACCCGCTTTTTGATTAGCGGCAACCAGTTGGGACCCGCAGAGGGCTTGTCTTTCTGATAATCCGCAATCATTCCGCATACGACCACCCGAGCATGCTCAGCCATGCGGTTCATCACATGATGCTGAATTTCGCCCCCGGTGTTTTCAAAGTAAAGATTTATTCTGTCCGGCGTCAGCTCTTCAAGCTTTTGTTCCAAATCATCGGTTTTATAATTAATGGCACCATCAAAATCAAGTTCATTGGTGATCCAGTCGGCTTTTTCGTCGCTGCCCACTACGCCGATAACACGTAATCCGTTAGCTTTGGCAATCTGACCGACAATCGAACCCACAGACCCTGCTGCGCCGGTAACCACCAGGGTTTCACCTGACTGAGGTTTGCCAATATTCATCAGCCCCTGAGTGGCGGTAAGCCCGGGTAAACCAAACACACACAACGCAGTTTCTTCATCGATACCTTCCTGAAGTTTGGTCAGGCTCTGACCATCGGCCACTGCATATTCGCGCCATCCCATCATGCCCATAACCAGGTCGCCTGGCGCAAAGTCCGGATGATTTGACTCAACCACTTTTCCCACACCACTGGAACGCATTACGTCATTAAGCGCTACCGGGGGATATAGCTTTCTTCATCGGCCGTCATCCAACCCAGCATGGCCGGGTCCAGCGACATATAGGTTTGTTTTACCAGTATCTCGTTTTCCCCTGGAGCAGGGATTTCATTTTCAACAACTTCAAATAGATGCTCACCAATTTTGCCGTCATCGGGGCGTTGTTTTAACAGAATTTCGGTATTTTTTGACATGATAGCCTCCTGGGATAATGTGACTTGAATACGCAGCATCAAAACAGACAGACCATAGCCACGGTGCCATCCTGGTCTGCCTGAATGAGTGCGTTAAGCGTTATCTTCTTCAGCGATTTGTGTGAGCGCCTGGGCCAGCTGCTGCGGTTCCTGAGCCCCTGAAATCAGGTACTTTTGATTAATTACAAAGGCTGGCACCGAGGTCACCCCGGCTTGCTGGTATTGCTGCTCTTCCTGGCGGACCTGATCGGCAAAGTCGTCGCCATTGAGCACCTGCCGGGCCTTCTCGTGATCCAAACCGGCTTGTTCAACACAGTCTAATAACACCTCTTGATCCTGTATGGAGCGGGCTTCACCAAAATAGGCATCAAATAATGCCTGCTTCATTGCCGTTTGCTTATCGAACTGGTGCGCCCATTTAACCAAGCGGTGCGCATCAAAGGTATTGGTAGTATAGCGGCTTTCCATTTTTTCAAAATTGAGACCCAAATCAGCCGCAATGGCCATCATCTGCTGTTGAGATGCATCAATTTGCTCTTTGGTGGTGTTGTATTTACGACACAGCGCCGGAACAATAGGCTCGGGCTGCGCGTCCGGATCGGGATTGAGCTCAAAAGCCCGCCAGGTAAGCGTGGCTTCTATCTGTGGAAGCGTGTTCAAAGCCTGTTGAAGCCGGCCATAGCCAATCGCGCACCAGGGGCAGGCAATATCAGAGACCAAATCGATTGTTATTGCAGTCATGCTTCACCTTTAAGTTAACGTCGTTTTTAAAGATATGCGGATGACTATTGGAAAGGGCAACCTGCAAAGGGTGTTGGTGAGGGGTTTTTAAGCACATTGGTGTGCATTTTAACGGAATGATCCTTTTTGACCGGGTTTGGTGTTGATTTATATATCAATGCATTACAAAATTTGTGTAGACTTAGTCAAAGTGTTGTTTGCTGTCTTTATCTGCAAGTGACTATTTTGCCCGCCACCTCATTTACAGATGTATTGTTACAGCGCAGCGGTTAAACCAGATGACATCGCCGAGATCAGGAACTGTAGTATTGAAGAGCTCTACTCACATAGAACTAGTGAAGTTACAAAAATCACAAATTCGCCATGCAAAAGTGTTTTCCGGAATCAGCCCCAAAGCAATGCGGCGGGTTTTCAGCACCTGGGTGATCTTCGCGATTTTGGTATGGATTCTGGTTATGTTTGCGCCGGGCCTCAGCAGTACCTTTATTCTTAGCACTGCCTTGGTGCTGGTGGTTTTCACGATTGCGATGTTTGCTCAAAGCCGGGTAGGGGAAGGTTGGCCGGCGGTTTTAGTAGAAGATGATAAGCTGCATGTGGTGCGCGATCCTTATAAGCGTGAGTTTTTTCGCTTATCGCCTGAGCTGGTGGCTCATGTCGAAGGCACTCTAATCAAACCTAATAAAAAAGCAATTGCATTGGTATTGCACACTGAGCAGCTGGCCCAGGAAGATATCAATATGCTTAATCAGGCCGTGTGGCCCCGGGAAGACCGGCTGTTGGCTTTAGCTCACTTCATCAGTCGGGATAAAGCCTGTGAAAACCTAAATGCCTTTATACGCCATCAGGTAACATAATGGGGTAAATATTGCGTATGCGTTATTTTCTTGTCCGTCATTGCCGACAGCACTATTGTTAATAGATCCGGCTCATCCGCGCTTAGTGAATCACTCCCAACGAAGCATAAGGTGCTACCCGATTAACAAAGTTTTCTAAGATTATCCGCCACGTTAATTAAAAATCATAAGCTTGTTAATAACTTACAAATACATTATAACGGGTTTTTTATATTCGCTTTTTCTTAATTCTCTAATTTTTAAGGAATAATCGACGCTTTTATGCAAAAGCTGAGAGATCTTGGCCTGCCTTGTGCTTATACCAATGCTTACCTAAGATTACGTTTATAAATACATGCGTCTGTCTCGCGAAAGGAGAGCAAGAATATGACATCATCGGCGGGAAATAATACGCATAAGAAAGTAGCGCTGCGAATTCTGGTGGTCGAAAATGAACCGGTAACGGCCAGTGTGATCACCAGTGTTATGACCGGGTTGGGCTGGCAGGTTGACTTTGCCGCCAGTGGCAGGGCCGCACAGAAGCTACAGAAAAAACAACAGTATGATGTGGTATTGCTTGATGTAACACTGCCGGATGTTGCCGGGACACGGGTTTACGAGCAGCTCAAACAACAATATGGTTCAAATTTACCAGTGCTGCTGATTAATGCTATCAGCGATAAAACCACCGATATTCAGCTGCTGCCGGGTGATGACTTTGTGCCTGATGCCACGGACACCAGAGATATCGTCAGCCGCTGCCAGACGCTGGCCGCAGCCAGCGCAGTAGCAATCAGTGCCTGATTAAGACCGGTTGGCGTCGGGACTGGTGTCGCTGGTCTCGGGCGCCGAAGAGGATTCACAATGTTCGCTGTTGCGGGTAAGCTGTAACGAAGTGAATAGCGGAAAGTGGTCGGAACCATAACCTGGCAAGCGCTGGATTTTGACCAAATCAAAGTGGTCAGAATGAAACACATGATCTAATGGCCAGCGTACCAGTGGATGCTTCGCATGAAAGGTATTGTAAAAGCCGCGACCCAGACGGGGATCTCTGGCCCGGCTATGTTTCCGGAAATTGCGGGTAGTGGGAGACCAGGCCACATCATTCAGATCTCCGGCGATAATCACCGGCCGATCCTCATCAACAATTTCCTGACCCACTAATGTCAGCTCCTCGTCACGAGGGCCGGCACTTTTATTTTCGGTGGGGCTTGGCGGCTTTGGATGCAGTAAATAAACCACTACAGGCTCATTTTCAATTTCAATTGTGACCTGCATTGAAGGTACATCGTCCTCAATGATGTAGCGAATCTCTTCCTCTTTAAAGGGCAACCGACTATAAAGATGCATGCCGTAGAGATTTTCAAGGGGACACGCCAGACGATACGGGTAATCTTCATGTATCGGGGTCATCGCGTTTTCCCAGTCTTTGTTACTTTCAAGGGTCACCAGCATATCCGGTTTATGCTGGTTAACCAGGTCAATCAGCCCCCGATAGTTATCGTTATGCATATAAACATTGCTGGTCATAATGCTGAAAACCCGGTCTTGCTGAGGTTGCTTTACCCGGGTGACTTCTCTAGGGCCAATTAAAGTGTAAGGGTAGACCCAGCTTATCTGATACCCCAGCGCCAGTAACAGCAGCCCCGCAAAGACGATGCTGGCGATGGTGGGCCCTATCGCGGTTATATATGCAACCCATCCCAGTTCGATGGCGGCAATAATAAAGATCTGCTGTACACGAGGAAATTCCCAGACTCTGATTAGCCAGTGTTCGCCAGGGAGGTGAGGGGCGATGGTGGTAAAGATCATCGCTAAACTCAGTAAACTTAAGACTTCAAACATGGAATGTTTCCTATAACAGCAATCGTGCCTCGGCGGTGTATGTAGTAGAGGGGTACATAATAATTATACTCTTTACGACCCCGAAAAGCTTAGGTTCACCCAAAAGCAGCACTTGTATAACAACTGAACATATTAGGTGAATTTTTTGCCGAACTTTGGTAAACCTTGCACGCTAGGCATTACTGATTGCTAGTGGTTTCATTTATATTTCTTTAAAAACAATAGACTAGGTGAAAATTTTGATGGCACAACTCTGGCATCAGTCTTAAAGTAATATTAACAGGAGAGTATGCAATGAAACGCACATTACTATCATTGATGGTGGCTGGTCTGGTAAGTACCGGCGCGGTAGCGGCAGACATGAAGTCTGAAAACAAATGGGAGAAGGGGGCGAAAGACGCCTGGATTGATGGCAAAGCCGAAGCCACCTTGCTATTTAATGGCAACCTCAACTCCTTTGATATCAATACGGATGTCAAAAACGGCACGGTGGTACTAACCGGCAAGGTTAAAAACTCAGTAGATAAAAAACTTGCGGAAGAGCTGGTAGTGGATATCGACGGGGTGACCGCGGTGGATAATCAGCTGGTGGTAATGGGTAAAGACGCCATGATGGCAACACAAGGTAACAGTGGTGACAGGGAAGAGGGCATGAAAAGCAAGTCCAAAAAAGCCACCAGTGAGCTTACCGATGCGAAGATTGCTACCGTAATCAAGACCCGATTACTCATGGACTCGGATATTTCTGGATTTGATATTGATGTGGATGTGGAAGAAGGCAATGTTACTTTAACCGGTACGGTGAAATCCGATGCCGAGCGGCAGCTGGCCGTTGAGATTGCACAAAATGCCACGGACGTGAAAAATGTTGAAGACAACCTGGAAATAGAGACTCCGGAAACCATGAACTAAAGGTGGACGGTCTCAGGCCATAGACAAGACATATTCAAGCGGCGTTATCACGCCGCTTTTTTGTGGCTGATTGCTACAGTTTCGGTCAGCCGGCATCTGCAAATCTTACCTGAGGTACCCACATCCTGTAAAAATTTCCCGGTGCGTTTTGAATAATGCCCACTTGCATATGCAGTAGCAGCTGTCACAAAACTGCAACTTTTTATGTAGTACTTGATGTATAAGGCTTACAGCGATTTTATTAAATTTTTGCAAACTTGGTTCAATAGTTGAATGGTTAAAGGAAACCAGAGTCCCACTGTACTGAACAGCGGTATAGCGACTCAAGGATCGATAGAATAAGTATTGAAGGAAATTCTATGAAACTGTTAAGAACCAAGCGCTTTACGAAGCCTGAGAATCGTTTTCAGCAATACCTGCAAAGTCAGCCTGTATTTAACTGGTTTGATCGTTACGAAGACAAAAAAGCCTATGAGGCACCAATACGCAACGATACCAGCAGCAGTGTCAGCTGGATTGCGAAGCGGGTAGGCGAGTAATTCATTGTCTGTCGGGCCGATAATTCCTGATACCTGGTTACAGCGTGATGCGCAAATTAATGCCAACTCTGTGACCAGACCAGGAAAAGTTGTTATCAGAACTTGTCGGCAATACCTCACACCTTCCTCTACATTTGTTAATTAATCCTTTCTATAATGGATTAGGCAAAGATATACCAGACCGGTGAAAGCCAAAAAAATATATCGATCATAGTATTGATAATTAGCGTATGAATCAGGATGTTAAATCCGTCTGGCGTAACTAAAAATGTCAGACAATCCCCAGAATCTGCAATAGGGAATTTTGTTTGTGATGACTTCGACACGATTCAGCCTTGGTCTGTGGTGGCTTTGCGCAATACTTGTGACCGGCTGCAGCAATTCGGCGCCACCTCAGCATCCAGCTGTTACCTCTTCTGAGAAGCAACAATCCCAGTCTGAAACACCGTCTGATGTCGACCGGCTCAATGCCGGCGAATCGATATCGGTTGAGACCAGTCAGGGAAAAATCAATGTCGAGCCCACGGTAGTAGCCATAACTGACGCACAGGCCGGCAATGATACCAACCAACTCGCCGGCGAGGTGTTTTACAACGATCCGTGGGAAAGCTTCAACCGCACAATATTTGGCTTTAACCATCAGCTGTATCAGTATGTCCTGATTCCTGCCGCTGACGGCTATCGTTGGCTCGTCCCCGCGGCGGCCCGGGACAAAATTGGCAATGCATTTGAAAATATCCGGGAGCCACTGAACCTGCTGAACAATGCACTGGCTGGTGAATTCAGACAGGCCGGGGCGAATTTAAGTCGTTTTTTCATCAATAGTACCCTGGGCTTATTCGGGCTGTTTGACCCGGCGACACACTGGTTCAATATTGGCGCACAAAAGCAAACTATTGCCGACACTCTGTTTTATTACGATATAGATTCGGGCCCTTATCTGGTGCTGCCATTTTTGGGGCCCAGCGATTCCCGTGGCGCATTTTCGACTGTCACCGAGGGGATTATCCATCCGATAAATCAACTGACCGATTCACCCGAATCTTATTTTTTACGGGCTTTTGACGGTTTTGATGACTTTTCGGGACAGGCAGAAACCTACCAAAATCTGTATAAGCAAGCAGACGATCCCTATTTGTATTTCCGTAATCAGTATATTCAGGGCCAACGTCGCGACGAATATTTCCAGTATCAAGGGCAGCAGGATGAAGAATAAAATGGCCCAATGGATTGTAGGGGCCCGCTGGGCGGTGATGGGCGTATTTGCCGTTGCCTTAGCGTTAGCGATAAGTCAGTTATCAAAATTCAAGATTGACGCTTCGGCCGATACCCTGCTGGTTAAAGACAACGCGTTATATATTAAAAGCCAGCTGGCTAATCAGGTGTTTGCCCCGGATGAATTTATTCTGCTGGCCTATGAGCCTACTGACCATGCGTTATTTTCCAATCAGACCTTCGAAGACTTGCAGCGGTTGTCGCAGGAAATTAAAAAACTGGAGCGGGTGGGGGCTGTTACCTCCATTCTGACCGTGCCCCTGATTCAGGATAAAAGTGTATTAACTTCGGGGACGCAGGTAAGCAACCTTACCTGGGAGTCGCAGCGCTACTCGCCCGTTCAGATGAAATCTCTGATCGCAGGTCATCCTATTTTCACCGATTTATTAGTTAACAAGAAAAATACCGCCACCGCCATACAGATTGTTTTCAAAGACAACCCTGCATTACGTGAACTGGAAACCCAGATAACCGACATTCAGGCTAATCTGTTAAACGGCGAATTCAGTGATAAACAACAGCAACAGTTAGCCCAACTGGAACAACAGGCTGAGCCAATTCGTGAACAGCTTAACCAGCAGCGCCAGCAAGAAATTGAACAGCTAAGTACCATTGCTGCTCAGGTTGATGGACGGGCCAATACCTATATGGGCGGCTCGTATGTGGTTGGGCAGCACTTAATCGATATTATAAAGTCCGATCTGCAAACCTTTGGTAGCGCCATTGCGGGGGTAATAGCTTTGTTATTACTGGTGCTGTATCGCACCGTGCGCTGGGTGGTGTTTCCGCTGGCGGCGTGCGCCATCAGTGTGGTTTTAACGATGGGGTTATTTGGGTTTCTGGATTTACGCACCACGGTTATTTCCGCTAACTTTGTAGCTTTGCAGCTTATTCTGACCCTGGCCGTCATGATTCACCTCATTGGTGCCTATCGGGAAATCAGCCGGGATGATCCGGCGTTGGATAAACATCAGCGAATTGTTGCCACGTTGAACGATAAGCTGGCCCCATGCTTTTTTGCCACGCTGACCACCTCAGTAGGTTTTGGCGCGCTCATCTTTAGTGGTCTGCAGCCGGTAATGGTATTCGGCTATATGATGCTGATAGCCATGGTTATTACTATGCTGGTAAGCCTGCTGTTGTTTCCGGCGGTGTTATCGCTGTTGCGGGCGCGAGAAGAAACCAGCGAGTATCAGTTTGTCACCCGTTTTTTTGATGCGATGCGACGGCTGAATCTTAAACGGCCGGTGACTATTAGTGTGGTGATGCTGGCGCTTTTTGCAGGACTGGCTGCAGGTATCACCCGATTAAACGTCGAAAACTCTTTTATTGATTATTTTGCAAAGGATACCCGGGTATATCAGGAGCTGGCTTTTATCGATAAACAGTTCGGAGGTTCAACGCCGCTGGACATTATTTTACAAACTGACGCCAGCTCACAGGACGACCAACTGGTGCTGGATGCCAGCAGTGTAAA
Source organism: Salinimonas marina (assembly GCF_015644725.1). Lineage (NCBI taxonomy): Bacteria > Pseudomonadati > Pseudomonadota > Gammaproteobacteria > Alteromonadales > Alteromonadaceae > Salinimonas > Salinimonas marina. The sequence goes on from NZ_CP064795.1 coordinate 1,402,153, forward strand.
CCAGCTACAGCTGGTTCAGGCCGCGGTTAATGCATTTGACGCAACCGGTAGTGTTACCTCCATTGTTAATTTCACTCAGCTTGCCCGACAGTTAAACGACAACCGGCCGCTTACCGAGTATGAACTGACCACCATCTATCATTTGCTCGACAAAAAAGTGGTGAATCAACTGATTGGTTCTTATTTTTCTGCCAGCGATGAGCAAATGCGCATCGCTGTCCGAATTCAGGATACGACGGCAGGCCTGGATCGTGCTCAGTTTCTTGAGGATTTAAAGCAGGATATTGAGACTGTGGGCATGTCAGCCGATAAGGTCAGCTTTACCGGCCTATTCGTGCTGTACCAGGATATTTTAAGCCGGCTTTTTGATTCGCAAATTAAAACACTGGGTATTGTCTATGTGGTTCTGGGGCTGGTACTGCTGGCGATTTTTCGCTCCCTGAAAATAGCCCTGATTGCGCTGTTACCCAATATTCTGACCACATTAGGCATTCTGGGCATCATCGGCTGGCTCGGGATCCCCCTTGATATCATGACTATCACCATTGCCGCCATCGCTATGGGTATTGCGGTGGATGACACTATCCACTTTTTGCATGCCTACTTAAAAGGGATGAGATCGGACAACGAGTCGCATGCACCAGGCAATGATGTTAACAATTCTAGTCTGGCCGAACGTGCAGGGCGCTTAGCCTTTGGTCATACCGGCCTGGCGATTCTGTTCACTACATTTATTATTGCATCAGGGTTTTCATTGTTCGGCTTCTCAGACTTTATCCCCAGTGTTAATTTTGGGCTGCTTACCGCCACGGCGATGATCATAGCATTAGTGACTGATATTACCTTGCTGCCTGCCCTGCTTAATAAATTTGTGGCTAAATCAAAGCCTGAATAATCGGTATTTTCACTTTATTACCAAACAAAAACACGATGCCATGGCGTCGTGTTTTTGTCTCCTTTACGAGAAGAGCCGTGAGGCGGCAGGCTCAGAGTCAGCGTGGCACCTTCGCTTTCCACCCAACCAATGACGAAGGACCATGGTAGCGGCCCGGCGTTGCATGCTTGCTGCAATAAGGCCAGGGTGACTTGTGGTATATAACGTTGCATATCGGGCCATCACCTAACCAAACCCGTAACAATAAAAAACTTTGCACCGCGGTTTTCCCGACCTTTCAGTGTTTTTGTGTTGGTCAGATAAACAGCGCAACCCGGGCTTCCAGCCATGCTCTTTGTCTAACCACTACTCATTACACAACATGAACATTGAAGCGGGCGACAATGCGCTGGTTGCGAAGACACTACCTAATTTGAATCTGCAGCAGCTAGCATCATATTGCCCGATGGCCTGTCAGCAAAATGGAACTACGGTTCGCTTTTTTAACTAGCTTAGGTAAACAGATGAGCCACACACTTGCCCAGAGGCAGACCGTCAAATAGACAGCGGCTGTCTTATTCATAGGAAAAAGCCGCAATGGCCCTGCATCTTGTAAAGTGTCATGCAAAGTGTGATGTAAATCCGTAACGACAACACTCGCTGGTATATTTTTCCCATGGCCGTGTTGGCCTTTATCCCGTTTTAACGCGCTACCAATGGGTGTGATCGGCCAAGGTACGCTACGCCAGAGAGTTGCATCAGAAAGCACAGCGAATCTTCGCTGCGCAGATAGCCATTATCGTCAGACACAGATAAGTTGTCATGCAGGGCATACTAAGAGCAAACCGGTTGGCAAAAGAGTATAGAGGAAGTGCTGAGGCCTGGTAACGGATAGCAAACCCTGGCCATGGCGAGGTAGAACCCTCAGAATAACAATAGCGAATTCGTATTGGAGTCACAGCTAAAGGCGGATGAGGCTGGAAAGCATTATGTGAGGGGGACTCAGGTGAGGGTGGGGTTATTCTATTCAGATACTGCTCAGATGGCTGCGTGGGACAAGACGCTGGTGGTCAGTTATTTCCCATAAAAAAATGCCAGTCAGTTACCCTGGCTGGCATTTATGGTTGGCTTACACGCCAAATCTTTCAAGATACGTAATTAGCAGTCTTTATCTTCTGCTTCCATACCTTCTTTTACATCTTCACAGGTATCTTCTACTGCATTACCTGCTTCGCTTACTGCTTCATCAATTTTTTCACCCGCATTTTCAGCACCGCCGTCATCACACGCGCTTAGAGAAAATGCAAAACCAGCTACCAAAAGTGTCTTCAGTAAGTTCTTGTACGACATCATAGTTCTTGCTCCTTTAATAAAATTTTTTATACTTTCGGTGATTTACCACGAAGCGCGTTGGCGATTAACGAAATGACCAACAATGCTACAAACACGAAAAATAAGAATTGGGCAATGCCTGTCGCTGCACCGGCAATGCCGCCAAAGCCAAAAACTGCTGCAATAATGGCGATTATAAAAAATGTAACTGCCCAACCTAACATAATTTCATCCTCGTTTAGCTTCCTTAATTTCATTATAAGTTATGCGCGAACCGTGCCAAAAATATAAGCTATTGATTAATATAGTTAAAGTGTTAACTTTTTTACGCTATAAAAAATGATTGAAGCAAAAATGGACTGTCAGAACGGGTTACTCTGCACTTTTTACACAGATATATTACTGAAATTTAAGAATAGATTACATTTCAGGCTTTGCCGGAAATAATCTGCAGAGAATTAGCTATACCGGCATGCGGCACGAATTTAAAAATCATGTGATTACCGCACAGGCACAAGCGCTATTTGAATCTTCGGCAGTGCCACAGTCGATAACGTCAGCGTTCGGCAAGCTAGGTTGTTGTCATGAGATGAGCAAGGTGGGAGGGGGAGAAAAGTTGAGTCATGTCACTAAGACGGGTAGCAACCGAAAAAAGCTTTTAAAAGAGAACCGCGAGGTAGGGGAGCAACCACGCCAGCGGGCATTAGCCCGCTATGGCTGTTGCATGGTGGAATGACCCAAGTTCTTCACGACATTGCTGCATACGTGAGCGGATACGACGCAACTCGCAGGCAAACTGCTGTGGTGGCTTTTCCTCTAATGCATCATTTATTTTTGCCAAAACTTTATCTTCGACACTTTCCAGCTGTTTGACATAATTATGATCATTTATCGGATTCAGCGCCCCGAGTAATTTGGTGTACATATTTCTAACACCAATAGACCAATCAGTATTGCCACTAACCTTCGCACTTTTTTGTTCAGGAAGATAAGCCTGTAAAGTCAGTACCGCTTGCTGCTTTTCTTCTAGCATGCGATTGAACATGGCCTGGATATTGTGACCAGCTACTTTCTTGATTCCGTCTTTATAAAACTCAATGCCACCATTAAGAACTTTGATAATATCGGAAATCTTGTCGATATTAGCGGGTAGCTGATTCATCTTACCGCTCCTGTTGCAGATAGTTATGCCAAACTGTTCATCGGTTACCAGAAAAAGATTGCAAAGGGTATTCCAATGTCAGGCAATTATTTCTTTCTTAATAAATAAAATAAAATGTTTTAAAAATAGTCGCTTAGAAAAACTCCAAAGGATATAACTGAGCGTTTCTTAATGTAGGTGGAGAAGACTGCGAACATTTTGCCAGATTGATGTAAAAAGGTAGCAGGAAGCCCTTAGGCTATATCAGCTACCCATAACCTTAGTTATCTTCGCCGGGAGGGCGGGAAAGTACTTCCTGAGTGCGAAAGGCTCGTTCGCCCAGAGCAGTTTTACTATTTGCCATACGTGCCACAATAGAATAATAAATATCCTTTGTGCGGGTTTTCTCTACCCGCATATCAGCATCGCTGGTTTCAAAGGGTTGGGCCGCCTCATAGCAACCTGACATGGTGCACTGCTCTTCGCGCAACACCGGCGGTGCGGTGTTATTACTCTCGCGAACAATCTTTTTACCATCACGCAGCTTTCGTTCCACGTCGGTTTTGACCACTGCCACCCAGTCATAACCCTGGGCACTCGCCAGTTCGGCTGCCCGAAACAGGGAGTACTCTTGGACCCTGGCAGCATCAGTGGCCTCGGTAGCTTTAAACATGATGCGATATTCGTTTTCGCTCAGCTCCATGCTCGAGTAACCATAGCCGTTTGCTGACTTTGCTTTGATGTAGGGAGTAGGTTCAGTCGAAGAGGAGGTGGCACAGGCTGTTAAGCCCAGGATCGCCGTCAGGGCCGTGGCAGCCACGGCGACGTGACGAAAGGTTCTGCTGCAAGCAGCCATAGCAATATCCTTAAGTTATAATCTGGAAAAACGCGGTACGAATAAACGAACTAATGGCTGTTTTTCTCTTAGATTTTGGATTGTCCGTAGTCAGGCCTTTGAATGCGCCTGCTGCGAATATACCAAACAATACCGAAGGTTTTCCAAATAATAGCTGAACTCTTCGCTTAGCGCTCGTTTGCATATAATCCGCACGCTGTTTTACCAGTGCATATTCTTTATGGGCCGCATCAACCTGACGCAGCTCATTAGATAAAAACAAACCCATGAACTATTCCTTCTGGCTCTTTCCCGCATGACCGGTCAGGGCCTGCAGAATCGGCATAAAAGAGACATGACGATAACTTTCTTTAACCGCTTTAGTGCAAACCGCTATGCCCACACCATTAATTGCCAGCAAAATAAGCGTGGTACCCCATAAAGGAGTGCCTGCCCGGTCAAGGCCGATACCAATTGCAGCACCAACAATCAGCCAGCAAAAACACGCCAGTATAAATACACCAGCCAGTCCGACTGCGGTAATGATAAACGACTTTTTGACTAATGCGGTTTCAGCGCCCAATACCGTTTTAAACGAATCGAATTGATCACGTTTATGGGCAAACATATTTTCAATGGCAGCTTTGGTTTCACTGAAGGTGGGATCGTCATGGATAGAGACGTCTTTGGAGCAATCGCTTACCCAACCAGTATCACTGGTTGGGCAGAACGAAACAGGCCGCTCTGGCCTGAAGGATGCCCTGGCAAAGTCAGAAGGTGACATTTTACCCGGCATAAGCGTTACTTCTTACGCATAAGTGATGTGATTAACATACCTGCAGCAAATGCAATACCTGCGGTTGCTACCGGGTTTTCAATCGCATATCTGCGAAGGGGAGATGCTAACCATTTTTTCTGTGCCAGGCGTTTTTGCGCTGACATATTTTCAGCCGAGTCAGCGGCTGTGGTGCGAAGGTTCTCTTCTGCGCGGCTTGCTGATGAAGCCAGTTTATCTACCGACGCATGCAAGGTTTCCTGAACTTTATCAACCATAGGATGCGTTGAGTCGTCGGCCGCCTTAGATTTGTCTGTTGCGGTATTAGCTGTCGTTGCAGTAGTCGCGCGAGCTTGTGTAGCCATACATATCTCCTTGATTAACAAATGTGTGCACAAGAAGGTCTGCAAGTCATATACCACTCGCTACGAATTTATAACTTACTGAAAAACATTAATTATTTTTAATGCTATAGCTTTTCAGCTGAATTGGAATGGTAATTCCTGCACGTCCTTGTAAGATTTTCGCAACTATTTACTGGTTCGCAAATAATGCCGTCAGGTCGGCTTTACTAACCGGCTTCAACAATGATTGAGTTATACCTACAGCTTCCAATTTGTGAGCATCAGGCTCCCGGCCGCTGACAATAATAATATTCAAATCAGGATTAATTTCGCGCAACCTTGGGGCCAGCTCCAGGCCATGATAATCGGGAAGACTAAGATCAAGCAGGGCATGCTGAAAGCCGTTGTTATCAAGCATTTTCAAAGCATCTTCCCCGTTTTGAGCTACTTCGACCTCATGGCCTTGATGAATAAGCAGCAACTGCATCAGTTCTGCCGCATCAGTGTCGTCTTCGATAACCAAAATACGGATGGGCGAAGTATGAGTCTGCAGCATGGGCTCAGGCTCACTCGTAGCAGGTTCTTCGGATTCAGATGAGGGGGAGCCGTTATCTTCTACAGGACCAGCGATTAAATCGGCCTCGACGCCGCCTGAACGGATAAGGTACTGGTCCAAAACTTCCATCAGCGCATTTTTTTCGATGGGTTTACCCAGGACACCATCAAACCCCTCATCCAATAATGATTGTCTTAAGCCTTTGCGACTTGCCGCGGTGATCGCCACCACCGCGGTTTGACAGTTGTGTTTGCGCAGCGCTTTTAACGCATCAATGCCGTTCATCACCGGCATATGAATGTCCATCAGCACCAGATGGAAGGGGTGTCCTTCCTGCTCTGCTATCAGCACCGCTTCTAAGGCCTTCACGCCATTTTCTGCGTAGGCAACCTGGGCGTGACACTGACTCACAAGATGCCCGGTAAGGCGGCGCAGTTCACGTAAGTCGTCCACAATGAGAACGCGTCCGGAAACATGTAAATTCATCTCAGGGGTGTTGCGCGCCGCCGGAGCCGAAAGATTCAGCAATTCTCTGGGCTGGCTGGCAATATCGCCCGGATTTATCGCAAAGGTAAAGGTGCTGCCTTTGCCAAAAGACGATTCAACATTAATTTCCCCATCCATTTTGTGTACTAATTCACGGCAAATGGCCAGTCCCAGACCGGCGCCGCCATGGTTGGCACGCATCACATCTTCAATTTGCTGGAATGGATGAAAAATATCGTCGAGTTTATCAGGAGGCATCCCAATGCCTGAATCAATGACCTGAAACCGCAGCATCTCTCGATTTTTTTGCGCTGACGCAGGGAGCATATCGATAACAATTTCGATCTTTCCGGCATCGGTAAATTTCACCGCATTGCTGATAAGGTTTATTAACACCTGCCGCAAACGGGTGGGGTCGGCGCGGATCACTTCCGGAACCGGGGTCTGACAATCTATCGACAGCCGCAGCCCTTTATCTTTGGCTGCCAGATTCATAAGCGAATGAACATCAGTCATAAAGCCGGCTAAATCGACATCTTTGGGCGACAGCTCCAGCTTATTGGCCATAATCCGCGACATATCCAAAAGGTCATTCAACAGGCTCAACAGATGCTTGCCATTGGTATGAATGATGGATAATTCGTTGTCAATTTGCTCATTATTGGCATCATCGAGCAATAACTCGGTGTAGCCTAAAATTGAGGTAAGGGGAGTGCGAAGCTCGTGGCCAAGATGAGCCAGAAACTTATCTTTCGCTTTGTTCTGCTGCTCGACTTTATGCCGTTCAATACGTTCGTTTTCAATTTCACGCCGGACCATAGCGTAGCGCATGGTGCGCATAAAACGGGGTGTCTCAATCTCGCTTTTATTAAGATAATCTGCCGCGCCTGCGCGCATAACCATTTCATCAACCTTGGTATCGGTTTGGCCGGTTAAAATGACCACAGGAATGCTAATGCCTTTGGACTTAATGACATTGAGAACATCAAGGGCGTTCTCAGAGCCTAAAATATAATCCAGTAAGCAGATATCAAAAATTTTACAACGGAAGGCGGCAACCGCTTCCGAACTGTTAGTCACCCAGGTAATGTCAAACCTGGGCTCCTTGCACTGTGAAAGGTAGTCGGCTGTTAAAAAATAATCATCCTCATCGTCCTCGATAAGTAATACACGGATAAGGTCACTCACAGTACGTCTCAGTTCGGCTGGTTAGTCGTGGGGAAGTTCTACAAACTCGATCCAATAACGGCCTAAGGTCCGCATTAGATCAACCAGGCCTTCAAAATTAACCGGCTTGGTAATGTAAGAAGCACATCCTAAGTCGTAACCACGCAACATGTCTTCCTCTTCCTTGGAAGTGGTCAGAATGACCACTGGTATTCCTCGCAAGGCCGGGTCGGCTTTGAGTTCCTGTAATGCTTCACGACCATCCATTCGCGGCATGTTCAGGTCCAGCAATATCAGGCTGGGACGAGGGGCATCTTTCGGATCTGCGTACTTGCCTTCACGACGCAAAAACTCCAGCAGTTCTACGCCATCTTCCACACAGAACAGATTATTCAGTACCCGGCTTTCTTTTAGTGCATCCAATGTTAATAGACGATCGTCTTCATCATCGTCTGCCATAAGGATATTAATGGGTAACGGTCCTTTAATGGTCATTTTCTACAACTCCTTGACTCGACAGGTTGGCAAACGGTTCGCCGTTTACCGGTAATATGATTTCAAATCTGGCGCCTTTGCCAGGTTCGCTGAACGCGCGAATTTGACCATTGTGACGTTCCACAATACGGCGACAAACCGCCAGGCCGATACCAGTTCCCTTGTAAGAACTACGACCATGTAAGCGCTGGAAAGGTGCAAAAATCTTTTCGGCAAAAGATTGTTCAAAGCCTATTCCATTGTCTTGTACACAAATTGTAACCCACTCAAAGTCGTCTTTGTGATGAAATGTTGATATTTCTTCCGCTTCAGCGGCCCGGCTTAGAATTTTGATGTGCGGAGGCGTATCGGGGTGTTTGAACTTCAGGGCATTTGACAACAAGTTCAAAAATAGCTGTTCGGCTTGGGATTTATCCGCCTGAATACTCGGTAAAGCGTCAACTTCCACGGTTGCCTGCGATTCTTCAATGGCAATTTCCAAATCGTCTAACACCGATTTTACCGTTTCATCTAAATCAACCTCGGTAAAATCTTTGCCCCGGGTAGAGACCCGTGAAAAGGCCAGCAAGTCGCTGATAAGCATAGACATACGTTCTGCAGCATTGAGCATACGATTCAAAAAGTCCCGGCCTCGCTCATCAATAACGTCGGCATAACCATCATCAATGCGATTGCCAAAGGCCCGGATTTTACGTAATGGCTCCTGCAAATCATGAGAAGCGACAAAAGCAAAATCTTCCAGCTCGCGATTACTTCGTGCCAACTCATCGGAGTAAATTTGGAGCTCCTGAGTACGCTGATTAATCTTAAATTCCAGCTCCTCGTTAACCCCCTCCAGGGTGCGCTGATGCCGCAGATTTTCCCGCATGTTCATTTTTATCAGCACAAAAATAGAGATGATCAGAAACGCGGTAGTAATACCTGAAATAATAAGCGTGTTGACCGAATCCCTGCGCAGTTTCATCAGATTAGATAAGTGTTCCCCCTGGACCATACGCTCCGAGCGGTCAATATCCTCAAATACCCGCTCAAATCGGTCGTATAGCACCAGCCCCCGGTCTGAATCGATAATACGGTTAGCCTGGGAAAAATCCCCCTGCAACGCCGCATTGACCGTTTTCGCCATTTCTTTAACTTTGGCTTTGCTTAATGACACCAGCTGCTGAATTTTTTTATCCTGCTCGGGCAAGTCGGATACCTGGGCGCTAAGTTCAACCTCTTCAAGCAAACCTTCAAGCCGTTCAAGGGTGAGTGTGTAGTCCTCCAGATAAGCTTCATCTTTGGTCAACAGGTAACCCCGTTGACCAGACTCAGCGCGCAGCACTGCCATATGTAGGGAATTGATGGCGGTAATAACCCGGGTGGTGGTGAATAAGCGAGCTTCCAAAGTAGCCAGTTTATCCAGGGTATTTACCACATAAAAAGAGTTACCGGTAATGATGAGAACAATAACACCAACGAGAAAAATCCAACTGTAGAAAGATTGGAACAGCTTATTAAACATATATTTATGATTCCGACTGAGAATCGCTAAGTGCTTCCATCATTTCGGTCAGCGCCTCACTGCAATCCTTAGTACTTGTTATTATTTTATCCAAAGCCTGCTTGGCACGTTCAGGCGGTACATCGCCATCCAATGCCATTTTTATCAGTTCAGCCTGCATTGAAATTCGGTTCAATGGTTTACGTGCGTCGTGGACCTGTTTCGCCACCATGGCAAGTTCTTGCTCCGTCATAAAAACCTCGATAGCTAGTCTTCTTTACTCAGATCGCCGTAAGCGTGCAAACGGTTGTACAGCGTTTTGGTACTGATACCCAACATTTCTGCGGCCAGCGTTTTGTTACCATTGACCTTTTCGAGGGTGGCGTAAATCAGCTCTTTTTCCACATCTTCAATGGTACGACCCGCCTGGAGTGCAGGGGTGGTCGATTGCTTTTTAGCAAACGGCGACTCGATAGTCTTAGGCAACTCAATATCCTGTTTCACGGGGTCGCTCATAATGGCGGCACGATGGACAAAGTGGCGCAATTCGCGGACATTGCCGGGCCAGTCATAGGCTTTGAGGGTATCCAGCTGGGTGTCTTTCCATACAAAGTTGGTGTCGTTTTCTTTATTCAGCTCAGCGATGAACGAAGAGGCCAGCAAGGGGATGTCTTCTTTGCGTTCACGCAACGGCGGAATGGTGATGGGGAATACGGCCAGGCGAAAATAAATATCCTCACGCAGGACTTTGCTTTCAGCAATTTCTTCCATCTGGCGGTTGGTAGCAGACACGACTCGGCAGTTGATAGGAATCGTTTTGGTGCCGCCAACGCGAATAACCACCTTGTTTTCCAACACCCGTAACAGGTTAGGCTGCATATCGATGGGCATTTCGGTAATTTCGTCTAAAAACAGCGTGCCGTTTTCAGCCTGTTCAAAAACCCCGGCTTTACGGCCGACGGCGCCGGTAAAAGCCCCTTTTTCATGACCAAACAATTCACTGCCAATAAGCTCTTTCGAAAACGCCCCGCAGTTGGTAGCGATATATGGGCCTTCCACATCTGAAGCGGCATGAATCGCTTCGGCGACTACTTCTTTACCCACGCCACTTTCACCCAGTAACATGACATTGGCACTGGTGCGGCTAACCCGTTCAATGAGTTTGTACAGCTCCTTCATCGAAGCCGACTCACCAATCAAATGGCCAAAATATTTTTTGATTGTGGCTTTTCCAGAGGCTTCATTTTTCTTATCTTTTTTACCACTGAGAACCGCTTCAATTTCTTCCCGCTGGATAGGCTTGACCAGATAGTCAATATTGGGACCACACAAGCCTTTAATGATACCGCGTACAGAAGGGTGCCCCGTGATAAGGGTCACACGGGGACGTTTGGGCAGGGCGTCGAGTTCATCAAACAAATGCACGCCGCTGCCATCGGGAAGCATAAAGTCCAGCAGGATGTGGTCGAAGGTTTCTTTAGTCAGCCAATCGCGCGCTTCATCCAGGTTTGCTGCGGTTAACACCTCGTGACCCAAAAACTCGATGATCGTACAAGCGACATCAGTAAATTCTGGATCGTCGTCAACAAGTAAAACAGTTAACACAGATTGTTCCCTATACTATTCGTTATTTTGCCAATAAATCCTTTACTGTCTGTAAGACAGAATGGATCACTGAGATTTGATTAAGTTTACGCTTAACCTGCTGAAATAGGAACAAATTATGGCAGCGAGACACCCATCTCCTATACAGCTGGCACGTTTCTCGCTTTGTAACTCTATCAGCCTGAACAACATGTCTCAATACAGACGATAGGAAACCGACCATGTTAGATTTGGCGGCAGTGCGTTCAATGAGCTTGCATGAACTGCTTGAACGCATGCAAAGCGCCGGAAGGGAAGAAAAAATCACCTTTGGTGAACTGCTGACTATGATGGAAAAGCGGGGATTCGGACCGATGCTGGCGGTGCCGGCGTTTATTTGCTCCACACCGGTAGGCGCTATCCCGGGTATTCCTACCGTTACCGGTATCACTATTTTTCTTATATCGCTGCAAGTTTTACTGGCAAAATCTCACCCCTGGCTGCCTGGCGCCATTACTCAGATTGGTATCGAGCGCGATTCTTTGAATAAAGGCATCGATAAAATCAGCCCCGCAGTCACCTGGGTCGACAGACTGCTTATGCCCCGCTGGTTTTTTATGCGCAATGTGGTTTTTCGAAGTTTGATAGCCATAAGCTGCGGGCTATGCGGACTGATGATGGTGCCATTAGAGCTGGTGCCCTTTCTGGGACTTATCCCCGCCACCGCCGTATTTGTGATGGCCATTGGCATGGCTACTGATGATGGTGCAGTCGCATTACTCGGACTCTCGCTGGCCTGTTTAGGTTTTTTTATGGGCGGCCAGCAGATGGTATCTTTGCTAGGTTAGCTTTAACATCCTGGGCGGTAGACAATAACGCGTCAATATCGGTATGAGGGGCCGGTTTCCCAAAAAAGTAGCCCTGACCGACATCACAGCCAAGTTGTTTTAACAAGGTGGCTTGCCCTTGCTGCTCGATGCCTTCTGCCACCACCTGAATGCCCAGGTTATGACAAAGGGCGATCATTGCCTCTACGATTTTTTCGTCTTTGGCGTTGGTGGCCACATCGGTAATAAATGCCCGGTCAAGTTTAATGGTGTGCACATTGAGCTCCCGCAGATAGGCAAATGAGCTCATGCCCGTCCCAAAATCATCAATGGAGGTTCTGATACCTAACGAATTAAAAGCGGAAATCATCCGTTTACTGACCGAGATATCCACCATGGTAGCGCTTTCAGTAAGCTCAAATTCAAGCCGGGCGGGGTCGATGCCACTGGTGGCGAGGGTCTTTTCAACAAAGGGCACAAACGCGGTGTCCATCAGATTGTAGGCAGACAGATTCACTGCCACCGGCAGCGGGGTTTCATCGTCTTCCCACTGTTTTATTTGTTTCACCGCACTTTCGATGGTGTAGCGGGTGAAGGCATGCACGATTCCGCTTTGTTCCACCAGATCAATAAAGTAGGCCGGTGACAGCAGGCCCTCGTCAGGGTGATTCCAGCGTACAATGGCTTCGGCCCCACATAGCTTGCCATTGTGAAGACTCACCTTGGGCTGATAATACAACTCAAACTGATTTTGTTGCAGGGCCGTGCGTAGCTGACTACGCAAGGTCACTTCCACGGTGTTGTTGTGGGCTAACCGGTCGTTGTAGACCTGAATGCCCAGCCGCATGCGCTTGGCCCGTAACATAGCATTTTCGGCATTTTGCACCAGCGTTTCAGTATCATGTCCGTGTTCGGGGCACAGGCCACGCCAATGCTACAGCCAATTTCAAATTCGCTCTTACCAATAATCAATGGCTCACGGCATTCGTACAACAGATTAAACGCACGACTCATTACATCATCGGAATTCAAGTCGGGGAACCACACCACAAATTCGTCGCTTCGATACCGGTAGAGTTTTGTCTGGCTGCGCATCAGCTGACGTAAACGCAAGGCAAAGGCTTTTAAAATGCGATCGCCCATATCATGCCCCAGGGCATCGTTGATATCACGAAACCGGTCAAGATCCAGGAACATCAGCGCCCCGGATTTATTTTTGATATCCAGTCCGGAGAGCAGAGCGTTGCGGTTATATAGCTTCGTAAGGTTGTCGATTAACGCCAGTTTTTCGAGACTTTTGTTGGCACTTTCAAAGCGGCGGGCGATAAAGGCTGACATGATCAGTGCCGACCAGATTGACAACCAGAATGTCAGAAAGGCTGCCACCGAAAGCCGGCTGATAACATGTTCTGAAATGGTGGACATATCGGCTGACTTCCAGATAACCGTCAGCGGTTTTTTATTTTCCGCCAGGATATCGCTATGAACATAATATTCATCTTCACCTGACGTAAAAAAGCCGGTTTGTTTCAAAGGCTGTAAAAAGGTTTGGGGGGCCAGACGAGGATCGCGATACAGCTCTTTTTGATCAAATTCAATGATCAAAATATCTTCGGCAAGAATAGACAAATCCCGGGGGACTAGCGACACCCCTTCATTTACCTCGGTGCCGTTGATAACCGGCGCAAGCAGGGTTTTCACATCAGCGTATTGTTCTTCAAACGCTTGCCGTTCGAGATCTTTTTCCATCTCGAGCAGAAGGTTATAGCCCACATAACAAAATATAGTAATCACCAGCAAAGACAATAATACCGACCCCAGCAGCAACCGTTTGCGCAGATTGCTGTCGCTTTTGATCAGTTCCAGATTATCGGGCATAAGTGTCTCGGCCTGTGATTAATAAAGTTCGAAATCAAACATAGTCACAATATACGCTTCCCGGCGATACCAGGTAATTACCGTCTAACTGCGTCTGTGAAATAAAACAAAAGATAACCAATGCCGGATGATGCTTAACGCGCGTCCGGGTAAGGGTTAAATCGTCCATATTAGTTATTTTTATTATTGTTTTTCGCGGGTTACTTATAACGTCAAATGCCCCTGGATTCAATCAGAATCTGTGACATTGGCCACGCGACAACCGGTACTTTGCATGGTTTCAAACCGCAGTAAACCGATAAATTCGCGGGTAGCAGGGCCAAGTTTATCGCCGTCTTCGAAACTCAGGTTTAACGAGGCCTGGCGAAGGTTACTGCCTGGCAAGGGCAACTGAACCAGCGCCTGCTGGCTAAGTTGAGATTCGATCATCGCTTTGGGTAACCAGGCATAACCGAGCCCCTGGGCCACGATATCGATAGAGGTTTTGATATGACTGACGGTCCAGCGCTGTTCAGCTCCCAGCCACCCGGATTCAGCTTTGCGTTCCGTGGAGGAGTCGCGCACCACGATTTGCCGGTGCGCTTTTAAATCATTCAGTGACAAACTTCGCTCTAAAGCATGTAATGGATGCTCTGGGTGGGCTACCAATACAAACTCAATATGACACAAGTCTTCACTAAACCCATTAGTGTACACAAAGGGTGAAATCGCAAGATCGGCCTTGCCTTGCTGCAACAGGTCATTGGCACCGTTGAGCACGGTTTCCATTACTTCGACATGTAATAGCGGGTATTTATCAGAAACCTGACTAAGTACTGAATATAAAATATGGCTTGGAAACACAATATCAACGGCAATACGCAATTGCGACTCTACGCCGTTTTGCAAGCTGGCGGCAACGGACTCAAGCTTATAGGCCTCATCCAGTAACAGGCTGGCCCGGCGTAACATTAATTCCCCGGCGGGGGTAAGCTTGACCTTACGGCCAGCGCTTTCAAATAACCCAAGGCCCAGCGCGGCTTCAAGTTTGTGTACGGCATGATGAATCGATGACTGGCTTTTATGAACTTGTTCAGCAGCCTGATTAAAACCGCCGGCATCGACGACGGCTTTAAACATTCGCCATTGTTCAAGTGTGGCTTTTGGCATGGCTGGTTACACCGAGAGGCTTGATTTCAAAAAGTATCGCATGAAATCCGGGCCCTGCCCACTGTAACCCGAATTGCAGAAATTCACTCCTGGGGGTTAAACGCCTGCTGTATTGCCTTAATGTCACTGACAATAGCGGTCACATTGGTATAGCCCATATCAACAAGTTGCTCAGCACCGAGCTGGGCACGGACTCCAGAAGCGCAATGAAGATATAGGGGGCGATCGGGATCTTTAAACTTTTCCAGGGTTTTCATTTCTAAAATGCCCCGGGGAATAATAAAGGCTGGCTGAATGGTTTTTTCAGCAGACTCGGAAGGTTCGCGCACATCAATAAGTACGCCCTGGTTATTCTCTATTTCTGCTGCGGCTTCGGCGGCCGAAACCTTACGGATCTCCTGGGGTAGGGCCTGAATTCTTTCCTGAATCGATTTAAGCATGCAGCCTCCAATAGTGGTTAGCGAAATGAAAAGAAAATCATAAGAAAACCCTAATATGATCAAGGCTCAAACTCATTTCTATAGTTTATCTTTTAACTGTCTTATTTGTGCGACCAACAGCCTTGTCTGACCACTGGACTTCGCGTTTCAATAGAATCCTGAAACACTTACTACTTTAGTATAATGTCTGTCACTACCAACGAACCAAACACGACCGAAGTCATTCTGGAACATGCGAACGAAGCAGAGCAATTTCTGAAACAACTGGCTAACAAAACCCGGTTGATGGTGCTGACGTCGCTGATGGGCAAGGAGCTTTCGGTTTCTGACTTACTTACCCGAATCGATGTCACCCAACCGGTGTTATCGCAACACCTGGCACTGCTTCGTGATGCCAACATGGTGGCCACCCGTCGGGCTGGTCAGGTCATTTATTACCGGCTTACCGACGAACGGGTAAATCGTGTACTGGGATTAATGCACACGTTTTACCCAGAGTCTGTTAACAGTTAAACCAGTTTTGCCGGGTCAAGCAGGGTTTTAAGCTCTGCTTCATCCAGGTCGGTCATCTCCTTCGCGACATCCAGAATATCTCGTTTGTCGGCATACGCCTGTTTTGCGATTTCTGTGCCTTTTTCGTAGCCGATGCGTTGGTTCAGGGCAGTCACCAGAATCGGATTTTTGGCCAGCACCTCATTCAGCTTGTCCTGATTAACCTCGAAAGTGGCAATCGCTTTGTCGCTAAGATGCATAATACTGTTAGCCAGTAATTCCGACGACTTTATCAGATTCCGACCGATCAGCGGCAACATAACATTCAGCTGAAAATTGCCTGACTGACCCGCTACCGTGGTGGCCGTGTGATACCCCATCACCTGCGCACAGGCCATGGTCACTGCTTCGGGTATTACCGGATTTACCTTACCTGGCATGATACTGCTGCCTGCCTGAAGTTTTGGTAAGCTGATCTCTCCCAGACCGGCCAGTGGGCCGCTGTTCATCCAGCGAATATCATTACTTATTTTCATCAGTGCTGCGGCAAGCGTATTCAGCTGACCGGCCAGCTCCAGTGCTGTGTCCTGCGCTGAAATTGCTGCAAAATGATTATCCGCGACACTAAAGGTAGTATCCAGGTAACGTCCCAGTACCTCACAAACGGTGCCGCCGAATTTTTTATCGGTATTGATGCCGGTGCCTACCGCCGTGCCACCAATGGCAAGCCTGGTCAGGCGCTGCATGGTATCTTCAATACGAAGCTTGGACTGTTTTAGCTGCGCCTGCCAGCCGGACAGCTCCTGGCTCATTTTGATCGGCATAGCATCCATCAAATGCGTGCGTCCGGTTTTTATGATGCCGTTTAGTTCCTCCATTTTTTTATGCAAGACTTTATGGCTATGTTCAAGAGCAGGTATAAGTGATTGTTTTAAAACTATTACCGAACTAACATGAATGGTCGTGGGGATAACATCATTAGAGCTTTGGCCCATATTTACATCATCATTGGGATGTACCGTTTCTCCCAGCCGCTCACTGGCCAGAGTGGCAATCACCTCGTTCGCATTCATATTGGTGCTGGTGCCAGAACCGGTTTGATAAATATCCACCGGGAACTGCGCATCATGTTTACCTTCAGCCACTTCCATCGCGGCATTGCAAATGGCTTCACTGCGTGCTTTGTCGAGTTTATCCAATTCAAAATTAGCCGTAGCACAGGCTGCTTTCACATAACCCAATGCATGGATAAATGTAGCAGGAAAAGGCTCATTACCAATGGCAAAGTTCTCAAGTGCCAGCTCGGTTTGTTTTTGATAAAGCGTATTATCCATAAAAAATCAGGCCTTCGCTAAAATGGCTTCCAGATAAGCGGCATCTGCCAGTCTATCCATGTCAATTTCGGGCTTTTGCATCAGTGCATCGTGAGATAAATTTACCTGCACTTTGTGACTCGACCAGTCGATATTTTTTACATCAGCGGGGCGCACCGCCAGCTTCTTGCCACCTGGCAACCAGTTATGCGTATCAATAATAAACAGCTGCAGGGTCCAGCCATCGTTATCAAAGATAAAGTCGGTAATATGACCCACATCATCATTCAGAGTTTCCACATCGTAACCATGAACTTCATTGCATGAACGCAGATGGTTAGTGGGTTGCGCAGGAGCTTGTTCGACTTCACGTTCAAGATCCTGATCCACCAGCTGGGTAGGATGTGAAAAGTCACCCCAGGCACCCGGGCCTATCCAGTAGTACCCGTAACCAAAATATTTAAATAAGGTTTCTTCGTATTCACGGCTTACCGGTTTATGTTCGTCAATAGACGGCCCTTCCTTAATAGACTGGGACGACATATTTATCGACAACCACTGCTCCTCCGTATTCACTTTGGTAACCGCGATAGGGGATATCACCACTTTGCGGCTTAAAGGAAGCCAGCTGTTGGTGTCGGCTACCAGATAGCGGGCCACAAAATCCTGATCGTCAAAAAGAATGTCTTTGCACCCACCAATGTCACCGTCGGTTGCATGGATGGAATACTGCTTCATTTGTTTATGGGAAATCATCTTTTACGATCCTCCTGGAAAGTCCTGCCTTCAACTGTGAAGACGATTTAATATTCAATTCGTTAGGCTAGGGCCTATGGATCAATAAAAGCGGGGTAGCACTAGTGAATTTGTGCAGCAAAAATGGCGGCTGGAACGCCGCCAATGTAAAAAAACAGAGTTTGGGAAAGGGTGCTAGAAGTGCCTGAGTGGTAACGCCGGATAAAAACCGGCATTGACCGGGTTAGCCAGCAATATCATAGTCTTCATTTTCAGCCGCATCATCGAAATACTGAATTTTGGAGGCGCTATTGAGGGTAAAAAAGGGCCGGTATTGGCGGGCCAGCCGTACATATTTCAGCCAGGCCTTTTCCAGGGCATTAGCCGGAGGGGTCTGCCCTTTGATGACCGCCATGAACTGATGTTCATCGGCACCTTCAGGGGACAGACTTCCTTGTTCCAGCGCCATCAAGGTATGGCCGTAACGCCCCAGTAAATCGGCTTCAGTAATACTAAAATCCCCGGACTTTTTAAATCCATAAGGAAATTTAGCCCGGTCGGTGAAAACTTTGTTTGGTTCACGAATAGAGAAGGTTGTCATAAGTAATTACTCGCAAAATAGTGGCCATAACCAAGTGGCTTTTTAAGGCAAAATGCGGCAATCTCAAAACAAAAAATAATCGTCATAACCATAAAAAAATCTGCCTGAAGCAAGGCCTTGGGCGAAGCATACAAAAGGTGACAACCAGCAAAACGATCAAAAAAATTATTTCATCGTTACGATGATTAAAATTTGTTTTAAATCTGTACAGGGAAACAGATAATAACAGGGTAAGCATCTACAACAGAGACGACAATGAGTAAAGACTATCGTTACCAACGCGAAGAATGGGACTCGGTAGAAGAGGGCGAGTTTCAGGGCAAGAAAAAAGCCGATCGCCGTCACCAGGTTAAGACAAAGCAGCAACGAGATTTATTGCGCCGGGAAAAGCAGCGCCGTTTACATTCTGAAGGCGCATAATTTTTTCAGGCGTGAGAGCAGCCCTGCCATTCGGTTAGGGCTGTAAGCCTGTTTTTGTTTACAAATCCTGACAACTGTGCAAAGTTCGCTATAACATTGCCTACAGTTATTGTTCATGGATATTCGTTTTCTTTCTACTTTTATCGAAGTAGCCGACACCCGTCATTTCGGAAAAGCCGCTGAGAATCTGTTTTTAACACAGTCTGCAGTGAGCGCCCGTATCAAATTACTTGAAGAGTACTTTCAGACCACGTTATTTATACGACATCGCAACAGTATTCAGTTAACCCCGGCCGGCGAAAAACTGTTGCCCTTTGCGCATCAGTTAAATGCTACCTTGAAAGAAGCCAAACGTGAGCTGCAGCTGGAGTCGGGCGAGTTTGTGGTGTGTGGCGCCACCCAGCTTGCCAGTGAGTTACAACTCACCCAAACCCTGGCCCAGATTTATGAACACTTTCCCGACTGGTCGGTGAAAGCCGAAGTGTTGACCCTTGAAGGGTTATCACGCCAGTTGCATGAAAGGGTTATTGATTTAGCCTTCTCCTCTGAGCCGTTAAAATCCGAAGAAGTTGTGAGTGTGCCTATGTTTGAGCAGCCATTGGGCTTGTTCGCAAGTCCGGGCGCGCCACAGGAGCCAACCGCGTCTGATTTTGTGGCGCTGGACTGGGGCAGTAAAGCGCGTGATGCCTTATCAGCGCAGTTTCCGCAATTGCGAGATGCCCGGCTACGAACCAATTCATTACGTCTGGCGATGGCCTCAATGCATGATGAAGGTGGTTTTGTGGTTTTACCCATAAATATGGGACAGGGGCCTGCCAATACGCTCAATCTTTCGCTACTACACAACTTCGAGCCGGTGACCACCACGGTGTTTTTAAATCATTTGAAGACCATCAAACGACCTGCACTTAATACCGTCATTGACGCGTTATTTGGCGCGATGAATTAATGAGTTGGCCCGGCAAAACTTTAGCGATAAACCAGGTTTTCCCGGGCAATTGTCCGCCGGCCCCCTTGTATTTATTGCTTAACGTGCCCATTAACTGAGTTAAATTAGTTATCTGCCCTGACAGCGGTAAACGAAGGTGTCGCAGGGCATCAAAATAGGATCATATTATGGCCTTAGATCAACACCCCCTTCTTAATGCCGGAGCTGATGTTCGCATGAGCGAAACCATTACCAGCATAAAAGACAATGAAGAAGTCTGGATTCTAAAAGACGGTGATGGCTGCGTAATGCTGACCACCGACGACGAGGATGGTGTACCAGTATGGCCAGATGCCGGTATGGCATTGTTATGGGCTACCGAAGACTGGGCCGATTGTGAGCCTATGGCGGTGAGCCTTAAAGACTGGTTGAAAAAGTGGACACCAGGGCTGATGCAGGACAACCTGGTGGTCGTCGTGTGCCCGGTACCGGGTGAAGACGGTGAAGTTATAGATCCGGACGCCCTGGCCGAAAAAATTATGTAGAGTGATTCGGCAGACAGTTAACCCACTGTCTGCCATAGACCGCGCTCAGGCCGCTTCAATTATCCCACCCAAAAGCTGATCTAGCCCATCTAAGAACTCGTTTAAACTGCAGATAATCATCTTCAGGAGTTTTATTATGTATACAGAACAACCTACTATGGAAGATTTGTTTCAGCAGTTAGGGCTGGATTCGGATGAAAAATCAATCAACGAATTTATCCAGAAGCATCATGGCATGAATGATAGTCGCCATATTGAAAGAGCCCCATTTTGGAATGACTCCCAGCGCGCGTTTTTACAACAAGCCCTCGATGAAGATGCAGAGTGGGTAATGATTATTGATGATCTTAATGCCCAGCTTCACCATGAATGAGCTTAGCTCGTAAAATGTGGGGGAGGCGCTGAATATAAATGCTGGCCAGGGATAATGCTATCGCCAGGCAGTAAAAAGAGGCCAAGGATAATGCTATCGTCCCGTTTGAAAATGTTGGAGCCGGGGTCATGAATAAGACACTGGCGCCGGCCAATTAAGTGATGCGACGACCAACGCGAATTATCGCCGACTCTTGAATGGGATGCTGGACAGGGGGGATAGAGAACGCCCAAGACAGAGTAGAAACCTGGACAGTCACTTTAAAGAGAGCACCCTGGACAGTCACTTTATTTATCCGGCTCAGCCTCAGGTAGTTCCACCTCAGGCTAAATCATTTTCTGGAGAAAGCAGGTGAAATACGAAGAGCAGATTACGGACACCCACAATGTTGCGTGTTGGACAGTCACCTTCTTTTATTAAGACCTGGACAGTCACTTTATTTATCCGGCTCAGCCCCAGGTAGGTCCATCTCAGGGGAAACCATTTTCAGAACATAGCGGATGAAACACGAATAGAAGATTATGGACAGTCACTATATGGTTGGAGATCCACAAAGTTAGCGTGCTGGACAGTCACCTTCTTTTGCCACCTTCTTTACTGAGGCTTTGGCCACCCACAGACATAAGGGAAGGTAAATAGCGAAACTGGATTTCCCGAGCTAAAGAGTTAGATGTTTACCCACGTGCGCGTACCGCCTTGTAGCCTGGCCCCAGAGCATATCTGAGAGACAGCGTATTAAACGCCGGGAAGTGTTAGGTCTCGGTGAGATGGTGGGCGACCCTGATAGGGTGATGGTTAGGGTGATTCGTAAATTGAATCCGTTTACTTCAATTTTTTGCAGGTCGGATGTGGCCGGTATAAGGAGTCAGATATTTCATTATTAACCCCGGGTGAAGACGATCTTTGGTTCTTACCGCTAGGCGGCACCGGTGAGATTGGTATGAACATGAATCTGTACGGACATAATGGCCACTGGCTTATGGTGGACTGTGGTGTCAGTTTCGATGAACCATTAGTTGCCCCTTATCGCGAAAGTCAGAGCGCCGCTGAGGCCGGAGAAAAGATTCAGGTTGTGGCAGCCGATCCTGGCTTTATCACGGCGCAAAAAGAACATCTCTGCGGTATCATTATCACCCATGCCCATGAGGACCATGTAGGGGCTCTGCCTTATTTATGGCCGAGGTTGAAGTGCCCCGTTTATACCACGCGCTTCACCGCAGAAGTGTTACGCCGAAAACTAGCCGAAACCGGCCTGGAAGGAAAAGTACCGATTATAGAAGTGGACAGTCACAGCCTCTGCCGAATTGGTCCGTTTGATGTCAGCTGGCTTGCGGTAACACACTCAATACCTGAACCCTATGCGCTTAAAATCTCGACGCCGGCTGGCGTCGTGCTGCATACCGCAGACTGGAAAATTGATGCGCAACCCATTACCGGCAAACCCTTTGACCCTAAGCTTTACCGGCGTTTGAAGGAAGAAAACATTCTGGCGATGGTGGGCGATTCCACCAATGCCACCAAACCAGGCTTTTCTATTTCTGAGCGAAACTGCTATGACGGACTGTTGGCCACCATACGTCCTCAGGTTGGGCGGGTAGTGGTCAGTTGCTTTGGCAGTAACATCGCCCGTTTAATTTCACTTGCCTATGTGGCGAAAAATACCAATCGCTATATGGCGTTGTTCGGCCGCTCGTTACTTAATATGTACAGTATCGCCCGTAAAATGGGGCTCTGGCCTGACGATTTATCTCTGGTAGAGCCTTCACATCTTGGTTATTTGCCTCCTCACGAGGTGCTGGCCGTGGCTACCGGCAGTCAGGGCGAAGCAAGGGCCGCGCTGGGTCGTATCGCCAAAGACTCACATCCGCATTTGACGTTGGACAAAGGTGACATGGTCATTTTTTCCAGCATTATTATTCCGGGGAATGAGACGGCGGTGACCGGGCTGGTGCGTCAGTTTGAAGCGCAGGGGGTTACTACCCTGCTAAGTGAAAATAGTACTTTGCCAATCCATGCCAGTGGTCACCCGTGCGCCGAAGAGCTGGCATTGATGTATGAGTGGGTGCGACCGCAAATTGCCATTCCGGTGCATGGAGAGCCTGAACATCTTGAGGCGCATGCAATGGTAGCCAAAGCCACCGGTGTACGAAAGCGTCAGGTAGGCTTAAATGGAGATCTCTATCGTTTAGCGCCACTTCCCAGTATTCGTCGACAAGTGGTTAAAACCGGTCGGATTGCGCTTAGACGCGAGTAACCCTATCTCTGTTACAAAGAGTACCTAAAAAGACGCTACAAGCCTATGATTCTGCTGTATTTATGTTCAATAAGAGTATAAGCTGGTGGTTATATACCCTTGAAAAATGCAGTGCATCGGACCTTTCCCGCCGTGACTAATTTGAGTTCATAAGCCGTTTACTGTCGCTATAACCACCTTTTTATATGCGAACGCGCGCTTATTGTTCGCAAAGGTATAAAAAATCAGACCGGGGGAAGGGATAGCAACTCGTCAGGCGATACTATTTTGGTATAGTAATCGATAGACTGATTAGAATAATAAATGGACAGTTACTCGGTGAAAACGGTATTTGACCTCTTCAGGTTTTTGCAAGTTGCAGTACGTGCTTTGCGAGGCCCTAAAACCAGCCAGAACCTACTTCTCATCTGGCTCGGATTTAGTCTATACCTGTCGACGGGCGCAATTGCCGCTCCCGTACTCTCTGAACCTCAGTTTAAACGTTTATCTACGCATCAGGGCCTGACTCAGGACACTATTCTGGATATCCTGATTGATAACGACGGCTTTGTCTGGTTTGCTACTGAAGGCGGACTTGGCCGGTGGGATGGCTATAATTTTTTAACCATCAAGGGTCCCAATGATGTTTTTGTCAACGCCAGTATTGAAAAGCTGTTCCTGGACTCTGCTCAAAAACTTTGGATCAGTACCCTGTCATCGGGTGTATATACACTGGATCTCCACACTCAGGCCATAAACCGTATTATCGATCGACAAGCCCGTTCTGAGACTTCGTGGAGTCAGACGGGGCGCGCATTCATTGAAGACAGCAACAGTAATATTTATGTGGCGCTGGACCATGAGGTGGTCTTTATTAGCGCCCGGGATAACAAACCAAAAACTCTGGCGGTGCTGCCACAGCCTCTTCGCGATAAGGATAACCTGATACGCGATATCTGGTTAACAGACAAGTATCTGTATATCGCCAGCTCCAGCGGCTTATTTGCAAAGCGCCGGGATATGCCCCAGGCCCCCTTATTGCCAATTGAGTATTTACCTTTGGCTGAGCGCAATATCAGCAATCTGAACAGTAAATTTTTGTGGCTGGATAGGCAACAGCGGTTCTGGGTGGCCACCGTGCAGGGCGTATTCGCGATACCCCTGCCAGATTTAGAGGCGGCCCTTGATAAAAATACCCAGGCCCGATTTACTGCTGTGGATGAAACCCTCAATGTTTGGGAAGTGGTGCAAAAAGAAGACGACAGCTTCTGGCTGGCGTCGTCTTCAGGGCTTTATTCGTTAAAACAAAATGCCTCAGGGACCTGGCAAAAGATTCATATTTTGCAGCCCGATGCCGGTGATGTAGAACTGGCCAAGAAAACCATACGGACGCTGGCCCAGGATAAAGGCGGAAATCTGTGGTTGGGCACCGAACTTGGTGGTGCCCTGTTTTGGTCGCCCGAAACCTTAACCATCAACACCATACAAAATCATCTTAATCGTGAAACGGATGTGTTAAGCGACAACACCGTATGGAGTTTTCATCAGTCAGATGCAAACACCCTGTGGGTGGGCACCGCCAATGGCCTGACCCGCCTGGCGCTGGATACCATGAAAAGTGATTTTTTTCTGCAATCTGGCGATAGTTATAGCAATATTGAAAGTGAAATTACTGACATTGTTCCCGCCCCCGATGGCAAATTGTTTTTACGTACTTTCGAAGGTATTCGCCTTTTTGATCCTGCTGCCAATACCTTAAGCTTTCTTCCCACTAACCGGGCCGAAGATGACGCAGTAGTCAAAGCGGGGACCTATAGCATGAGCCTGGGACCTGATGGATGGCTGTACATTATGGGTCACAGTTTTTTTCGTTATAACCCGAAAAGTTATGAACTTGAACCGCTACCATTTGCAGAGCAGGGGGTTTCCACCCAAACAGCGATCGGCTTTTTAGGGTTTTCGGAAAAGCTAGGCAATCAAATGTTGTTTGCCACCAGTGATGCTCTATGGCTTTTGGACACCCACAGTTTACAGAGCCAGATTCTGTATAAATACCAGGCATTGGAAAAGAATAATTCGGTAGCCATTTCGTCCTGGGGTATTGATGATTTCAATACGCTATGGCTGGGCTTTCCGCGCTTTGGGTTAATTGGCATCGATCTTCAAAGCCGTGAAGTTACCCATCGTTTTAATAGTGACAATGTGTTGAATACCAATGTGGTGTATGGGGTAACACTTGATAAGGCTAACAATATCTGGTTTAGCTCGCATCAGGGTGTATACCGGTTTTCGCCCCGTAATCAGCTCATCAAAAACTACAGTTACGGTAAAGAGCTGACGGTTTCCGAGTTCAACGATGGGGCGTCGGTGTTACTCGAAGACGGAAAAATTGCATTTGGTTCAACCCGCGGGGTGGTGATTTTTGACCCTATGTCGCTTATTAACAATCACGACCAGCCCAGAATCAAACAAAGCATGGCTATCACCGGGGTAGGATTGTCCTCGCGCGCGTTGACCCTGCCGTTAAATAATCTAAATGGCAGACATCTGGAGATGGCACATAATGACTTTGGGATTGTCATAAACTTTTCGTCAATGGTGTCAGACTCGGCCGGTCGGGAAAATTATCTGTATACCCTTAGCCGGGATCAGAATATCGTCAGTCAGGATGTGACCACTAACGGGGTGGCTTCTTTTGCTTTTCTGGCGCCGGGCAAATATCGCTTTGAGGTAAGACCTGCAACCGCTCATTTTAGCTATGATATCACCCCGGCTTCTATCACCTTTACCATTGCTTACCCACCGTTTCGTTCTCCTTTTGCCTACGCCATGTATGCAATGGGCGCACTTATTTTATTATTCTTGTATTTTTCTCATCGGCAACAGCAACTTCGGCGGCAAGCCAGTACTGAGCGACAGTTACGGCTAATGGGTCAGGCGTTCAGGCAAACCCGGGACTGGGTGGTGGTCTTTGACCCCGATTCATCGCCCATCGCAGCTAATCCTGCTTTTTGTGCCATTTTTGGCCTGAATTCGAAAGCGAAGTTAAATCATCAGTGGGAGAAGTTACGGCTTAAACGGCCTGAGTTACCTCAAAAACTGCAGGCCCCGCTCAAGGCCTTGCAGCCTGGGGAGTTTTTAAAAGAAGAAACGCAACTGGCCGGGGTCAACGGTCAGCAATTTGATGTGTTAATCGACATTACTGCGGTAACAGCAGAAGAGCAGGCCGGGCAGGTGGACCATTTCCTGGTGGTTATTTCGGATATCTCTGAACAAAAACGGGCGGAACGAAAGTTATTAAAACTGGCAAGCTTTGACAATCTTACCGGCCTGGTAAACCGCAGTTTGTTGTTAGACAGACTGGAGCACGCGCTGGCCCATGCGGCTAATCATCAATTGCAGGTCGCGGTACTGTTTGTGGACCTGGATCGCTTCAAGAGCATAAACGATACGCTGGGCCATGATTACGGTGACAAACTGTTAAAAGTAATCGCCGGGCGGATGCAAAACCTGGCCAGTAAAGATGACACGGTGGCTCGTCTGGGTGGCGACGAATTTGTCATAGTGTTGGAAGATGTCGGCAGAACCCAGCATATCAACTCGTTTGTTGGAAAACTGATAGAGGCGGTAGAGACGCCAATCTCGCTAGGCGAAGAAATTATTAGCACATCCTGCAGTGTGGGCATTGCATTTTACCCTGAAGATGCCGGCGCCCCTTCGGAGTTGTTAAAGCAAGCCGACGTGGCGATGTACAGTGCCAAAAAAGATAAGGTTAACCGTTTTACCTACTACACCAGTGAGTTAAACGAACGTGCCCGGGAGCAGCTTAAACTTGAAAATCGGGTAAAACGCGCCTATCAGCAAAATGCTTTTGAAAACCATTATCAGCCGATTATGGATGCCCTTACCAGTAAACCTGAAGGCGTGGAATTATTGCTGCGGTGCAATATGGACGACGAGGCTCTGTACCCTGACCAGTTTATTCCGGTACTGGAGCAGTTAAGATATATTGTTGATGTTACCCGCCATGCGATTTCACGGGCGCTGGATGATGCGCAGCGTTGGCGTGCTTCAGGTTTTACCGGCTATGTCGCGATTAATATATCGGCGCTGCAATTCAGGGCCAACTTACACCTTGAGCTGTTGTGTGATGCCATGGCTGCCCGCGGGCTTCCCCGCTCAGCGCTGCGTTTCGAAATTACCGAAGGCGCGTTGATGGAAGACTCTAGCCGGGTGGTGGAACAGCTTAAAACCTTTCAAAATGCAGGGTTCAAGCTGGCCTTAGATGATTTTGGCACAGGGTACTCTTCGCTAAGTTATCTCAGGCGGTTTCCATTAGATGTACTAAAAATCGATCGTAGTTTTATCATGGCGCTGGGGCAAAATGCTCAGGCGGATGCGCTGGTCGAAACCAGTATTAAACTGGCACAGACGTTTAATATGGAGTGCGTGGCAGAGGGTGTTGAAGAGCCGGGGCAGGCCGGACGGCTGACTCAGATGGGCTGCCACATTCAGCAGGGCTATTTGTACGCGAAAGCCATGCCGGCGCATGAGATAGATACGCTGTTCGAGCGCCACTTCTCATCGCCGGACTCCACAGGCGCTAAGCCGGTTTGATGGTTAGCGGGATGGGCAATTCATGAAAGCGCTGCCCGGTAGCGGCAAACAAGGCATTAGCCAGGGCTGGCGCGAAAGGTGGAGTGGGGGGCTCACCGACACCGCCGGGCGCCGCTTCACTTTGAATAATCTGTATATCGAATTCCGCCGGCGCATGCTGAATTCTGGCCACCTGATAGTTGTGGAAATTTGATTGCTCAATTTTTCCATCCTGGGCGGTGATTTCTCCGATGGCGCAACTTAGCCCATAAATGGAGCCGCCTTCGCACTGTGCTTTAACATGCTCAGGATTAACCACGGTACCGGCATCAATACACACATAAGCTTTGGGGATGCGCCACTTTCCGGACTCGTCTACGGTGACCTCAACAATGGTGGCCACGTAGCTCAAAAAAGAGCGATGCGCCGCTAACCCCAAAAAGCGTTTGTCTTTGTGCCGGTTATCCCAATCGGCGGCTGCAGTGACCTTATCAATCACCGCATGTAAACGTTGGGTGTCTATAGGGTATTTATCTAATGGATCCCCATAATTGTCATATTCGGCGCCTTCTGCGGCCAAATCAATATGCCTTGGCTTACCAATGAGCTGCTTCAGATGTTCTTTCGGATCCTGATTGGCCGCCGAAGCCAGTTCATCGGCAAAGGTGTGAATAGCATAGGCATGATAAACATTGGCCACCGAACGTAACCAGCCTATTCGAACATGGTTATCGGCTTTGCCTTTTTCCAGCTGTATATTGGGAACATCGAAAGGGTTATCGATAAAGCCAAGACGTAACTCGCCGGCACTGGGCGTATTTGCTCCTTTGGCAAAAGTTGAGCTGATGGTAGGGAAAACCGTATTGTGATGCCAGGCGATGGTTTTGCCGTTTTCATCCAGACCGGCTTCGATATGCTGGGCACTGACGGTATGATAAAACCCGTGCTGAACATCATCTTCACGACGCCAGATAACTTTGACCGGGCGTCCAGCCTGCTTGGCCAGCAACGCTGCCTCTGCGGCAAAATCCGGCTTGGATTTACGTCCGAACCCACCTCCTAGTAAGGTTACGTGAATAATCACTTTTTCTTTGGGCACGCCCAATACCTGGGCTACCAAATCCTGTGCAGCCTGAGGGTTTTGGGTACTGGTCCACACTTCCACTTTATCATCGGTAACCCTGGCAGCGGCCGCAGGTGGCTCCATTGGCGCCTGAGATAACAGGGGGGCGTAATAGGTTGCAGAGAGGCGCTTATGGGCAGTTTCCAGCGCTTTAGGCGCGTCGCCTTTTTGACGAACCACTTCGCCTTTAGCCTTGGCGGTCTTCATCAACTCTGCTTTTTCCTGGCTTGACTGATACTGACTATGTTCGTTTGAAGACCATTTTATATCCAGCGCTTTCACCCCTTCCATCGCTGCCCAGGTGTTGGTGGCCAGAACCGCGACCCCGCCCAGTGGCAAGAAGTTTGCCGGGGCACTGGCTGTTTTAAGGGTAATAACATCGACTACCTGCTTCATCGCGCGGGTTTTTTTATCATCGATATTCTTTGGTTCGGTAAACATCACGGGCGGCCGCTGGATTACCGCAATAAGCATATCCTTCAGGTCTACATCCTGGCCAAACACCGTATCGCCGCTAATGATTTTGTGCATATCAATACTGCGCACGCCCTTACCGACATACTGCCAGTCACTTCTTGCTTTCGGGGTGACTGCCGTTTCTTCTGGCACGGGCAAGGTGGCCGCCACGCTCACCAGTTGTGAAAAATCAACTTGTTTACCCGATGCGGCATGCACCACCTTGTGATCTTTTAAGCTACATTCTTCCGGCTTTACCTTCCAGCCTTTAGCCGCGGCCTGGCGCAGCATATGCGCCGCAGTGGCGCCGGCCAGTTGCAAGCGTTCCAGATTACGGCGGATACTGCGAGAACCATCGGTATTTTGATCGCCATATTTCTCATCCCCGGGGGCTTG
The DNA here is from genome assembly GCF_015644725.1 of Salinimonas marina. Taxonomy (NCBI): domain Bacteria; kingdom Pseudomonadati; phylum Pseudomonadota; class Gammaproteobacteria; order Alteromonadales; family Alteromonadaceae; genus Salinimonas; species Salinimonas marina. Next base: position 1,431,730 of record NZ_CP064795.1, read on the forward strand.
TTCGGTTCGCACCCGGTGCCAGTCAGCACTGAGCTCATCGGCGATGATCTGAGTAATAGAGGTTCTGATTTGCTGACCCATTTCTGAACGATGGCATGTTACTACCAGGGTGCCGTCAGCTTCGATGGCCACGAAAACATTCGGGGTAAGTTGCTCGGTCAGCTGAGGCTCATTGGCCAGCGCCAGGCTCTTAGGCGCCAGACTTACGCCCAGAGCAAAGCCACCGCCAAGGGAAACATTTTTTAAAAACGCGCGACGCGATAAGCTTGGAGTATTCATGCTTTGTCACCCCCGGCAACCTGTTTGATGGCTTTTTTGATGCGTGGATAAGTACCGCAACGACAAATATTGCCCGACATCGCCTGGTCTATTTCTTTATCATCAGGGGTGGGCGTAGAGGCGAGTAAAGACGCCGCCTGCATTATCTGACCACTTTGGCAGTAGCCGCATTGAGGCACATCGTTCTCGGCCCAGGCAATTTGCAACGGATGCTCATGATTTTTATCCAAACCCTCTATGGTGGTGACGGTTTTGTCTTTGACCGCAGCCATAGGCAGGCGGCAGGAGCGGGTGGCATTTCCATCTACATGCACAGTGCAGGCGCCGCACAAGGCCATACCGCATCCGTATTTAGTACCTTTCATGGCCAGCTCATCACGCAAATACCACAGCAGCGGCATTTGTGGGTCACCATCGAATTCATGAGTTTGGTTATTGATTTTCAGGGTAATCATGGGGAAGTTCCGTCAATTGTTTAGGTTAGAGCACCATGCTTTTATAGCCGAGTCAACCAACAATAGACCACAAGTGGCGGTATTGTCATTAGTGTCGACAGCTGGATATATAGCCGCCATGAGTCACCAGGGCAGGTGAAGGGTGGGGGATTAAAATATGCCGGATAACGGGTGGGTGTCCGGTAAGCTTTGCTTCCGGTAAGCTTTGGGCGGTAAGTTTTATTCAGGCAAACGACGCATTAGTTCTTATTCCCACCCTCCGGGCCGCGCAAACATAAAGCCGTTGAATCCGGCTACGTGCCCTGGACCAATGCAGATGCTTAACAGTGAAATGGCTGTATTGATAGAGTGTGTGTCCAATTTGTTAAGAAAGTGGCTGTCCATAAAGTATCACATGAGGTGATCGATAAGGAGGTCTGCAGTAAATGGCCTGGTGGATGAGCAGAAAAACATAAACAAATGCAGGCGACAGATAAATAAAATTTCTGTGTAAAACTATCTGAAGACAGCGCGAGTACGGTAAGACGCTATCTTTAATCAATAAAAGAAGGCCACGTGAAACACTAAAAACTTATTGGACAGCCACATCTATACGTGTGGCTTATCGCGCTGTATGAAAAGTAATTATGCGAATATGCTTGTAGCATAAAACCGGCTTATTATATATTTGTGAACAATGTGTTAAACCTGAAGCGCAAAGGAAGAAACTATGCCGCTGGATTTTACTGCCACAGAGGTATCGGCTGTTACAAAAACGCCTCTGAGTATGTTGTACAAATGGGAACAGGAGCGTGCCGACGAGCCGTTTTTACACCAGCCGCGAGAAGGAAAGCTACAAACTTATAGCTGGGCTGAGGTAGGTAACCAGGCTCGCCGGGTGGCGACTCGTTTACAACAAATGGATTTAGAGCCCGGTAGTCGTATCGCCATCTTTGCGAAAAATTGTGCGGAGTGGTTTATCACAGACCTGGGCATCATGCTGGCTGGCTATGTGTCGGTCCCGATATTTGGGTCTGCCGGAGAAAGCACGATTCAGTACGTTGTGAAACATGCTGACGTAAAGCTGATGTTTATCGGGAAACTGGATAATTCGGAAGCACAGCTTGCTGCAATTCCAGACGCTTGCCCTACCGTGCGCTTCCCATACCCGGGGATTTCGAAAGGACAGGACTGGCAAGAGTTTCTCGACTGCGAACCTTTAGAGGATAATCCTGAGCCTCATGTAGATACTGTGATGACCATAATCTACACCTCAGGCAGCACAGGTCAGCCTAAAGGGGTGGTGCACACCTACCAAACTGCCTGCTGGGCGGCGCAAAATTCGTTATCATCTTTAACGATGAGCGCAAAAGATCGTTTGTTGAGTTACCTGCCTTTAGCTCATATCACAGAACGGGTGCTGGTGGAGCTGGCTTCCTTTTATGGTGGACCACAAATTTTCTTCGTTGAATCACTCGATACATTTCAACGTGATGTACATGCTTGTCAGCCAACATTGTTTATATCTGTGCCACGTTTATGGACTAAGTTTCAGATGGGCGTGCTGGCCAAAATGCCTCAGAAAAAGCTCGACTTTCTACTAAGAATACCCATCATAAAAAATATAATTTCTCGCAAGATACGCCAGGGCCTGGGGCTGGACAAAGCCCGGTTCTGGGCAAGCGGTTCGGCGCCGCTTGCGCCCTCGATCATTCGCTGGTTTCACAAAATCGGCATTGATATATCAGAAGGCTGGGGCATGACTGAAAATAGTGCGTATGGCAGTGCCAGTGTTCCATTCAGAGAAGATAAAATCGGCTGCATTGGCAAAGCCTACCAGGGAGTGGACATTCGCTTATCCACCGAGGGAGAAATCCAGGTTAAGTCACCTTGCAATATGGTGGAATATTATCTGGAACCAGAGAAAACGGTTGAAGCCTTCACCACCGATGGATTTTTAAAAACAGGTGACAAAGGTGAAATGGACGACGAAGGCTATATCCGCATTACCGGCCGGCTTAAAGATATATTCAAAACAGCTAAAGGAAAGTATGTTACGCCGTCGCCTATTGAGGCTGCGCTAATGGTCAACTCATTAATAGAACAGGTTTGTGTGACCGGAACCAATTTGCCACAACCTGTGGGGTTGCTGGTATTAAGTGAGCCGGCTAAGCAATACGGTAAGGCGGAAATCAGTCAAAAACTGGAGAAAACCTTCGATAAAGTGAACAGCAAGCTCGAAAGTCATCAAAAGCTAGATCATTTAATAGTGGTAGATGAACCCTGGACCATTGAAAACGGGCTGCTGACGCCAACACTAAAAGTCAAACGTCATGTGCTGGAAGCGCATTATGATGAAATGATTCACGCTTCCTATCACGATAAGATTGTATTTGTGTAACAGACCTGTGCTGTTAGCAGATATTTGCTGACAGCACAGCGCATTCAAATCTCCGCTATTTACGCCCCTGCTTGTATTTTAAAAAGCCGGTTTCCCGTATCTAACCGGGCCCTGTTGGGAATATGTTTTAATCTGTTTTGCTGGCAGTGGTTTTCATGGGCTATTTCATCATAGACACCCACTGCGGTTACTGGTTTCCAAACCCCACATTTAAGCCCCAAACATCAAGGTCTCAGACAACCACTCTCAGACTCACCCTGGAAGTCTGGCCATGGACACTCACATCCATAGTTGCAGCATTGGTTTAGATGGCTGCGCTTTGAGAGGTCAGTGGCGATTCACACAGGTACGCCAAACCAGGTACGCCAGACAGCCACTATGAAGCCCACCTCCCTCGGGAGTGAATTTAAGGCGCCGTGATTGTAGTCAGAGGGTGGAACCTCAAAGCCTGGCAAGCTCGAGTACTACATTGAGATTTAAGTACTGAAGTACAGTAGCAATCTTTTTATAGAGTCTGCACAGTTAGCTCCATTGCTAAGCTGAAGGCCGCCCCATATGCCACGTCCTCGAAAATGTTTAATATCTTTAGACGACACACCCTATTACCACTGTATTTCTCGCTGTGTCCGCAAAGCATATTTGTGTGGTAAAGACCGGTTGAGCGGTAAAAGTTTTGAACACCGTCGTCATTGGGTCGAACAGAGGATTCTGTTTCTAGGCTCGGTTTTTTCTATTGATGTTTGTGCCTATGCTGTGATGAGCAACCATACGCACCTGGTGTTGTTCGTAAATAAGGCTGCTGCTCTGAATTGGACAGATTTGGAAGTTCTCAAGCGTTGGCATAAATTGCATAAAGGTACGCTATTAACTCGCCAATATGTAAACGAAAGTAAGCGTAAATCGATGAGTAAGCTGCAGATTAACTCAGTCAAAGCTACAGTAGAAGTGTATAGACATCGCTTGTTTGATATAAGCTGGTTTATGCGACTACTAAATGAGTACATCGCGCGCAAAGCTAATAAAGAAGAGGGGTGTACAGGGCGTTTTTGGGAGGGCCGCTTCAAGTCCCAGGCGTTACTCGATGAAGCGGCGCTATTGGCATGTATGACTTATGTGGATTTGAATCCAGTGCGCGCAAATATTGCGAAAAGCCCCGACTCTTCGGCCTATACCAGCATCAAGAAACGGTTAAGTGCAGCCAGACACAAATCACAGCCTATTCGATTGTGTCACTTTAAAATCGCTTCCGATGCATCAGTTCCTGCAGGGCTGCCCTTCTCGTTGAACGACTATCTAGGGCTGGTGAGGTTCACTCATCAACGGCTTATTGCTGGCAGTGAGGTCTGTAAATCTATCGAAATAGCTGCCTTAAAGAAATTTCACCTTTCAGCGGGGGACTGGCAAAGTCTGGTGGCTGCTATCGAACAGAGATTTAGTACCCAAATTAGTATCGGCATTGCTCGCTCTCGAAGGGTGGTAGGTTTAGTCGTCGCTCTTCACTAAGCCATAGGCTTTACTGTTCCACAATGGGACGGTCGACAAACTGTGCTTGTAGCTGCCGGAAGACTCTTTGGTGGAGTATGAAACGTACATCAATGTTTGAGATTGCTTGTCATAAATCCGACGTACTTTCATATTCTTAAAAAAGACACTTTTAGATTTTTTGAAAACAATCTCGCCTGAAGACGACTTGTCAATTTCCTCAATCATCTGGGCGGTAATATCTCCGGTCTGACGACAGGCAATTGAACTATCTGAAGGATCAGAAAAATCCAGATCGGCTTCCACACTAGAGATATGACATGTGACGCCGGTCACCACCGGGTCCTTCAAAGAGTCTATTTTAATATCTTTGGTAGTAAATAATCCCAATGAGACATCTCCAACCTCGCTATCACCGCAACCGACAAGACTTCCGGCTATCGCCACCATCAACAAATTTCGTAACATAGTTATGCCTTCTTATTAATAATCTTGTGTACAAAACTCGATTCTATCGCTTTTTATGTGAGGACGGTGGTTTAGGGTCAGTTTTTCTCAATATTAGCCTGGTACTCTCGACAAAATTACCTAACCCAACGCACACAACGACCGGCTCGAAACAGTTTCCTTAAGCTAGAAAATGACTGATCTTTGGGCATCCACAATGAAGAATTTCAAAATAGGTTTCAGGACATCCACAATTAGGGAAAAGTAGAATTAGAAAAAAGCACCGCTGGACAGCCACTCGCAGGGAACACAAAGCCCTACAAAAGTGACTGTCTATGTTTCGTCTGTGTTTCGAAATTTAGATACTTGCAGCTAAGTGAGTGTCCAGGAACCAGGCGTCCAGGAACCAGGCGTCCAGGGCCCAGGCGGCCAGACTCTAGTGGGAAGTGGCTGTCCCGGATATATACATGGGTGGCGCAAGCCTGCCCGGCAGCTAGCTGGGATAGCGTAAGCGCAAGCCTTCGTAAACCATTTCGCTGTAGGTTTTTTCGTTGATGTCTAAGGCATCTAACACTTCTACCAAATGTTCATTGTCTTCCCGGCCGTTCCAGGTTTTTACATAGGAACCTTCTTTGTAGCCGTTATCCTGACGGAAAAAATTAAGCACATTTTTGCCGACATATTGGCGGTATAATTCATCGGCGGACATTTCGCACTGATTCACAATTTTCATAAACAACGAGACATTAAACCGCTTTGCGGCGCACAGTCCTGCCATCAGTTCTAAATTGTCCAGCAGGGGTTGTTCGGCAAAGTAATAGGTCGCGCCATCAAAATCGAGATTGTCATAAGACGCGGCAAGTTCTTCGGACAATTGTGTCGCAGCCTGCTCAATATCCCCATGATACCGGATTAAAAAATCTGACAGAGCAAAATGCCAGATATCCACCAACTCCATCTGCAGCTGCGCCAGATCTTTGGTTTGCGCTTTCCACCATTTCCACCCGTGGTGTTCAATGGCTTCCACCGACTCCACCATTGCAGCGCGTAAATAGCCATAGCCGGCATTGAGCCATTCAGGGTTTACCTTTGAATTCATCTTGTCCTGTAAAGACAACATGGTGGCAATGTGTTGTTGAGTCAGCATTCTTGAAAAACCTTGGGCAAAAATGTAATTGTACCTAAGCGACAAACGACTGAAAAGCATCCTCTATATCAATTTGGCCAGGCGCGGGTGGCACAGCAGAAACTCAGGTTGAGCGCTAGAGTTCGCCGATAATATCTTTTACTATGATCAAAACAATTTATAACAATGGCTTACCTTGCTTGCACTTTACCCTTCAAACAAACTTGAACATCTGAGCTTTTTGCTTGGCGCCCTGATCAAGCAACAACCCGGGCCCCGTTGCAAGCCGAAACCATCCTGGTGGAAAGTCCCGGAATGCAGCATTGGCTGAACATGGAGCTGGCCCGAGAGCAGGGCATTGCGATGAATCTGTCCTTTCCCTTGCCTACCCGGTTTATGTGGAATACTGCCCGACAGGTGCTGGGCGAGGATAAAGTACCGCGCCAATCGGTGTACCGGCGTGAAGTATTGGTGTGGCGAATCGAAAAGCTTATTCAGGAGCCTGAGTTTTGCGCCTTGCCCGAAGCGCAGCCGGTGTGCCGGTACTGGCAACATATTGAAGATACCGACGAGCAGGCGGTGCAACGGTTACAGTTTGCAACGGCGTTAGCCGATGTGTTTGAACAATACCAGCTATACCGGCCTGAATGGTTGTTTGCCTGGGAAGCCAATACCACAGTGCTGTCTGACAGCGAGGATGAACGATGGCAGGCGGCAATCTGGCAGCGCCTGGTAGAGGAGGCGCCGCTGCATCCGGCCCGTTTGCATCAGCAAGCCGTCACTACTTTGCACGAACAGGGTTGCGACGCGTTGCCCGCACGGATCATTGTTTTTGCGATTAACACCATGGCCCCGCAATTGGTGCAGTTTTTTGATGCACTGGCGCAGCATACTGACATTCATCTGTTTCACTTAAATCCCAGCGTGTCCTATTGGGGGGAAACCAAGAGCGATCGTGAGCGCGCCCGCTTATTGCGCGAACAGGGCATCGCTCAGTGGCAGGAGACCAGCCAGGACAATCCGCTGCTGGGCAACCTGGGTAAACAGGGTCGTGATTTATTCAATTTGCTCACCGAACTCGATACCTTTGAAGTCAGTGCGTTTGATGTTGAAGCTCCCGAGGCGTCAGCCAGTGCCAGCACCTTGTTGAATCAGCTTCAGCAGGATATCTTACACGCCCGGCCCGCCAATGCCGGCCGTCAGTCCGTTGCTAGCGACGACAGTATTACTTTGATAAAAGCGCACAGCCCGCTTCGCGAAGTGCAGGCATTGCATGATTATCTGTTGTATCAAATGCAACAAAGCCCGGACCTGGCGCCTGGTGATATTGTGGTGATGTGCCCGGCCATTGAAGACTATGCGCCATTAATCGATGCAGTTTTTCATCGGGTTGGCACGTCGGCCCCGGCGCAAAGCACACCTCCGCGTATTGTATGTTCGATTGCCGATCGCTCGCCGCTGGATGCTGAACCATTGATTGCGGCTTTTCTGAGTTTACTAAGCCTGCCTGACAGTCGTTTCGAAGTTTCCAAAATTATGGATTATTTGCGTCTGGATGCCATGCGCAAAAAGTTTGGCCTGGCCGCAGAAGATCTTGATCTTATGCAATACTGGTTAGAGCAGGCCCATGTGCATTGGGGGCTGGATGGTCAGCATAAACGCCAGGTCACCCGGCAGGTGGACGACAGCTACGCATTTAGCTGGTACTGGGGGCTGGAACGCTTACTTACCGGAATGGCTCTGGGCGACAGCGCGCTCATCTATAACAACATGCTTAGTGTGCCCCATGTAGAAGGGCAAAACAGCGTGGTGCTGGGCAAGCTAATAAGCCTGGTCAGCCAGCTTAAGCACTACGCCGGGGAGCTTAACCAGGCGCGTACAGCCCAGGATTGGCATCAATTTTTAATGACCATGCGCACCGACTGCTTTGAGCCGGATAACGACCAACTGGATGTATGGGAAAGTATCAGTAAGGCCACCGCCGATCTTGCCGCCCACTGTGATGAAGCCGGTTACGAGGCACTGCTTACCCTCAGACAAATAAAAGAAGTTCTGGTAAAGCGGTTTTCATCACCAGATGCAGGTAATCACTTTTTGACCGGCCAGGTAACTTTTTGCTCCATGCTGCCCATGCGCAGTATTCCCTTCAAGGTCGTGTGCATTCTGGGCTTAAATGATGGTGAGTTTCCCCGGCAATCCCAGCCCATCAGCATTGACCTGATGGCCAACAGCAGCCGCAAGATTGGTGATCGGTCCAGGCGTCTTGAAGATCGTTACCTGTTTTTAGAAGCGTTAATATCGGCCCGGACTCATCTGTATCTGAGCTATCAGGCAAACAGCGCCCAGGACAACAGTGAACGCCAACCCTCTTTGGTTCTGGCGGAATTTCAACAGGTATTAACGGCTTATAGCCCAGCCGCGGGCGAACCTCAACAACTGTCTTTGCACCCCTTCAGCGTAGCAGGGTTTCAGCGTTCGCAGCCGGGCTTCGAAAAAGGCTGGCTGCGCCTGGCGCAGGCCATTGCTGTTTATCATGAGCAGCCGATAGGCACGTTCAGTCCATTGCCTGACCCGCGCCTGCCCGACAGCATCAGCCCGGCTGAAATGGCCCGGGCGTTGTGCCAGCCGTTTAAGTATTTTGCCAATCAGCAACTGGGGTTGTATTTAGAAGCCGCTCAGCCGGGCTTAAATGATGCAGAGCCTTTTAGTGCTAATAATCTCACCCGTTTTCAGACCTTAAGCGCATTGAATGAAGCCCGGCACGAACAACGCGACCCGGCACAAATTCTCAATCAAACCCAGCTTTCAGGTGACTTACCCACCACCCCGCTGGCAACAGAGCTACTTGAACAGTGGGATCGCGCCTCTGAGTTGATGATGGCGCAGGTACACTCTCAAAGGCTTATTGAAAAAGCCTACAGCTGGTATTGCGGCCAAAGTCAGTTGACCACTACGGTGTGGCAACAGGACACTCAGCAAAATCCGCCGCAAACCCTGGACACCCACTTTTTGGTTACCTGGCACAGCGGTGCGCAAAATACGTCGCGCTTGCTACAGCAATACATCAGTATGCTGATGGCAAATGCCCAGGGCGAGCATGTGGGTATGTTAAGTTTTTATTGTAAATGGAAAAAAGGGGAGCCTGAGCTTCATAAGGCTACGTTTGAACCCTGCAGCCCCGAAACCGCCGACCATTTACTTAATAAACTGGCACAGGCGTTTATGGCGCTGCACCAGCAACCCATGGCCTGGCTGGCGGATGTGGCGCTGACCTTACTGCGAAAATCCAAAGAGCAGCCGCTTGACGAGTGGGGCTTACGCAGTGACGCCCAGTTTGAATGGCAAAAAATCTGGGAAGGCAACAGCATGAGTGCCGGTTTAAAAGAAGATACTTATCTGCAGTGGTTTTTTCCTCATGGTCTGGCGCTCGCCGACTTACCGCTCCAACAGTACGAAGCTCTATTTCGGCCATTGCTTAATCAGTATTCGGAGAAAAAGTTATGAGTGGCCATATTCCCGTCACAGCCAGGCCGTTAGACGTTACGAGCATGCCGTTATCGGGCCGGCACCTGATTGAAGCGAGCGCCGGCACCGGCAAAACATTCAATATCACCCGGCTGTATTTGCGTTTACTGTTAGAAAAAAAGCTTACCGTACAGCAAATTCTGGTAATGACGTTTACCAATGCTGCTACCGAGGAAATCCGCGGGCGTATTGCCGAAACCTTACGCGAGGCGGCGATGCTGTGGCGCACGGGAGCCGAACAGGGGCAGTTGCCCGACACCGCCGATCCGGTTTTTTGCGCGCTGTACGCTGAATTTCATGAGCCTGTTCATCAAAGTATTATTGAAGCGGCCTTGCTGGAGCTGGATGAAGCTGCGGTGTTCACCATACATGGTTTTTGCCACCGTATTTTATCAGAACTGGCGTTTACCAGCGCCGCAGCGATGCAATTGTCACTTTCTACCGATACCCGCGCCTTGTATTTGCAGGCGGCGCAGGACTGGATCCGCCAGCAGGCTAAAGACGCCGAAGCCTATCTTCAGCTTATGCAACAGGGCTGGCATACGCCTGAAACCTTGCTCAACACCTTTGAAAGCGCGATACGCTCGGGCTTAACGCCCCGCTTTTTGAGCCCGGAGCAAATTCAGAGTCAGGCGCACGAAGCAATACAGCAATACCGCGAGCAATTGCAGTCAGATTTTCAGGCACTGGAAACCGAACTTGCGCCTTATTTCAGTGATATCGAAACCAACCTGGTGGCTGCAGTAAAAGACCCGGCCGTCAGGCATGCCCAGTGGCAGGATATTCTTGAGTGGCTGGCGGTCAGAGAAGCACAACCTCTGCCTGCCGACTTTAATAAATTTGCCCACCACAGTCGCTTTAAGTCGTGCCCGGAACTTAAACCTGTCTTCGCCCGTCTGCGTGAATTCGCCAACAACATTAAAAAGGTGCTGGCCGAGCAACAAAAACAACAGGACACGATGCTGGAGCAGGCGCCCACCATGCAGATTATTGCACAGGGCTTTGACTTTATCCGCCAGCATGTGGCCCGACAAAAGCGCCAGCAGGGGTAGTGGACTTTGATGATTTGATTGCGTTACTGGCCGAGCAGGTAAATGCGCCGGATACGCCGCTCGCCATCCAGCTACGCCAGAAGTATCCGGCAGCGTTGATTGATGAATTTCAGGATACTGACGCCAGCCAGTACCAGATTCTATCGAATATTTATCAGCCCCAGTGTCCTCAGGTATTGCTGATGATTGGGGATCCCAAGCAAGCCATTTACGGGTTTCGTGGCGGTGATATCTTTACCTACCTGGAGGCGGGTCAAAGCGCCGACCACCGCTGGGTAATGGATACGAACTGGCGTTCCACCGCGCCCATGGTGGCCAGCTACAACCGGTTATTCTATGGGGCGCCATTAACCGGTGCGCCTGCTGATGTGTTCGGATTTGGTATTACTTACGAACCGGTGGAAGCCACCCCCACGCCAAAGCCAACAAGGCATTATTGTGTGACGAGGCGCCGGGGCGAGCTGCGCTCACTTACGCTTGCGTGGATACCAGTGAAATGGGCGATAAACCGGCCAAAGGCCAGTTGCAACAGCAATTGGCACGCTGGGTGGCCGATGAGATTGTACGTCTGCTTAATGGCGCCCGCCTGGGCGAAGACGCGTTACAGCCTCAGGATATCGCTATTCTGGTTCGAAGTGGCCCCGAGGCGGCCGTGGTGCAAAATGCCCTGCGCCGGGTCAATCTGGCCTCGGTGTTTTTGAGTAACCGTACCAATTTGTTTGCCTCGCACGAAGCTCAGGATTTGTACCGGGTGTTGGACGGCATCTGGCATTATCAGCAATCTCACCGGTTGTCGGCCGCCTTATCCAGTCCCCTGTTTGGCTTGTCCCATGCGCAGCTGACCAATCTGTTGTACCACGAGGACGATAATGCATGGGAAGCGATGATGGATGAGGTGCTGTTACTGCGCCAGATGTGGCAACAACGTGGTTGTATGACCCTGATTCTGTATTTGCTGGAAGAGCACTTTGCATCTTTTGAAGACAGTATGGAACGGCGTCTGACAAACTATTTGCATCTGGCCGAAGTGCTGGAGCGCGAGTCAGCTGTGCAGGAGCATGCGCAGCAACTGCTGATCTGGTTGCACCGCCAAATCAGTGAGCCGCAATTGGCGCAGGAGCAAATCCAGCGCCTGGAAAGTGATGCACAACTGATTCAGCTGGTTACCCAGCATGGCTCAAAAGGCCTGGAATACCCCATCGTGTTTGTGCCGTTTGCCAGCGATTATCGTGACCCGGCAAAAGTCGGCAAACAGTATCAGGCAATGTATCGCTATTATGATGAACAAACCGCTGGGCTGACATTATTGCTGGGGCGCAGTGACCGTGCTATTGAACGGGTGCGGCGAGAAGGCAACGCCGAGTCTACCCGGTTGTTGTATGTAGCGGTAACCCGCGCGGCGCAGCGCTGCTACTTAGGAGTGGCGCCGTTTGAAAATCATCAGCAAAGCGCGCTGGCTCAGGCGTTAGACCTGGGTGAGGCCCAGGACTGGTCACAGGCCATTGATCGGGTGATTGCTGAAGGTGGTGAGCATACCGCCTGCACTTCGGTACCGGTTAGCCTGCCGGTTCGCGCTTTACAACAACAAGAGGCCCCAAACCACCCACTCAGTGTCGATACCTTTACCGGTGAGGTCACCGAGCGCTGGCGCTTGTATTCGTTTTCAGCGCTGGCCCGGCGGCAGATGGTGGTCAACCGTACCCGCCGCGAAGCTGAGCTGGATAATGCCCGACTGCTGGCTGACGAGGCAAACGAGAGCGACACGGCGAGCCTGCCATTTCGGTTTCGATTTACCAAAGGTGCCGCCGCCGGTAATTTGCTGCACGATATTCTGGAACATTGTGATTTTACTCAGCCTGACTGGCAGAGCGGGGCCATGGATATGGCCCAACGATTTGGCGTTGAACACAACCAGTTGCCAAACTTTTTTCAATGGCTTGATGAGGTCCTGGCGGCGCCGCTCAACAATGACGGTTTAACGCTGGATTCATTGCCAGAGACAGCAACCCTGCGCGAAGCAGAGTTTTATTTTCCATTGAATACCGTCAATCTGTTTCAGCTTAACCAGTTTCTGGCAGGCTATCGCCAGCAGGCTGCCGGCCAGGGGCCGTTTATGGTAAATCTGGATACCAAAAAGCTTGAAGGTCTGATGCATGGGTTTATTGATTTGATCTTTGTATTCGAGGGACGCTATTTTGTGGCCGATTACAAATCCACTCATCTGGGTGACAGTTATGCCGGTTACCAGCAAGCCCGGCTTACCCAGAACAATCAGCATCATTTATACGATCTGCAGTACTTAATTTATGCGGTGGCTCTGCATCGTTATCTGCAAACCAAACTGCCCGGTTATCATCCTTCCAGCCATTTTGGTGGCGTGTATTATTTATACCTGCGGGGCATGCACCCGGATAATCAGGAGCATCAGGGGGTTTATCATGCCCGGCCCACAGATGAGCAGTTGCTGGCGTTAGATGCTATTTTTAAACATGCAGAGGCAAGCTAAATGAAACACAAGATGTTTGCCGACACCCTGGCATTGTTGGCCGGTATAGAAGCCATCGACTATTGGTTTGCCGGGCAGTTTACCCCGCAGGAAAATGAACAACAGCAAGACTGGTTTATGCTGCTGGTGGGATTAAGTGTATTTCAACGCCAGGGGCATACCTGTGCAGATTTACGCCAGTTGGCGGGAAAGCGTTTTTTTGATGATGCGGAACAGTCGTTACCAGGCTGGCAGTATCCGGACCTGGACCGGCTTGCAACAGTGGCCGCCGAGGGAGTGAACCTGCCGCAGGTGGGGCCGGCGTTAATGCTGATTGGTACCAGATTGTATAGTGGTCGTTACTGGCAATTTGAACAGGATATTGCCACCGCGCTGGCCCCAAAAATTATCAGCCAGCCTTTAAACAGCTCCCAATATCAGGCGCTTGAAAATGTATGGCCGGTATTGTTTAACACTGACAAAAGTGACACTCAGGATTGGCAGCAGGTGGCCACGGCCAGCGCGCTGCAACAAGGTTTTACCATCATCAGCGGCGGGCCAGGGACCGGCAAAACCTATACCGTGACCCGTTTATTGCTGGCGCTGCAAACCATCGCCAGCCAGACCGTCCGCATAGTACTTGCAGCGCCCACAGGTAAAGCGGCGCAGCGGATGAACGAGTCCATCACCGCCAGCCTGCAACAGCTTGATGGGAAGCTTGATGAGACATTGGTCGCCGCGATCCCCACCAATGCCGTAACCCTGCACCGGTTATTAGGGATTAACCGGTATGGCATTGATACCCGCCGGCATCAGCGCAATCTGTTGCACTGCGATGTGTTGATTGTTGATGAAGCCTCAATGATAGATATGGCGTTGATGGCACGCCTGGTGCGTGCCTTACCTGACACGGCGAGGCTGGTATTGGTAGGCGATGCGGACCAGTTGCCGGCGGTGGAGTCAGGCAATGTACTGGAAGCTTTAACCGGCCCGCAGTCCTTTGCCGGGGTAAGCACGGGGCTGGCTAGCCATCTTACCCGGCTGTGCCCCCATCTTCCGGAACCTGAAACGACCAGTAAGAGCCGTGATTTTGTGCAGAGGCTGCAGGTTAGTCGGCGGTTTGCCGGGCATCTGGCCAATGTCGCCACCGCTATCCGTCAGGGCGATAGCGACCAGGCGTGGCAACATATTCATACCTGTAGTGGTGCCGCCAGCGACCAGATATACGCGAATGAACAGGTACAGTCACTTGACGATGAGGCATTTGAACAGCACTTTGACCGGTTTGCCCGTGCGTGCTTTAGCGCGCAGCTGGATCCCACCCTCGGGCCGCAACAAGCGCTGATCGCGATGAATCGATGTCGTTGGCTTACGCCGGTGCGCCGGGGCCCCTTTGGGGTGGAAACCCTTAATCAGCGCATTGAACAGGCACTTAAGGTTTACCGGGGGCCGGTCAGTATATGCACTACGCCGGACGTCCGGTGATGGTGGTCGAAAATAACTATGCTCAGCAACTATTCAATGGTGATGTTGGCATTATATGGCCGGATGAGAACCAGCAGCTGAAAGCCTGGTTTGCCAGCGACATCGGTCTGCGCTCGATTAGCCTTACCCGGCTGCCTGCGGTGGAAACCGTATTTGCGATGACAGTTCACAAATCTCAGGGTTCAGAATTTGAGCAGGTGGTGATGTTACTGCCAGAGACAGGCAGTGCGCAAATCGCCAGTTTATGCAGTCGGGAGCTGTTGTACACCGGCATTACCAGGGCCAAAAAAGGCTGTACCCTTATAGGCACGGCTGAGCGCTTTAAGGGGATGGTGGGCCGACGCCAGCTACGTTTTTCGGGGTTGGCTGAAGTACTTGAACACCACGCGCAGCAATCAGCTACAAGGCCCGACTGAGCCAGGTGCGGCTATGTGATGTAACCGCTTCAGCGTAGCTGACGCGGCTCGTTTTTACCGGACATCGATTTTTATTCGGTTGCAGGTGCTGCAACCAAAGTTATAGCTTTATGTTGACTCAAAACAGGGAGAACAATGGTGCGTAAATGGTGGGCGTTAGCGTTAATTCTGAACTGCTCGGTAGTCTGGGCAGCATTACCCGGGATACAAGAATTCACCCGGGATATGTCTTATAAAGAGGGTTTTATTCCGTTTTATTACGATAAGGCCAGTGACAAAGTGTACCTGGAATTGTCGCGCTTTGATGCACCGTTATTGTTTCAAAGTTCATTGCCTTATGGGGTAGGCTCAAACGATATCGGCCTGGATCGCGGTCAGTTAGGCGACACGCGTCTGGTGCAGTTTGAACGCTATGGCCACAAGGTCATGTTGAAACAGCTCAACACCCGGTTTCGGGCCCAAACCGATAACCAGGCAGAACAGGACAGTGTACAGGAAGCCTTTGCTGACTCTGTTATTGCCGGATTTAAAGTGGTGGCCGGCACCGACGATACGGTGCTTATTAATTACACTCCCTATTTGCTTACCGACGTTCACGGTATCGCCCTGCGGTTAGAACAAACCGGGCAGGGGAGCTATAAAGCCGACGCTGGTCGTAGCGGCGTGTTCCTGCCCGCACCAAAGCGTTTGAGAAAAATACCGAGTTAGAAGCGCTGGTGACCTTCGGGGGCAGCAATCCGGGCAAATATGTACAGGCAGTGACCCCGGATCCCACCAGTATTACCGTGCATCTTCATCATAGCTTTATCGCGCTTCCCGACGACGGCTATGAGCCGCGGGCCTATCATCCCTACAGTGGTTACTGGAAAACCAGCTTTTTTGATTATGCCACCGGTATCAGTGAACCATTAGAGCAGCGCTACATTACCCGTCATCGCCTGGCCAAAAAAGATGTCGGGGCGAAACAATCAGAGCCGGTTGAGCCTATTGTGTATTACCTGGATCCGGGGATTCCCGAGCCGGTGATGAGCGCGCTTAAAGATGGCGCCAGCTGGTGGAACCAGGCGTTTGAGGCGGCTGGGTATACCAATGCCTTTCAGGTGAAGGTGTTACCCGCAGACGCCGACCCGATGGACGTGCGCTACAATGTGATTCAGTGGGTGCACCGGGCCACACGAGGCTGGTCCTATGGTAGCTCGGTTGTTGATCCGCGCACCGGCGAGATCATCAAAGGGCATGTGACCCTGGGATCGCTTCGGGTCCGCCAGGATTATCTGATTGCCCTGGGGCTGACCAGTCCGTTTGCTGATACCAAACAAACCGACGAGCAGCAGCAGATGGCATTGGATCGCATTCGTCAGTTGTCAGCCCATGAGGTAGGCCATACTCTGGGGGTCGCTCATAACTTTGCGGCAAGCGAAGATGGCCGCGAATCGGTGATGGATTATCCGCACCCGCAAATTACCCTAAACAATGGCGAAATCTCCCTGGCCAATGCTTACGATAAAGGCATGGGGCAGTGGGACCTGCATGCGATTGCCTATGGTTATCAGGATTACCCCGAGGAGGCCCAGGAGCAGGCCGGACTTGCCCGGCAGATTAAACAAAGCCGGGAGGCGGGACTCAGCTTTAAAACTGACTTTGATACCCGTTCATCTGCCAGCGCGTCGGCCAACGGCCATCTGTGGGAAAACGGCGCCGATCCGTTGCAAGAGTTGAACAAAATGGTGCGGATCCGGGAACTGGCACTGCAGAACATGGGCCTTGCTACTTTACCTGACAACCGCAGTTTGTCGGCCCTTGAAGATGCCCTGGTGCCGGTATATCTGCTGCATCGGTTTGCGGTGGTCGCCGCCGCTAAACAGGTGGGCGGACTGGTTTATGAATACGAGCAAAAAGGGGATTATGCGAAGCCGAAGGGACAACAACCGGTGGCAGCAGCAATTCAGAAACAGGCAATAAAAGCCGTTTTGGATACCACCACCGCGGAATTTTTGCGGTTACCCGAGTCACTTATCAAGCTGATCCCGCCGACTGCCTATGGCGATGATATTACCCGTGAACATTTCAACGGACGTATGGGGCTGCCCCTGGATCCGGTATCTGCTGCCGCCTCGGCAGCAAACTACAGTCTGGGACTGCTGCTCACCCCGCAG
This sequence comes from Salinimonas marina, assembly GCF_015644725.1. Classification (NCBI taxonomy): domain Bacteria; kingdom Pseudomonadati; phylum Pseudomonadota; class Gammaproteobacteria; order Alteromonadales; family Alteromonadaceae; genus Salinimonas; species Salinimonas marina. The sequence continues at coordinate 1,449,018 of NZ_CP064795.1, forward strand.
CGGCTTAACCGGTTGGCCTGGCAGGCGAGTCAGGCGCGCGGACTGCCGGGCGTGCATGCCCTCACATTACGCATTTTTGAGCAGCACTGGTATAACAACAAAAGCGCCGACTACGGCTTGCAGAAGCGTTTGCGTATGGTCGCACTCAATGCCGTAATGCAAGCGGTGCAAAACCCGGAGCTGGCGCCGGAGGTCAGACTGGAAATGCAGTCGGTATTGTATAAATTCACTGACTGGCTTAAACAAGACAGTGGCCTGATGGAAGCCGGGGTGCTGCATCAGCAGATGACCCATTACTGGCAGACCGGCCAGTGGCAGGCAGGCTTTGAGGTGCCGGCGTTGCCCCCAGGCTCCCCCATCTGAAATACCCCGTTGCAGGCAGACGGACCCGGGCGGGTTCGTCTACTCGCTTTCGGTTAAGGTGTAATACTGGGTAAAGACCTTGTACAACTGCGTACCGCTTAGTACCGACGCGGACGGGAAGTGCAAAATAGGAATGAGGTCGCACGGCGCGGTTAGAGTAAACGTTGCGTTTTCATTATCCAGCTCATCGATATTCAGCACCCGGGCCAGTGGCTCGCCTTTACTGACCGGGCTGCCCGGGCGCGCGCAGTATTCCACCATGCCGCCAAAATCGGTGTACAGGGTTTTATAATTTGCCAGCTCCACACCTACCCGACGCATTGCTTTGGGTTGAAAGCGTGTTTCATTCAATACCCCGCGCTGATTCAGATAAGTAAGAATGCTGATGGCGTCCTGTTCACCGTCATCAAAATGAACCACTTCCTGAGACCCCATCTCCAGGGTCATCGCTTCGATGCCAAAATCCGGCGTCTCGCCGAAGCGTTCAGCCAGTGCGGATTGCAACGTCCACCACGGGCAAAAGGTGGCTTCGTCCAGGGCCCCGGCAAAAACATTAGGAATAAATATACAGTGCTCGATGTTAAAGCAGTAGGCCGCGGCGCGGGCATTCTGCGGGATATAGATATGCCGCGCCGAGACCGGGCCGTTATGTAAATCCAGCACATAATCAGCATCAACCGCCAGCCGCTGCAATTGCAAGTTGAGTTGTTGGGCCAGTCCCAGGCCCCAGGGCGACGCCAGCTTGTCTTCGATAGCCTCTTGCCAGTAAGCGCGAAAGCGTTGTTTGATTTGGCTCACGGGAGTACCGGATGCTACCGTCGCGGCAAACTCGAGTACCCGCGACTCATCATAAAAGTAACCCCGGTTCCAGTTGGTCCCATTCACCGGATCGAAGCGGCCCAGGGTGTACTCACCTGCTTTAATGTTGGTACCGATAGGATTGCAGTTGGGCACCAGTATCACTTCCCCTGAACCGCCAGCTTTTTTAGCTTTTGCAATAAATGAAAAATAACCACATTGCCCTGAACTTCGGCGCCGTGGATAGAGCTTTGAATATACACTTTGGGGCCAGGCCGCCCGGCGGTCAGCCGGTAAACCGGGACATTCATATTGCGACCCGAAGCATTTTGAGCCACCACCAAATGCGATTTGGTTACGGTAACGGACATATCATCCCCTTGGAGAAAACAGAAAAAAAATGGCGTTGCGGCAGGAAATCCTGGTTTACCAGCACTCAGCGCAAGGCTTGTCAGGGACTTCCACACACGCTGCAAGCGGCTGACTTTGGCACCGTGAAAGTTTGCCACTGATGACAAAGCGCATCAAACAAAACCAGCTTACCTAAGGGCGGCTGGCCAAATTGTGCCAGCAGCTGCATGGCAATCAGGGCCTGTTGCAGGCCGATGATGGCGACCACTGGCGAAAAAATGCCCGACTCGGTACAGCTTGATACCGGGTCCGTAAACAGGTTGCCCAGACAGTGGTAACAGGGCATATCCGGCTCAAACCGGCTCACAAACAACTGGCCTTCAAAGCGAATGGCGGCGCCACTTACCAGCGGCGTCAACGCATTAACACAGCTGTGATTGATTTGTTCCCGGGCAGTTTTATGGTCGGTGCAATCCAGTACCACATCGTGTTGGCGGGCCAGCGCATCCAGCTGCTGCGGATCAGGCCGGTAGTCACGGCAGTTTATCTGGCAGTCAGGGTTAAGTTGCTGCAACCGCTGCCTGGCAGCGGTTACCTTTGACTGGCCCACACTGGCATCGGTAAACAGGATCTGCCGGGGCAGGTTAGTGGCACTGACCGTATCGTCATCCACCAGGGTGATCTGACCCACACCGCTGGCGACCAGGGACTGGGCCGCATGACAGCCCAGTCCCCCGACACCCATTACCAGCACCCTGGCATTTAACAAGCGCTCCTGGCCGTCCAGATCAATCTGTGGCAGCACGATTTGGCGGTTGTAACGCATTGCCTGGATTTTATTAAGACTATCAGACATACAAATGAGGGAATTTCAGAAATTTACCGGCCACGTTATAGCCACACTGGTTACTGGTACGATAACATTACCTTATTCGTTTCTTTTTGTCTGTTAAGAAAATTATGTCGCAAGCTGCTGTTTCGCTTAATATAGCTGTACTAACGGTGTCTGATACCCGCACCGTCGCTGATGATAAATCCGGTCAGTATCTGGTTGATGCGCTAAAGGAAGCGGGTCATGTACTGGTGGACCGCGCCATTGTGAAAGACGATATCTACCAGCAGCGAGCCGTCGTCTCTGACTGGATTGCCCGGGACGACGTGCAGGCGGTGATCAGCACAGGCGGCACCGGCTTTACCGGGCGTGATTCTACTCCTGAAGCATTAAGTGTGCTGTTCGATAAAACCGTAGATGGCTTTGGCGAGCTATTTCGTCAGTTAAGCTATGCAGAAATAGGCACCGCCACGATTCAATCACGGGCGTTGGCGGGTTTTGCAAATTCGACGGTCATTTTTTGCCTGCCAGGTTCAACCGGCGCCTGCCGTACGGGCTGGCAAAAGATTATCCGCAGCCAGCTCGACGCGCAGTTTCGGCCGTGTAACTTTGTCGGCCACCTGACCGGAGTCCTCTAATGAGCCAGCTTAGTCATCTGAATCAGCAGGGTGAAGCCAATATGGTGGATGTGTCGGACAAACCCGTCACCACCCGGGAAGCCACAGCCCAGGGCTTCTTAGTGGTCAGTCAGGAGGTGATCGAAGCGATCAGTGACGCGCGTATTGCTAAAGGTGATGTATTTGCGGTGGCGCGTATCGCTGGTATCCAGGGCGCCAAACGCTGCAGTGATTTAATTCCGCTGTGTCATCCCCTGGCGCTGTCTAAGGTTGATGTTCAGTTTGAGATTGATACCGCCCAAAACCGCATAAAAGTGGTGTGCTGGTGTAAGCTAAATGGTCAGACCGGCGTAGAAATGGAAGCACTGACCGGCGTTAACATTGCCTTGTTGACACTGTTTGATATGTGTAAGGCGCTTGACCCGGGAATGCGAATCGATGATGTTGGGGTAACCGATAAGCAAGGCGGGAAAACCGGCCACTGGAGACGTGACACCGTATGATCACTATTAAAACCTTTGCCCAGGTACGCGAGCTCAGTGGCTGTGCAGAAACGACTGCACTCTGGCAGCCGGATATGACCGTCAGCAGCCTGATGACGCAGCTGGTTAATCAGGACCCCGCGTGGTCGCAAGCGTTCTCCGGAAAGGTGCTTACAGCGGTAAATCAGACCATTTGTAGCACCGGGCAACCACTGAACGATAACGACGAGGTGGCTTTTTTTCCACCGGTAACCGGCGGTTAATATGTTTGCCCATATCTGCACGCAAGACTTCAACCAGCAAGCTTTATATGATGCCTTATTGGCGCAGTCACACCCGATGCCCGGGGCGATAGTGACATTTACCGGCCTGGTGCGTGACTTTAACGCCAGTGGCGCTATTGACGGCATGAGCCTGGAGCATTATCCGGGGATGACAGAAAAAGCCATGCTCAGCCTGTTGGAGCAGGCCAGCCAGCGGTTTGGCCTGGCCGGGGCAGGGGCGGTACACCGGGTGGGCAAGCTGGCAAACTTTGAGCAAATTGTCTGGGTTGGTTGCAGTGCTGCGCATCGCCAGGATGCCTTCGATGCCGCCAGTTTTGTCATGGATACCCTAAAACAGGCGGTGCCGATATGGAAACAAGAATATCAGCAGGGCCAGGCCCGGTGGGTGGCACCGAAGGCCAGTGATGAACAGGCTGCTATGGCCTGGCTGGGCTCCTTCACAGATAAATAACCAGGGATAAAATAATGGGGGTATTCGGTTTTGGTCTTCTGCGGCGCGGGAGCCTTTTCCTGACAGGGATGATGATATTGTGGTGTGGTGCGGTTCAGGCAGCCCCTCAGCCTTTGCATATTGCAGTAGCAGCCAACTTTGCCGAGCCAGCGCGTCTGATAGCCCGGCAATTTACCGATACGTACCATATTCCCACCCGCATCACCGTAGCCTCCAGCGGTACCCTGTATGTTCAAATTACCCATGGGGCGCCATTTGATGTGTTTTTGTCGGCCGATGCCCGGCGCCCCCGCCAGCTGGTAGCGCAGCAACAGGCACATGCTGACTCTCTGCATTCTTATGCCCGGGGGCAGCTGGTGTATCTAACCCGCGGTCCTGCGCCACGTACGACTTCCCAGCTAAGCCGGCAATTACGGCAAAGTGACAGTCGGCTGGCCATGGCAAATCCCCGGTTGGCACCCTATGGGCTGGCCGCGAAACAGACCTTGCAGGCTCTGCAACTTTGGGAAGGGCAGAAGCTGGTGCCGGTGCTGGGCAAAAATGTATTGCAGGCCGTGCAGTATTTTCGGCTGAACACCGTGGCGCACGCCCTGGTGGCCGCTTCACAACAGCCACAAGGGGAATACCAGCAGTTTGTGGTGCCTGCCAGTTTATATAAACCTATTATTCAGCAACTGGTGATCCCCGTGAGCGCCACGGAACCGGGCAGCGCCCGCAAGTTTATTGGCTTTTTGCTCTCTGATGCGGTGCAGCGGCAGCTGACCCAGTGGGGCTATTTGTGTGTCCGGGACGTATGTCAATGACTGGTGACTGGTCAGTGATTTGGCTCACCCTGAAACTGGCAGGGATCACCAGCGTGTTATTGTTAGTTATTGCTACGCCTCTGGCATGGTGGCTGGCGCGTTGGCAGCATCGCTTCAAACACTGGGTGTTAGCCGTAATAGCGCTGCCTTTGATATTGCCGCCCACCGTGCTGGGATTTTATTTGCTTATTGCCTTTGCTCCTGATGCCTGGCTGGGGCAGGTTTGGCAAGGCCTGACCGGCACTCAGCTAGCTTTTTCTTTTAGCGGATTGGTGCTGGGGTCGCTGATTTATTCGCTGCCCTTTGCGGTGCAGCCGCTGTATACCGGCTTTACCGGACTGGATAAACGCTATCTGGAGGTCGCACACACCCTGGGAATGAGCCGCTATGCCTGTTTTCGGCGCATTGTCATGCCTCTGTGCCAGTCGTATTTTATTATCGCCTTCGGGCTGAGCTTTGCCCATACCATCGGTGAATTTGGGGTGGTGCTGATGATTGGCGGCAATATTCCGCAGCATACCCAGGTGGTGTCGATTGCTTTGTATGACCATGTGGAGGCGGGTGATTATCGCAGTGCCCATACACTGGCATTCGGACTGTTGGTGTTTTCTTTTGCGCTTCTTAGTCTGTTATACCGGTTTAACCGCGGAGGAGGCCGGCAGTGGAATTTTCGGTAAGCTTTACCCCCGCCGCCGACTTTAGTCTTGATATTCAAATACCCGGTAACCGCCAGGAGGGGTTTTTGGGACTCACAGGGCCTTCTGGGCGGGTAAAAGTACTTTGTTGCGTTGTCTGGCCGGACTTGAAGAACACGCCACCGTGTCAGGCAACTGGCAGTCTGTTGAATGGAATAAGGCAAGGGTCGGGTTGGTATTTCAGGATTCGCTCCTGTTTCCGCATCTGTCAGTGGGGCAAAATCTGTTACTGTCCAACGATTTTGCCCGGAAGCAAACCCATTGGTTTGATGAAGTGGTGTTAGGCTGCCAGTGTAACCATCTGCTGCAGCGCATGCCTGCCAGCTTGTCCGGCGGTGAAGCTCAGCGGGTGGCCCTGGCGCGGGCGATTCTCAATTCGCCGGATATCTTGCTATTGGATGAGCCGGTGAGCGCTCTCGATACCCATACCCGTCATGCCATCCTGAGTTATTTACGCACCCTGGCCGCCGGTGGCTTGCCAATATTACTGGTCAGTCACGACTTATCTGATTTGTCAGTGTATTGTCCGTCGCTGGTGTACATTGAGGCGGGTCGCTGTGTCTTCTATGATCAGACTCAAAAGGTGCTGGATGAGGTGTACCAACATTCAAAATCTATGGCCACCACGCGTTTTGGGTTATTACAGGGCCCGGTTGTCGAGACGCATCCACATGGGCTGGTGGAGTTTTGCTGTGAGGGCCAGAGCTTGTTTGCCGAATACCCTTTTATTCATAATGAGCAGGTGGCATTGTCGATTGCTGCCGGGGCGGTCACCATTGACCGGGAATTGAACGCGGCCAGCAGTGCTACCAACTGTTTTGTGTGTGTGGTGCTGGCGGTGAAGCCTGAGGAAAATGGCCACTTTCTGGTGGCGCTGGGCTGTGGCCAAACCCGACTCTATGCACGGCTCAACGCCATCGCCTACACGCAGCTGAATTTACAAACGGGCGAGCAGGTGGCTGCCCGTTTTGCCACTCATTCCTTTGATGCGACTTGAATCCGTGACCACCTGAGCCCGGGCAATATTGGTCAGGCCTGGTCGGCATCAGAGCACAAGAGTTCGTTCCAGTTAGACAACTTTCCCATCTTGCAAACCGGCCGTGAGTTTGCCCGCCCGTAACTAAACGCCCCAGGCCATCTGGTTACCTGAACCTTTGCATCTTACGGCATGTCGCAAAGCGCGATGATCGTTGAGGGTAACCGCATAACGAACATTATCCCGTCCAGGTACATCGACAGCCCATGAGTCGGTGTTTGCTTCACTACAGCGATGTGATGATAGGGAGTGACTGTCCACAATTGATAAGGAGTTACAGTGATAAGAAGTGACTGTCCACAATCACTGGCATCGGGTTACCTGAACCTTCGCATCTTACGGCATGTCGCAATGCGCGATGATCGTTGAGGGTAGTCGCATAACGAACATTATCCCCTCCAGGTGCATCGACAGCCCATGAGGGGGGGCAATGCCAAGATGTAATGATGGGGGATGATTGTCCAAGATTGATAAGAAGTGACTGTCCACGCTTGATATCCAGGTACATCGACACCCCATGAGTCGGTGTTTGCTTCACTACAGCGATGTGATGATAGGGAGTGACTGTCCACAATTACTCTTCTTAATCACTTCTGAGCTAACAGCCTGCGGCCCGCTCAGCAGCACGGTACAGTGGCAGCTCTGAATGCTCCTGCACTATGCATGTGGTGCAGCACACATCCACACTTTCAAAATATTGGTATTCACCCGGAGTGTGAGTGGAGGTAAAGAGCGGGCTATGGGTCTTGTTGCGATAGGGACACTGATAAAGGAGGAATAAAGTGGCGGGCAGAAAGAATCTTCTTGTGACAAAAGAACACAGCAGCCACTACCACAGCGCGTCACGAACTGCTGTTGATTGAGCTGGCTCAATCAAACGGTAATAACCAGATAACAAGGGTGAATGGCGCTTTATTCAGAATATTAATTAAACTTATCACCCGGCTTCCCCTAGTATGGAAAAAAACACAATACGCAGTGGTTATGACAGACATTTATCTGGTGCGCCATGGTCAGGCTTCATTTGGCCATGAAAATTATGATGTACTGAGTGAATTAGGGCATAAACAGGCGCGCTGGCTGGGAGAGTGGATGTCTGCAGCGGGGCTGCAATTTGACCATTTTTACAGTGGCACCCTGATGCGACAGCAACATACTCTGCATGCGCTTACCGACGCTTTGCAACAGCCGGCAACAGAGTGTCTGCCGCAATTTAACGAATTCGATTTTATGCAGGTGGTTAATGCATTTTTAAAGCAGAATCCTGACCAAAATCATCAACAACCCGATCGCCGGTTTTGGTTCAAAACTTTGCGAAAAAGTATGCAGGCGTGGTCCAGTGGCGAGCTTAGCGTAGGTGAACATGCCGAAACCTGGCCAGAGTTTCTGGGGCGGGTGCGAGACGGGCTCAATCAGGTGATGAGTGAGCAGCACGAGCGTGTGGTGGTCACTACCAGTGGCGGTGTTATTGCCGGTGCTGTAGGCCTGGCTCTGGGATTATGTGCGCAGGATATCATTAAGCTGAATCTGCAGATCCAAAATACCAGTATTACCCGGCTTATCGCCAAACCTCAAAGTTGGGCGTTGCACAGTTTTAATACGGTTCCTCATCTAAGCTCACCAGAACGGGCACAACACATCACTTATGCGTAAGTGAAGGAGACACAATGCACTTCGAATACAATGAAAAAACCACCCGGCTCGCAGAGCAGCTGACCGCCTTTATGGACCAGCATGTGTATCCCATAGAACAGGAATACAGCACCTTGTTCAGTGAGCCTCACCATCAATGGCGTACTCCGGAAGTAATGGATGAGCTTAAACAAAAAGCCCGCGCCGAAGGCTTATGGAATTTATTTTTGCCAGAAGAGTATCAGCCTTATGGCGCTGGCCTGACCAACCTGGAATACGCCCCGCTGTGTGAAATTATGGGGCGGGTATTGTTCAGCTCGGAAATATTTAATTGCAGTGCGCCGGATACCGGCAATATGGAAGTGCTGGCCAAGTACGGCAGTTCAGCACAGCAACAAGCCTGGCTCACGCCGCTGTTAGAAGGCCAGATTCGTTCTGCCTTTGCCATGACCGAGCCGGATGTGGCCTCGTGTGATGCCACCAATATTGAAACATCTATCCGCCGCGACGGCGATAACTATGTCATCAATGGCCGTAAATGGTATACCAGCGGGGCGATGAACGATAACTGCAAAATACTGATTGTCATGGGTAAAACCGATCCAAATGCGCCTCGACATCAACAGCAGTCGCAGATACTGGTGCCCATGGATACCCCCGGCGTCAATATTGTGCGGCCCATGTCGGCCATGAATATGCTGGATGAGCCAATCGGCCATGCGGAAATTGTGTTCGACAATGTCAGGGTACCTGCACAGAATATTATTTTGGGCGAAGGTCGAGGGTTTGAAATTGCCCAGGGGCGGTTGGGGCCGGGCCGAATTCATCATTGTATGCGCTTGATAGGCTGCGCCCAGCGGGCCCTGGAGATGGCATGTGAGCGGGTGAATCAACGTGTGGCCTTTGGCAAACCGCTTGCCAAACAACAGTCAGTACGCGAGTCTATTGCACAGATGCACTGTGATATAGAGCAGGCCCGCTTACTGACCATGAAAGCCGCCGACCAGATGGATCGTCATGGTAATAAAGTGGCCAAAGATATTATTGCGGCGATCAAAATTGTGGCGCCTAAAATGGCCTGCCGGGTTATCGATGAGGCCATTCAGATGTTTGGCGGCATGGGCACCAGTCAGGACACGCCATTGGCAGCGATGTATGCCTATGCCAGGACCATACGCCTGGCGGACGGTCCGGATCAGGTGCATATGATGCAATTGGGTAAAAGCCTGATAGAAAAAAGGCAGGGAGATAAGTAACCAATGAAAGTAAGTCAGCTCGATGTTGTGGCGCTTAACCGGTACTTAAAAGCCGAAGTTCCTGAACTTGGCGAGATCACCGGGTATGAAAAATTCAGTGGCGGTCAGTCAAACCCAACCTTTTTGTTGTCCACCACCAACGGTCGATATGTTCTGCGTCGCCAGCCCCCGGGGCGCTGTTAAAGTCCGCCCATGCGGTAGACCGTGAATATACAGTGATGCAGGCGCTGGGCAACACCAGGGTGCCTGTGCCACAAATGCTGCATCTGTGTCAGGACAGTACGGTGATTGGCAGCCTGTTTTTTATCATGGAGTTTGTAGAAGGAACCATTTACTGGGAAGCAGCGCTGAGTAAAGTCGATGACAATACTGCCCGGGGACAGATGTATGATGCCATGAATCAAACCCTGGCAGCCTTGCATGACATAAACCCGGCCAGCATTGGTCTTGAAAACTTTGGTAAGCCGGGCAACTACTTTGCTCGTCAGGTCGATCGCTGGACGACTCAGTATCGTGCCTCGCAAACCCAGGATCTCGAGCCCATGGAAGCGCTGATTACGTACCTGAACCACAATATTCCCGCCGATGACGGGCAGGTGGCATTGGTACATGGCGACTTTCGTCTGGATAACATGATATTTAGCAATGAGCAGCCGGATAAGATTCTGGCGGTGCTGGACTGGGAACTATCCACATTAGGCCATCCATTTGCCGACCTGGCGTATCAGTGTATGCAATTACGCCTGCCTGCCAATTTACCGCAGGCCCCTGGCCTGGGCGGATTGGCTCGCGCTGACCTTGGAATTCCGACCGAGCGTGAGTATGTGCAAAGCTATTGCCAGCGACGAAATATCGACGGGATTGAAAACTGGCCGTTTTATCTGGCTTTCAGCTTTTTCAGACTCGCCGCCATTATCCAGGGCGTAGTTAAGCGAGCCCGTGATGGTAACGCATCAAGCGATAAAGCCGCCGAAATGGATCGTATGGTCGCGCCGCTGGCAACGATGGCGATGGATGTGGTAAACAAGGAGCAGCCTAATGTCCAATTCTAAAATATCAACCATGCAAGCAGTGCAATGTCATCAGTTTGGACCGGTCAGTGATTTAACCGTAGAGTCGATTTCCCTGCCACAACCCGGTCCCCACGAGATACGTATACAGACACATGCCTGCGGGGTGAACTTTCCTGACGCGCTGATGGTCCAGGGCAAATATCAGTTAACCCCGGATTTTCCGTTTACGCCGGGGTGTGAAGTAGCAGGCACCGTCAGTGCTATCGGTGACCAGGTTAAACATTTTTCGGTAGGCCAGAAAGTGGCCGCGGTATGCCAGCTGGGCGGGTTTGCCGAATATGTCGTTGTCCCTGCTCAGCAGGTGCTGCCCGTTCCTGACTTTATTGATATGAAAGAAGCCGCGGCGTTAATTACGGCGCACGCGACGGCGCATCACGCATTGAAGCAGCGGGCTGATTTACAGCCAGGTGAGACCCTGGTAGTCACCGGAGCGGCAGGCGGTACCGGGCTGGCGGCGGTGCAAATAGGGAAGGCTATGGGGGCCCGGGTTATCGCGGTGTGTTCAGATGAGGCTAAGTTAGCGCTGGCCAGAGAAAACGGCGCCGATGAGGGCATCAATTATAGCCAGAATGACTTTAAAGAAGAGTTGAAGCGTCTGACTAACGGCAAGGGCGCAGACGTGGTCTATGAATGTGTCGGTGGCGCTACCTTCGATACCTTAAGTCGCAGTATGGCGTGGGCAGGACGGCTGCTGGTGGTAGGCTTTGCCAGTGGCACCATCCCCAAATTGCCGGTAAATTTAGCGTTGGTAAAAGGCTATGCGTTGGTCGGGGTCTTCTGGGGTGTTTTTACCCAAAAATCCCCAGAGGTTTTTATGCAGAATATGCAGGAACTGCTGGGTTGGTATCAGCAACACAAAGTGAAAGTGATTATTGACAGCACCTATTCGCTGAATGAAGTGAGTAATGCGCTGCAAAAGCTGACCGACAGAGCGGTAAAAGGAAAACTGGTGTTATTGCCGTAACGGTGTACTTAAACCATTATATGTTTATAAAAAACAGGACCTGAGGTCCTGTTTTTTGTTTTTATCCGCCGATTTCTTCTACGTCAAATTCTGAGGCAAGAAGGACACTGTGTTACCAGGCGCTCATACCACCATCCAGGGCTATCGCCTGGCCATTCATAAAGCTGTTGCCCGGCGACAACATCAACACCATGGTGTTAACCACTTCCTGAGGATCGGCCATGCGTTTCATAGGGCTGCCGATGGCCAATTGTGCACGGCTTTCTTCTGAAGTAAACCCGCCCAGATTTAACAGGTTGGTGGGGCTGAAAAACGGACAGATGGCATTAACTCTGACATTTTTACGGCCATATTCCACTGCCGCGGTTTTAGTAATGCCGGTGACACCATGTTTGGCCGCCGCATAGGGCGCTGCTTTGGGGGCGCCGCCTAAACCTGCCATGGAACTTACATTCAGTACATGTCCTTTGCCATTGGCGATCATCGCCGGAATCTGGTGCTTCATGCCAAACAATACGCCTTTGAGGTTCACCCCCAGCTGCAAGTCGATGGTGGCTTCATCCATGGTATGCAACGCGCCCGGTTCGTGTGCAATACCGGCATTGTTCACCGCAATATCAAGCTGGCCATAACTTTCAAGGGCCAGTCTGACCAGGGCTTCACTGGTGCTTTCTTTAGCAATATCGCCAGCCATGCTCACCACGTCGGCACTGGCTTCGCGTAAATCTTTGACGGTTTGTGCCAGTTTTTCTTCATTGATGTCGGATAACACCAGCTTGCAGCCCCGATAGGCCAGGGCATCGGCCAGTAACCGGCCAAAGCCGTCAGCGGCACCAGTGATAAGGGCGACCTGGCCCTGAAAATTTAGCAGTGGATCCATGAACTTTATTCCTTAAAAAATGATGTCTAGCCCTGTTATTACGTGCTGAAGGGTAATTGTCAAATGTTGTGTCGCCTCAGACATTCTGCATAGGCAGTGAGGCACCGCCGCTTCACCGGGGTTGTACCCTTGTATTCAATCTAGTGATAGATGCCTATCAGCCCAATCAACTTGGCTGATTGAACCAGCTTACTTAGTATCGGTAACCAACAGAAAATGTTGTCAGACCAGTTATCTTCAAGGCAGGCTATTCATGGAAAATTATCAATCTCCCCAGCGCGACGCACAGTTTGTCGCCTATGAACTTTTCGACTTTCAGAGTCATTATGACCGCTTAGGTTTTTCCGAAGCGTCTCAGGATCTGGTGAAAGCGATCCATACCGAAGCCGCTAAGTTTGCAGACAATATTTTGGCGCCGATCAATCAGATAGGGGATCAGCAAGGGTGTACCTTTGATGAAGGCACCGTGACCACCCCTAAGGGGTTTAAAGAAGCGTACCAGCAATATGTGGAAGGTGGCTGGCCGAGTATGTCGCATCCAGAAAAGTGGGGCGGCCAGGGTCTGCCTTATTCGCTGTCAACCTCAATTGCCGAGTACTTTTCCGGTGCTAACCATGCCTGGGCGATGTACCCGGGTTTGTCGCAAGGCTGTATTTCGACCATTTTGAGCCACGGCACCGAGGAACAAAAAGCCCGGTTTTTACCAAAACTCATCGAGGGTCAGTGGGCCGGGACCATGTGTCTGACCGAAGCCCATTGTGGTTCGGATCTGGGTTTGTTGCGTTGTAAGGCAAAACCCAATGAGGATGGCTCGTATTCACTGACCGGCACCAAAATTTTCATCTCTGCTGGCGAACACGACCTTGCCGATAATATTGTACACGTGGTGCTGGCACGCCTGCCCGATGCCCCCGCCGGCACCAAAGGTATTTCGCTGTTTATTGTGCCAAAATTCAATGTTACTGAAGATGGCGAGGTAGCGGATAGAAATCAGGTCACCTGCGGCAGCATCGAGCATAAAATGGGTATCAATGGCAGTGCCACCTGTGTCATCAACTTTGATAACGCCAAAGGCTTTCTGATTGGCGCAGAAAACCGTGGTCTCAACTGTATGTTTACCTTTATGAATGTGGCGCGAATTGGTACCGGTCTGGAGGGCATGGCCGCCAGTGAAGCAGCATTACAGGGTGCTTTACGCTACGCCCAGGACCGGGTTCAGTTCCGCTCGCCGACCCAACGCGATGGTACCGCTCCGGCCGATGAAATTATTGTGCATCCGGATGTACGCCGCATGTTGTTAACCCAGAAGGCTTTTGCCGAAGGCGGACGCGCGCTGGCTTACTACTGCATGCAGCAAGTGGATGTCTCCCAGCACAGTGAGTCCGCTGAAAAACAGCAACTGGCTGAAGCCCGGCTGGCGCTGTTGACCCCTATTGTAAAAGCCTTTTTGACCGAGACCGCTCAGGAAGCCACCAGTTATGGTATTCAGGTGTTTGGCGGGCATGGGTATGTCAGGGAGTGGGGGATGGAGCAGCTGGCCCGGGATACCCGCATCAGCACCTTATATGAAGGTACCACCGGTATTCAGGCGTTAGATTTACTGGGCCGCAAGGTACTGGGTTCAAACGGCGAGCTGCTCAGTGTGTATATTAAAGAAATCAGTGATTATTGTGAGGCTTTCAATGGTGATGTGCCTCAGCAGCACTGGTGCGATACCCTGCAGGGCTATATGCAGCAATGGCAGGAACTGACGCACCATGTGGGCAGCCAGGCTGCTACCAACCCTGATGAGCTTGGCGCCGCGTCGGTGGACTATCTGATGTATTCCGGTTACGTGACGTTTGCCTACTACTGGCTGAGAATGGCCACTACTGCCAGTACCAAATTGGCTGAAGGGGCCACTGAGACCGATTTTTATCAGGGCAAAATAGAAACAGCCCGGTTTTTCTTTGAGCGCCTGCTGCCACGCAGTCAGTCTCATGCGGCCGGAGTTAAGGCGGGAGCAGCCAGCCTGATGTCTATCGGGGAAAGCATGTTTAAAGCCTGATTACCGGTCGGTAGTCTAGCTGGTTAGAGCAAGTATGCTTAAAACGGGGCCATCACGGCCCCGTTTTTGTGTGCGTCTGGCACGGTAGGGTGCATTTGAGCGGTTGTAACGGGTGATACCGCAAACCAACCTCGGTTAATACCCGGATTGATGCTAATAATATATTTCACGGTTTTGAGGTTAAAGATATAATGAGTATTAAAGGGTTATTCTTAGCGGCAACCACCCTGGGATCGTTTCAGACGTTTGCCGACAGCGTCTGGACGCCGGTGATACAACACGACCTTACGCATATTTACACCACTGTTAAAGATAACCACCCTGAGTATGTTGATACACAAAATGACTATTTCAGGCAGTGGCTTGAACAGGGATACCAGCAAGGATTAAAAAATGCTGAGGCCGCTGAATCGCTTAATGATGCGATGACCCTCATTAGCACCTATGTTGCCGGTTTTGCCGATGGTCACTTTTTTTTGCATCTGAACTACCAACCAAAAACGATAAAATGGGCAGGCATTCAAATACGACGTTTTGGTTACGACTACCGGGTTGATTACACCGACAGTTCATTTTCTGCATCAATGCCTGCACACCGGGCAAGGCTGGTTTCGTGTGATGGTCAGCTGGCTGAAGACATCATGAACAATGAGGTACTCAAGGCTCGCTTCAATGCCCCTGACCTGAACTCAGCCAAAGTACGATACGCGCCAATGCTTCTGGCCGATGACGGTCTGGGACAGCGCACGTACTTCAGTCACTGCCGCTTTGAACACAATGAAAAAAACCGCGACTACACACTTGAATGGAAGACCGTTTTAGTCAGTGACTACACTCAAAAGACCACCTCGCCATTTACCCCGCCTGACTACAGTTTTACCATTGTAGCGCGAGACAAGTATTGGATTACCCTGCCGGGCTTTTCTCCGGATAATAACGAGAAGGACACATTGCGCAGCATTTTTAAGAAGATCGCCGCGGTGCGCACCACTGCCAGTCATTTTGTAGTGGATGTGAGAGGCAATGGTGGCGGTAATTCTCAATGGGGGGTGGAGGCAGCGAAAGCATTGTATGGTGACGCTTTTATTGAAAAATATCAGCAAGCACATTCTGATGAAAGCTATGCGTTGTGGCGGGTGAGTAATGACAATATCCAATACCTGCACAATGCTTTACCGGGGATAGAAGAGCAATTTGGTAAAGCCAGTGAGGCATACACTGCCTTTACCGCGCTGGTGGCTAATATGAAAAGGACACTTGAGCAGGGAGATAAATTAATCCGGCAAGGAGGCGAAACGTCTTCAGTGCAATCTGCGTCTATCAAATCGTCAGCCGAGGCGTCGTCCACGTTACCGGCTGCCGCCACCCAGGCGAAAATTTTGTTTGTTACCGACTCCAGATGTGGCAGTGCCTGTCTTGACTTTGTAGATTTAATGCTGGGATTACCTAATGTGGTACATGTTGGGCACGAAACCAGCGCCGATACTGTGTATACGGATGTTCGTCCGGGGCAACTGCCCAGTGGCCTGGGGCGCTATTCCCTGGCGCAAAAGGTATACCGGGACCGGCCGCGAAAGCACAATGAAAGCTATGTACCAACGCATTTTTATCCTGGTGATATTGGCAACGCTGACAGGTTAAAACAATGGCTGTTTGAGGAAGGGGTTGAACCGTTGCAGTAGTTTATTCAGGCGGTATCGAGGATGAGCGCCTTACGGTTTGTGGGACAACATGTACAAATAAGGGTGCTATAACGGGATGCGGCCCCGGAGGGGCCGCGGAGTGCGGGCGAACCCGCTACCATGTTGAAATGATTACATGGTGCAACATCCTGGCGCAAGCCTAGATGCGTTGTTGAATTTCGCTGGCGATAGGGCTGGTCTGAAAACCATTTTCCGCAATCCATGCCTGTAGTGTTTTACCATCTGACTCAGGATTTTGTAGCTCACGTGAAGGCATTTTCTTAACCAGCAGTGTACCAACCTCAACTGAGTTGCTTTGAATCGCCGTGCGAATCAGGCTTTGGCCATTGCACGAAATTCCAGAATAATAATCGTGTAGCTTCAGACGGTAATCTGATTGTACCGCACGCATTTTTTTGCGCAGTTCGCCTTTATCATCTGCTTCTACGATAGTGCAGATATTAGCCAGAGCATTTTCGATGCTGGCGTTGGCCGTGCCGCAGAACAATAGTGACGCTGCAGCGATAGATAGAGATGCTTTAACAATTTTCAACATGGTTACATCCTTTGTGAGAAAGTTCGTTCCGAAGACGGTGTGTTTGTTCGGGAGCTATTAGAAGCGATCTTATCGTTCAGAAAAACAGCAACGGCGATACTAAGGTATGCAGGATGATAACGTAAAGGCCCAATTTCATTAAGGTTAAAATGTAAACAATTGAAAAATAAGAGATATGTAGTATACGTAAATGGTAGCATGTTTTGGTTATTTTGTATTATCTATCCTATTTCAAATAATAAAGTGCTAATTATATCTTTCCTTGGATTGCGCGCACGCACAGACCGGCCTTACCAGTATAGATCTTCACACCCTGGCGGGACGCTTAAGAGATACCCATAGCCATCAAAAGATTGTTTGCAAGGGGGCAAATAAATGAGACCTGTTGGCGTGGGCGGCGGTTTGGGTGGGTCTTGGCAGTAAACCCTGCCCGTAGGGCCGGGCCAGTTACAGGACATGGTGAGACAGTGTTCGTGACCCGCATTGCCTCCGGTATCTTGTTTTTTCCAGGCTTACCTTTCCAGCTAGTGGTTCGAGCATTTTAGGGGGCACCGTGGCAGACCCGCGCCCGGCAGCCCTGGTATAGAAAAGCTGGTGTAGGAAGCCCGGTATAGAAAGCCCGGTATAAGCAGCCGGTAGAGTAATGCGGGCAATGTGAGAGGCGAATCTATTGGTGCTGCAAGGTTTTGCAGACGCCGCCACGGGCCGGGATAACCATTCGCGCGCGGCTGTTAACGCCACCCTTTGGACGTACCGGCGTTGCCTGCCAACAAGCGTCCTGCTGCTACCGCAAGCATCAGTCATTCACTCACAATGCCTAACATGAGCTAACGGTGCTCCGACGGTTCTGATATACGTCCTCCGCTGGTGTACTGGTTAACCCGGCCAGGTGTTTTACTGAAACGGAAACTGAAATGGCAATAAAAACGGCGACGGCACCGCACCATAAAATTAAGGCTTGCACGTAGCCCGTACAGGGTAGGCGCAGCAGCTGCGGTAGACAGGCCGCTCTAGTGGGGCTGATAGGCACGGGCCACATCCATAATCTGCTCGCGCATCCAGATATGGGCCTGGTCATGATCGGCACTGACATGCCAATATAGAAAATACTCAATAGGAGGCAGCTCGAACGGCATATCATAAATAGCTAAATCATAGTGTTTTGCTAAATGATAGGGCATACAGGTAATTAAATCGGTTTTCACCACCGTACTTGGAACCGTGAGAAAGTGTTGCCCCCGCATCACAATACGTCTGCGTTTGCCGAGTTTATCTAATGCCACATCAATTGGTCCCGGCCCGGTTTTACGTTGGGAGACATTGATATGGCCGAGTTTTAAAAAGGTTTCCAGGCTTAAGCCGTCGGCCAGCGCTGGATGATTTTTACGCGCCAATACCACAAGGTTGTCATCAGCAATTTTTTGTTTACACAGGTGCGGATCGGCAAAAGTGGAGGCGTCGGCGAAAAAATCGAGACTGCCGCTGGCCATCGCAGAGACAATATTAGCCCGGCTTACATCATAGTTTGTCAGGCTGATCCCAGGCGCCACATCCTGTAACTGTGCCATTAATCGCGGCATGATACTGACTTCCAGTAAATCCCGGCTGGCAAAGTTGAAAGCCTTTTCGGAGGTCAGTGGATTAAACACATGGCTTTCCTGCACACTGGTGCGCAATAGCTTCAAGGCTTCTCGGGCCGGCACAATGATATTTTGTGCCACCGGCGTGGGTGTCATGCTATGGCCAGTTCGCACAAACAGTGGATCGTTAAGCATATCCCGCAGCCGGGACAGTGAATTACTCACCGCCGGCTGAGTGATACACAGAACATCGGCGGCTTTCGTCAGACTTCCGGCGGTGTAAATGGCGTCAAATACCGCAAACAGATTCAGATCTATCCGGTTTAAGTTTACCGGTAACGCAGAACGCATTTTTTCCACTGCCCTATATCCCTGGTTAGTTTTATTAATCACTGTATTTTATTAATAAAAGGCCTGAACATTCAACAGCCTGATAACACATTTCGGTCTAACAGGGGCGTAGGCGGGTTAAATCAGAAAATTGTTGAGGCGTTTTTAAAAAAGGTAGCGCGCTAAAGCGCCGAAGGAAAAGAAATAGAATAATACAAGAAAAGCAAAAAAATAGGCGAGCACCACCTGGGGTGCTCGCCTGAGTCAAATACTGAAGTACTTAGTTTGATGCATCGTCGGCAGTTTCAGAAATTTCCTCGCCCGCTGATTCGATGTCTTCACCAGCGCCTTCCATTGTGGCACAACCCGTCAGCAACGAAGATAGGAATGCCGCCAGCACGACAAAATAACGGGCATTTAGCATTTTGGTGTTTTGCAGTGATTTCATGATTTATTTCCTTCTAGAGTGATTTTAATTGTCTGCTTCAGCATTATCCGCATCATCAGACGGGTTACTACTGGTACCCCTGGTTGCGGTGGTACCGTTATCTGAGTGAGTTTCAGACTTTCTGGAACTCAGCATCGTATTCAGTTTTTCGCCCCGTTTGGCATCAAAATCCAGTGTCCGAATGGGGAAGGGGATCAAAATGTCAGCTTCATTCAGGGTCCGTTGAATCGTCACAATGGCATCGTGACGTGCCTCCATAAACCCGGTTTCACCCGGGTAAGTAATCCAGAACCACACCAGCAGATTAATACTGGAATCACCAAATCCTTCGGCATAAACCGTGGTTTCGTCTTTCTTTATTACGTAATCTTTTGCATTTAGTGCTTCTGTTAATATGTCTCTGGCCCGTGCAGGATCATCAGCATAGGAAATACCTACCGGAATTTCTATCCGGCGAACACCCAATACCGAGTAGTTGGTCATGATGTTGCGAAACAGTATTTTATTCGGAATGATTTCCCGTTGACCATGAAACGTCTGCACCAAAGTATTTCTTAAATTGATGGACTCCACATTACCAAATACACCCTCGGCGCTGATCACGTCGCCAATTTCGAAGGGCTTGCGAATGCCCATGGCGATACCGGCAATAAAGTTTTCAGTCAGATCCTGAAAGGCAAAGCCAATCGCCAGGCCTACAATCCCGGCGCCCGCCAGCAACGAAGTCACCGTCCCTTGTAAACCCACAAAGTCCAGGGCAATAAAGACCCCGGCGGCCAAAATCACAACTTTAGCGATGGCGGTAATGAGGTCGGCGATTTGTCTGGACTCGAAGGTGCGCCGAAGAATTTTTTGAATGACATTACCTGCGACCTTGGCCAGGATGCCAAAGAACACAGCGATAAAAATTGCCACGACAATATTGGGCAAGTGCTTGATGCCTTCTTTAAGCCAGGTTTCCAGCTTGCCGTTGATCAGCGAATATACTTCGTTTATTCGTGGAATATCCATGGGACTCCTCAATGGTTACCTTTGCTGGCCTGCGCAGCCATGGTTCAATAATAGTTCCTGCCTGTGAGTTTTTACTAAGTTTCTGTTTATGAGGACTAATTTGAATAGTAGCTACGCATTATTTCCCCAAAAGTTTTATCCAAACGAGAAAATCATCCTGTGGGGGAAGATTTAGCCTGCTAACGGTCTTATAAACGAGGATGTAAAGATAAATGAGCGGCGTGAGTAAAAAAGGTCATGGCCTCGACGGTCAGGAAGTCGCATCCAAAGCACAGATTTGCTACAAAAGATAAAGCCTAAGTACAAAGCGGGAGAATAAGGTTGTGTCTCAAAAAATGACAGAAGAACAAATCAACGGTGCGCTTGAACAATTAAATAATCAAATTAGTGATGACACCCGTTGGGTACGTGAGGGCGACACCATCAAAAAAACCTTTGTGTTTAAAAGTTTTATCCGGGCGTTTGGCTGGATGTCGCAAATTGCTATCTGGGCAGAAAAACTGCGTCACCACCCTGAATGGTTCAATGTGTATAACAAAGTCGACGTCACCCTTACCACTCACGATGTCGAAGGGTTGAGCGAACTCGACTTTAAACTGGCAGAAAAAATGGAAAAATTTGGCCGTTAAAGCACAATGCTGATTAAAACCGCGGGATTAGTAATCAATCTGAGCAATTATTCTGCGGTTAGTAAAAAACTAACTAAATAAACCAATCAGGGGCTTGCCAAGCATTAGTCCCTATGTATAATACGCACCACTTGAGCGGAGCAGGTCACCAGGACCACACGTTCAAATGATAGTTCGGACGCGGGATGGAGCAGTCTGGTAGCTCGTCGGGCTCATAACCCGAAGGTCGTTGGTTCAAATCCAGCTCCCGCAACCAAACATCTGATTGAACAAAATACAGGTTCAGTCGTAGTAGTATCTAGCAACATTATGTTGTAAAAAGTTTCTGGCGCGGGATGGAGCAGTCTGGTAGCTCGTCGGGCTCATAACCCGAAGGTCGTTGGTTCGAATCCAGCTCCCGCAACCATTTTCATAATCCAGAAATTAACCAGTTCAGACGCGGGATGGAGCAGTCTGGTAGCTCGTCGGGCTCATAACCCGAAGGTCGTTGGTTCGAATCCAGCTCCCGCAACCACATTTGAAGCCACTCAATTTGAGTGGCTTTTTTTGTATCTGGTGTTTTATTTTACCAGCCCTTGGCCTTAAAAGTACCAATGGGTATTGGTCTGCACACGCTTTAGCAAATCTTCATACCTCAGTTGTGCCTCACAGTTGATACAGTGGCAGCATTGATTCAATGTGCTTATGTGATTATTGATCTATCTTTGAAACGATGCCGGTTGCCTTAAGCGGGGACAGCAATCAGCGTTGAGTTTCAAAGTGCTCATCAGTCTTATCTAAAAGGATGTTCAGACAATATGCAATTTGTCGATTGGGTAGTGAACTTTTTTCAGGTTTCGCCAAACGCGTTAGTCCTCACAGGCTCCTATTCGGCCTCGTTAATTGGCCTGTCTCTTACCATCGCTATCTTTGCTTCCTTTATGGCGTTTACCGTGGCGCATCAGGCTGCAACCGCCGCCAGTCGTTTGCAAAAGCAACTGCTGTTATTAGTGGGGAGTATGGCTTTAGGGGTGGGGATCTGGGGCATGCATTTTGTTGGCATGCTGGCCTTTGATTTATCTACCCCGGTACAATATGACTTGCGAAATACTTTTTTGTCCTTCATTCCCGGCTGGTTGGCTGCATGGGTCGCGTTAAGCCTGTTAACCAGTAAAACCATTCATCTGCGACAAATATTAATGGGCGGGTTTTTAACCGGCGCGGGCATCGGCTCTATGCATTATACCGGTATGGCGGCGATGGAGATGGCCCCATTACTAAAATACAACGCCACTGTGTTTGGTCTTTCTATCATTGTTGCCGTGGTGCTGGCGATGCTGGCCATCTGGATCCGGTTCGGTCTGGCCCGGGTGCAGCGACTTTCCGGAGCGCATTATCGGGTGATTGGTGCTGCCAGTGTGGTCATGGGCCTGGCCATCGGTGCCATGCATTATACCGGCATGTCAGCCGCGCGTTTTGTCGCCCCAGCCGGGGTTGATTTGCCTCAGCAGCAGGGACATATTTCTGTGTTACTGGCCGCTATGGTGGCTTTTTTGATCGTGGTTTTTATTGCCGTGGTGCTGGGCGTCAGTGTCCTGGTTAAATACCGAAATGCTTCAAAAGAAGCCAAGCAAAGTCAGCGTACCCTGTTAGCAATGATGGATACCGCGGTAGATGGCATCCTTACATTTGATGGTCGCGGTAAAATACTGAATGCCAACCCGGCTGTGTGCGAGATTACCGGTTACAGTCGCGAAGAACTGCTAAACCAGAATGTCCGTTTGTTGATTCCCGAAAACCGGCGTCGTATCTACGATCCGGCACTTGACGCTAATAAGCTCAATAGCCTGAAAAGTAAAATTATGAATGGCAACCAGGATCGTCAGGCCTTGCATAAAAACGGCCACCTGGTGCCTATTCGAGTTGGCGTTGGACACACCAAAGTGGCTGACAAGGATTATTATGTAGCGTTTTTAAGCGACATCCGTGAACGCATCAGTATGGAAAAACAGCTACGCAGTAACGAAGCAAAGTTTCGGTCCTTTTTTGATAATGTCCCCGGTCTGGCTTACCGGTGCCTGGATGAACCCGGTGGGCCGATGTTATTTGTTACTGATGCTATTAAAGCCATGACCGGTTATCCGGCCAGTGACTTTGTGTTACCCAATCCTCGCCGTAGCTTTTTAGATTTGTATCATCCGGATGACTTGCCGACCATTGCTAAAGCTAACGGCAACAAAAAAACATTTGTTCTTGAGTATCGCATAATACATCGAGATGGCTCGATTCGCTGGTTTCGGGAGCAGGGCGTCGCGGTGCAAAGTGAAGAAGAAAATGTGCGATGGCTTGATGGGTTCATCTTTGATATCACTGAGCGCCGTACCATGGAAAATGAATTGGTTCAGGCGAAGGTCGCCGCCGAGCAAGCAGCGTCTGCGCGTTCCTCGTTTTTAGCCAATATGAGCCATGAAATCAGAACGCCGATGAATGCGATTATTGGCTTTAGTGACCTGATGTTGCATGAAGCCCTAAACAAAGAACAGCACAAGCATGTGGTAACAATCAACCGCTCTGCCCGTTCGTTGTTGCACCTGTTAAACGATATTCTGGACAGCGCCAAACTGGATAAAGGCAAGTTGGATCTGGATCTTCGTAATTTTGTCTTAACTGAAGAAGTCGATACGGTCGTCAGTACGTTCTGGCTGGAAGCCAAGCGAAAGTCGCTGGAGCTTGAAATTGTTATGGAAGACGGCTTGGAACCGGTGTACAACGGCGCGCCTGAAAGAATACGTCAGGTGCTGGGTAACCTTATCAATAATGCGGTTAAATTTACCGAACAAGGCAGTATTACGTTAAAGGTTGGTCCGGCTAAATCTGGGTTTATCGGGTTTACTATTCGCGATACGGGGATAGGAATGAGCAAAGAACAACTGGCACGGGTTTTTGATGCCTTTGCCCAGGCCGATGCTACCATGAGCCGCAAATTTGGCGGAACCGGCTTAGGCACCACCATCAGTAAACAACTGGTAGAGCTGATGGGCGGCAGGATTTCAGCTAAAAGTGAACCAGGCCACGGCAGTGAGTTTTATTTTGAGTTGCCGCTGGCTGCGGCCAATGCTGATGAGCGCTGCATCAGTGATAGTGAGCTGGAGGTTCCGGCCCAGCACATTTTGGTAGTCGATGACATCCGCCAGAACATCGATCTGATATGCCTGTTACTCAAGCGCCACGGCCATTCGACCGAAGTAGCCCGAAATGGTCAGGAAGCGCTGGACTTAATGGCCTGCCGCGATTTCGATTTGGTGTTAATGGATTTACAGATGCCGGTACTCGATGGCCTTAGCGCAGCACGTCAACGCCGAGAATATGAACGTCAGAACCAGCTGCCACAATTGCCTTTTATTGCGCTTACCGCCAGCGTTCTGGTGCAGGATAAAAACGCGGCGATGAATGCCGGTATGGAAGGCTTTGCTAACAAGCCGATTGATTATGAGCAGTTAAATCGGGAAATGGCCCGGGTGCTGGGACTGATTGAAGACCTTCCGCTGTCACCAACTGAACAGCCGCAAAACGATACCGATATGCAAATGGTAGACTGGGCTAAAGGCGAGCTGTTATGGGGCAACCAAGGGGCCCATGTTGAAGAAATACGTCGTTTTTTAAACGGTTTTGATATGGCCTTTTCAAGTTTGCAAAATGCGGTGGCGACCGGAGATACCCAGGCCATAAAATCGATAAGCCACTCATTAAAAGGAGTGACCGGTAATCTTGGGTTGAATATGCTGATGACCAGTTTCAGGCAATTAGAGCAAAGTGCCTCACACTCTGGTAAAGCCCAGGATTTGTTGGATATGGCAGCCATTCAGGTGAAGTACCTTCACAATGAGCCTGCGCTTATTAAACCAGCTCAACCAGCAGGTCGGGACGGGCAGTTTGATGCAGAGACGTTGTACGAGGCCTTGCAAATACTGCACACCAGCGTCATCCAAAACCAGGTGAATGAAGTGCACCTTGAAGCACTACAAGCCATGCCTGCGGGGGAGTTTGCCTCGCAACTTCAAAGTGTGCTGACCGACATTGATGATTTTGAATTTGAACACGCCGCAAATAAATTGACAGTCTTGCTAGGGAAGTTGCAGGAAGTAGCACATGAGGAACAACCATGCTAAATACACAACGTACCGCAACGTTGTTACTGGTGGATGATGAGCCGGTTAACTTAAGGGTACTAAAGCAGCTACTCGGTGCGCACTATAATCTGGTATTTGCAAAAAATGGTGAGGAAGCCATACGTCTGGCTACCTCGCAATTGCCTGATCTGATTTTACTGGATGTGATGATGCCGGGCATGACCGGCTTTGAAGTTTGTCAGTCGCTGAAACTCAGAACCGAAACCCGGGCAATCCCGATAATTTTTGTTACCGCCTTGAGTGAGGAACATGATGAGGCCCGTGGCTTTGAAGTCGGAGGGGTGGATTATGTGACCAAACCAATTTCACCCTCAGTGGTTCAGGCCAGGGTCAAAACCCATTTGTCCCTGATGCAGGCAGACGAGCTTAAACGCACCCGTTTGCAGGTCATCCAGCGATTGGGCCGGGCGGCCGAATACAAAGACAACGAAACCGGCATGCACGTGCTGCGAATGAGTCACTTTTCAAAAGTATTGGCGCTGGCCTGGGGGTTTTCAGCGGATCAGGCCGATATTTTGTTGCATGCGGCACCGATGCACGACATTGGCAAAATTGGCATTCCCGATGCTATTTTGCAAAAGCCGGACAGACTGACGGATGAGGAGTACGAAATCATGAAAACCCATCCGCTCATCGGCGCAGAAATTCTTGGGGATGCGAACTCTAAATTATTGCAAATTGCCAAGTCGGTGGCATTAACCCATCACGAAAAATGGGATGGCACGGGCTATCCAAATGGTCTAAAGGGTGAACAAATTCCCATTGAGGGCCGTATAGTGGCAGTAGCGGATGTGTTTGATGCACTAACCAGTAAGCGTCCCTATAAAGGTGCCTGGACACTGGAACAGACGCTGGCCGAAATGCGCGCCCAGAAAGGCCGGCATTTTGAACCCAGGCTGGTGGACCTACTGGAGCAGAACCTGGATGAAATTCTGACTATCAAAGCGCAGTTTGAAGATGACTGAGCCGCGCGGTTGCTAAGTTACTTCAGAGCCAGTATACTATGCGCACATAACCAGCTGGAGTAAGCATTAGCTATGCGTACTTATGTTTTTCCAGCCGTTTTTTGTTGTTAGGCATTAACATGGCAACAACAAAAAATGTGTGCAACTGCCAGTCTGGTAGTCTGGGTTCAGTTTTTTTCCAAAAAGCCCCGCTGGTCCGGGGCTTTTTGTTGTATCGACTTTGAGCCGTAGCTGCTCAGACAGGGTGTTAATTATCAGTTGGGCTTTAGGCCCTTTTTTTGTTTTTGGAGGTTAGGATTGGCAAAGCTTGAAGATAAGCTGACCGAAATGCTGGAGCCGGCGGTAGAGGCGTTGGGCTTCGAACTTGTGGGTGTCGAGTATGTTCGTGCTGGTAAGCACTCAATTTTGCGAGTGTATATTGAGCATGAGAATGGCATCACCGTAGATGATTGTGCGGACGTCAGTAATCAAGTTAGCGCAATCCTGGACGTCGAAGATCCCATTAGCAATGAATATAATCTGGAAGTTTCTTCCCCCGGTATGGAACGGCCGCTGTTCAAAGAAAAACACTTTGCAGACGCGGTCGGTGAAATCGTACAGATTCGTCTGACAATGCCCATGGATAACAGACGCAACTTTAAAGGACCATTACTTGCCTGTGAAAACGGCACGGTAAGTATTGAAGTGGATGGCCAGCAGTTCCAGTTAGCTGTGGCGAATATCGATAAAGCTAACGTTGTTCCCACATTCGACTAACGGAACAGTACGCGCTTTCATATCAGGAAGCATTAGTGAGGCGAACATGAATAAAGAAATTTTGTTAGTGGCGGAAGCCGTTTCAAATGAAAAACAAGTGCCCCGGGAAAAGATTTTTGAAGCATTGGAATTTGCTATTGCCAGTGCGACTAAGAAAAAGAACGAAGGCGACATAGAAGTACGGGTCAGTATTGATCAGCGTACCGGCGATTTTGATACATTTCGTCGCTGGTTAGTGATTGAAGATGATCAGGAACAAACCAACCCGTATGCAGAAATTACGATTTCTGCAGCGCAGGTCGACGAACCCGATCTGCAACTGGGCGATTATGTTGAAGAACAGATTGAATCAATTAAATTCGACCGCATAACTACTCAGACCGCCAAACAGGTTATCGTGCAAAAGGTTCGTGAAGCCGAACGGGCACAAATGATTGCCGAGTACGAAGACAAGGTTGGCGAACTGGTTACCGGTACAATTAAGAAAGTAAATCGTGACAACATCATTGTTGATTTAGGCAACAACGCCGAAGGCGTTATCTATCGTGATGATATGTTGCCGCGCGAAACCTTCCGTCCAGGCGACCGGGTGCGCGGATTACTGTATGTTATTCGCCCCGAAGCACGTGGCGCGCAGTTGTTTATCAGCCGGACTCATCCAGACATGCTGGTTGAGCTGTTCCGCTTAGAAGTGCCGGAAATTGCAGAAGAAACTCTGGAAATTAAATCGGCAGCGCGGGATCCGGGTTCGCGGGCAAAAATCGCGGTTAAAACCAACGACAAACGTCTTGATCCGGTTGGGGCGTGTGTGGGTATGCGTGGTTCACGTGTACAGGCGGTTTCGGGTGAACTTGGCGGTGAGCGGGTTGATATTGTGCTGTGGGATGAAAATCCGGCGCAGTTTGTTATCAATGCTATGGCCCCGGCCGAAGTTGCCTCTATCGTGGTTGATGAAGACAATAACACCATGGATGTGGCGGTAGAAGCCGACAACCTGGCACAGGCCATTGGCCGTAGCGGACAAAATGTGCGTCTGGCCAGTCAGTTGACCGGTTGGGAGCTAAACGTGATGACCATTGATGATCTCAATGCGAAGCACGAAGAAGAAAACTCAAAAGTGTTGAAGCTGTTCACAGAATATCTGGACATTGATGAAGATTTTGCCGGTGTGCTGGTGGACGAAGGATTCAGTACGCTGGAAGAAGTGGCCTATGTGCCTGTAAGCGAACTGCTGGCCATTGAAGGGCTGGATGAAGATATGGTCGAAGAGCTGCGTAATCGTGCCCGTGCAGTATTGACCACTAAGGCGCTGGCCAGTGAAGAATCACTGGAAGGTGCCGAGCCAACTGAAGCCTTGCTGAATTTAGAAGGCATGAGCAAACATGTCGCATATCTACTGGCCAGCCGCGGCATCACCGACTTAGAAGAGTTGGCAGAGCAGGGCACAGACGATATAAGCGATATTGATGAACTAGACGAAGAGAGCGCCGGTAAACTTATCATGGCTGCCCGTAATATCGTCTGGTTTAATGAAGAATAAGGTCAACAAGGGGATAAACACGTAATGGCAGAAGTATCTGTAGAAAAGCTCGCCAGTGACATCGGAACGACCGTTGACCGTCTGGTTACTCAGTTTAAAGATGCAGGCATCACTAAAGATGCAAATGAACAGGTGACCGAAGACGAGAAACGACAGCTTCTTGATCATCTGAGCAAGCAACACGGCAGTACCGGTGGCATTAGCGAGCCAAGCCGCATGACACTGCAACGTAAAACCACCAGTACGCTGAGTGTAGGCAAATCAAAGTCAGTCAAGGTTGAAGTACGTAAGAAGCGTACCTACGTTAAACGTAGCGACATTGAAGAGCAGAAGCGTCAGGAAGAAGAAGCTCGTCTGCAACAGGAAGCAGAAGAAAAAGCGGCTGCCGAAGCGGCAGAAGCAAAACGTATTGCCCAGGAAAAGGCCCGTCAGGAAGCCGAAGCGAAAAAAGCGGCTGATGAAGCGGCAAAAGCAAAACGTGAAGCTCAGAAAGAAGCATCAGCAGAGCAACCTGCCGGCAAGCCTGAAGCCGAGATGAGTGCTGAAGAAAAAGCCGAAGCCGAAGCTGCCCGTAAAGAAGAAGAGCGTCTTCGCCAGGCTCAGGAGTCTGAAGCACAGAAGAAATACGAAGAAGAAGCAAAGCGTGCAGCTGAAGAAGCTCGTAAACTGGCTGAAGAAAATGAGCGTCGCTGGAAAGAAGAAGAAGAGCGCCGCAAACGTCAGGAAGCCGAAGAAGTACACTTGCATTCTAATCGTTATGCGCAACAGGCTGAAGATGAACAGGATCAGCAGGTTGAGCGCACCCCACGACGTCGTAAGAAGTCGAAGAAAAACGCAGGAGAACATTTGAAGCAAAGCTTTAATAAACCAGCACAACCCGTAGAACGTGTTGTGAAAATAGGCGCAACCATTACGGTTGGCGAACTTGCCAGTCGACTGGCGGTCAAGTCTAATACTGTTATCAAGACCATGATGAAAATGGGCGAGATGGCAACCATTAACCAGGTTCTCGACCAGGAAACTGCCGTATTGGTGGTTGAAGAAATGGGTCACAAATATGAACTGGTTAATGACAATGCACTTGAAGAAGAATTGTTAGCCGAAGGCACCGACGGTGAAATTGTACCGCGAGCGCCGGTGGTAACCATCATGGGTCACGTTGACCATGGTAAAACCTCATTACTGGATTACATTCGCCGCGCGAAAGTTGCTGCAGGCGAAGCCGGTGGTATTACCCAGCACATTGGTGCTTATAAGGTTCAGTCAGATAATGGCGATGTCACCTTCCTGGATACACCAGGACACGCCGCGTTTACCGCCATGCGTGCACGTGGTGCGACCGCCACCGATATCGTTATTCTGGTCGTGGCCGCCGACGATGGCGTAATGCCGCAAACCAAAGAAGCAGTACAACACAGCCGCGCTGCGGGTGTGCCACTGATTGTTGCGGTTAACAAGATGGACAAAGAATCAGCTGACCCAGAGCGGGTTAAAACTGAGCTGTCTCAGCTTGAAGTTATCTCTGAAGAGTGGGGCGGTGAGCACCAGTTTGTGAATGTTTCTGCCAAAACCGGTATGGGCGTTGACCAGCTGCTGGAAGCCATCAACCTGCAGGCGGAACTGCTAGACCTTAAAGCCGTTGAAAAAGGCCCGGGTCGCGGTATTGTTATTGAGTCTCGTCTGGATAAAGGGCGTGGACCAGTTGCTTCGGTACTGATTCAGGAAGGCGAGCTACGCGCTGGCGATATCCTGTTGTGTGGTGAAGAATATGGCCGTGTTCGTGCGATGCGCGATGAAAACGGCATTGAGATTAAAGTGGCTGGCCCTCTACTCCGGTAGAAGTGCTGGGCTTATCGGGTGTACCGGTTGCTGGTGAAGACGCCGCAGTAGTGAACGACGAGCGTAAGGCCCGTGAAGTTGCTTCTAAGCGCCATCAGAAAAAACGCGAGATTAAACTGGCCCGTCAGCAGAAAGCTAAACTTGAAAACATGTTCTCAAACATGGCCTCAGGTGAAGTCAGCGAGCTGAACATCGTCCTTAAAGCGGATGTACAAGGTTCCGTAGAAGCCATCGCCGAGTCACTGGCGAAGCTGTCGACCAGCGAAGTTAAGGTCAACATCGTGGGTAGTGGTGTTGGTGGTATTACAGAAACCGACGCCACGCTGGCAGCCGCTTCTGGCGCTATCGTAGTTGGCTTTAATGTCCGTGCTGATGCCTCAGCGCGTCGCGTACTGGAAAGCGAAGAAATTGACCTGCGCTATTACAGCGTTATTTATAATCTGATTGATGAAGTGAAAGCGGCCATGAGTGGTATGCTGGCACCAGAATTCAAACAGGAAATCATTGGTCTGGCTCAAGTACGTGATGTCTTTAAGTCGCCGAAGCTGGGTGCGATTGCCGGCTGTATGGTTACTGAAGGCGTGATTAAACGTAGTGCACCGATCCGGGTTCTGCGTGAAAACGTTGTAATCTATGAAGGTGAGCTTGAGTCACTGCGCCGCTTCAAAGACGACGTACAGGATGTACGTAACGGTATGGAGTGTGGTATCGGCGTTAAGAACTACAACGATGTTAAGGTCGGAGACCAAATCGAGGTGTTCCAGGTGATTGAGGTTGCCCGCGAGATTTAATCTGCGGCAAGCACATTAGATAAAGCGGGGGCCAGGCGCCCCCGTTTTTGTCTGTGTAATATATATAGGAGTTTTTATCATGGCACGCGAATTTTCCCGTACTGACCGTGTAGGTCAGCAGGTACATAAAGAAGTCGCCAGTATCATTCAAAACGAGTACAAACATCGTATTGGTGATATGCCCCTCATTACCGTTTCTGATGTAGAAGTGTCGCGGGATCTTGCTCACGCTAAAGTCTTTGTGACGATTTATGGTGAAGAGGTCGATCATAAAGCGCAGGTTAAACAGCTGGAAGACAACAAAGGCTTCATGCGTAGTCTGCTGGCCAAACGTTTGCGAATGCGTTCCGTTCCTAATCTGCATTTCTTTGAAGACACCTCGATTACTGAAGGTATTCGTATGTCTTCGCTGGTCTCAGAAGTTGTGGCCAAAGATAAGGCCCGTCAACAAGACTCAGGTGAAGAGCAGGAGTAAATGGCAAAACGTCGTAAGGGCCGTGCCATCAATGGAATTGTCTTATTAGACAAACCGGTGGGCGGCTCGTCAAATCAGCTGTTACAAAAAGTGCGCTGGCTGTATCAGGCGCAAAAGGCCGGACATACCGGCGCACTGGACCCGTTGGCCAGTGGTATGCTGCCCATTTGCCTTGGCGAAGCCACCAAGTTTTCTCAGTTTTTACTCGAAGCGGAAAAAACCTATGAGGTAACGGCCAGGCTGGGTGTGCGAACTACTACTTCAGATGCCGATGGCGAGATTGTTGAAGAAAACCCCGTTAATGTTACGGACGCTCAGGTCACCCAGACGTGCCTGAGCTTTCTGGGTAAAAGTAAACAGATCCCGTCCATGTTTTCTGCGCTCAAATATCAGGGCAAGCCGTTGTATCATTATGCCCGTCAGGGTATCGAGGTGCCTCGGGAACCCCGCGATATTGAAATCTTTGAGTTGGAGATCAAGCGTATTGCATTGCCTGAGGTTGAGCTACGCGTAAAATGTAGCAAAGGTACGTATATCCGCTCCCTGGTGGACGATATTGGTCAACAGCTTGGCTGTGGTGCCTACGTAACTCGCCTGCATCGCACCGAAGTCGCCGATTACCCCACCGCCAATATGGTGACCATCGAGCAACTGGAAGCGCTGCGTGGAGATGATGAACAACAGCCCGACTTCGAGGCGCTGGATGCTTTACTGGTGCCAATGCAGAGTGCGGTTTGCCGGTTACCGGCAATCCATATTGATGCGGCTCAGCGTCAGCGTTTTGACAATGGTCAGAGTGTTACTGACCCGTCCGGGCCTGAAATTCAGGAACATGAATTTTACCAGGTGTACGATACCAGTAACGATGACGCGCTGTTTCTGGGGGTAGGCGAAGGGGTGAAGACGCCAATGGACCAACCTGCGTTTCGCGGCACCGACAAAATATTTGTCAGCCCCAAACGACGGGTGGTTTTTTAGTTAAAAACCCACGGTAAGGCAATTTACCCTTGCGTCACTGCGCTGTGTCATTATAATACGCGCTCTTCATAAGTTGGCTGAATTAGTGATCGGCCAACTTTCACATCCTTATTAGGAGAACACTATGTCACTAACTAAAAAAGAAACTGCGGACATCGTAGCCGATTACGGCGTAAAAGAAGGTGATACCGGTTCACCAGAAGTTCAAATCGCGCTGTTGACTCACAACATCGGTAAACTTCAGTCTCACTTTGCTGCACACAAACAAGATCACCATTCTCGTCGTGGTCTGCTGCGCATGGTTAGCCAGCGTCGTAAGCTTCTTGATTACCTGAAAGGCAAAAATGCCCAGGGTTATCTGGATCTGATCAAGCGTCTGGGCATCCGTCGCTAAGATAAGATTTGCTGAAAAAGCGCTCCTCGGAGCGCTTTTTTTGTGCCTGAAGATTAGTGCTTGAAAAGCTGTCGACTTATTTTCCGCACCTAGGTATGGTCATTCGGTAATCAATTATCAGAAACTCACGGATGAAACAGGCGTGAGTGATACTACCCGCATTACTATGTAGCGGTTGTGCAGCCATATTGACTGTTGATCCTAAATACGATCGGGTTCCCATAGCTACGCTGGCAATAAAAGTTATTGAAAAGAAATTCCGAGAGTCTACAGCGGCGTGCTGTATAACTTTTGTATGTTTTATGGCGAGCCCGGACAATATGTGAATTCAAATGCCCGGCCCAGTGCAGTGACCTATATTTTGGTGGATACCGCATTGTCATTCGCAGCGGACACGATAATCATTCCCTATACGGCTACGCAGCAGGCCCGTAAAGGCAACATCAAGGTCAATTGAAAATTATAATACTAATTAGTTAAATAATAGCAGTAACTTCGTCAAAAAGGTTCGCTGCTATTTTTGTGTTCTCACCTGAGGTGCTCTTAGTATTTTTCCAGTCATTGTCATACGGAATATTGATTAATGAAAGCGTGTTCCCGGAAGATTTTTTTACTAGTGATAGCAGCTTGTTTATTATCTGGCTGTGCAAAAGGTAAAATTGATATCTTAAATCCACAGGGGCAGGTCATTGGGGCGTGTTCTGCGAACTTTGACTGGCATTGGTACGGTGCACAGGACTTGGTCAATTATCTGCTTTATCTGTGTGCCAAAAGCCATCAAGACAACGGCCGCGTGGTAGCAAATTCGGCTATTTTAAAAATGACTATACGCTAGCCGAGGCCCCAAAAGGGTCAAAGCTGGAACAACCAAAATGCCTACCAACAGTTCAAGGCAGGCCAGTTCTCAGAACAAAAATATGGCTACCTGTTAGCAGCAATGGAATACGTGTTTATTTTGAAAAAACAAAAGGTCAGTAAGCAGTTTAATGCCGGGTTAATCAGTTCAAAGGAATATCATAAACAAATTAGCGAAGCCGAAAGGGCATTTAACGGAGAGTAGTCGGTGTCTGTGATTTGTCATACTCAATAGCCTGGCAGCGACGACTCATTGATAAGGAAACACGATGGGATACAAATTCACATACTTCCCCAGCCAATTATCACCAATATAAAAACCGTATTCGAGGCCACATTCGTTGAATTTTCTATATGTATTGTCTGCGGTATCCTGGCTTACGTTAGCTATGGCGAGCTGTTGCAGATTTTTCTACCCTTTTTGATTGTTGCTCTGACCTGCTTGTTTTTGACCATTCACAATATCTACGTCATGGTAAAAGGTATTCTTAAGAGCAAAGCAAAAAAAGAACACGAATAGACTTATGCAGGCCAACGCAGCTGCGCTCGCATTTCTGTCATAATTCGTCGCAAGGTAATTCAGGCTGTGACTTTCTGGGTTAGCTATATCAAGTGGCTTACAACGCATAGTAAATTTTCAAAACCAGATGGCCTGAGGTCGACAATATCCACAAGCGAGCTATCAATATCCAGTGCCGGCTGCCTGAAAGCATCAGAAAGCCGGGAGTTTTAAGGAAATCCTTTGTGGCTATTGCTGTTGCCCAATGAACAGCACTTATCACCTGGTCTCACACCGCCCGGCAATCCGGCGATTATCATTATTTCTTATCGTTATCGTTGTCAGGGGTAACACGAACAATTCCCCGTGAATGCTCGCATGTGGCTCGAAGAATAAGATTTGTGACCTGGCGATGTTTAACTGCCTTGTTACGACGCATGTTCGTAGCGTTATTTTTTCAAGGAGCGGTCAATCTGTCCCCGTTAGAAGCTAAAAATTGCTATTATATTCCAACATTCAATACACGAGACTTAACGATGGCAAAATTTGATGACAGGGTTAAAGAACTGGTCGAAAAACACCCGAATCTGACCAAGGATGAGGCGATTAAAATCGTAACCGACAAGAACGAACGAAAGAAAAAGAAAAGAGTGGAAAAATCAGATAGAGGTAGCGCTAAGAAACCCTAACAACGAAGAGAATGATCCGCCAACTCTTTAAGGTTGAGGCGCCTGGCTTATACTATTTGCTCTGAGTTGGCTGAGCCGTGGTATGCCTGTATTACGAAGCTTCGCTACCTGGCTTCGATCTCAACCCGCTTTATATCCCTCCTGCTATCTCGCTACCGCGATAAAGCGCGCGCCGTTGACGTTGCGCTGCGATAGCGTCGATTCCGTTAACTGGCCTTGCTAACGCTTTTTTAGAGGCCTGCTAGACCAGACTGGTTACGTTATCCCGACACTCTTCCTCGGCCAGCTCCACCTCTATAGTGGTATTGGCAAAGCCGAACGGCTGTAAGGCATCTGCAACCTGTTTTTTCAGGTTGTTGTAGTCCTCCAGTGAAGAACAGTGACTTATCACATGCGCGCTCACCACATGATGCTCGCCATCTAACGACCAGATATGCAACTGATGAATTTCCTGTACCTGAGGGATATTCAAAAGTTGTTGTTCTACCTCTTCAACCGCTGGCGAGGTGGGGGAGGCTTGAAAAAACAGTTTTAGGGTTTGAGCCCCGTGTCTGATTACGTTTACCATGATAAACAGCGTAAATGCCACAGACAACAAAGGATCTAAAATAGGCCAGGCTACAAATTGCATAATAATAGCGACAATCATGACCGCCACCCAACCCAGCACATCTTCCAATAGATGCCAGTTCAATACTTTTTCGTTGAGTGTATGGCCCCCGTGTAGTTTGTAAGCGGCAAAGCCATTTACCGCAATCCCTAACACTGCCAGCACCATCATTCCTTCTGTTTGGGGCATCTGGGGAGCCAGTAAGCGGGGGATGGCCTCACTGAGCACCCACATCGAACCGATAGTCAGCACCAGGGTGTTGATCAGCGCCCCAGATAAACTAAGACGTTTATAGCCATAGGTAAATTGGTGGTTTGCTTTTTTATGGCCGAGTTTATTCAATACCCAGGCGCTGCCAATCGAAATGGTGTCGCCCAAATCATGCACAGCATCAGCCATTATGGCCGTACTGTTGGTGAGCCAGCCGCCGATAAACTCCACAATCGTAAAGCCAAAATTAAGAAAAAATGCCCAGCCAATTTTTTCTGAGCTATGATCATCGTGATGAAAGTGATGGTGTGCATGCTGGTGTGACATCGAAATATCCTTACTGCCTCAAAGCTGCCGGAACTTAAGTTTCCGCATGGCTTGCCTACCATATGGCTTTATTGTAGCTTAGTTTGCGAAGGGCTGCGGGATGGAATTTGTGGGTTAAATTACCGTTCTACGAGCTTTTGGAAGCATACATAAGCCCGGCGTCAACGGCTTACGTGCAGGTGGTTCGGGAACTTGCCGCTGAGGTGCCAGCACCGCGCATTTATAAAAAAACCGCCGGGGTCGCCGGCGGTTTTTATAAAGTGCTGATGCTAAAGCATCTGAACTATACTGTTAATTTGATGGCGCCTGGCCACCCGGAGAACTGATGACCTTGGTCGCAATACTACGAATTTCGTTTTCCATTGAGCTGATACGATTCGCCAGGGTATTGTTACGTTTTTCCAACACGCTCAGTTTGTCATTCACATTTTGAACATTCTGCCGCGTCTGACTTTTATCATTATTTACCTGGTCTAAAGCCACGTTCAGAGCCAGGATTTCATCAGCCAGGGACGCTTGCTGATTTTTCATCGAGGTTAACCGGCTTTGATGTGTCTTCACATCATCTGCCACGCTGCTAATGGAGCCGTTAAGATCTTTTTGCATGCTATTAACTTTTGCGCCCAAATCCGTAATTTCTTTTTGGTTTCGACGCCAGGCCGACGCCCAGAGCTTGTCCATTTGCTCCCATAATTCTTTTGATTTTTCCGCCAGCTCATTAACCTTTACTTGTAAGGCCACAGTAGACTCGCCCATTTCTTCATCGGTAGCCGAAAGCTTGCGTTCCAGCTCGGCGATACGATCTTCTGCCTGCAGGGCGACGGCTTGCTGTTGCTGCAGCAGTGTGTACAAATAGTAACACCCACCCAAACCAGCCAGTGCCAGCAACAATACCAGCACTACCAGAATAGTACTGGCACCGCCCTTACTCTTTGGCTCAGGAGAACCTGGGTCAGAGGAGGCCGGAGCCGGCTCATCGGGCTTTATGGTATGTGCAGCAGTATGCCGTTTTTTTTCGTAATCGCGACGATCTTCTTCATCCAGTCGAATAGTAGGGAAATCATCGTTTCTTGAATCGTTTGCCATAACTCTCTTTACTTCTGATATATTTGGCGAAATTAACACTATGAGAAAAGCATGTTAGCGTGATTTCTGTGCTAATACCATAGTTTCAGCGGTGTTCCTGCAGGTTTAACCGCAAGACGATAGTCGCAATAAAGCACCCACCATTTGTCCTTCCCGCTCGGCATACCGACAGCGGCTTTGGGGTATGGATAAAGTTATAAGCAAAAATTGTGCGCAGTAGGCTATGAGTTTTTATATGCACGGCTCGTGCATGAAAAAAGGGGCCGAAGGCCCCTTGTGTGAGTGCGAACCTGATTAGGAACGATTACCAATCCATTCAACCCGGTACAAGTCGCGACGGCGGTCAAGATAATTTCGTACCGACCCTTCGTTTTGTAAACGGGTGAGTTTGTCCAAATCCAAATCGACAATCAACGTCATTTCCGTATTTGGGGTGGTTTCCGACACAATTGCATCATGCGGAAAAGCAAAATCGGATGGGGAATAAACCGCCGACTGACCATACTGAATATCGACATTGTCCACTTTAGGCAAGTTACCTACGCTACCGGCAATGGCGACATAGCATTCGTTTTCGATGGCGCGGGCCTGTGCACAGCGTTGTACCCGTAAGAAACCATTTTTTGTATCGGTCCAAAACGGCACGAACAAAATTTGCATTTCCTGTTCGGCCAGAATACGCGACAGTTCCGGAAATTCAACATCGTAGCAAATCAGTACCCCAATGCGTCCAAAGTCGGTATCAAAGGTTTTCAAGCTGTCGCCACCTTTCATGATCCAGTCTTTTTTCTCATGCGGCGTGGGGTGCAATTTGTACTGGCTCTCTATGGTGCCGTCTCGCTTGCACACATAGGCGACATTGTACAACTCATCTTCTTCAATTACCGGCATAGAGCCTGCGATGATAGTAATGTTGTACGACACCGCCAAGTGCGAAACCGCGGTCAGAATTTCGTCGGTGTAGGTGGCTAGATGCCAAATTGCATCAATTGACGATGGGTCCGGGCTCAATCCCATCAGTGGTGCATTAAAAAACTCTGGGAACAGGGCCACATCACAGCCATAATCTGACAATGCATCGACAAAATATTCAACTTGCTGAAGCAGTTCTTCAACATTATTGAAGTAGCGCATCTGCCATTGAATTAAGCCTATACGGGCATTCGACTTTTTGGCGCTAATAAGCAGCGGTGTGTTTGGCTCGTAATAAATGTTATGCCACTGCAAGAGGGTGGCATAACCCTTAGAGTCTTCATCCTGCGGCAAATAGGCGGTCATCACCTGCTTCACCTCAAAGCCGTTGGCGAGCTGAAAGGTTAAGATAGGATCGTATATATCTTTTGATTTGACTTGCTCGATATATTCATAGGGTGTCATCAACGAAGAATAATTGGTGTAATTGGGGATCCGCCCACCGGCCATAATTGACTTTAGGTTGAGATTTCGACACAAATCTTTGCGTGCCTCGTACAACCGTCGACCTAAACGCAGACCCCGGTAATTTGGACATACAATAACTTCGACCCCGTAAAGCACATCGCCGTTTGGATCATGCGTGGTCAGGTAGGCATCACCGGTAATTTCATCATAGCTGTGCTTATCGCCAAACTGGTCATAATCGACAATGACAGAGATAGCAAACGCAACCACTTTGCCCTTGTCTTCGATACAAATCTGGCCATCGGGAAAGGTGGTTACCTGGGCTTTAAAATTACGGTAGGGCCAGGCACCGCCCACTTTGGCGTACACCCTGTCCATTAACTCTCTTACATCATTATAGTCATCCAGCCTTAAATTTCTAAGCTCCAGATGATGTTCGGTATCTTCCACCGAGGTTTGATCCTGACTCATATACTGCCTCTACAATTACAGCTAATAATGCCGTAACAATGAACCACTTACATAAGATATCTTATACCCTGCGCGCAGGTATTTGGATTAGGTTTTAGTGTCTTCAGTGTGAATAAAAAAGCGCTGTAAAGTCATTGCCATAAACCAACGGATGACGTATAAACTGGCGTTTTGTATTGACTCATTTGCAGGATACCCTAAATGCCTCACAGTAGTATGTCTGACGCGGCATCCACTAACGATCACGCATTGTTTGAGCGCATCGCCGTCCAGCTTCAACAGCAGGGTTACAGCATACAGCCAAATGCCTTATCGCCGGTTATGGCAGACGCGCTTTATCAGTATCAATGTGCCTTAGGCCAGGATTATTTTGCAGAAGCCGGGATAGGACGCAAACAGAAGTTTCATAAAAACGAGAGCATTCGAACCGACAAGGTTTGCTGGATTGATGGATCCAGCGAGACGGGTTCTCAGTGGTTAAACTGGTGTAATGACTTAAAAACCTATCTTAACCGGCGGCTATTTATGGGGCTGTTTTCATTTGAAAGTCATTTTGCCTATTACCGGCCAGGTGACTTTTACAAACGCCATTATGATGCCTTTAAAGGCGCTTCTAATCGCGTGTTGTCGATGGTGACGTATCTGAATCCGGACTGGGACCCGGAGCATGGCGGCGAACTGGTTCTGTATCAAAATGACGAAGATACCACCGGAATACGGGTGACGCCGGCACTGGGCACGGTAGTCTTGTTTTTAAGTGAAGAGTTTCCCCACGAGGTTCGACCGGCGTGCAAAAACCGATTTTCTATTGCTGGCTGGTATCGGGTTAACACCAGTATCGGCAATAAGATTGACCCACCAAAATAAGCCGGATTAAGTCGGCGATGCTGATAACAGCTGGATAGCCCTGCTGTAGTCCAACCGGGCCATTGCC
Organism: Salinimonas marina; assembly: GCF_015644725.1. Classification (NCBI taxonomy): domain Bacteria; kingdom Pseudomonadati; phylum Pseudomonadota; class Gammaproteobacteria; order Alteromonadales; family Alteromonadaceae; genus Salinimonas; species Salinimonas marina. Next base: position 1,488,786 of record NZ_CP064795.1, read on the forward strand.
TGACATATCTGCTGCGCTTTTTGCTGGCCGAAATGTCGCTCCAGACATGCTCGATACCGCGCGATATCACTCTGGCGTAAATAACTTCGCTTTTCCAGGCGTGCCCGTAATTCGTCTAAGTCATCCAAAGGTCGCAATACATAATCGGTCGTTTCTTCGGGCAAATTCGCCAGACAATGTCGAAGGGTTTTAAGCACCACACCGAGCTCATCGGCTACGATATGAATGTTACCGGGCCGACCCGCCGCCAGTTGTTTTTCAGCGTCGGCGGCCAGTTGCGACAAACGCTCAGCGCCGATGGTCGCGGCCAGACCTTTAAGTGAATGCATGTAACGCTGATGCTCTGGTTTAGAGTGAAGGTCGGCGACATGGGTTTTTTCGCCAAATTCATAGTTGAAATTCACCAATAATTGCCGATAGTGGCCGGTATCGCCACCCAGACGCCGAAGCACCCCGGCGATATTAAAACCCGGCAATAACAAACAAAGTTGTTTGCTGGTAGTTTTGCTCTGAGTTTCGCAAAAGGATGGAGCTACCGCTGGGGCTGATTGAGTGGGAGCCTGAGCCTTGGGTTTTAAATATTTCTTTAAAGTTTCCAACAGCACCTGCCGGTCCACTGGCTTGGGTATATGGGCATCCATGCCGGTGTTGATTACCCGTTGTTTGTCTTGATCCAATACCGCTGCAGACATCGCAATAATCGGTATATTGGCCAGTGCCGGACGTTGCTTCATGGCCAATGTAGTTGAATAGCCATCCATGCCGGGCATTTGCAAGTCCATAAAAATTACATCAAAGGTCTGTTCTTCCACGCAGCTAAGTGCCTGCTCACCATTGCTCGCCAGTTTTACCGTAAAGCCAAGATGGCTAAGTAATTGCTGTGCCACATATTGGTTGGTGAGGTTGTCTTCCACCACCAACGCCCGGCATCCGGCGAATTGGACTTGTTCCTGAGGGGGATCTATTTGTCGCTGCGCACCGAGTTTTGAAACCAGCGACACCATGGCAGATTCTAGGTCGCTGGGCAGATAAGGAGGGAACACCCATACGGAAGGCTGGTTTAAAATAATGTCGGTGGCAGTGCTATGCGCATATTCAGACGAGCCAATTAACACCAGGCCCGAGCGAATGGACATTACCGAGCCGTGGGTGAGCAACTGGTGCATGATAGTGCGTTGTTCGGCAGGCGTAGAGCTACTTAGATCGACAAGCAATATGTCACATTCAGGTGCTTTAGCGTGGAAAAAATCGCTCAGGCTTTGCTGAAACACAATTTCTGTGTTCAGCATTTCGCAATAATGATAGGTACGACCATAGGAAGACGCCTTGGTCACAATGCCGGTTTGTAATTTACTGACTCCGCTGGGGGGCACAGAATGCTCGGGTAGGCGTAATGGCAATGAAAAGCAAAACCGGCTGCCAGAAGCCGGCGTGCTGATGCTGTTTAACTGTCCATTTAACAGTTCCGCAAGTTTTCTGGAAATAGATAATCCTAGTCCGCTGCCACCATAGCGCCGGCAAATAGAGTTATCTGCCTGGGAAAACGCAGCAAATAAGGTAGCTAGCTGCTCTTTCTCCATACCGATGCCGGTATCGATAACCTTAAATTGCAAACTTTGGCCTTGTTGCTCTTTTTGACAATGCACCTGCAGGCATACGCTTCCGGATTCGGTAAACTTGATGGCATTGCCTACAAGGTTGGAAATGATTTGCTTTATGCGCATGGCATCACTGACTACCCATCGTGGACAGTCTGGCTTAAGATCGCAAAGTAGCTGCAGTTTTTTTTCGCCGGCACTGACGCTAAAAAGGTGCAGAACCTCAGACAGCAGAGTATAAAGATCGAAGGTTTCAAAGGTGATCCTAAGTTTTCCCGCCTCCAGTTTTGAATAGTCCAGAATATCGTTCAAAATGCCCAGAAGCGATTGTGAAGACTGCTGCACTTTTGACAAATATTCTCGTTGTGTGGTGCCCAGCTCCATCTGCAATACCATGTCGGTAAGCGCCAGAACGGCATTCATAGGCGTTCTGATCTCGTGACTCATATTGGCCAGAAATTCGGTTTTGGTTTGATTAGCCTGTTCGGCCTCTTCTTTGGCCCGTACCAGGTTATTCTGCAAGCGGTGCAGATGAGTAATATCCAGGTGACTTCCCATGATGTGCTGTATAGTTTGTTCCGGGGTAAAGCTAAGAATCGAATACTGCCCCATTAGCCAAACCCATTTTTGTTTTGCGTGAAAAAATCTGAATTGAATCGGGCTGTGAGTAATCTCGCTGCCAGGGTGCAGCATCAAAAGCCGGAAGTGGCGCATTACTTTTTTACGGTCTTCTTTGTGCACCAGGCGCCATAATGCCAACGGTCCCTTTTGCATCGCTGAAAGATTGCTGTAACCGGTAATTTTTTCGAACCGGTCATTAATAAAAAAAGGCTGCTGGTGCACTGCGTCAAAAACAAATACGCCGGCTATAGAAGCATTAAATGCCTGTTTTAATGCACCATATTCAATATCGCATGGCCCACTTTGCGGCGTAAGTGTCACGCTATGAAAGTGCAGCAACAAGTGATGGCCTGATACCCGACGCACCGAGATGGTTACCGCGGCGGACAGAGTGAAAACATGCTCAGTTTTGGTACTTTGTGCGCATTGTTGCAAAAAGTGGTGCAGGGTGGTCTGAAACACCAGGGCCTGGTCAGCCGGATTAATCCAGTACCAGTCGGGATAATCAGCGAATAGTCTGGTGGTGGGTGTGCTCTGCCAGCAGGAGGTAAACTTTTCTTCGCTATAGGCGATTAGCCAGACCGGTAAGGTCTGATAAAGCAGACTGTCAGCTGAACCAGAAGACAGCGGTATGGCGCCCCGGTCAAGAGGGAGGTCCGGCGCACGGTAAGCTACTGACGGATCAAAAATAGGTGTTGAAGATTGCGTCATGGCCGGTTTGCATCTATAAACTGTATACACGGTATACGCCGCTGCGATAGCACAGGATACCAGTGTCAACAAAATAATAGACTCGGGAAGCAGCCATTCGTTGGTTACCTGATTCAGGCGTTCCAGACCTGCAGCCGTTACCACAATAATAGCAATAAGTAGGATAAACTGGTGTTGCTTCGCATCAACCTGATTGCGTAAGTAATTAATTAGCAAGGAAATACTAAAGTACGTCAGCACTACGAGAAAATCTATTGAAACCAGTGCCTCACTCATTGGTGCTCCTGTTGCTCAGATGGCCAGGCATCGATTGTAGTCGAGGTGGGGGTATAGCAAATGACGCCATAGCGGGCAATCTGCAATGAACTTGTTTGTATCAAGAATAGATCGAAAATCAGGATTGTGCATACTTTAGTCTAATATTAGTAGGATGCTATATGTCGTCTCGGGCCAGAGCGAAAGTATTAATTATTGATGATGATGTGATGTCGGTTCAGCGGGTCGCTGAAGCTTTATCCCCATGTATGATGTATTTGTCAGTACCACCGGGCAACAAGGGTTGGAACAGGCACAGGCACTCAGTCCTGAACTGATATTGCTGGATGTGGTGATGCCGGGTCTCAGCGGCTTTGATGTCTGTCGACAATTAAAACAAAATGACCACACCCAGCCGATCCCCATTATATTTGTCACCGCGCAGGATACCGTCAATCAGCAAACCGAAGGGTTTGAACTGGGGGCGGTAGATTACATAACCAAACCCATTGAAGAAGCAATTTTAAAGGCCAGAGTCCAAACGCATACCCGTTTGTATCAACAAACCTTGCAGCTTGAATCCTTAGCGGCCACCGACCCGCTCACGGGGTTGGCGAACCGTCGGCGGTTTGATGAAACCATGCTCTCAGAAATTGATCATTGTCATCGTGAGCAAGCCTGCCTGTCATTGCTGATTATCGATATTGATGATTTCAAAGCATATAACGACGGCTATGGCCACGGCAAAGGGGATGACTGTCTGGTTCATGTGGCCCGCAACCTTGAAGCTTGCGTGCGCCGCGCGACCGATTTGGTAAGCCGACTGGGAGGCGAAGAGTTTGGTATTATCTTAACCGGTACCGATCAAAGCGGGGCACAAGCCGTTGCCACCCAGATTCTGGAAATATTCAACAAACAACGCTATGTGCATGATTATGCGTCGCAGCATAACTATTTAACCGTCAGTATCGGCATCGTCACTACAGCATTTAGTCAAATTACCGATTACATGCCAGATGAACGTATTCTGGTGGATTGCGCGGATGCCGCCTTGTATCGGGCGAAACGCAACGGGCGAAACCGGTACGCATGTAGTATATGGCCAGAAGACCAGGGTTAGCCTGCGCTGCCGCTTGGCTTTCACTTTTTACCGTGGCAACATTGGTTGCAGCCCAGCAAAAATTCAGCTTGTTGTGTTGCACCTGAACGCCCGCCGGTATTGAATTGGCCTGTAATATAATCTCACAGTGAAGTGTTTTTAATGGAAAAATTTCCTCCGCCAAAGCCAGTCAACGAGCTTAGCGTATTAATTATTGATAATCAGGGCTTGGTTCACGATCAGGTATCGTCAGCCTTCAAGGAAGTAGGGATAACCCGGATCAGTAATGCTTTAAATGCATACCATGCCTTACGGTTATGCGAAAAGTCGGTTTACGACTTTGTGCTTATCGCATTCAATATCAGTCATGATAAAGACGGCTTTCATCTGTTCGAAGAGCTGAAACACCACCAGTTCATATCCGAACAAACCACAGTGATTTTTTTAAGCGCAGAAACCAGTCCGGAGCTGGTGAATTGCATAATGGAAATGCAGCCTGACGACTTTTGGGTTAAGCCTTTAAACCGGAAGCATATCGAAGATCGTCTGATTCACCTCATCGCCATTCGTAGCAAACTGCATAAGCTACTGCATTGCCTGCATCATCACGATTACTCTACCGCAATTTATTATGCGCAACGACAGCTCAACGATCCCAACGTGTTGGAATTTCACCCGCGGTTGCGGCGGATAATCGGTGAGTGTTTGATGCAGCTGCGCGAGTATAGTGAAGCTGAAGCGTATTATCTCAATTTGCTTAAACAGTCTGATCACCCCTGGATGCATGTCGGGCTGGTTAAGGCGCTGTTAAAACAAAACAATCTGGAGACCGCGGAGCCACTTATTGAAGATTTGCTTGGCCGGCGCGATACTCAGTTTCAGACGCTGGACCTGCTGGCGCAGTATCACCTGGAAAAAGAACAGTATGAACAGGCTTACGAACACGTAAAGCAAGCCAGTTTGCTGGCGCCCCGTAATATCGAACGCAACAAACGGTTATGGGATTTGGCCCGCCTCAATCATGATAAAACTGGTCAGCTTAGCGCGGTGCAGAATATGGCCCGTTATGCCCGTAATTCTATTCATGATTCACCGGAGCTGACGTTAAATGTCATCAGGGCGACGCTGGATTTGGCCTGTGGTCTTAGTCAGCCAGAAGCAGACAAGTGGTTGCTAAAAGTAGACCAGGAGCTTGAACGGTTAGGCCGTAATGCCACTTTGGAAAGTCAGCTGGAAGCGCCGTTATCCGTGATCCGCGCCCGCATGTTGTGTCTGCAAAAAAATAAACAGGGTGCAGAAGCCATCATGAAACAAAAAAAGCCGGAGCTGGTCGGCGAGTCGATGGAAGATAACCTGGATAAAATGAAAGCCTTTCACGAGCTGGGCATGAAAGAACACTGTTTGGCGCTGCTCGATAAATTACGTGCAAAAATTGAAGGGGATACTTTTTCCAGTCAGGTGGTTGATGAATATCTTAAGCAGGAAGAAATTGAGCGCCGGGAAATCAGTTTTACCACCAAAGAGCTTAAAGAGATGGCAGCGGTGAATTACAAAGAAAATCGTATGCTGCCAGCTTTTAACAATCTGCAACAGGCCCTGACCCTGTCTCCTGAAAATCGACAGATTGCCTTTAGCCTGTTGAAAGTGTTGGTACAGTTGCGAAAAAAAGAGCCTTTAAATGACGCCCAGACGCAAGCGCTGGACCGGGCCAGCCGGTTACTATGGCAAGAGCATCTTCCCGCCAGTCAGGTAGAAAAGCGGGATGAATACTTTGCGCTATTACAGGTGGATACCGCGGCGCTTGAACATCAGCTCGATGACGCTGAAGGCTTAGCGGCGGGTGCGCTTAATGCTCTGACAAACGCCTGATAATCACGGGTAACCTGCGCCGCATACTCCCAGGCGCTGGGGACCAGGATATCCTGCTGACCACTAACATGTTCAAGTACCGCCTGTTCGAATCTGGTAGAGCGGCGGTCGCCCCGGGCATGCGCCAGTGCCAATGCCTGGCCACACCACTGAGCATAATCGCTAAAGCCGCCTTTGACACTTTTATTGCCAATGGTTACATCTTCAGGATCAATGCCCACCCGGGCATGATGACGTGAGCGAATAAGGTAGTGCTGTTTTTGCCAGTATACCTCATCGAGTAACAAGTCCGGTTTACGCTGCATTTTACGCTGACAGCGGGCGGTCAGGTGCGCCGGGTTCAGGCGGTTTACCGGTGACAACTGTTCAAAATACGCCAACGGTGCGGCTTCTCGCTGCTGTTTTACCTCAACAATATGACAGCGGGAAAAGCTGGAAGGGGTATGTGGTTTGGGCGGCCCCACCAAAAAGTAATAGCGATCCATATTTACCGAGCCGGTACCGGCGTTATTGCGCTGCACAATATCAAGAATTTCATCATCCATATACGGGGCAAACGCGGTTTCCAGTTCCTGATAATAATGGCTGGCCAGCGGCGTAAATTTTTCGGTTTTACACAGAAAGCGCAAACCCTCTTCGCTCATATAAATCGCCTTGGCCAGCGCGCTTTTGCTGGTGAATTCACGGCCGCCCGCCGCCCGTCGACAGGCTTTGTCATAATGTTTGGTAAGGCGGGTCCCCGGGCCGATACTTTCGATGGCGGTATTAATTTTTAAGGGATCTTCGAACAGTTGCTGGCAAGAGGCCACATACTGTTGCACAAAGCCTTGCATAGCCTCGGTAATATCTTCGTCGCTGACCACGGGCTTGGTAGTACCGGTTTTATCATGCAAAAAACGGCCTGCCTTGATGCCTTGTGCGTAGCGACCGGCCAGCACCAGGGAGCTTAAAAACCGCATAATGTCCCAGCCGGCAAAGCCTACACAGGCATCATCAAAATCATTGGGGGCGAAAATTACGGTATCGCCATGAGACCCTTCTTCAGTAATAAAACCAAAGTTTGATAAATGGCAATCGCCAATTACACAGGTTAAAGGTAGCGATGTCAGACAGTCGGGCAGGCGCTGATAGCCAGCATTTAAATCGGCATAAAAGAGCTGCGCCGTACCGCGGTAAAAGGCAAAGGGGTTGTCGGCCATTTTTGCGTGCTTACCCAGCAGCGGGTCAGGAGGACAGCCGTCAATCCTGTTAATTTGCTGGGCCACAAAACTTTCTCTGGGGTCGGCGGTGGCGTTCTCACACGTTGTGTTCATGGATGATTTATTCCTTAGTCTTGCAACTTGAGATAAAATTTGGCAGGCTTGCTTATTCAATAAATCCGCAGCAAAAAATTTTTTTAATCGCAAAAACTGATTTAATTGTTCAACATTACCAATTATCATTGTGATTCGTCGTTCGCTATTCTTATAACCAGTCGAACGGGGCGCGGATTAAAGCAAACCGACAATTTCATTAATTCGTACACTTTGTGACTTTTTACTCTTTTGCGTAAAAGCTCACAAACTAAATTAACTCTCAAGGAGATTAAACATGGCATTGATTAATACTGCTATTAAACCATTTAAAGCAAACGCGTTTAAAGATGGTGAATTTGTAGAAGTTAGCAGCGAAGACATCAAAGGCAAGTGGTCTGTATTTGTATTCTATCCAGCAGACTTTACTTTTGTATGCCCAACTGAGCTTGGCGATGTTGCTGATAAGTACGAAGAGCTGCAGTCTCGTGGTGTAGAGGTTTTCTCTGTATCTACCGATACTCACTTTACTCACGCTGCATGGCACCAGTCGTCAGACACCATTAACAAAATTAAGTTTGCGATGATCGGCGACCCAACTGGCGAAATCACCCGCAACTTCGATTGCATGCGTGAAAACATGGGTCTGGCTGACCGTGCAACATTTGTAGTTGACCCAGAAGGTATCGTGCAGGCAATGGAAATTACCTCTGAAGGTATTGGCCGTGACGCCGACGACCTGGTACGCAAAGTTAAAGCAGCACAGTATGTTGCTTCTCACCCAGGTGAAGTTTGCCCAGCGAAATGGAAAGAAGGTGAAGAAACACTGGCACCTTCATTAGACCTGGTTGGCAAAATCTAAATCCTTGGTAGTTTAGCTATCGATTAAAAGGCGGGCTACGGCCCGCTTTTTTCACCCAATCAACGAAAGAGGCAGATTCGACGTGTTGACCAAAGAAATTTTGCAAGCCCTGAAAGGCTATGCTGAATCCATGCAAAAAGAAGTAACGTTCGTGCTCCAGACTGGCGAACACAGCAAGCGTGACGAACTCGTGACGTTTCTGTCTGATATCGCTGGGGTGAGTGACAACATTCAATTTGAACAGCGTGACACTGCAGGTGTTTTACGCAGCGCCCTGAGTTTCTTAATTGAAGCTGATGGCGAAGATACCGGAATTCGTTTTTCAGGAATTCCCGCCGGGCATGAGTTTAACTCATTGGTACTGGCCATGCTGCATGCCTCAGGCACAGCACTAAAAGTAGACGATAGTCTGCAAAGCATTATCAAAGGGGTTAAAGAAGACCTGAACTTTGAAGTATTTATCAGCTTGAGCTGTCATAACTGTCCGGACGTGGTCCAGGCATTGAACCAGTTCGCGCTGATCAACCCGCACATCAAGACTGAAATGATTGATGGTGGTTTGTATCCAAATCTGGTGGCCGAACGCGATATCCAGGGTGTGCCGTCGGTATACCTGAACGGTGAGCTGTTCGCCAACGGCAAAGTTGAAGCCGGTACGTTAATCGAAAAACTGATTGAACGCGATCCGTCGCTTACTGAAGCTAACAAAGGTCAGTCTTTGCCGCTACAGGATGTGACCGTGATTGGCGGTGGTCCGGCTGGCGTAAGTGCGGCAATTTACAGTGCCCGTAAAGGCCTGAATGTAACTCTGATTGCAGACCGCTTTGGTGGCCAGGTTAAAGATACCATGGGGATTGAAAACCTTATTTCAGTGTCCAAAACGACTGGCCCTGAGCTGGTGGGTAATCTTATGGAACACATGAAAGATTACGATATTACCCTTAAAGAGCACGTGCGGGTCGATAGCATTGATAAAGGTCATGTGAAAACCATCAACCTATCGTCGGGCGAGCAAATCGCGACCCGCTCTGTCATCGTGGCCACGGGTGCCCGCTGGAGAGAGCTGGGAGTACCCGGTGAACGTGAAAACGTAGGTAACGGCGTTGCCTATTGTCCGCATTGCGACGGGCCATTCTTTAAAGGTAAAGATGTGGCGGTGATCGGTGGTGGCAACTCAGGTATTGAAGCAGCACTGGATTTAGCCGGCATTGTAAAATCGGTCACCGTATTCGAGTTTATGCCTGAATTGAAGGCTGACCAGGTGTTGGTTAATCAGGCGCAAAAGCGCGATAATATTAATATTATTCGTAATGCGGCGACCCGTCAGATTGTAGCTGATAACGGTAAGGTCAGCGCTATCGAATACCAGGATCGGGCCACCGAGCAGGTGCATACGCTTGAGTTAGCGGGTGTCTTTGTGCAGATTGGCCTGGTGCCTAACAGCCAGTTCCTGGAAGGGGTCATCGAGCTGACCAAACATGGTGAAGTAGACATTGACGAGAAGTGCAATACCTCTGAACCGGGCATTTATGCCGCAGGGGATGTCACGACCGTGCCTTATAAGCAAATCGTGGTGTCGATGGGGGAAGGGGCAAAAGCCTCACTGGCAGCCTTTGAATATCTGCTAACCCACGAAACCGATGAAGAAGTTGAAGCCGCTTAATGGCTGCTCCACTATAATATTGAGAAAACCGGTCTTATGACCGGTTTTTTTATGTCTGAAATCATCCAATTTGGGGCGGCATGGGTAATAAGGGGCAATTTTTATCATCACCACTGGAATTTTTTTGTATAATATAAAAACCGACCAGTTGGTTTGTTATCGGGTAGACTATGTCGCAGAACAAGGTTTCATCACGGCAGCGTATTGTTGATGCTGCTATCGCTATTGCTATTAACCAGGGCCCGAAAACCCTCACCCTGGACAAAGTTGCTGCAAAGTGCGGGATGAGCAAAGGCGGTGTTATGCATCATTTCAAAAACAAAGAAATGCTGCTGGAGGCGCTGCTGGATAATCTGATGGAGACCGCCAAAGGCTACGAAGACTCAATATGCAAAGAGCATAGCGCGTTGTTGCCCATCACCCGCATGCTGCGCACCCGGGAACAGGTACATGATCATGTGAACCTGGATTACGCTCGCATCTTGCTGGTGGCGGCCACCGAGAACCCTGCACTGCTAAATAATTTTAAACAACATCTGGCTGACTTTGAGCAGGAGCTGCAACAGGATCCTGAGCGTTACTTCGATAGTCTGCTGCTTTGGCTTGCCATAGATGGACTAAGCTTTCAGGAATTATTGTCGGTCAGCCCTTTTAGTGAAAACCAACGCCAAAACATACGCAACAAATTGATCAGCATGGCTGAATCATTAGGAGAAAACACCGGTGAAAATTAATTATTCACAAACATTTGTACTGCTGCTGACCAGTCTGCTGGTTCTCACTGGTTGTTCAGGGCAGAACGAAGAAGTAACAGCAAAGCCGGCTCCATTGGTGCAGCTGTACGAGGTGGGCAAAGATGTGCAGCCAACAGTCAGACATTTTGTGGCCCGGGTGGATGCTCTGAGCACGGTGGATATGTCGTTTCAGGTAGCCGGTCGTATCAATAAACTGGCCGATCGACAGGGGGTGGTCATCCCTGAAGGTAAGTTACTGGCGGCGTTGGATCCGAAAGACTATGAACTGGCGCTGCGCCAGGCTCAGTCGAGTATGCGTAAAGCCAAATCTGATTTTGAGCGGGCCAAACAGTTAAAACAGGATAACTACATCAGTGAGTCAGAGTTTGATTCACTGCAAACCAGCTATGACAATGCCGAACTGGCGGTGGAAAATGCCCAGCTGAATGTGGAATACACCGAGCTGCATGCGCCGTTCGATGCGCTGATCACCAACCGGCTGGTAGAAAAATTCTCGTATGTACAGCCGAACCAGCCGGTACTGCGGGTGCAAAATATTAACTATCTGCGGGTGCATGTGAATATCCCGGAACAGCTGATGCGTCTGGCGGTGGAAGAAGCACCCCATTATCAGGTGTTTCTGGAAAACAAGCAGGGTGAAAAAATTCTCAATAAAGCCGGTGAGCCGGTTGAGCTGAGCTATCTGGAGCATAAAACCGAGGTGAACAGCGCCACCCAAACCTATCAGGTCACGTTTAAATTGCCGCGCCTGGACGGTGTTGAGCTGCTACCTGGCATGGTGCTTACCGCCCGTATCGAAATTGACCGAAGCAACGCCAGCCATTCAGGCTGGTGGGTGCCCATGAGCGCCATCGATACCTCGGGCTCCAATGAGTTCGCCGTGTGGGTGTATAACACCGCCTCTGACACAGTGACCTACCAGCCGGTGGAGTTGGGTATCATTCGCGATGAAAACGCACAGATTATCAGTGGCGTGGAGGCCGGACAGGTGATTGTGGCCGCAGGAATTCGTGAACTGCAAAATGATATGAAGGTGCGTCCATTCGATAGTGAGCAGCCAGTGTTATGAGAATTGCCACCTACTCAATAAAAAATCAGCTCACTATCTGGCTATTGATGGTGATCTTTCTGGTGGGCGGCATTAACGCCATTATTCAGATTGGCAAGCTTGAAGACCCGGCCTTCGCGATTAAAACCGCCATTGTGACTACCTATTACCCGGGCGCTACGGCCAAAGAGGTGGAGCTGGAAGTTACCGAACCCATCGAGTCATCAGTGCAACAGTTATCGCAACTGGGGGATATTACCTCGCGCTCCCTCCCGGGACAGTCACAGGTGACTGTAGAACTGCGGGACGATTTTAGCGGCGATAACCTGCCTCAGGCCTGGGATGAACTGCGCCGTAAAGTTGATGCTGCCCAGCGTTCATTACCTCGGGGCGCCGGCGCCCCCATTGTTAACGATGACTTTGGCGATGTTTACGGAATGTATTATGCGGTGACCGCTGAGGGATTTTCAAACCGGCAAAAACGCGAGCTGGCCTCACAACTTCGTCGCGAGGTACTGACCGTGCCGGGCGTGACCCGGGCGCAACTGGCCGGGGTCCCCGAAGAAACCATTTATGTCGAGGTGAGTCAGCAAAAACTGGCGAGCCTGGGGATATCCATGCAACAGATCGCCAGTGTGTTTCAAACTGAAAGCGCCATTGCCGATGCGGGTAGTGTACGGGTAGAAGATCGGCGGATTCGGTTGGTGGTGCCAGCCGGTGACGACTCCGCTGCGACGATACGCAACCTGAGCTTTGGGGTGCCCGGTACCACGGAGCAGCTCAACATTGGTGATATTGCCGATGTGTACCGCACAGAAACCGAAACGCCGCGTCAGCTTGCCCGTCATAACGGCCAGTCGGCCTTTACCCTGGCTATCGCCGGACGCAGCGATTTAAATATTGTAGATATCGGTACCAAAGTCGAAACGCATCTGGATATGTTGCGTGAGAAACTGCCGCTGGGGGTGGCGATAAATCCCATTTACGAACAGCATAAAGTGGTCGATGAAGCCATCAGCGACTTTCTGGTAAACCTGGCGGCTTCGGTCAGTATTGTGGTCGCGGTGCTGCTGCTGGTGATGGGCTGGCGGGTCGGCGTGGTGGTCGGCGGAACCTTGCTGCTAACCGTGCTGGGGACCGTTTTGTTCATGTGGATTTTTTCTATCCAGATGGAACGGATCTCGCTGGGAGCGCTAATCATCGCGATGGGCATGCTGGTCGATAATGCTATTGTGATTGCCGAGTCCATGCTATTGAATATGCAAAAAGGCAAAGGCTCGGTAGAGGCAGCAGAGGAAGCAGCGCAGCAAACCCAGTTCCCGTTACTGGCAGCCACCATTATCGGCATTCTGGCATTTGCCGGCATCGGTTTGTCGCAGGATACCACCGGCGATTTCATGTTTTCGCTGTTTGCCGTTATTCTTATCTCCTTGCTGCTGAGCTGGGTACTGGCAGTAACAGTCACGCCGTTACTGGGCCATTACTTATTCAAAACCGAAGCTAACCCTCAGCACGAAGATATCTACCAGGGCCGCGGTTTCAGAATGTACCAAGGCTTATTGGGCGCGGCGTTAAAACACCGCCGCCTGACGCTGGTGATTCTGTTTGCCACTACTGCCTTGTGTGTAGTGGGTTTTGGGCAGGTGAAGCAATCCTTTTTCCCGCCCTCTAATACCCCAATTTTTTATGTGAATTACTATTTGCCTCAAGGCAGCGATATACGCGCTACAGAAGCAGATATGATTGAGATAGAAAAGAAAATACTGCAGCGTGAAGAGGTGGTGAAAGTCACCAGTGTTATCGGCATGGGCGGCAGCCGGTTTATGCTGACCTATGCCCCTAAACTGCCGAATCCGGCTTATGGCCAGTTTATTGTGCGTACCGCACAGCGTGAACAGATACCGGCAGTGGTGGACTACATTCAAAACACCATTAATAGAGAACATCCCCAGGCGCAAATCTATTCGAAACGGATATTCTTTGGGCCGGCAGAAGGGGCAAAAATCGAAGCACGCTTTATGGGTAATGATCCTGAAGTATTGCGCAAGCTGGGCGCCGAAGCCTCGCGACTGATGTCGCAGTCGTCATTGGTCACCGATATTCGCCAGAACTGGCGGCAGCGCGAACTGGTCGTCAAACCGGTTATTGATGATGAAAAGGCCCGTATTGCCGGTTTGTCCCGTACCCAGATTGCCGATGCGCTGGAGTTTGCCAGTGTCGGTAACCAGGTTGGGGTGTACCGCGAAGAAGACCGCCAGATACCGGTGGTGATCCGGCCCCGGCCGAAGAGCGCCGAAGTATGTCGTGGCTTGAAGATCGTTTGATATACAGCGAGTCAGAACAAAGCTTTATTCCCGTAACCCAGGTGGTAAAAGACTTTGAACTGCAATCAGAAAACGGCCTTATTCACCGGCGTAACCGGGTTCGCACGCTAACCGTACAGGCTGAGCCCCGGGGCAATGTCACCGCCGCCACCGCCCGGGCGACCATTGTTGAGGCAGTGGAAAATATAGCACTGCCACAAGGCTATCAGCTGGAATGGGGCGGCGAGTTTGAAAGCTCGCGAAATGCTCAGGCCAGCCTGGCAACCAAGCTGCCCATCAGCTTTCTGGCCATGATTCTGATCACCATTTTGCTGTTTAATGCGTTACGACAGGCGGCGCTTATCTGGATTATTGTGCCCATGTGTATTTGCGGGGTTACCGCGGGGTTACTTATCACCGGCCTGCCGTTCAGCTTTACGGCCTTATTGGGGCTGTTGAGTCTGTCTGGGATGCTGATTAAAAATGCCATTGTATTGGTGGATGAAGCGGATCTGCGTCGCCAAAGTGCCGATAATCTGCATCAGGCTATTACCGGCGCCAGCATCAGCCGGGTCCGGCCGGTAATGCTGGCGGTACTGACTACCGTACTGGGCATGCTGCCACTATTGTGGGATGCTTTTTTTGCCAGTATGGCGGTCACGATTATGGGGGGATTAACCTTCGCCACCTTACTGACTCTGGTCGCGGTGCCGGTATTGTATTCGTTGTTTTTCAGCGAAAAAGATATGCACACCAGGTAGGCGCTGAAAATTACCCAACAAAGCCGCTTTGCGCCGGTTTTGTTGGTACTATGATAAAGACGGTGGCGATAATTTAAACAGCCTGCTACCATTTTGATCTTAATAGAGTTAATGTGGTATTTGAGAAGACTGAACCAACAAAAAAGGAATGAAAATGAAAAAGGTCTTAACCATTTTATTGATAGTGGTGCTGCTTATTATTGGGGGATCTGGTATATGCTGAGTGAAGCAGGCAATTTCATTCATACCCAGATTGAAAAGCAGGGTACCCGTTATCTTGGTACACCGGTCACCGTGGAAAATGTTGATCTGGCCTACAGCGAGGGCCGCTTATCCATTGTTGGCACTAATATCCAAAACCCTGAGACGTTCTCGGACGATAATGCCATTGCCCTGGGTGAGATGTCACTGGATTTAGGTGGTGCCACGTCTGAGCCTTATGTGATTCAAACTATAAGCATCTCGGCACCGGATATTCTTTATGAAGTTAATGCCTCAGGTGACAGCAACCTGCTGGTATTAAAAGATAACATCGAAGCAAATTTACCTGAACAATCCCAGGATCCAGAGCAAAGCGAATCAGAGCAAAACATGCCCCGGGTTATCGTTGAAAATGTAACGGTAAGCGACACCAGACTTCGTCTTAACTTTGAGCAGTTACAAACGGCCCAGCTAGAGATTGATAAGAAGTCCTACGAGGTCACCTTGCCGACTTTTAATGCCGGCCCAATCGGTAAGCCAGATGGTCTTCCTGCCGATCAGGTAGGCGCCGCGGTCATGAAGGCCATGCTTGATAATGTGATTAAGCAAGCCAAAACCGAAGCCCGTGAACGCGTAAAAGCAAAAGTTGCTGAAAAAATTGAAGCAGAAAAAGCGCGCGCCATGGAAAAAATCGATGCTGAAAAAGAGCGTGCCCGGGAAAAGCTGGACGAAGAAAAACAAAAACTGATGGATAAAGCGTCTGATAAATTAGGCGATTTGTTTAAGCGCGACGATGGCAAATAAGCCTGCCCGCTAACGCGCTTCCCACACCCTTAAGGGGTGATGTAAATGAAAAAGGTGTATTGATTTCAATGCACCTTTTTTTGTGTGTGGCGGCTACGCACAGCCGTGCTAAGAACGGTGTTATCGACAAATTTGACCCGCCGGGTAAACCAAATAGAAAGATTAGACGAAACAATAGAGACACAACCAAACTAATCTTTCAGGTTTTGA
Source organism: Salinimonas marina (assembly GCF_015644725.1). Lineage (NCBI taxonomy): Bacteria > Pseudomonadati > Pseudomonadota > Gammaproteobacteria > Alteromonadales > Alteromonadaceae > Salinimonas > Salinimonas marina. The sequence goes on from NZ_CP064795.1 coordinate 1,504,838, forward strand.
AAACAGGAGCGACTATGGTGAATGACAATGAAAAACAGGGCGATCGTAGTATTGCCGGCATGAAAGGGCTGGAGTCGGCCATTGCCAATGGCGAGACCGATCGGGTAAAACAGTATCTGGCCACTGAAATGCTGGGTGAGCTGCAAAAAAGCTATCTTATCGATCTTGCCAATACCAGCGACAATCCGGAAATTGCCAAGCTGATAGACGAAACGCCCACCCGTCCTTAATTCATACCCAGGATCTTTGAAGCAGCCTCAGACTGTTATGCCAGTCTGAGGTTTGTAACAGAGGGTAAAAGTAACTGATGGCAAACGGCCATAGCCGCATTATAGTTGCAAAAAACATAGCTGCCGGACGCCGCAGGTAACCGTGCTGCCGGTGTTTTCAGGGCAGTGCTTCTCCCCGTGACAACACATACAGATTATACCACTGTTCCCGGGTCAGGGTAAGGTGGGTGGCCTGTACGCAGTCTCTGATGCGTTCGATATTGGTGGTACCGATTACCGGCTGAATAGCAGCGGGGTGGCGCAACAAGAAGGCCAGCACAATCGCTTCGGCTGATACCTCGTAGTCGCTGGCGAGTTGCATAACATACTCCGTTGTCTGGCGTATATTCTGCTGCTCAGAATTAAGCCCGGCATCAGAAAATGCACCCTGAGCCAGGCAGCCCCAGGCCTGCAGCTGAATGTTGTGCAACTGACAATATTCAAGTAGCCCGGTATTAAAGCCGGCGTTGGCAGAGGCCGGAGTATTCACTGCGATACCGTCATCCAGCCAGTCGGTTTTCGCCAGACTCATTTCTATCTGATTGGCCACAATCGGCATCGACAACGCACTTTGCAAAAACGCAATTTGCGCCGTGTTCATATTCGACACCCCCAGCTGCGCAATTTTGCCTTGTTGGTGTAAGCCATTGACGGTCTCAGCCAGCTCATCTAACTGCATGAGTGGGTCGGGGCGGTGTAATAGCAGCACATCTAACTGTTCACAGTGCAGTCGTTGCAGACTCTGCTCTACCGAGTGTTGTATCCACTGCTGGGAAAAGTCGTAACGACCGGCGCCATGCTCATCTTCAAAACGAATGCCGCACTTTGATTGCAGGTACATTTGCTCACGCAGCGACGGGGTGTGTTTCAGTACCTGCCCAAACGCCTCCTCGGCTTTGGCAAATGTGTAAATATCTGCATGGTCAAACAAGGTAATGCCAGCTTCCAGCGCGGTATCGATAATTTCACGTGCCTGGGTAATATCCTGCTGGCTTACCGGATTGTTATTCCAGCCGCCGCCCAGACCCATGCACCCGTAAGCAATTCGGCTAACCTTTGGCAGGTGCTGCTGCAAGGCCAATGATGATGACATAACCAACTCCGTAACAACAAAAACCAACATAATATTGTTTTTTATAATAAACAAAATAAGCTGTAGGCGAATTCTTTGTTCACCTAAAAAAACAGCGGGCGGTTATGCTAGAACATAAACGAATGGAACGGCTCATGTTGTTTGTAGAGCTGGCGCAACAACTTAATTATACCCGGGCGGCGCAGGCCTTAGGGATCTCGAAAGGCTATTTGTCAGAGCAAATCAAGACACTGGAAAACGAACTGCAATGCCCGCTATTGCTGCGCACCACCCGTAGTGTGCGGCTGACCCCGAAGGCGAGCGTGCGCTTGAACAGGGCCTGGCGATCCGCAATCAGGTATTTCAGCTTGAGCGCAGCGTGGGCGAGCAGCATACTGCGTTAAGCGGAACTTTAAAAATAACCGCGCCAAAAATGTTTGCAGAAAGGTATTTGTTCGGGCTGTGTAAGGCATTTCGCCAGCAGCATCCGGGCATGATCTTCGACATAAACTGCAGTTACACCACTTTTAATCTACACCAGCAAAATATTGACCTGGCCTTCAGGGCCACCAATACACCGCCGCAAGACATGGTGGTGCATACGCTTTTTACCTACCGGCATGTATTGGTGGCGGCCCCCGATTATCTTGCCAACCACGGCACGCCAGTAACGGCTACAGAGTTATTGCAGCACAACTGTCTGCTGACCCAGCACCTGCGTACCTGGCCGCTTGGCGACGACAGCATTGCCGTTACCGGGAGTCTTATTACCAATGAAAACCATTTACTTCGTCAACAGGCGCTGGAAGGCGAGGGATTATTCGTATTGCCAGTTATTATGTACAAAAAGATATCGCCGCGGGCCGCTTAACCGAGGTGCTAACGCCGTATAGCCAGCGCACCAATAACCTGGTGCTGTTTTATCCGCAGTTGGTGTACCCGTCACAAAAACTACAGCATTTCAGCCGGTTTGTGCGGGCCTATTTTGACACCTAAGCGTGCTTTAGCCGTAAAACGGATTAACTTCAGGCTTTGGTTACCTCATTGTCAGACGGACGCAAGCAGAGGCCGGGTCAATGGTCGCGGTGCTTACTCTCAGGTAACAACGCACAATGTGGTTTGAACCTAATACAGCGCTTATACAAGAAACAACCAAACAACAGGATTGAGACAATGGCTAATACAAAATCAACACCCGCCCGACGACGTTCGCTAACCGGCTTTACGGTGGTCGCGTTACTGTTTGTGGCGGCTTTGTGGGTGGGAGCTCAGTGGGATCCGGGATTGACGCTAGTGGCCTTGCTGTACAGCGTAATGAGCCTGATCACGTTTATCTGGTACTGGCGTGACAAACGCGCCTCGATAGGCGAGAAATGGCGGGTGCCCGAGCTTACCCTGCATATGATGGCATTGTTAGGCGGCTGGCCGGGCGCCTGTGTTGCTCAGCAGGTATTCAGACACAAAACCCAGAAACGTACCTTTCGGGTGGTATTTGTGTTTACCTGCGGGGCTAATATTGCGCTCATCAGTTATCTGCTGTTCAGCACCACGCTATTCGCGCTTTAAGCTCGCTACGGAATATCAGCAGTAGCAGTAATATGAAATTAAGTGCGATAAATGAAGCACCGGGGCAGAGGATGATACGCCCCGGTGCAAACCAACCCTAACCCTGGCGGGTTCCTGGTTTGCCCTTAACCACCGGCTTCCGCTTATGTTTAAAGCCTTTAGGCGGCAGACCAGTATGCTTAGTTAACGCCCGTTCACCGCGCTTGGGTCGGGCTGCCTGCTGACGTTTTTCTTCCTTAGACTCTGGCGGAACCAGATGCTGCGATCCGCGACCAATCAGATCTTCGCGGTCCATAGCAATCAGAGCTTTGCGAATCTGCGCAAAGTTTTTCGGATCATGGTAACGCAACATGGCTTTGTGCAACCGGCGATGAATTTCGCCTTTTGCAGACGGCACATGCTCACTGTCTTTTTTGACCTTACGCAGGCTATTGACCTCGGTATGGTACATGGTGGTGGCGGTGGCCATGGGCGACGGGTAAAAGTTTTGTACCTGATCCAGCTTAAAGCGGTTTTCTTTCAACCAAATCGCCAATTCCAGCATATCTTCGTCGGTGGTACCCGGATGCGAGGCAATAAAATAGGGGATCAGGTATTGCTTCTTACCGGCCTCGGCCGAGTATTTATCAAACAGCTCCTTGAAGCGATAATACGAACTCATACCGGGCTTCATCATCTTTGACAACGGCCCGTCTTCGGTATGCTCGGGGGCTATTTTTAAGTAGCCACCGGTATGATGCAGCGCCAGTTCTTTCACGTATTCCGGATCTTCTACCGCAAGGTCGTAACGCACCCCCGAGGCAATCAGTACTTTTTTGATACCAGGTAAGGTACGGGCCCGTTTGTACAGGCTGATGGTCGGCGCATGATTGGTGTCCATGTGCGCACAAATGCTCGGGTACACACACGACGGTCGCCGACACGTAGCCTCAGCTTTGGCGCTTTTACAGCGTAAACGGTACATGTTGGCGGTAGGCCCGCCCAAATCCGATATTACCCCGGTGAAACCGGGCACCGAGTCACGAATGGTTTCAATTTCGCGAATAATCGAGTCTTCAGAACGACTTTGAATGATCCGGCCTTCGTGTTCGGTAATCGAACAAAAGGTACAGCCGCCATAACAACCACGCATAATGTTAATGCTAAAGCGAATCATATCGTAGGCGGGTATCTTAGCATCGCCATAGCTGGGGTGAGGGACCCGCTGATACGGTAAGTCAAACACCGCATCCATCTCTTCGGTTTCCAGTGGCATCGCCGGTGGATTTATCCAGATATGACGGTCGCCGTGACGTTGCAATAATGCCCGTGCGCAGCCCGGGTTGACCTCCTGATGCAAAATACGCGACGTATGGGCATACAGGGTCTTATTGTCGCGCACGGTTTCAAAGGCCGGCATTTTAACGTAGACATTTTCCCAGGGCTTGCGACGCTCCGGTGGTTGAATCACAATCGGCTGGGCTTTATCCGCGCCGGCGTCTTTATTGGTGTCGGCCTTATCGCAGTCAGGAATTTCCTGATAGGGACTGGGTATGGGATCAATTTTGCCGGGTTTGTCCAATGAGGTAGAGTCTACCCCCTGCCAGCCGGGCAAGGGCTGTTTGACAATGATGGCAGTACCGCGTAAATCGGTAATGTCGGCAATGTTTTCACCGGCGGCTAACCGATGGGTCAGCTCAATCAGCGGCCGTTCGGCATTTCCAAACATCAGCATGTCGGCTTTGGCATCGAATAACACCGAGCGGCGTACTTTTTCTGACCAGTAATCATAATGGGCAATCCGGCGTAAGCTGGCTTCAATACCACCGATGATGACCGGAACCCCTTTAAAGGCTTCACGACAGCGCTGAGAATATACGGTCACGGCGCGATCGGGACGCTTACCACCCACATTGCCCGGCGTATAGGCATCATCATGGCGCAGCTTTTTGTCAGCGGTATAGCGGTTGATCATCGAGTCCATATTGCCGGCCGTCACCCCAAAATACAGATTTGGCTGGCCTAGCTGCATAAATGCTTCTTTGCTGGTCCAGTCGGGCTGGGCAATAATGCCCACCCGAAAGCCATGGGCTTCGAGCACCCGTCCCAGCACGGCCATGCCAAAACTGGGGTGATCAACATACGCATCGCCGGTTACCAGAATGACATCGCAGCTGTCCCAGCCCAGCTCATCCATCTCAGCACGGGTGGTGGGTAAAAACGGTGCGGTACCGTAGCAGTGGGCCCAATATTTGGGATAAGAGAACAGGCTGCGTTCAGCCTTGATAGTGGCTTGCATAATCAACAACTAAAAATAAAACGGCGCGTATTATAGCACCACTTTATAAGTTTCACGCTATTGGCGGGAAAAGTTTAATGCAACCGGTTTGGCTGACCCACCACGCCATTGGGCTGTGCTATGCTGATGCTTTAGATGAATATTTTGGGAACCGTATGGCTTACTGGCTATTTAAAACCGAACCCGATGTGTTTGGCATTGATGATTTACGCAAGCGTCCTGACCAGACCGAACCCTGGGACGGGGTACGAAATTATCAGGCCCGCAACTTTTTACGTGATGCGGTTGAGACAGGCGATAAGGTTTTTATTTATCACTCAAGCTGCAAAAATGTTGGCATTGCCGGGGTGGCCGTAGTCGTGAAAGCAGGGTATCCGGATGCGACCCAGTTTGATCCCGAGAGCGCTTATTATGATCCCAGAGCGACCCCGGAAAACCCGCGGTGGTATCGGGTTGATGTGCAATTTGAAGAAGCCTTCGCGCAGGTTCTGTCATTAAAAGACATAAAAGCCATGGCGCAGATCACTGAAACCGGGGTGGTGAAAAAAGGCCAGCGACTTTCGATTATGCCGGTGCCCGACAACGAATGGCGACAGCTGTATCAGGCGGCCAAAGCCACCTGATACAGGCTTATCAGCAGCCCAGTTCTGTGGTCAGTCCGCCTATCTGGCCTTCCACTGATGGCTCTTTATAGGCAGGTAAAGCGGGCATGATGTTCAGACCACTGCGCTGTTCAACCTGATCAATCGCCACTTCAGCTGCACAAAAGTTATCACTTCGTGAGGCGCTTTGCTCCAACACAAACGCGGAGGCTTCAATCCAGCCGTTTTGCTCAGTCATCACTACTTTAAAAAAGCCACTGGGGATAATATGCTCTTCATCGGCTTGGGGCAGGGTGCCAAAGTAGCTTTCAAATAACGGCCCGGTGACCACATAGACCGGTTGGCCGGTGCGCACCAATTCTCTGACCTTGCTTTCTAATCGGACCCAGGGACCCTGATTCAGGTCGGAGTCTTGCGGAGTGATATTAGACAGGTAATTCAGCTCCCGCCAATCAGAACTATTGCTGAAGGAGGCCAGCGGCACCTGGTGGCCTCTGTCGGTGCCCAGCAGGGCGTGGGCATCTTTATAATCGTCAGGCTCCAGGGTGGCGGTTTCGGGCAACGCAGGATCCGCTTTCCAGTACCGGCTGCGACTGGGACCATCTATGGTGGAGGGCGTTACATGATAAGCCACCCAGTTGGCAAATTTGGTTGAATTGTTATTATGCAGGGTATAAACAGAGCGGGTAACCTGGGTACCATTAATACCGCTTGGACACCCATGCAGGCAATTAGCTGCGACAGCATTAAAAGATAGCCAGAACAGCAGAAAAAACAAACTATATCTCATAAAACATTCCTTGGTTTTCAGTTGGTTAATGTAAGCATTACCTGACCGAAAGTACAGGTTAAAAGTGACAGTCATATGACAGGCCAGGATCAGGATAAAAAAACATGGGTAGGCGACATTACTGTTTGAACCAGGCGGTGGGCATGGACCAGGTAACAAGAACCGCGCGGCTTGTGGCGCAAAGTGAATTTCATCGGGCCTGTTTGCAAACGGTGGCGCTGCTGAATCTGCCTGATTACTTTATTGGTGCCGGTTTTTTACGGAATTTAATTTGGGATGATATCCATGGCTTCACTTCGCCCAGCCCTTTGAACGATGTGGATGTGGTCTATCATCACCGTGCGGATATCACTAAAGAAGCTGAACAAAAATACGAGGCCCGGCTTAGGCATCTGATGCCTGGGGTGGTTTGGCAGGTTCGAAATCAGGCCAGAATGCATGTGCATAAGCAGCATGCTCCGTATTGTACGACTACTGAAGCATTAAGTTTCTGGGTAGAAACCGCCACCTGTGTGGGGATACGACAAGCGCCTGACCAAACCTACTGTATTAGCGCACCACTGGGGTTGGCCGACAACTGGGCCGGACGGGTACGACAAAATCCGGCATTTGATGATACGGTAGTCTATAAACAGCGTATTGAAGCCAAGGGCTGGCATCAGCGATGGCCAAAGCTGGACATACAATAAGTCATACGGTGAGGGATTACGGTGAAATCCAATGAGTTTTTAGCGCTGTGCGAGCAGCGGGTTTTAAAACTGTATCGTCTGCAGAAAGAGGGCAGAGCCAGTGCTGCAGATAAAGCTACGGTAGACGGCTTTTTGCAGGCGGGGGTGGCGTTACAAGCGGTCAGCGACAGTCAGATACGCGACATGGTCGAGGCCTTGCACCAGCAGGTTTTCGGGCAAACCCGGGCACAGCGTCACAGTCGCCAGGCGTACTTTGCCAAAATGAAAGAAAACGACCCCGAACGTTATTTTGAGGAACCGGCCATAAAGCGGCGTCGTTAACTCAGATTATGCTGTTATAGCATCCCCATTACCTGGTACAGCAAGATACCGGTTGACGCTTGCAATAACAAACCAATGGCAATGACTACACCATCACGGTATGTGATCCCCACCGCCGTTAGGGTTAAGGCCAAGGCAGGCAAAGACGCAGCAAAAGGCATTACCTCCAGCGGGATCATACTCAGCGCGACAATTGCACTAAGAGCGGCGATAAAGGTGCGCATGGCTTTATTGGATATTACCGTAAAGCGTGAGGTAAATAAGTTTTCGATTTTGCAAATATACGGCCGTGATTTTTCGGTCGCCTTTTCAAGTTTATCATGGGAAATGGAGCGCTCTCGTAATGCTTTAGGCAACCAGGGATGATCGCGTCCTGCTGCTAATTGAATACATACCATAAATAAGGTGATACCACAGATAGAGGGCACGCCCGGGATCGCCCCGGTAGGCAAAATCACCAGCAGCGACGGAATCAGTAATAATGGCCCGAAGCCACGCTCCTCAAAGGACGATACCACATCTTCTACGGTAACCGTTTCCTGAGTGTCTTCGACCAGCTTATCCAGCAAGTCCATGATAGTACTGCTTGTCATATTCAAATAGCCTGCCTGTTGAATCTATTCCTTAAATACATTTGACACTGGTAAATGGTTCTTTTTGATGAATAGCAGCAGCTTTACTTTGGGGATACCCACGAAAAGACGATGGTGTAGCAAGCTGCCATCGACAGCCTAAATTCTTTGAGTACAGGGAAGGATAGCACATGGACCTCGGGTGATACCCGGCTCAGGGGGGCAGGCATCGCGGGTTACGCGAAGGTCTTGGGCAAATCCGTATAGTCACCGGAATAAAAAGTGTTTTTTCAGACATCTTTACTAGGCTTTAAGGTGGCGCTTTTATTTATCTACTACCAGCGAAACCTTATGAAAAGCTTACTTCTGGCGTTGTGCATCCCCTTTTTCTTAATGACGCCGGTCTGGGCGCAAAACACCGGCTCGACTTTAGTACCCCTGCCTTCGGTTGCTGACTTCACATAAGGTAATGATGGGTGGGCCGCTGGATTGGGTCTGGGGGTTGAATACGAAGCGGCCTACGAAGGGGCCGATGAATTTGGCGTTGAAGTTGACCCTGCGGGTGCGGTGCAATGGCGTCGTGGCAACGATATATTTTATTGGGCCGGAGAAGCTTTAGGGTGGCGTGGACTGCGTTCTGCTAACTGGCTATTCGATGCGGCGCTGGCTTTTGATGAGGGCCGTGAAGAAAGTGACTCCGATGAGGCTCACCTGAACGGTTTGGGCGATGCTGAGGAGGGGTTTGAAGTTGTGCTGCAGGTACGTCGCGCCTTCAACGATGATTGGCGCTATTGGCTGGATGCACGCATTATAACCGGCGAAGACGGCAATTTAGGCCTATTCGGGATGGGGTATCGTTTTGGCAAGCAGCGTAACGGCACGGGGTCTGAAATTGCGATTGCTGTGGTGTTTCATGACAGTGATTATGCTAACCACGATTTTGGCATAGACGCAGCCCAGGCGGCGGCATCGGGGCTTGTTGAAATTCAGCTGAGTGGGGGATTTCGCTCAGTTGGTTTTAATTATAATTATCGTAATTATATCAATCAAAACTGGCAGTTTTTTGGCGAAATAGTCTACGAACATTACGGTAGTGAAATACAGGATAGCCCCATTGCCCGCAAAAACTATGAAGCAGAAGTAGGGGTAGGATTTATATACGTATTTTGAACCGACAAAACGATAGGCTTTATTGCCTGAGACGGCCCTTTTGCTGTGAGGCGCTCACCCAATTAGATTAAACAGGTGATTTAAGTAAGACAGGCGCACACATCCTTTGCGCGCCAGTGAGTGTTCTGCGAACGCTTATTTCGGTTTAGTATGATGTTGGGTCAAACAAATACTTACCCGTATTAAGATGTGGCCAGCGAATGCTTGTCCAGGTGGCCGCTGTAACGGGTGGCTATCAAAGCTGCTAACGTGATCAGCGCCCCAATCCAGGCCGTATCTGCAAGCTGTAAATCCTCTACAATTGTCCCGCCGATAATAGATCCTAAGGCAATACCAATGTTGAAGGCTGCAATATTAAGACCCGAGGCTACATCTACAGCATTGGGGGCAAATTTTTCTGCCAGCTGCACAATATATACCTGTAAGCCGGGCACGCTACCGAAGGCAAACGCACCCCATACCAGCACCGTAATCACAGCAGCAATCTTACTTTCCATAGTAAATGTAAGAGCTAAAAGAATGATGCTAAGACCCACAAATATCAAGCTAAGGGCGCGAACCGGGCCTTTTTTGTCAGCCAGTTTGCCGCCATAGATATTTCCCACCGCTACAGATACGCCGTAGACCAGCATAATCAGACTTATGGCCGAGGGGGCAAAACCGGTTTCTTCCTGTAAAATCGGGGCCAGGTAGGTAAAAGCAGTAAACGTTCCGCCGTAACCCAGGATGGTCATTATATAAACCAGCAGCAAACGAGGCTGTACCAAAACCTTAATCTGCTCATTCAGACTTGCCGCTTTGCTCTGCTTCAGGTTATTGGGCACTAATAAAGCGCTGCCAATTAACGCCAGGGTTCCCAGGCAGGACACCACCAAAAACGTGGCCCGCCATCCAAAATTTTGGCCAATCCAGGTCCCTAGGGGGACGCCGGTAACAAGCGCCACGGTGAGCCCGGTAAACATAATGGCGATGGCGCTGGCTTCTTTTTCTCTGGCCACCAGTCCGGTAGCAATAGTAGAGCCTATCGAAAAGAACACCCCGTGAGCAAGCCCGGTCAGAACGCGGGCTATAATCAGGCTTTCATAACCTGGAGCCTGCCAGGCCAGTAAATTTCCGGCCACAAACAACGCCATCAGGCTAAGCAAAACATGCTTACGGTTCCAGCGACCGGTGAGCGCGGTTAATACCGGCGCACCAATGGCCACACCCACAGCATACAAGCTTACCAGTAAGCCGGCACTGGGTAATGACACACCAAGATCGGCGGCGATAGTGGGTACCAGACCCACAATAACAAACTCAGTGGTGCCAATGGCAAACGCACTCAGGGTTAATGCAAATAGGGCAATCGGCATTATTTTCATCCTCAATAGTTGGAGGTAGTGCCCGGTTTAGTTGTAGGCGGACACTAACAGCGTAAATGGTGATTAAGTGCCGGGAAGTATTGCGTGCTTCTTACTTGCAAAAAACAGCATTAATGACAAAATACATTTGTTGAATCTGCAATAATAGAGCGTGTGATGCCGGTAAATGCCAAAACCGAAGATCTGGAAGCGTTTGTCACCGTGGTGGATGCCGGAAGCTTTTCCAGCACCGCTAACTTGCTTGATCAGCAGGTGGCTAAAATCAGCAGAGCGGTTACCCGTTTAGAAAAAACACTGCATGTGACCCTGCTAACCAGAACCACTCGCAGACTTGAACTGACCGAAGAAGGTAGCCTGTTTTTGCAATTCGCAAGAGACGGTCTGATCCGGCTTGAGCAGGGCGAAGAAGCCCTGCGGTTATTAACGCATGCCCCTGCCGGAAAGCTGCGGGTGGACGCGGCAAGCCCGTTTGTTTTTCATCAGCTTGCCCCGTTAATCGGACAGTTCAGTCAGGCTTATCCTGCCATCAGGCTGGAGGTAACCAGCCATGACAGTATTATCAACCTGTTGGAACACAAAACAGATGTGGCGATACGTATCGGCGATTTGAGTGATTCAAACCTGCATGCCCGCCGCCTGGGTACCAGCAGACTGCATATTGTTGCCAGCCCTGATTACCTTGAACATCACCCGATTCAGGGCGATGTCAGCACCCTGGCTGAGCATAAGCTAATTGGGTTTAGTGACGCGCCAGTCCTGAATAAATGGCCACTGACCCGGGAGGTGTCATTGAACTACTCGTTGTCTGCCTCAAGCGGCGAAACCGTCAGACAATTTTGTCTGGCCGGACAAGGCATAGCATTGCTGTCTAACTTTATGGTGCACAAAGATATTGCTACCGGAGCGCTGGTGCCGATATTTGCCGATGAAATTATGTCCCCAAACCGACGTGAGGCCGTACAGGCGGTGTATTATAAAAACAGTGCCGTCTCTTCCCGGATTTCGGCGTTTCTTGATTTTATCCAGCCCAGGTTAACCCTGTAATAACCAACGCCCGTGGCTACTGTCATAAGTTGGTTAACCACAGCAGGGGTTCGGGTGACTACTTAAGTTGCAGGCAATCACCGCCTGCATTCAAAGAAGACACCCGGGACGGGCATGGGTGCCACTATTGGCTGGTGAGTTAGCAATCTTTGACTATGTGAGCAAGGTATCGCTTTCTGCAATTCAGAAAAAGCCCAGGTGACGCTATAAATGTGGGCACACGCGCAAAGCTATTTGTTTTCAAAAGCTTTATAAAAAAGCTTTGCGTCTTTTGCTGACATGTAAGAGCCGAATAAAACCCCGGCGCTATACTTAATTTACCCCCCGCAGTATGGCCGAAGGCGCCTTGGCCTAACGATGCTTTAATAGCGCTGGTGTGGGTTACATGTTCTCTTTCAGCTTTGCTAGCTATGGGGGATCTTTGTTGCAGTCGTCGTTTGGCTGATCCACGCTAAACAACGCCTTGTTATTTAGCCAACGCTAACCTGATAACCAAAAGCATCACTGCGCCATTAGCCAGGCCAAAAAATCGGGTTCTGCAAATGCCTTGTCCCAGGAATTATGGTCGGTACCGGGATAGACTTTTCGTTCGAGTAGGGCGATATGGTTTTTGGCTTTTTCGGCTACCTGCTCTGATAATTCCGGTACCACAATTTGATCCTCAGCCCCATGGTAAATACGCAGTGCCAGGTCAGACGAGTACTGCTCGCTGATTGCCGGGTTGGCGCCCGGACAAATGGCAATGGCCGCGCTAAACCAGTCTGGCTGTCTGGCCAGTAACTCCAGCGTACCCATGCCGCCCATCGACAGACCGATGCCATACATTCTGTCGGTATAAATAAACGGTTTGCTCATCATGTGACTGGTCAGCGCCATGACATTATTCATCGCGTTTGTCGGCGGCACATTATTGCTGCTGGTATACGGAAAAGAAAAGCTAAATGGTAATGAACTGCGGCCGGCTTCCACCACCGCCCAATAATCATTTTCGGGCGCCTGGGGGAACAACACTACCGCTGGAAACTGTTGGCGTTTTGCTAAAAACAGTTCAGCCCCGTGGGTAAGCTGAGCTTTATTGTCATCCCCGCGTTCACCGGCTCCGTGCAAAAACAACACGAGCGGATATTTTTGCATAGGGTCAAAATTTTCAGGCAGCAACAACCGGTATTTGAGCTCACCTGACGGGCCATCAAAACTCCGCGCCAAAAAAGTGGATTGAACCGGTGTGGCAGCAAACACTGACGCTACCGCCATCCATAGAACAGTCATGACCAAAATGCGCATATTAACCCCTGTAAAAATTAGCTAAGGACACCTTGGCATTATTAGAGCGATGACGCCAGAGCGCATCTACCTTTATGAAAAAGCACGCAATAGCAAAACACTAGCTTAAATCTTAACTAAAAGCCGTTGAAAAATTTTTGCTTGAACGATTACCCCGGAGGGCAATTACAGCTCAATATGCAGCGAGCTGTCAGTAGCATGGCTGATTAACTGAGTCACGGTCAGCACCCCGGTTTTGGCCTCCCAGTGCCATTTTTTGTCAGCCAACTGCCTTATCTGTGTTGGTTTTTCAGTCAAGCCATGGATTTTCCAGGTGAGCTTGCGCTGGTCGGGCAAACCGGCATAACTGCCTTTGGGCGAAACGTTCAGGCGTAGTTTGTCGGGGTTATGTGTCGCGCTGAAATCCAGCGTAAGGTAGGCCTTTTCAGCCAGAGATTGTGGGGACTGGCCCTGGTCTTCATACATTCGGTATGCAGCCTGGCTGACTGAAGCGTCGGCCCAGTAGTGCACTGCCAGATGTTCAGCGCTGTAATCCGCTGTGCGCATCAGGCCAGGCTGCATGGGTACGAAGCTCCCGGCTTTGACGTACACCGGCATGGTCTCCAGTGTCAGAGCATGTTCTACATTGCTGCCGCTTTTACTGTGGTATTTTTTACCGCTGAAAAAATCAAACCAGGTGCCGGCTGGCAGAGCCACGGTGGTGTGTTTCAGATCTGGCGCTGTTATCGGCTTCACCAAAAAGGCATCGCCCCACAAAAACTGGTCGCCTTCTTCAAAAAATCGTGCACTGTTGGCAAAAGACATGGGCCGCATCAAGGGCATGCCGGTGAGGCTGTTGGTGTAGCTGAGTGAGTAATTGTACGGCAACATGTCATAACGCAGCTGGATAAAGCGGCTGACAATTTGTTTGGTCGGATCATCATGAAATACCGGCTCCGGCGGGATGCCTTCGTGGGCGTGCGGGCGGTATACCGGGAAGAAGGTACCGGCTTGCAGCCAGCGGGTATAAAGCTGGGCATTAAAGGTGTCGCCGCCGGCAAAGCCGCCCAGATCTGAGTGGGTATAGGCCAGGCCAAACACACTCATCTGCAGGGCCAGTTCCACCTGGGCTTTAAAGCCACCCCAGGTGCGCGACACATCCCCGGTCCAAGGCATCATGCCATAGCGCTGGCTACCCAGAAAGCCAGAGCGCATCAGTACAAACGGACGCTGCTCTGGCTGTGCGTGCAGTGTACGCTCATACACCATTTTGGCCCACTGATGACCAAACCCATTGTGTATTTCATCGGCGGTTACAGTAGTGCCATCCCAGGAATGCAGGGCGTCGTACGGGTGCACTTCTGGCTCACCCAAATCGCCCCACCAGCCCGCGATGCCCTGATCCAGCAAGCGCCGGTAGTAATGCCAGAACCAGTCGCGGCCCTTGTCGTTAAACACATCCACCAGTCCGGTGTTACCAAAATAAAAATCAAAAGTGTGTGGGTTGCCGTCCAGACCTTTCGCCAGTGCCTGATTTGTTTTGGCACTTTGATATTGTGACGAAGAGGTTAAAACAAAGGGCTCGGTGATCACCACAGTGTGAATGTCTTGTTCGGCAAAATCCCGAATCATGGCTTGTGGGGTAGGGAAGGCGTTTTTGTCCCAGTCAAGGTTACCCATGTGGCCCTGAATATCCGGACCGAACCAATACAAATCCAGCACCACGGCATCCAGCGGGATCCCTTGCTTATTGAACATGGCGACTACATCACGGGTTTCCTGCTCGGTGCGATACCCAAAGCGTGAAGCAAAATTGCCCAGCGCCCAGCGCGGCGGCAGCGGCTGGCGTCCGGTCAGGCTTACCACTTGCTGCACCAGCTGTGGCAGGGCAGGGGCAGCCACCACAATATAACTTAAGCGGCCGCCTACCGCATCAAACTGCAACCGGTTGGGCGAGGTATGGCCCATATCCAAATGACCGGAAGCGGCATTATCAAATAAAATGGCATAGTTACGTGAAGACATCACTGCTGGCAGGCCAAAATACATCTGGTCTACCGGACCCTCTGAGTAACCGTAAGAGGCGCGGTTATACAGCGGCATGCGGCTGCCGCGACGATCCATGCCCAGCACCCGCTGGCCACCGCCGTACAGTTTTTCATCCGCGGTTAGGGCAAATTGCACGCCGCGCACCGTCTGATAAAAAAAGCCGCCAGCAGCTTCTTCTATCAGGGCGCGGCCATCCTGCGCAAACGTCAGTTTGAACGGCTGCGCCTGTACCTCAACACTGATGCCGGGCAGAAGAATATTCAGGCCGTCAGCAGCCTGGCTAATTTCTATCTTTGCGTGCTCCGGGCGGTTTTTATCGGGCACTGCCAGCGAAGGCAGAGGCTGTTCATCAGCCGGACGGTAGAGCACTTCAACACTGCCAGTAGTGAGCGCTGATACAGTGACCGTCACGCCATCATCGCGATGCAGCACAACGCCGTTATCCAGCCGCTGGTGGCGAACCAGTTCAGCGGCTTGTGCAAAGGAACAAATAAGTAACAACAAGCTACCAGCAAACGCAGGTCTGCCGGTGATAAAGGCGCGAAAAAGGGTCATGACATCAGGCTCTTAATATCAAACAGGTAATAGTTCATCGAGCAAGATAGCGGTTAACAATCTATTAAAAAAGTCTAACGCTGCATTTGCATACGTATTCATCAAAACCACCTGTGTTGGTTTACTCAAATCGGCCACACACCATCGCCTGACTGTTTTCAACCATGTGCCGTCCCCGGCAAAACACATGCACCGGTTGCTGGGTACTGGCATCGAGGAGCACCGGGTGACAAGTGACTGTCCTGTCCACTACCCATGTAACAAATGACGGTCTTATTGGCTGCTGAATTGAGATTGTATTACTGAGAAGTCTTAGTAACGACGCAATTTGGCACCTGAAATAACTAACCTATTGATTTAATGGAAGTAGATAGCTCTAAAGCCGCGTTATTACGAAGAAATCTCAGTAACCCCCAATATATTTAATGGAAAATGATGAGTGTTTGGCGTTAAGCTACTGATATTAATCAAGGATGTGTAGATAGAGCGTATACAACAGACTGCGTGTTACTGTGAAGTCTACATAATAAGTTGTTAGGTTTTCAAACGAGGTTAAACTATGGAAGGTGCTTTCGGAGGTTTTGGGGCAATAGGTGCTGCATTTTACCTTGCTCTTATCATCTTATGGATTTTGGTCCCCGTTTTTATTTTTCTGATATCTAAACGGGTCAAAGAAATGCGGGATATAGCAAGGGAGTCTCGACTAGAAGTAAAAGAGCTCAATGCTAGCCTTAAGTTTCTAAAACGACAATTCAAAGAATCTAATGAGCAACAAACCTAACAATACGCTATTGTCGCTCTCTTCGTTCGCTGGGACGCAAACACGGGTCCGCTTCGCGATTTTAGCCCCGTGCCTGCGCCCCAAAGCTTAAAGTTAAGCACCATGGACAGGTAGGAGTATCATTTGAATCTATTTATTGACACCAACGTATTTCTTTCTTTTTACCACCTTTCAAATGATGACTTAGAGGAAATACATAAGTTAGCTGTATTACTTGGTAAAGGGGACATAAAACTGTGGCTTCCGAACCAAGTAAAGGATGAATTTCAACGTAACAGAGAAAATAAAATAGCTGACGCTTTAAAAAAGCTAAAGGAACAGCAAAAGAAACCTCAATTCCCTCAAATTTGTAAGGATTATCCTGAGTACGAAGAGATTAGAGAGCACCAAAAGCAGTATGAAAAGAAATTATCCTCTCTTATAAAAAAAGTTACTGATGATATAGCCGAGAGAAGCTTAAAAGCTGATGAGAAAATATCTGAGTTATTTGAAAAAGCATCACTGATAAACCCTGATGCTGAACTGATTTTGAAGGCAAAGCTCAGAATGGAAGTTGGGAACCCTCCCGGTAAGGATGGTTCTCTAGGTGATGCTATAAATTGGGAAAGCCTATTGCTTCACATTCCTATGGGCGAAGACTTACATCTAGTTGCTGATGATAAGGACTATTATTCGGTATTGGATGAAAATGCTCTCAAAGACTTTCTAATAGATGAATGGACTTCTAACAACAAGTCAGATGTTAGATTCTACAGAAGACTTTCCCAATTTTTTAAAGAGCACTATCCTGATATCAAGTTGGCTGCTGAACTTGAAAAAGAGCTTGCTATAAATGAGCTGGTTAATAGCAGTAATTTTGCCTCAACTCACTCTGCAATAGCTAAACTTCAAAAGTATGCTGAATTCAACAAGTCACAGTCTAACGAACTTGCGCAGGTTGGTCTTTCAAATAGCCAGATAAACTGGATTTTCTGTGATGATGATGTTTTTTCTTTTTACAAATCACTTCTAAATAATCATGGTCATGACATTGAAGATGAATTAGTTGAAAAACTTCAAGCGGAGATAATCCAGTGTGAGACTAACGGAGAGGATTAGGTGCTTAACAAGTCAATTAACGCACTCACTTCGTTCGCTGGGACGCATACACGTAGGGCGGCTTCGCCATTATGCCCTACGTGCCTGCGCCCGTTATTGAAGCGTTAGGTATTCTAAGGAAGTACATTGGAAGTTCATCTTGTTGTAGCTCATCCAGAGCAGCACTCTTTTAATTTAGCGTTACATAAGGTCGCTCTAGATACATTCAGAAAAGAAAAATTCAAAGTAAACGTTTCAGATTTATACGAGCAAAACTTTAATCCTGTTGCTGGCAAAGACGATACAACGTCATTCCCAAGCGATGAATATTTTCAATTAGCCAGAGCCCAACGGTTTGCATTAGCTAATAATACATTTATTAAAACTATCGCTGATGAACAAAACAAATTGCTTTCATCTGATTTATTAATTTTTCAGTTCCCTTTATGGTGGTGGTCGTTTCCGAGCATGCTGAAAGGCTGGGTAGATAGGGTTTTATCTTCAGGCTTTGCTTATGGCAAAGATGCAAAACTAAAGCCTAAAAAAGTTATGTATTCAATCACAACGGGCGGCGCTAATTCAAAAGAAGAATTAGCTTATTATCAAACTAAAATTGATGGGTTGTATCAAGATATATTTGGCTTCATGGGCTGGGAAATTTTGCCCGCTTTTATAGCTCATGGTGTACAACAAAAAACTAACGAGGAACGACAGCAAATACTTGCAAGTTATCATAAGCATTTGCTTGAAAAAGTTCTTGCGGATAGTTTAGAGCTGTCGAATACCTAACAAGTGCATTAACAGGGACAAAAAAACTAAGTTATTTATCCGGGCGGCGAGCTTTATGCTTACCATCCAGTGCTGGAAGCTCGGTTAATCGACGGCAAAATCGTTGTTATTTATGACTATATGGCGTTTCCGCAGGGCACACCTGCACGTAACGTGTTTGCCTACGGTCAAGGTGGTGAGCTCGTTTGGCGAGCGGAGGATATTGGTAATGCCGGCAAAGATGTCTACGTCAATTTCTCGGGGAGACGCCACTTAAGTTGGGTAATTTTTCTGGCTTCGAAGTCGAGTTAGATGTTTCATCTGGCGAGGTTCTGAATAAGTTCTTTACCAAGTGAGTCCTAACCAAGCATACATTGGACAGCTACTTTTTACCTCGCAAGTTAGTTAGAATCGAACTTTACTTGCGGATGACAAGTGACTGTCCTGTTCACTATTGTGGTGTGGCTGAATTACGGAGAAGGCCAGGCACCACTTTACTGGATTGATATCTAGTTGACTTTATATGTTCTATAGCTGAGTGATATAAAATTCGAGAGACTGTGGTGTCCGTATAGCGGACCTTTTCAATTGAGTCTCAGTTTGTCGTCAATCAGAAGCACAAAAGCCAGCAGCTGCATACTGTAACAAGCGTTATTTGGTGGGGTAAATGGTCCACTTCCACTCCGGTAGAATCAATACGATCTAACATTTTTCTTCAACGTAACCAATAAGATTAATCAATGAAAGAGGTACTTATGGAAAATTTCTTCGGAACTAATATCGATTTATCGGAATTGACCGAAAAAGCCATATCACTGGTGATGACTTATACCCCCAAATTGTTATTGGCTATTCTTACTTTGGTGGTGGGTCTGTGGTTGGTGAATCGCTTTGTGAGTTTATTAGACCACCGGCTTGGAAGAAAGGACCCCACTTTAAATAAGTTTCTATGCGGGCTTATTAGTGTCGTTTTAAAATTAATGTTGTTTATTTCTGTCGCCTCTATGATCGGTATTGAAACAACCTCATTTATCGCCGTAGTTGGTGCAGCTGGTTTGGCCATCGGTTTGGCGTTGCAAGGCAGCCTGGCAAATTTTGCTGGCGGTGTGCTAATACTGATTTTCAAACCATTCAAAGTAGGTGACACCATTGAAGCAGAAGGTCACTTGGGTTCCGTGGAAGAGATACAAATTCTTTATACCGTAGTTAACACCTTCGACAATAAGCGTATTGTCATCCCCAACGGTAGTCTGTCTAATGCCACGTTGACTAACGTCAGCGTATACGATAAGCGCCGCTGCGACATGACGTTTGGTATAGGCTATGATGACGATATCGACAAAGCAAAGGAGGTGTTGCAGCGTCTGTTTGAAGAGGATGAGCGCTCATTGTCCGACCCTGCACCTAGGATCTGTGTGGGTGGGTTAGGCGACAACTCAGTCGATCTGATGTTTCGCCCCTGGGTGGCCACTGATGATTTGTGGCCTTACTACTGGGATATGCAGGAAAAGGTAAAAAAAGCTTTTGATGAAGAAGGAATTAGCATTCCTTATCCGCAACGAGATGTGCATATCTATAAAACGAATGACGATTAGTCTCCCCATGCGGAGATAGCTTTGTAAGCTATCTCCGCTACTACTTTAAATTGGCTTATCAGCGCACATAGGACAGTCACTGTTTACCATCGGCAGTCAGTCCAAAATCCCACTATGGTTACGGATGATATGTAACTGTTCTCGACTATGTTTGGCAGTTCAGAAAGAAAAGTGCATTTCTTTGAATCATAAATATCGTAGGACGGGATTGTTTTAGCGCCCTCCCTGGCGCTGCCCCTACGGGCACCTGACGGCGATACAAATTGTTTCTGACAATTTGTGAACCCGCATGCGGCTTCAAACCATAAATTCATCACATAAAAAAACCCCATGCCTTTCGGCACAGGGTTGTTTTGTGTGGTGGAGCTGGCGGGATTTGAACCCGCGTCTTAGTCGCTATTTTATTGGCCTGTAGGGAAGTCTGTGCAGTATTTGTGTTTTTTGATTTCTGCTAGGCTTAGGCCTTATGCTTCAAAATTGGTTGGCTTCTCTTTTTTCAACGGCGCGTTCCACCATTGCCTAAAAGTCATTTTATCTCTCCAACATTCGTAAAGCACTCTGCATAATTCATATGCCAAATACAATCCAAAGAACACTGCGAAGAATTTCCAATCCATGTTTAAGCCCCTTATCTGTTCTAGTAGCTACATTACCATAATTCTCCATACGTAAACCTAGTTAGTTATGAGGTTTACTAATTGGACTTAACTATGACTAAAAAGACACCAAAACGTGATCTGCAAATCACATTTATTCATCAATTCAAACGCGCTACGAGAACGGAATGGCCTGATAAGTTTCGAGTTTGCTGGCATTTTAATCCAGAGACACTCGACTATATCTATGAACACAAAGATGAGAAGTTTAATACTAACGGCTTTGTATTATCAGATGGGCTAGTACAGCAGCTTCCTGATGAACTGAGAAAGAAATACTTTACTCCTTCAGAACGATGTTTGTTGTTTCTGTTCTTTGAGCTACAAATTTCCGAGTTCATCAACTCCAATGAAGTGGATGATTTCGAGTTTGAAAACGTTTTCGGCGTATCGAAAAAACGTTATTTTTCGGTGGAAGCCATTGATGAATGGAGTGATCAGATCGACTTACTTTAAGGGCTGCGTTGCAGCCCTTTTCTAGTTTCTATCAAACTTTACTTTAATTTAATTTGGTAGTATAAAAAATAACCAGATTTTGTTTTCGTAAAGATATTACACAAAACTCTCAGGGAAGGAGGCAGGGATGATTAAGTTAATAGCTTCAGTTTTAATTTTTTTCACACTACTATCAGGATGTCAGATAATAGAAGAAGGTGAAGTCGATTACGTAAGAACTATTGCGAACAGTGGACTAGATGCGAGAAATTTAGCTACTTGTAATAAGGAACTTTACAACCAGTCTGAATTAGTTCGCGCAGGGGTAACCCGAGAGTGTTACGAAACTCTATTCAGGAAATACACAGATGCGCCACAAATAGAAACTGGCGACACTATTTCAGTCCACCTAATGCAAGCATTTAACGGAGCTGCGTTCGAATGGAAAAATACTTCAGAGTTTTTTGGAAATAGAGGATCTAACGCAGAGATCGTAATAATTGCTAACGTTTGTGAGCAAGGTAAAGCTGGGTGCTCTATGTCCTTTGGGCCATCTAGTGACAAAAATGGGCGTGTCATTTTCTACTCTAACGGTGTTAAAGCACTTCAATACCTCAACTTTTCTTATCTTCCAGTTTACGGGCCAATAAAGTACGAAGGTGGCCCTTTAGTTATTCAGATAACAATCATTGAGTTAGATGATCCATCTGACCAACAAAAAGCAATGTTGAAATCTCTTTCATCTGCTGGTCAAAAATTGTATCCGCCAGCTAGCGAAGTTTTAACTGTTTTAGACTCTGTTGGTTCGGCAATTTTGTCTAACTCAAGTGATGATGTGTTATTTCGTTATTCAATGACATTAGTTCCTAATTCAAGTTCAGATAATTATAAAAGCCCTATCGTAGCAGAAGGAAATTATGCATTTATCCGAAAAGCCACTGAAAAAGGGCCTCTCGAAACGGAGGTCGTTGATAAACTAATGTTTGACAATCTAACTGGACGTCTAGTCGAAGGTTGCTCCCCTAAAGAGGATGAACTAACAATCAAAGAGGCAGCAAATGGAGAAAAGAGGGCACACGATTACAGTCCATGTACTTTAGATCTAAATACTGGTGAGATGTACAAAGATTACAGGAAAAATACGTATCTTACCTTTCAGATTAAGTCAGGTTTTGTTGAAAAAACACTTGATAACATTCAGACATTTGAAATGCTCTTACAAGATTTAAATCAAGCATCTGATGAAGGCGCTATTAAAGCGATTCAAGCTATCTCAGAGCTTGAGTCCCAGTTTACGAGTAGGGCCATAGAGAATGCATTGCAAAAATCTTTCAATAATTTAGAGGAAATGGTTAGAGCTTTTCCTAGAGATGTATACGGGAGATTTGAATCTGAAGCATTTAACTTATCACAAATTTATGAAACGGAGTTGGCGAAACTAATCACCGATTGTAAGACAACAAAGAAACCAATATGCCAAGACTATATTTCAGAAGACAATTTGGAGAAATTTCAGTTTCAATTGAGACGGTTCGTAAAAGATATTAATCCTAATCCAGCGAAAGCGGTAACCGCCATCATCCCTATTGGATTGAACTCTCTTAGTTCCGCAGCAGATCTTGAGGCAGCTTTAGTATCTGGATATCAGAAAATTTATAACAAAGCTACCGTCGAAAAGTACCTTGCAGAACTGGAAGTGGTTCGAAATCTCAGTGCAAATTTAAAAAGTCTAAATGAATCAGAAGTAAATGAAGCGTATATCACTCAAAGAAAAAAGTTACTTGAAAACAAAGTTTTTGATTTGCTTACTAGTCTAGCCTACAACCACTCTACAGCATTAAAACTAGGATGCACATCTATAGATGATAAGTGTTACCCTTATTTGCTTAACGAGGATAAAGTCAAAATTACCGATTTATTTAATCAGTATTTAACTCAAAATGGCGTCTCGACACCTCAAATCGATTCATCAGATAATGCTAGCCTGACCACTTCACTGAAAAATGACAAGATTACGGCAACGCTAAACGCTATTCTAAGTGAGTTCTAAAATCAGCTTAAAAAAGCACCCCTCGCGGGGTGCTCAATACTATCTACTCTCCAATGTTCGCATACAAAAATACGCTACTACCGAAAAAATAATCCCTATACCTACGCATCCAAACGAAATCAAAAATAACCTATATGATAGTGCCTCAAAAGCAATGAAGTCGGGATAATCTAGCAATAGAAACAGTATGTTCCAAAGTGTATTAATAATTGCGACATAGCTTACTGAATTAGCAAGTGATATCCATTTTCCAGAGAGTTTAATACAAGCGTCGAAAACGCTTTCGTAGTTAGGTCTCATAATAAATTCCTCAGTTAGTCCTATGATTAACTAAGTTCTGCTCATGAGAATTCTGCTAGATGAAAGGGATATTTTTACGTTAACTTGCGCAATGGCTGCCTCCTGTAAAGCAAGACATCAGTTTCAGTGTAAAAAAAGAGATGCTGACTTAACAGACGTTCGATTATTTAAGAGGGCGCGGGAATACCTCGAAGTGACTCGATAGAAGCAAACTACATATTAAAAAGGACGGTACGCCTTAGAGGATAAAGCAATCACTTTATCTATATGCCGAGGTTGTAAGACGCCTTCGCATCGTCTAGCCCATTAATTTAAGGCAAGAGCCAACGCCAATCTACCAGATGGGTCTAAGTCATATTTAGTCTCCTGTTGTATGAAGGGGAAGTTAATGGCGTACCGTCAAATCTGTTACCAGACTAATGCGTCGCGCTCACATTAATCAGTAACTATATTCAGTTTACTTCAATCGAAATTTCCATTGTCATGTAAATTATGCTGAAAAATTTTCGTAATCGGAGACTATGTAGTAATAGCTGAGCCGCAATCTTTCATAAACTCAATCTGCTTGAGTCTCATGAACTCGGGTGGGAACACTACTGATAGCACAGTAAACCTCGACAGTGCAATCCTCCAGCTGGCTCGACGTACATAGAGGTATGTGCGTTAAAGTTGTTTTGTTTATCAACACGATTCTCAAAATAACTTGAAGCAAAAAAAGGCCATAAAAAAGGGAGAGTGTAAAAATATCTGTGTAAATGGCATTCTTATCATCTCCTTAGAAGGATATCAGAATGCCAATATCAGACAAACTCATCGACCAACTGCTTGACGACTGTGATTCACCAGAAGACATTTTAGGCGAAGCTGGCCTCCTCAAGCAGCTTACCAAGAAGGTTGCTGAACGAGCGTTAGAAGCCGAAATGGAAGCCCATCTGGGCTACGCGCCCAACGATGCGGCTGGTAACAACAGCGGCAACTCTCGCAACGGTAAAACGAAGAAGAGTGTTCGCAGCACCAATGGTGATGTTGAACTCGATATTCCACGCGATCGCAACGGCAGTTTTGACCCCAAGTTAGTACGCAAAGGCGAACGTCAGCTAAACGGATTTGATGAGCGCATTGTTGCCCTTTACGCGCGCGGCATGACCACGCGGGATATTCAGGCTTACCTTGAAGAAGCTTACGGTGTTGAGGTCTCTGCCACCTTCATATCGCAGGTAACGAACGCGGTGATGGACGAGGTTAAGGCCTGGCAGCGTCGGCCGCTGGAAAAGCTTTACCCGGTGGTTTATTGGTAAGGCCTGAGATTTTCCGACACTTTTTATGGTAAAAATGTAACTCAAACCATAAGAGGTAAATCATGGGTAAAGGCATTCGTTATTCAGACGAATTTAAGCAGGAAGCAGTGAACCAAGTGGTGGTTCATGGCTACAATGTCGCTGACGTAGCAGCGCGGCTCGATATCAGTACCAAGAGCCTTTACGGCTGGATGAAGTCCTTCTCAAAGCCGACCAGGCAGCGTAAAGAAGATGAAGACTTACGTGCAGAAGTTGCCAGACTGAAACGTGAGCTGAAGCGCGCCCAGCAAGAACGAGACATATTAAAGGAAGCCGCGGTGTTCTTTGCCGGCGAGTCAAAGAACGGTACCCGTTCGTAAAATCTCGTAGTACCGATTACCCGGTGAGATTGTTGTGCCAGGCACTTGAACTACATCCCAGTGGTTATTATGAGTGGTTGCAGCGCCCTGAGTGTCAGCGTGATAAAGATGACAAGCGCTTGCTCGGTGCCATAAAGCAGTTCTGGCTGGAAAGCGGCGGCCATCATGGTTACCGCAATCTTCACCTGGATTTACTGGAAGCGAATATCCCGTGTGGGCGTGACCGTGTTTTACGACTGATGCAACAAGCCAGTATTAAAGCCCAGCGCGGATACAATGCGCCCAAGGGACGCTACGGTGGGAAGCCAGACGTTGTAGCTGCCAACACACTAAATCGCGATTTTACCGTCGCGGCCCCAAATCAGTGGTGGGTCAGTGACATTACCTATGTCCATACCCACGAAGGTTTTTTGTTTTTGGCTGTTGTAATGGACTTGTACGCCCGGAATATCGTTGGTTGGTCGATGGGTGACAGGATGACAGAAGAGCTGGTGATGGACGCGCTAACCGCTGCCTACTGGCGGCGAAAACCGTCTGATACGGTTTACTTGCATTCTGACCAAGGCTCTCAGTACAGTAGTCGCAGCTTCAGAAAGTTACTCAATACGTTGAATGTTAAACCCAGTATGAGTCGACGAGGAAACTGTTGGGATACAGAGATTATACTTACCAGTGCTGACAGTAATAATCTGACCCGTGCTGGGATTGACCTTGTGTCTTTGTGTTGACCTGTCGATTATTGCTCGTCAGTTAAAGTTGGGATCATTCCAGTATCCGTGACCTAATAGGAGCATTGTTTTGCATCTTCAGTGTCCAGTCCGGTGGCTGGTTTACTGAGGAAAAACTGATGAACCGTGATCATTTAAATAATCAACTCACCCTCGGAGTTGATACTCACCTTACTAGCCATGTTGCTGTTCTAATTGATAATATTGGTAAGGTTGTCGATACGCAGGAGTTTCCGGTCTGTTATATTGGATATGAGAAGCTTTTCAACTGGGCAAAATCATTTGGAAATATTAGACAGGCTGGACTGGAGGGAACCGGCACTTACGGTGCTGGTCTTTGCAAGTTCCTAGAGGAAAAGGGTTTGAAAGTCTTTGAAGTCAATCGGCCAAACAGGGCGAAACGTCGACTCAGAGGAAAATCAGATCCCACTGACGCTGAGAATGCAGCGCGCTCAGTCCTGGCGAATGAGTCAACAGCCATCCCTAAGTCACATGATGGAATTGTCGAAGCCTTGAGGTATCTTGTTGTCGCCCGGAAAAGCGCTGTTAAAGCCCGTACTCAGGCCATCAATCAAATCAGAGCGCTTCTAGTCACAGCCCCTGAGCAAGTTAGGGTAGCATGTTATGTCCCATCGACCCGTCTATGTATAGCTGCTTGTAAACAAATTCAGAGCAACGACAGTGATGTGCGGTTAAGAACTTTAGCGGCAATGCTCAATCTACTAGCCGATCGTTGGCTTAGGCTAACTGAAGAACTCAGACTAATAGGAAAACGTCTGACAGAGCTGACAAAATCAACAGCCTGCCACTTACTTGAACAATTTGGTGTTGGCCCATACGTCGCTGCAACTCTCATGGTCACAGCCGGTGATAATCCGACCCGGCTTCATAAAGAGTCTTCATTTGCGGCGCTGTGTGGTGTAAATCCGCTAGAAGCATCATCAGGTAAAACTCAACGTCATCGTCTTAACCGAGGCGGCTCAAGGGATGCTAATAATGCGCTATGGACAGTAGCCCTCATTAGGATGCGAAGTGACCCAAGGACGAGGGTTTATGCGGCTAAGCGAACAGCTGAGGGTAAATCAATTAAAGAGATCCAACGATGTCTCAAACGCTACATTGCTAGAGAGCTTTACCCGATAATGGTATCCGATCTATCCATACTAACGTGATAGCTTGACATAGGAGCGTCAATGCGGTAGCGGAGAGCTTCTTTAGCAATCTGAAGAAGGAAAAAATCAGGCGTATCAAGTACAAGACCAGAGATGATGGGCGACAAGCGATGTTTCATTACATCGAAATGTTCTACAATCCGAAACGTCGTCATACTGCTAACGGACGTACGTCACCAACAGAATATGATAAGCAGTACTTTAAGGACATAGAGAGTGTCTAGCAAAGTCAGGCCTTACCATATCTCGACTGTTTAGTGGTTCGTAGTCGTGACTCTGGCGTGGTACAAAATAAATCCGTGTATCTGGCGCTTGGCATTAATACCGACGGTGAAAAAGAGTTATTAGGTCTGTGGATGGCCCAAACTGAGGGAGCCAAGTTCTGGTTGTCGGT
This sequence comes from Salinimonas marina, assembly GCF_015644725.1. Taxonomy (NCBI): domain Bacteria; kingdom Pseudomonadati; phylum Pseudomonadota; class Gammaproteobacteria; order Alteromonadales; family Alteromonadaceae; genus Salinimonas; species Salinimonas marina. The sequence goes on from NZ_CP064795.1 coordinate 1,532,055, forward strand.
GATGAACGAGCTTAAAAACCGTGGTGTGGAGGATATCTTCATCGCCTGCTGTGATGGCCTCAAAGGCTTCCCGGAAGCCATTGAAGCGGTATACCCGACAACACAGGTGCAGCTGTGTATCGTGCATCAAATTCGCCACTCGCTGCGCTACGTGAACTGGAAGCAGCGTAAGATTATCGCGGCGGATTTAAAACTGATTTATGGTGCGGCCACTCGTGCTGAAGCCGAGCAGGCCCTCGAGCTTTTTGCAGAAAAATGGGATTGCGAACACCCGACCATCAGCCGCTCCTGGCGGGCGAACTGGGAACGTTTATGCGTATTCTTCGATTATCCGACCGAGATACGCAAGGCCATTTACACCACCAATGCGATTGAGTCGCTGAACGCGTCCCTGCGAAAAATCACCAAGACCCGCCGGTCGTTCCCGAACTACGAAGCCGTCATGAAGGTGTTGTACCTAGCCTTGCATCAGGCTTCGAAAAAGTGGACGATGCCCATACGCAACTGGAAACCGGCCATGGCGCAGTTCGAGATTATGTACCAGGATCGGATTTAACAGTGCAATCAGCCATTTACACAAAATCTTTTACAGTCTCATGATTTGAAATGTACAATCGGTAGCTATTTTTAGACGGCATTAGATTATGTTAAGTTGTATTAGCTTACTTGTGCTAGCTTAGACTTGACCTGACAACTAAGCGTCTTTAAGTTGCGCCGCCGATTGAATTTGAGTTAGGTTATCTTCAAATGAGCGTATTGATAGAGTTCACAACCATAGTGATCAACTCATTTCCCTTTGCGACTTTGTTGGTTGCACCCAAGCTGCCGTAATCTCGCTGGACAATTCTTAACACTTTATTAATAACATCTTCATCTATTAAATCTAGATTCAGGGTCTCAATGCTATTAACAGTCGGCATTCCTTTTAGCACTACATAGCTAACACCAAAGGCAACGTAGTATTTGAGGTCACTTCTAACACCCGTGTCAATGGTGTTATTTGCCTTCAAATTACTATCAACCTTTTGGAGTACAGCAACGCATTTGTAATAAACTTCAAGAGCGATTTTATCGGAAAATAATTTATTGTACTCTTCATCGTTGCTCAACAGCGTAGAAGGCCTTGCTCGCGCGACATTTGGCTTATGCAACAATATCGACATCAAGGCCTGCCCTAAAAGGGAAATAGATATAATTTTGGCAATGGGCTTGCCAGAGTTTTTATAGTAATTCTTCCTTCGATCATAATATAGCCCCTTAGTCACAAAATAATCTTCAATATCTCGATGTATCTTGTCAGTACCTCTTAACGATACCTGCGGAATCTTAGTTTGGCTGTTAGTTGCCTTTATAATGCGGTCTCTGCTTTCTTCAGTTTCAGGACAAATTACACGAACTAAAACATGTCGCTCTCTACAAGGTTTTTCGCTATTTTGACTTCCATTAAAGAAGTTAAATATCTCAGTAGACGTTTGTAAGCCATTTACAATTTCAGGGTTTTCAATCGCTAATTCTTTGCCTGAAGTGAAAATTTTTGTGCCAAGAATAGTTACTCCGTTATTCAACCACCAAAAGTCTTCGTTTTTAGGTTCTTCTAAGGTATTTTGGATATCTTTATTTACGTTGACATTCCCTTGATAGTCCCTCACGTTGGATTCGAATATAGATTTATTAAGCTGTTTTTCCTCATTGCAGATAAAGCTATATAAATTCTTCAATTCAACTAGCGCAATATATAACCCTTTATCAGGTGAAAAGCCTTCTTTTGTTACCAAACTGAAAGTGCTTTTGGGTTGCTTTCTTGCTTCTTCAAGTAGTTCTTTTGCACCCCAGAACGTAAAAGATGCTTCGCTTCCTGAGAGAGTTGCTTGTATATCTTCTACAACTCGTTCGCCCTTTATTATGCATTTATTGTGAATAGTAGATTTGTTTCCTTTTGTAGCGTAATAGCACTTTATATTCAATTTAGGAAACTTTGTTACACTCGCTTTGATAATTTTTCGGATTAATTCAAAGTGGGCTAGTAATTGTGGATTGTATTCTCCATCAAAGGTATCTAAGTCCACATTTAGGTTGAGCATATCGTTCAAGGTTCTTTGAATCGATTCAATTGCCCTTTCTTTAAAAGAGGCTGAATATTTAGTTTGAAAATAATGAACCTCAATTACCGAGTGACGCTTCAGAAAATCAAAGTTATCAGGTTCTTCATTAATCAGCTCTCCATCTATAAATATGTAAGCACTGTCGATTCCACCATCATCTGGCCCATCAAGTATACCTAGTTCAATTTCTTCGAAACTTAGATCTTTATCCTTTAAGATATTCTCAACAGAGAAGACTTCAAAAAAATCACTATCATTTCCTACGTACTCTAGTTCTGACATTTGTCCAGTAACTAGTGCTTCAATAAGTGCCAAGTCGTTATTTGCCATTAGATCCTTCTATAAAATACTTACTACATTTCAATACTATACAATAAAAAGAGGGTTTGAAGAAAGGCTTGCTTTAAGCGTAATTAATTTAGTTGAACAGCATAAATAGAATTCGTGATCTTACAGTTTTATCAAAGCCCTTAATCGGTCAGATCAGGCTGATGCGATGGAGATAAACTTTTTACACAAAAACTGCACAGAAAGTAAAAGTGGCACCGTTAGGACATACGGAAAGGAGAGCAAATCATCGTGTAGTAATGGTGTATTTCCACCAAAATTTAAGCAAAAGCCGAAAACTTCAAATTAGCCTGAAACCCTTTAAATACAGTGCGTGCAGGGAAAGTGTACTTTGTTGTTGATTGCTAGTGGGTTGTTAGTGGGGGATTCCGCTACAGCCCGCGTTGTAGTGGGGCTGTAGCGGTTTTAAAGTGGTGGAGCTGGCGGGATTTGAACCCGCGTCCAGAAAATGTCTACTATTGGTACTACATGCTTAGTTTGTCTTTTGTTTAACTACTTTGGACCCCGACAAACAGGGTTCCTGGTAGCTGTCCTGATACTGTTTCGCGGTTCAACCTCAGGAAAGTTTCCCTCGCTAGTTTGCTTATATGACCTTCCGAATCCACGCTAGCAAACTAAGCTGTGGTGGAAGGGCCTATACCGGTTATTAAGCGGCTAGTGCGTAGTTTTCGTCGTTTGCGACTATTTAAAGCGGATTTTTTAAGAGGCAATCCGCACCTCTGCATGCACCTCCAGCGTCCTAGATCCTGTCGAATCCTAATCAGCCCCGGAAGTCTTTTGGCTCAGCAAGTCGCTATGATTTGCTGAATCGAAACTGCATTCTACCTTTTGCTATGACTATACACAACCAATAGTGCTGCAAGTTTACGTTTTTACTGGCTTTTTGCTTACATCGTAAACAGTAGGCCTTGCCACAATACAAATATTGGGTTGTCGGTGGGTTTATCAATACCCCGCACGCAGAATATTTACCGACAGATGCAATTTTGTGCGATTAACGATACACTGCGCCAGCCTTTTTTTAGACCTTCATGAAGTTAATGAGTTCACAGTCACCGTTGTACACCTCTATTACGCTGCCGTGCGGCAAAAGTTTAAAAAATCGTATAGTGAAAGCTGCGATGGAAGAAAACATGGCGGGCGACAACCAGTTACCTGATCGCAATTTGCTCTCCCTGTACCGTTACTGGGCGCATGGTGGCCTGGGCATGATAATCACCGGTAATGTGATGGTCGACCGGCATGCGATGACCGGGCCGGGCGGGGTGGTGCTGGAAAAAGACACCCCCATTGACAGTTTTGAACGCTGGGCTAAGGTGATCCGCTCAGGTGGCGCGCTAGCGATTATGCAAATTAACCATCCGGGCCGTCAGGTATTTAAAGCGGTGAATAAAACCGCAATGGCGCCGTCGGCAGTGTCGCTGTCGATGGGGCGTTTCAGTAAACAGTTTGCTGATACATACGCCATGACGTGCGAAGATATTTATGCGGTGTGCCAGCGTTTTGTCGATACTGCGGTTAAGGCACAACAAGCCGGTTTTGACGGCGTGCAAGTGCATGCGGCTCACGGCTATTTACTTTCACAGTTTTTATCACCACTCACTAATCAACGTGATGACCAGTGGGGCGGTTCGCTGTTAAACCGCGCCAGACTATTGCTAAATATTGTCTGCCAGATTCGCGCCTGCTGTGGCAGCGACTTCGCCGTGATGGTCAAATTAAATGCCGCGGATTTTCAGCGGGGTGGCCTGACGCTGGAAGACACCAAAGAAATTGTATCGCACCTGAATAAGTTAGGGGTGGATGTACTGGAAGTCTCAGGCGGCAATTATGAAGCGCCGGCCATGCAGGGACGCACCGGCGATGGTCAGGCGCTGAATCAGCATGCCTATTTCGTCGAGTTTGCCAGCCAGATAGCCGCCATTGCCCAGATGCCGGTCATGACTACCGGTGGTATTAATCGCGAAGCCAGTGCCAGGCGGGTGCTGGAGCAAGGCTGCCAGTTAGTGGGGCTGGCCAGCGCCCTGGCCATAACGCCGAATCTGGCATTAAAATGGCAACAGGGAAGCCCCCAGGCTGAGATGCCACCGCGCTGCACCTGGCAGGACAAAACCCTGGCCTCACTGGTGACCATGGCAATGATTCGCCGGCAGTTACGTCGGCTTGGCAATGATCTGTCGACCCAGCCGGCCCCCTCACAGCTGTGGAGTTTGCTGCAGGATTTACGTCATCGCAAAAAAATGACCCGGCGCTATCACCAGTTTATCAACCAGTAATGCCCGGGGCCTGACAGCAGATGGCGACTGGATAAACCGGTCGCTTCTGCTTGAATGATGTAAAGCTGCTGGCGTCGCTACCGGCTTCATCTGTAATTAAACGCTGTGCTTCATCACCCGTTCTTTCTGGCGTTGCCAGTCGCGATCTTTTACGGCATCGCGCTTATCATGATCGTGCTTACCTTTAGCCAGATAAATTTCCAGCTTCACCCAGCATTTTTTCCAGTACATGGCGCTGGCCACAATGGAATAACCCTGGCGGTCCCGTGCCCCCATCAGCCGTTCGAGCTCGCGCTTTTTCAGCAATAGCTTACGGGCACGTTCCGGGGCACACACCACGTGGGTTGAGGCCTGCTGTAACGGCGTGATCCGGCAGCCTACCAAATAGGCTTCGCCATTTTGAAAAATAATATAGTTGTCGGTCAGGTTTACCTTACCTTCGCGAATACTTTTGATTTCCCATCCCTGCAACGACATACCCGCCTCAAACTTGTCTTCAAGGTGATAATCGTGACGAGCTTTTTTGTTCAGCGCGATGGTGCCGCTGGTGTTTTTGTTTGCTTTATTTCGTTTCATAACCGCCATTATACCGATTGCGCATTTAATGTCTTTAATTTAAGGCGTTAGCCAATGCTGTTGTTACGCTTGTCAGCCATATATGGGGCACAAATCAGCATTTTTCAAAGTGTAGGTTTAGCACAATAACTCATGGTAGAATGTTAGCCAGTGTTTAATGTAGTTAGTGAATTTTAATGCCGACGATTCAAAGAAGTGCGCTGGTTAATCACAGTGCTCAAGCTATGTACAATTTGGTCAACGACGTAGAATCCTATCCTGAATTTTTACCCGGCTGTAAAGACAGCAAAATTGTGGAACAGGGGCCTGATTCAATGCAAGCGTCGCTGTTGGTGGCAAAAGCCGGAGTAAAGCAGTGGTTTACGACCCAAAATATTCTGCACCCGGCTCGGCACATTGATATGCAGCTAATTGATGGGCCATTCAAACAATTGTCGGGTGGCTGGACCTTCTCGCCGTTGTCTGATGAAGCCTGTAAAATTGAACTGAATTTACAGTTTGAATTTACCAGCAAGCTCACCGAAATGGCCTTTGGGAAAATCTTTAATGCATTGGCGGCCAGTATGGTTAAAGCCTTTACCGAACGCGCTAAACAGGTGTACTGAAGATGCGCCTGCTCAATACCGAGGTGGCTTTTGCCTTGCCCGGCAAACAGTCAATAATCGAAGTCGCCATTGCAGAAGGCTCTACGGTGCAGGAAGTGATTGAAGCGTCCAAAATTACCGAGCAGTATCCCGAGATTGATTTGAGCACGGCGAAAGTCGGTATCTGGAGTAAGGTCGTTAAGTTAACCGAAACGGTCAGAGATGGAGATAGGGTAGAGATTTACCGGCCATTGATTGCCGATCCAAAAGAAGTGCGTAAAAAGCGCGCCGAACGGGCAAAACAAGAAGGTCGGGCTGACAAGATCACCGGCGGGCGACCCAGTCAGGCCAAAACTTCTTCACAGGACTAGGGATTCCGATCTGAAATGCTGCCCACTTCCAAAAAGGGCGAGGCATCAATTTTTTCAGCATCCATCATGGTCGCAATGCGCTGCATCGTAGCGACCATCTGGCTTTGCTCCCATTCTTTCAAATGATTAAAGCGTTCAATAAAGTGCTCCTGTAAAGGACGTGGCGCGCTTTCAAGCGCCACATTCCCTTTATCAGTCAGATGCACACTTACCTTGCGCTTATCTTTAGTGCTGCGTATACGCTGGGCCAGGCCCCGTGTTTCCAGCCGATCCAGAATATTGGTGATCGTAGCAGGGCTCAAATTGATACTTTCCGCAATCTGACGAACCATCACGCCAGGATTGGCTTCAATATTTTGCATAACCATAAGTTGCGGGCCGGTGAGGCCCACGTCCTTACTTAGCTGCTTACTGCGCAAATCCACCGCGCGAATAACGCGGCGAAGTGCGACCAATAATTCCTCTTCTTTACGCATGCATCGTGTCCTGTGTTCTCCTACGGCAACTTACTTCATCAGGTGAAGAAAGTGCTGGTGTTTGTGGTAATGATCTATGACATCGTTGATGATGGCAAGCTTGGACCAGCCTACGATATCGTAATTCTGACCACCTTCGCTTAAATGAACCTCGGCGCGGCAATAGGTCTGGTCGGAATCACTGGCCGTCGCGGTGCCATCATCATTGGGCACAAATTCTGGCTGTTCTTCCATAGTGACATAGACCGCATAGACAAAGTTCATCTCATCGCCCATGCCGACGGTCAGTCGCAGTGACTCGGGCTTGCTTTCAAGCACCACATTAAAGCCTTGCTCCTCAAACTCAGTACCCACTTCGCGCAGTGCCGGTTCAGCGGTTTTTTGCATAAACCGATGTACGGTACGCTCATTCGGAAAGTTGGTGATATTTTCCAGCCGGTCACGCCAGTTTTTGTCGGCTTCGGTCGGCTGAGGTTGCATTGCCGTCAACAGCAGGCTTTCGCGTTTATTGCCATCTATACGTAGGGCTTTGAGTAAGCCATACATGGCAATCAGCAGAATCACGGCAAAAGGCAGTGCCGAGACGATGGTCATGGTTTGCAGGGCGCTAAGACCCCCGGCATACAGCAGGATAGACGCTACCACGCCGACTAGAACTGCCCAGTACACACGTTGCCATAAAGGCGTATTGTTGCTGCCGTGAGAACAAAGCATGTCTACAACCATGGCGCCGGAGTCACAGGAGGTCACAAAGAAAATCATAACCATGACTACGGCCAGCATCGTTAACACATCCGAGAACGGGAAGTTTTCCAAGAACACGAAGAGGGCCACCGATGAGTCGTCCTGAACCATACTGGCCAGCTGGGTCACCCCCTGGTTTAACACCAGATCAATGGCGGTATTACCAAACACCGTCATCCACAATAAGGTAAAGGCGGTAGGAATCAGCAATACACCGAAGATAAATTCGCGAATGGTACGGCCATAAGAAACCCGGGCAATAAATAAACCAACAAACGGTGCCCAGGCTAGCCACCAGCCCCAGTAGAAGATAGTCCAGCCGCCAATCCAGTCGGTTTTATCGTAGGCAAATAAATTGAGCGTATTACGCACAATATCCGACAAATACGCGCCGGTATTTTGCATATAGGCTTGTAGGATAAACACCGTAGGGCCTACCACAAAAATAAACAGCAGCAGCAAAATCGCTAACACCATGTTGGTTTCGGATAACCGGCGGATGCCTTTTTCAAGACCGGTGGCTACCGACACAATGGCCAGCAGTACTACAAACGCCATAATGGCAATTTGAATCAGGCTGGTGTTCGGTATATCAAATACATAGCTTAAGCCGGAGTTAATCTGTGCAGCCCCCAGACCCAGCGAGGTGGACACACCAAAGATTGTCGAGGTAACAGCAAAGATATCGACAATATGACCGGTCCAGCCATAAATCTTATCGCCAATTAGCGGATACAGGGCAGAGCGCATGGTCAGCGGTAAATTATGACGAAATGCAAAGTAGCCCAGAATCAGTGCCACAATCGCGTAAATAGCCCAGGCGTGAACCCCCCAGTGGAAAAACGTGGTTTTCATGGCTTCACGAACCGCATCTACCGTGCCTGGCTCAGCGGTGGGCGGGGTTTGAAAGTGCATAATAGGTTCAGCGACACCAAAAAACATCAGACCAATGCCCATGCCCGCGGCAAACAGCATCGAGATCCAGGTTGGCATCGAAAACTCGGGTTTTGAATGATCCGGGCCTAAGCGCATCTCACCAAAACGAGAGACGCCAAGATACACCACAAAAATCAGAATGATGGCGACGGTGGCAACATAAAACCAGCTGCCATTGGTGACTATGGTGTCCTGCGCCCCCTGAAAAATCTGGCCGGCGAAATCGGGGCCGGAGGCGGCAAAGGCCATAAGTGCAGCTATCAATATGGACGAAGATATAAATACCTTCTTGTTCAATTGACCTTGTTCGGGTTCATCACTGCTCACGTGAAAGTCCTTCTGTTGCTTAAAAGTAAAACGACTTACTGCGCACAGGCAATAGGTGCGGCGGAATATACGCGAAGCGCAGACAAATTTAAACTTTTGACGTAATTATTAGAGTTCAAGGTTGTTTTTGTGTAGAGTTAAAGGAAAACAATACGAAAATCAGTGAAATTCAGGTTGATTCTTTAAAAAAATAATAAGAGATGAAGCTAATCGTGCTTCTCCAGCCTAAAAAACCATCACTGTGCTAACGATTCTGTTGTAATTTTTGTCGATTGTTCTTTTAAAACAAGGGAAACACACCGTTATGAAAAAGTCTCAGCTAAGCTGCGCCGTTCTGGCCGCACTGGCATCAGTATCCATCCAGGCCCAGCAAAATGATAACAATAGCCCGGGCGCCAAAATTGAAACTATTGAGGTTACCGCGACCAAGCGCGCCGAATCTATTCAGGATGTCCCCGTAGCCGTCACCGCGTTAAATGGCGAAGCACTGGAAAATATGGGCATCGATAACTTTCAGGATTATGTCGAGTTTCTGCCCAATGTGACCTTTCAGGGCACCGGCCCTGGACAAAATGAAATTTATATTCGGGGCGCCGCCACCACCCAGTCCAATATCATGTTGTCATCAGTGCAGGCACTGCAGCCATCCGTGGCATTTTATGTTGATGAGCAACCGGTTTCTATGGCCGGACGAAACCTGGATGTTTACGCCACCGATGTACAGCGGGTTGAAGTACTTCCGGGGCCGCAGGGCACCTTGTTCGGGGCCAGTTCGCAAGCCGGAACGGTGCGTTTAATCACCAAAAAGCCCCAGCATGATGCCTTTACCGCAGGCGCCGATACCAACATCTCGTTCACCAAAGGTGGGGATATGAGTAATGCCGTGGAAGCCTATTTCAATATGCCGGTGACCGACGATTTGGCGGTGCGCGTAGCAGCCTACAACGACCAGCAGGGTGGCTGGATTGATAATGTTCTTAATGAGCCGGGCGAAGGCGGTTACATCAGCAGCGCCCAGGTTATCAGTCGTATATCCGGTGGTGTACTGGCGGACCCGGTGGCAATGGATGCTAACCGCATCACCAATCCTGATATCAGCAGCCCAGTGGATGCGGCTGTGGTCTCACCACGCAATGATGCATTGGTTGAAGACAACTTTAATGACGCCAGCTATGCCGGCGCGCGTTTTGGTCTTTCCTATCTGTTTAATGCTGACTGGGATCTGCTGGTTCAGCATACCCAGCAAACCCTGGAAACCGAAGGCGTGTTTGCCTACGATCCAAATCTGGAAGGCGAAAGCTCTACCAACCGCTTTCAGCCTGAAGAAAATACCGATGAGTTTGGCCTGACAACCTGGACCCTGGAAGGACGGCTGGAAAAACTGGACCTGGTGTATACCGGCGGCTATCTGGATCGGGAAATTGACACCCTGGCCGATTACACCGGTTATACCAATGGCGGCTTATTTTCGGCCTATTATGTGTGTAATTATGGCGGTAGCGTGGCGGCCGAGGATGAACGTTGTTTGGATCCGACCAAGTATTATCGTGAAGATACCACCACCACCCGCACCACCCATGAATTACGCTTTAATACCACCATGGATACACCGTGGCGGGTGACCGCCGGCTTATTTTACGATGACCAGGAAGTAGCGACGGTGGGTCAGTTTAACATTGCCAGCACCGAAAAATTTCCGGCTATGGCCCGTACCCTGGTAGGTACAGAAAGCATTAACAGTGATGGCGGGCCGTTTCCGGCCGATGTCAGCTTTATCAATGATATTACCCACACTATCGAGCAGGTGGCGGTTTTTGGTCAGCTTGAATACGAGCTTACCAAAGACCTGACGGCCAGTATTGGCGCGCGCTGGTATCAAATTGATGATGAATACAAAGGCTCTACTTCGACGGTGGATGTGTCCCGTCGTATTCGGGCTTTTGGAACCCTGGATGACAGCGAGCTGGCGGCCGTTGGGCTGGACCCGGTGGCGGTAAATGCCGCTATCGACAGCGGTCAGTTGATTATCGATGATCTGGAGTCAGATGGGGTACTGTCGGTGGATGACACCATCTTTAAATTCTCGCTGGATTACAAACTGAGCGATGATGTGCTGTTTTTTGCCAATTACTCTGAAGGTTTCCGTCCGCCGGTCACCAATCGGGTTGGTGGCGGTCTGGCGTCAAACCAGTCAGGCAAGTTTGAAAACTTCCGGATCCCGGTTTATTCCACCACCGATACGCTGGACAACTATGAAGTGGGTATGAAAGGCGACTTTCTGGATGGAATTTTACGGGTAAATGCCACGGCGTATTACTCTGAGATCACCGACCTGCAAACCTCGCGTTTTGATCCCACCAATATCTCCTTTCTGGTCTTTACCGACAATGTGGGCGATGCGGAAATTAAAGGAATGGACGCCAATATTACCTGGCTGGCCACCGATGATTTGGTGATCAATGCTGCCTTCAGCCTGCTCGACACTGAGCTGACCCGGATCAATTCAGAACTGGCCGGTATTTCGGCAGGCGTAGGCTCTGAACTGCCTTATTCGGCAAATTTTTCTGGTAATATCAATGCCCGCTACTTCTTTGAAATGCAGGAAGGGCGTCGCGGCTACGTTAATGGCTCGGTAAGCTACACCGGCGATCGTCTGGCCGGCATGGTGATGGATGCCTATGTGATGGAAGATGCCACGCAATTGATTTATGGCACCGGTTCAGGGCTGACGATTGAAGATGAAGCGGCAGTGTATGAAGGCGTGACCTATGGCAATGCAGACGGCGAAACCTTCCGTGGTGGCCGCTATGTGCAGGACTCGTACTTTATTGCGAATCTGGCCGTCGGGGTTACCAACGATGTTTGGAAAGCCGAGCTTTATATCGATAATGTGTTGGATGAAAACGCGGTATTGAACATCGATACCCAGCAATTCACCCCTAAAGTGGTGACCAATCGTCCGCGTACCATCGGGGTAAGACTGTCTTACGACTACTACTAGCCTCCGTTTAAGGTACTATTAACGGCAACCCACGGGTTGCCGTTTTCATTTATCCAAAGACAAAGAATTTATGGCTGAACAAGCACCTGCATCAACGAAAAAAATACCGCTGGCGACAATCCAGCAGGCGATAGGTCAATCACAGTTTGCTCAGGCAATCGACATGTGTAACCACCAACTGGCACAGAACCCGGCCCCAGGCGAACATATCCAGCTATGGTATATGCTGGCGGTGGCACAACGGTTAAACAAGCAGCCAGAACATGCCCTGGAGACATTACACCAGCTATTGGAACTGCAGCCGGACCATGGCCGGGCGTTTCAGGAAAAAGGCTATTGTTTGCGCAGTATGGGCCAGACCCGTGAGGCTGCTGCGGCGTTTTATCAGGCCACCCGGTTCAATCCTGCCCTGATCAGTGCCTGGCAGCAACTTCTGAGTCAGTACCAGGCTTCGGGGAATAGGGATGCTTTGCAACTGGCCACTCAACACCTTAAGCATTTGCAAGGTTTACCGCGACCGGTGCTCGGGGCCTACGATCTGATGTACGAAGGGCAGCTTTATAAGGCCGAGCAGGTTTGCCGACAATTTTTACAGCAACATAAGCATCATTTTGAAGCAATGTTACTGCTGGCCGAGCTGGGCATCCGAATGAAGGTGTATCACGATGCCGAATTTTTGCTTGAAAGCTGCACCACTTTATACCCGCAGGATGAACGTGGCCAGATTGCCTATCAAAGCTTACTGCTGAAGCTGGGTAAGTACCCGCAGGCGGTGAGCCTGGCCCGGCAGCGATTACAGGGCAATCCTGACAATCTGTCGGCGCTCACCGCGCTGGCCGAAGGCTTAAGCGGTACCGGGGAGTTGACCGAAGCCGTGGCAATTTACCAGCAACTTCTTGACATCAACCCGGACAAACCCGGCCTGTGGCTGGCTCTGGGTCACCTGCATAAAAGCTCAGGCGCGCTGGAAGCGGCGATAAGTGCCTATATGAAGGCAGCTGAGTATCAGCCGGATTTAGGCGATGCGTACTGGAGCCTGGCGAATACCAAAACCTACCGCTTCACCGACCCCTTGCTTGAAAAAATGCAGCAACTGGAGGCTGAGCCGAACACCGGCCTTACCGATCGTATCCATTTATGCTTTGCCCTTGGCAAAGCTTATGAAGATAAAACTGAATATCAGCAGTCATTTGCGTTTTATCAGCGCGGCAACCGCTTACAAAAATCCACCCTGGACTTTGATATACGCCGTACCGAAAAAGCCTTACACACTCAGCAGCAGGTATGCGACAGAACCTTGTTTGAAATGGATTATGGCCACCCGGCTACTGACCCCATCTTTATTGTGGGTTTGCCCCGGGCCGGGTCAACTTTGCTGGAGCAGATTTTGTCGTCCCATTCCCAAATCGACGGCACCATGGAGCTGCATGATATTTTAGGCATTGCGTCTGAACTGGCGGGGCAGAAAGACGGCTACCCGCACAACCTGCACCGTCTAAGTGATACGCAGTGCCGGGCACTGGGACAACGGTATCTGGATCAAACCCGTGCCTATCGCCAGGGCGGCAGGTTTTTTATCGATAAAATGCCCAACAATTTTGTGCATATTGGTCTGATAAAAAAGATTCTACCCAATGCCAGAATTATAGATGCCCGTCGCGACCCACTGGCATGTTGCTTCAGTGGCTATAAACAATTATTTGGTGATGGCCAGGAATTTAGCTACGATTTGCAGGATATTGGTCGCTATTATAAGGCTTATGAACAACTGATGAACCACTGGCATCAGGTCCTGCCCGGTCAGATTCTCACCGTGCAACATGAGTCCGTACTGGATGATCTTGAAGGGCAGGTGCGCCGCTTACTGACCTTTATCGGCGTAGAATTTGAAGCGCAGTGCCTGGAGTTCTACAATACCCGTCGGGCGATTAAAACCCCAAGCTCTGAGCAAGTGCGCCAGCCCATCTATCAAAGCGGCCGGCATCAGTACAAAGCGTATACTGCGTATCTGACGCCGTTATTTGAGGTACTGGGCCAGGCCCCGCCACAACATTAGTATTTGCGGCGCTGCAATCCGGTTTCGGCCAAAATTTTGGCCGAAATTTCTTCAACCGAAAAACGGGTACTGTTTAAAAACGGAATTTTTTCGCGTCGGTACAGATTTTCAACCTCCCGCAATTCCATCCGACATTGCTGCATCGAGGCGTAGCGACTGTTGGCCCGACGTTCCGAGCGTATCTGGTGCAGCCTCTCTGGGTGAATAGTCAGACCAAACAATTTGTTTTTATAGCGGCGCAGTGCCGACGGTATTTTCAACATATCCCCCATGTCTTCTTCGGTGAACGGATAGTTGGCGGCTTTAATGCCATATTGCAACGCCAGATATAAGCTGGTGGGGTTTTGCCGGAACGGGAGACGCCCACCAGAATTATATCGGCATCACCATATTCTTTAAGATTAGACCCGTCATCGTTGGCCAGCGCATAGTTCACCGCTTCGATACGTATATCGTAGGTGGTTTCATGAATACTGTGGGTCCGGTGTTTTTCCGGCTTGGAGGGCACCCCCAGTACTTTTTCAAGCGGGGCCACAAACTGGTCCAGAAAATTGTAGTTAATGCCCACTGAGCGCGAGATTATCTTGCGTACATCTACATTCACAATTGTATAAAAAACGAGCGGCCGTTCTCCGCTATCTTGAAAACTTTCAGATATTTGTTCGAGCACCCGATAAGCGTGTTCTTCAGTTTCCACGAAAGGAATGGTTTGGTGTTTCAGCTCCATCGGGAACAGAGACAGCAATGCGTGACCAAAAACTTCTGCGGTGATGGCTGTACCATCTGAAATATAATATGCGGTTCTCACAGCCGGTCCTTCTTTTTGGTGTAATAAATTTACAGAATTAATAAAAAGTTTACTTTCATTTTTCGCCCATTCTATGATGGTTTCAACGAAAAGCCAGCCGGATAACCACGAAATGTGAGTTCGGTTGTCAAACTCAATCCATTTTAATGGACACTATTATAGTCAAAACGCTGGAGGCTCAGGCTGTGCAAGAATACGTACTTTGGTATCAAGAGTTGGGGATGCAGGATGTTGGTCGTGTAGGCGGCAAAAATGCATCATTGGGCGAAATGATTTCAAATCTGGCTAATGCAGGCGTTCAGGTACCTGGAGGGTTTGCGACTACGGCGGACGCTTTCAACAAGTTTTTGTTGCAAAGCGGATTGGATGATCGGATTCATCAGGTGCTCGATTCGCTGGATGTGGATAATGTGGATGCGCTGGCAGAAGCCGGTACCAAAATTCGTCAGTGGATCATCGACACGCCATTTGAACCAGAGCTGGAAGCAGCGATTGGTTCTGCGTTTAAAACCTTACAGGGTGATGCCGGCGATGAAGCCTCCTTTGCGGTACGTTCCTCGGCAACCGCAGAAGACATGCCGGATGCCTCCTTTGCCGGACAGCAGGAAACCTTTTTGAACGTTAAAGGGTACGATTCAGTCCTGGTGGCCATTAAGCATGTTTATGCTTCTTTGTTTAACGACCGGGCTATTTCTTATCGGGTGCATCAG
Organism: Salinimonas marina; assembly: GCF_015644725.1. Lineage (NCBI taxonomy): Bacteria > Pseudomonadati > Pseudomonadota > Gammaproteobacteria > Alteromonadales > Alteromonadaceae > Salinimonas > Salinimonas marina. The sequence continues at coordinate 1,547,370 of NZ_CP064795.1, forward strand.
GGTTACGACCATAAAGGGGTGGCGTTGTCAGCCGGTGTCCAGCGCATGGTCCGCTCTGATATTGCCTCCTCAGGCGTTATGTTTACCATTGACACCGAGTCTGGCTTTAACGATGTGGTCTTTATCACCAGCTCGGTAGGGTTGGGGGAAATGGTGGTGCAGGGGGCGGTGAATCCTGATGAATTTTATGTGCATAAGCCAACCCTGAAACAAGACAAGCCTGCGGTTATCCGGCGTAATCTTGGCAGCAAGATGGTCAAGATGGTTTACTCCGATGATGCGGAGCACGGCAAACAGGTTAACATCGTCGATGTTGATCGCGCCGACAGCATGAAGTTTTCCCTGACCGATGCCGAGGTGCAGGAGCTGGCCAAGCAAGCGGTTATTATCGAAGAGCATTATCAGCGTCCCATGGACATCGAGTGGGCCAAAGACGGCATCGATGGCAGACTGTATATTGTTCAGGCCCGGCCTGAAACGGTACGTAGCCGTGAAGACAGCCAGACCATCGAGCGTTTCCAGCTTAAAGATCAGGGGTCGGTGATTTGTGAAGGTCGTGCGATTGGTCACAAAATTGGTGCCGGTACCGCTAAAGTACTGGGCTCTATCGACGAGATGAACAAAATTAAGGCCGGCGATGTGCTGGTAACTGACATGACGGACCCGGACTGGGAGCCTATCATGAAAAAAGCCTCGGCCATTGTTACCAACCGTGGGGGCCGAACCTGTCACGCCGCCATTATTGCCCGGGAACTGGGTATTCCGGCGGTTGTTGGTTGTGGTAATGCCACCAACAGCATCAAAACCGGCGATGCGGTGACGGTGTCTTGCGCCGAGGGTGATACTGGTTTCATCTATAACGCCGAACTGGATTTTGATGTGGTCACTTCTCAGGTTGATTCAATGCCCGATTTGCCGCTGAGCGTGATGATGAACGTGGGTAACCCGGATCGCGCCTTTGATTTTGCCCGTCTGCCAAATGAAGGTGTGGGCCTGGCGCGTCTGGAATTTATCATCAACCGTATGATTGGTGTGCATCCTAAAGCGCTGCTAAATTTTGATGACCAGCCTGAAGAGCTTAAAGAAGAAATTTCCGACATGATCGCCGGTTACGACTCGCCGACCGAGTACTACATTGAAAAACTGGTTGAAGGAATTGCCACCATTGGCGCGGCGTTCTCACCTAAAAAGGTGATTGTGCGCATGTCAGACTTTAAGTCGAATGAGTACTTCAACCTGGTGGGCGGTTATCAATACGAGCCGGACGAAGAAAACCCGATGCTGGGTTTCCGTGGCGCCAGCCGTTATGTTTCAGAAGAATTCCGCGATTGCTTTGCGTTAGAGTGTGAAGCCATCAAGCGGGTACGCAATAAAATGGGACTGACCAATGTTGAGATCATGATTCCCTTCATTCGTACCGTCGAAGAAGGTCAGCAGGTTATTGATTTGCTGGCCGCTGAGGGGCTCAAGCAAGGCGAAAATGGTCTGCGTGTGATTATGATGTGCGAACTGCCATCAAATGCATTGCTGGCCGATAAATTCCTGGATATCTTTGATGGCTTCTCAATTGGCTCTAACGACCTGACGCAGCTGACGCTGGGTCTGGACCGGGACTCAGGTTTGATTGCGCATTTATTTGAAGAGCGCAACGAAGCCGTGAAAGCCTTATTGTCGATGGCCATTCAGGCTGCCAAAAAGCGTGGTAAGTATGTGGGTATCTGTGGCCAGGGCCCCTCTGATCACGAAGACTTTGCTGCCTGGCTGGTGAAAGAGGGCATCGATTCGGTGTCATTGAATCCTGACTCTGTGGTAGAGACCTGGTTGTATCTGGCAGAAAATCAGAAATAATCAATTACGTTGTTAGTAGCAGGCCGCCCCAAGGGGCGGCTTTTTTATGGCTTATCACTAATAAAGAGGCAGACCCTGTTTTAAAATCCTTTATTGCAGGCTATCCACGGCGGGAATATCAGCCGGTGTGTCTGCCTGAGAGGTAACATTTAACTGTCCCAGTTGCGTTCGTATCGCTTCCAGACACTGGGCCAGGGAGGTGACAACCGTGGTGTTCACCGTCGAGGGGATACGCTTTTGCAATTCCTGCGCCTCAATATCCGGGCTCCATACTCCAAGGACACAGGCTAGGGTGTCATCTATCTTGTTGAGTCTGCGACACAACCGCCGGGCAGGCATAAACGCATCGGGCGGCAGTCCGGTTACACAGACCAGGGCAGGACGTTCAGTGGTAGGCTGACGGGTGAACTCTGCCGCAAAATTATTCGCCGCCGCAAGCTGCGACGAAATATTATGGGTTTTTAAAAAGGTCGCTAAGATCTGCGCTGACAACTCGCCAATACCTTCTTTGGCAGGCACCACCACAACCCGGTTACATTGTGCGGCGGTAAGGCTTTGGCTGCTGTGGTCTTCTATTGTTTCAGCTTGCGGTTCAGTTTCTTTGTCAGGTATCTCTGCAGGGTCCAGCTCATCGAGCAACTCTGGCACATTTTGCAGAATGAAGGTATAGCGTATGTCGGCCAGATCTTCCTGGTGACGGTCAACTTCTGCCAGATTAAGGGCCGGCATCAGCAGTTGGTCGAAATATTCCGCCAGGCTGTGTTCTTTTAAATATGTGTGAGAAAGATAAAGCATCTCGTCGTAATCCATCGCCAGCATGCGCTGATAGAGTCTTTCATGGGGCTTAAGGGCCGGCACACTGCCTAATAACACACTGATAAAATTGAGGCTGGGCACATATTTACCCAGCACCACCACACACACGGTAAGGGGCGTAGACAAAAACAATCCCACCGGACCCCACAGCCAGGTCCAGAATACCGCAGCCACCATCAGGGCAAAATTTGAGGTCCCGGTACTCACCCCGTATAGCCAGGGCTCAATAATATTATTGCTGATGATTTCAAGGCTTAAAAACAAACCCAGCGCCATAAAAAATTTCGACCAGCCCGGGTCAATGGCAAATGCCAGGGCTAACGGAAAGGCGGCGGCAAGCCAGGGCCTAGATAAGGAATAAAACGCAGCAACGTTGCTAAAAAGCCCCATAGCATGGCATTGGGCACACCGATAAAATATAAACCGATGCCAATGGGAATGCCATAAGCCGCATTAACGACAAGCTGCATAACCAGATAACGGGAAACCCGCTTGGCGGCTTCATCCAGCGCTTCGGTGGCGATATTAAGCCGTCCGCCGCTGGATATCCGGATGAAGCGTTCCCGTAAATCTTCGCGCTGGAATAAAATGGCGACCACAAAAATAGCAATTAACGCGGTAGTACCTAAGGGGCCGACAAATGGTCCGAACATCTGCGAGGCTGACTCAAAGAAGTTCATTTTGGCAGGCCTGATTTCTACCGCTACCGGCTTTGCCACATCCACATACGGTTGCGATTGTTCGGTCGCAACATCGGAAGTGTCGTTGTTAAGCTCCCGGCGCAGATTCTCTACCACATCGCCGGCCCGGCTTAACGGACTTGAGTCAGGTTGCGGACTGGAAAGTTGCCGCAGTTTACCGCGAATGGTTTGTTCGTAGCCCGGCAGTTGTTCGGCCAGACTGACCACCTGCACACTGATAGTCCAGAAGGTGGCGGCAATAATACTAAAGGCAATAATCACTGTCACCAGAATGGCGACCACCCGGGGCAGGCCGATACGCTGCATTCTGATCACGAGTGGTGCCAGCAGGAAGGTCAGCATTACCGCCACCGCAATAGGCATGATCACAGCTTTGGCAAAATACAAAATCGCGACCACCAGCGACAGACCGATCAAGGTCATATAACTGCTATGTTTAAGCAAATTGCTACTGTCGGCCAGAGTTTCCTTCATCACCACATTTTCCTGTTGATAGTCGATGGGCAGGACCGCCACCTGTATTTGAGAATACGTATCAGCTATTGATCTAGCGCGAATTTAACCAAAGATAACCGCAAAATTTTGTTGCAGGCGCTGTGGTCGGGACCACTTGCTACAAATGAAAATCGAATCAGGCCGATCTGAAAGCAACATTCCCCCTTATACAATCAACAGGTAATGACTAACGAATTGAGAATATAATGGCGGATATTATCGGTAAGAAGGGTTTCGCAGCCTATAAAGCATTGGATTTATTCAGACGAAAAAAACAGCACAACAGTGTGTTTGAATCAAAAACCTTAAGCGCAGTAACACGCCCACCTGCAGTGGTAGCATTAGCGGCTGCCGCCTATGGAGCCTCGCGCTTTTCCGATTCAAAAAAACTGCAAAACACCCTGTTGCGAGCCACGCTCAGCTCGGCCCTGGCGGGGCTGGTCAACGCCGGCTTAAAACGGGTGATTGGGCGGCGGCGTCCACGGGCCACGATGGGCCCGGCATTCAAAGGATTCAGTCTGGATGATAAACACAATTCCATGCCATCGGGCCACGCGGCTGCCGTGACGGCGGTCGCTGCCAGCTTACCGAAAAGTTATGGGCCGTTACTGGCCGCTGGTGCAGCGACGGCCATTATCGGACGCTCTCGGACCAAACGTGACGCGCACCATTTCACCGATGTGCTGGTGGGTGGCTGTGTGGGCTTCGCTTCGGCGCATCTGGTCTCCAAACTGTTAAAAAAATCTGGTAAATCAAAGTATAAAACCAAAACCACTGACAACACAAAACAGGCAGATGGCACTGACCAAACCTTTAGCCAGGGGGATTCTTATCAGTCCGCTGAACAAGATGGTCAGACCAGCAAGGCCGCCACCAGTACCAACCAACAAAACGAAGCGAAATCTACCGGCAAAGCATCTGCAGGTGCCTCCGCAGCCAGCAAGTCAGGCTCGTCGGCTACTGATAAAAAAACCGGTGACACCAAGGCGGGGAAAACCTCAGCCGCAACTAAAAAGTAACAACATTACGGCCCGCTAATAAAAAAGCGTGATCCGGCTAAAGGAACACGCTTTTTTTTGTCTATGTAGGGCAATGCGAGGCTACGCGATTTAGCGAAGTTTGCGCGACAGCAATACCGCATCAATTTTACGTGCGCTACGGGTCATAGAGCCCTGACAGAATTTGAGCCAGCCGCGGGCCCGTGGCCAATCGTAGCTGAGTAATACCAGCCCACTGATAACCAGCAAAATTGACCCGGGCAACAGGGTAAGCACCACACCGGCAGCAAACAACAAGCCCCCAAGGGTAAGTCGAAGTGTTTTCATCGAAAAGATAACTATTAGCAAGTTATGATTACGCCCAGTATAGCTCAGCAAGGTTGGGAATGAAGCCATCAGCTCGTAACAAAATGTGTTACATAAATTTGTATCACAATCTTTAGAATAGCCTAGAGGCCGAGGCGTCACCCGCGTATACTAAAGGGCAGAATGTTGTTTGGAGTTAACTCATTGAATTTGCCTCGTATTGCCCCCGACAGTACTCTCGAGAAAAGTTACAAACTGTACCTGGATGCATTGCAGGCCAGTGCCTTCACCGGTGATATTGAATTTCAGTATGCCAGCCGGATGGCGATGGCGACCGATAATTCGGTATATCAGGCGATTCCGCAAGCAGTGGTGTTTCCAAAAACTGTGGCTGATTTGCAATGTCTTGGCGAGCTGGCCAATCAGCATAGTAGCGTTAAGTTTGCGGCGCGCGGTGGTGGTACCGGCACTAACGGTCAGAGTCTGACCTCAGGCATAGTGGTGGACTTATCCCGGCACTTTAATCAGATTCTTGAACTCAATATTGAGCAAGGCTGGGTGCGTGTGCAAACCGGCGTGGTTAAAGATGCATTAAATGATGCGCTGCGTCCTCATGGATATTTCTTTTCACCGGATCTTTCTACCAGTAACCGGGCCACGCTGGGCGGAATGATCAGTACCGATGCCTCGGGCCAAGGCTCGCTGGTGTATGGTAAAACCAGTGATCATGTGTTGGGGCTAACCACTATCCTGGCGAACGGTGAGCGTCTGGATACCACGCCATTAACGCTTGACGAGGCACGCGAGGTTGCGGCTCACAGCGACACCCGGGGCCGAATTGTCCGCCAGATTCTGGCCACCTGTGTGGATAAACGGGATGAAATCGTGGCCAAGTTTCCACGTATGAACCGGTTTCTGACCGGGTATGACTTAGAACATGCCTATGATGCGCAACATCAGCGTATTGATATCAGCCGCCTTATCACCGGGGCCGAAGGGTCGCTGGGCTTTGTGGCTGAAGCCAAGCTGTCGATAACGCCCATTGCCCGCCACAAGACGCTGGTGAACATTAAATACGATACCTTTGAGTCGGCGCTGCGACATGCGCCGCGGATGATTGCCGCCAAAGCCACCTCAGTTGAAACCGTCGATAGCAAGGTGCTTAATCTGGCTAAGACCGACATCATCTGGCATTCCATTTCTGGCTTGATTACCGAGGTGCCTGAAAAGCCCATGCTCGGGCTTAATATGGTGGAGTACAACAGCAACGACCAGCAGGAAATTGATGCTCGGATTGCGGCGCTCGAAGAAGAGCTTAGCCAGGATATCGAAACCGGCCGCAACGGGGTTATCGGCTATCAGCTTACCACCGACACCGCCGATATCGGTAAAATATATGCAATGCGCAAAAAAGCGGTGGGCTTGCTGGGTAAGGTCGATGGTCCTAAAAAGCCAATTGCCTTTGCCGAAGACACCGGGGTGCCACCTGAAAATCTGGCCGATTTTATTATGGATTTTCGCGCGCTGCTGGATGCCCATCATCTGCAATACGGCATGTTTGGTCATGTAGACGCCGGGGTACTGCATGTAAGGCCCGCTCTTGATTTGAATGACCCGGCCCAGGAACAACTCATGCACCAGATTTCGGATGAAGTGGTGGGGCTGGTGGCCCGCTATGGTGGCCTGATGTGGGGTGAGCATGGTAAGGGCTACCGCAGTGAATACGGACCTGAATTTTTTGGTGAGTCGCTGTTCACTGAGCTTCGTAAAATCAAAGGGGCTTTCGACCCGGCCAATAAAATGAACCCGGGTAAGATTTGTACGCCACTACAAAGCGATGAGGCACTGGTAAGAGTGGCTGATCCTAAACGTGCCACGTTTGACCGCACCATTCCGGTGGCGTTTAAAGAAGAGTTTGAGCCTGCCATGAACTGCAACGGTAATGGACTGTGCTTTAACTATGATACCACCTCGCCCATGTGTCCCTCGTTTAAGGTTACCGGTGACCGGCGTCATAGCCCCAAGGGGCGAGCCGGGTTAATTCGTGAATGGTTGCGCCTGCTAAGTGAGCAAGGGGTCAATACCAACACCTTAAAAGCCTCTGAATTTACCAGCTCGTGGTGGCAACGCTGGCGCAACACCCAGCGCCACGATGACGACTTTTCCCATGAGGTTTTTGCTGCCATGGATGGGTGTCTTGCCTGTAAGTCGTGCTCGGGACAATGCCCAATCAAGGTTGATGTGCCGGATTTCAGAGCCCGCTTTTTATCACTGTACTACCAGCGCTACAGCCGGCCGCTGAAAGATTATCTGGTCGGCAGTATCGAGCGCATGGCCCCGCTTATGGCTAAAGCGCCAGCATTGTTTAACAGTGTTCAGAAACAACCCTGGGCCAACCGGCTGATGAAAAAGACGCTGGGTTATGTGGATATGCCATTACTATCCTCGCCACCATTAACCAAGCGGGTGACGTCTGAAGTACAACGCTTTGACTTAGAACAGATGCAAGCCATGTCAAAAGAGCAGCAGCAACAACATGTGCTGATTGTGCAGGACCCGTTCACCTCATTTTATGAGGCCTCGCTGGTGGCCGATTATGTGCAGCTGGTGCAGGCATTGGGCTTTACGCCATTGCTGCTGCCATTTAAACCCAATGGTAAGCCTGAGCATGTTAAAGGCTTTTTAGAACGATTTGCCCACACCGCGAAAAATACCGCTGACTTTTTGAATCAGTTAAACGACATTGCCAGCCCAATGGTGGGCCTGGATGCGTCACTGGTGCTGTGCTATCGGGATGAATATGTAAAAGCACTAGGCCCGGCCAGGGGGCAGTTTAATGTACTTACCGTCCATGAATGGTTGGCCGAGGTTCCTGTTGAGCGCTTCAATGCAACAACACAGAACGACACGCCACTGGCGCTATTTGCCCATTGCACCGAAAAAACCGCGCTGCCGGCAAGCGAACAAGCCTGGCAAAAAATCTTTGCAAAGGTGGGGAAGGCTGTGGAAATTGTGAATGTGGGGTGTTGCGGGATGGCTGGCACGTATGGCCATGAGGCGCATCAAAAAGACAATTCGCTGGGTATTTACAAGCTGTCCTGGGAGCAGGCTATTGCCCGGTTTGCCCCAGAGCAAATAATGGCGACCGGCTACTCCTGCCGGTCTCAGGTGAATCGTATTGATGGCTTTAAACCAAAGCATCCTGCACAACAACTACTGACCTTGTTGCAGCGCTAATGCAGCTGGGTCACATCCGGTAGCTTGAAACGACTTACCGGACAGCTCATGGGCTGGCGGGCGATGCCCGCTTCCATAAATGCCTGGCCGGTGGCAGTGAAGCCAAGTCGGGTATGATGCTCAACACTGGCTATATCGCAGTTCAGAGTTACATTTTGCATTTTGCTCAGACGGGCATGCTCGATCAGAACACTGAAAAGTTTGCGATAAACAATGAGTTTACGATAGCCAATCCGGATTGCCACCCGGCCAATTTCCCCGCATGGGGTAAGGCGCGCGGTAGCGATGGCTTCACCTTGCTCATTACTTAAAATGATGTGTATGGCCTGACGATCAAGTTCATCAAACTCACAATCGCGAGGCATTTGCCACTCCAGCACAAAGACCTTTTCACGTAATTCGGTTAGCCGCTGACTGGCGCTCGTCCAGTCTACTTTCTCCACTAAAAAAATCATAGCTGTTGCCTGTCTCATGATCAGCGCGGGTGGTACAGGTTATAACGGCCAACTGCTTCAGGAGTCTTCCTTTTGCTCCCAATAGCCCTTATTTATCAGTGTAGCCAAAAGTTCAAAAAAAGCATTATCTGGCGTATAATTTTTTACGAATATATCGCTAATTAGCTCACCTTCAAGCACAACAAGTATGCAGGTGCGATCTTCGCCGGCATAACAAAATGCTTCGCCATTGATATAAAAGGTCAATGTGCTGCTGGCGGTATGCTCACAAAATACCGGCCGGCAGCCGGGAATGCGTTCATACACAGCGCCCTGAGCTAACAAGCCGGGTAATTGCTGGGCGTGAATAAGCGCTTCGGGGGTATCCAAAGATAGCGGCTGGTCGCTTAACATTCGCATCAGCGCATCTTCCCACTGGGGTTGGGTGACGGTTTCCAGAATCATTGACTTAAGCGTGGTTAACTCGGCGCGGCTGATTTTACCAGGATGGCTGACGGGCTGACGCCCAGAGTCGCTGTAACGTACATTCTGGGTCCCGGGTTCATCAAAAATAGCCGGGAGCGCATTCACCAGCTGCTGCTGATCCGGTGCGCGAAAGCCCACAGAGTAAGTCAGACAGGGGGCCTCTGCCACACCTTCATGGGGCCATCCCGGGGGCACATACAAAATGTCGCCGGCTTCAAGTACCACATCAATGACCGGCTCGAACGGTTCAACCTGGGCCAGCTGTGGGTGTGGGAAGACGGGCAGGTGGTCGCCAGGGCGGCCTACTTTCCAGCGCCGGCGTCCCTTGCCCTGAACCAGAAAAACATCGTACTGGTCAAAGTGAGGGCCCACCCCTGCACCTGGGGTAGCATAGCTTATCATCAGATCATCCATGCGCCAGTAGGGCAGAAATTTAAAGGCTTCCATTAATTGCGCCGCTTCGCTGATATAGCGGTCAACGCCCTGTACCAATAAGGTCCAGTCGCCCAGACAGACTTTTTCAAAGTCATCAAAAGGACCATGGGTAATATGCCATTGCTGTTGATGATGCTGAATAATGCGACTATCGACTTCGTCTAATTCGCTGAGCCCGGCCAAATCATTTTCATCCAGAAAGTCGGAAAAATGCTGAAATCCCTGGCGAATAACCATGGGTTGTTGTTGCCAGTAGTCACGTAGAAAAGCAACGGTGTCTAGTTGAAGAGGAAACACGATAGTGGCCCTGAATATTGCAAAAGTATGGGGCTATTATACAAAACAATGAGAAGATTTGTGCAGACTGTGCGCTGGATATTGATTACGTAGCAGTGTGGGCGGACCCGGCTTAAATCCTGAACGCGGATTCTGCCCAATCCTGGCGGCGGTATGCGGACACACCATGACTTTGTCGGTGCTGGCGTATTGCTCGAGCCGGGCCGCAAGGTTTACCGTTTGTCCCCACACATCAAAGCAGGGTTTATGCTGGCCGATAACACCGCCGGTCACCGGGCCCGTGGCGATCCCAACCCTGACACCCAGGCTAAAGCCATACGAGCAGGATAATTGCCTGACCACCTCAATCGCGGCATAGGCAAAATAGCATAGCTGTAAAGTGGGATCAGGCTGAGAACGAAGGCCCGACGCGTTGCGGTCAAGCCCGCTTACAGCCATATACTGATCGCCATTGGTTTTTATTTTTTCAATGCCAAAACTCGCCGCCAGGGTATCGAGCTGTCGATACAGCGCATCCAGCAGTTTTACCACTTCCGCCTCGCTGAGTATGGTATTAAGCCGGGTGTAGCCTTCTAAGTCCGCAAACAATACACTGACATTGTCGAATTCCCGGGTAGTGCGGGTCGCGTGCGACGCCGCGCCTGAGGGGCTGGGCATAAGATGCGCATACCAGGGGCGGGGCGCAGACGCTTGAAAATCTTGCTGCTGCCTGCCTCGAATCACTCGCAAAACCACCAGGCAGCTTATGCCAAAGATCAGGTTTATCAGTAGCGGCACCGGCCCTGTCTGCTCATGATTATAAGCCAGCAGGCCGGCTTCAAGCCCGACAAAAACAATCAAACAGCCGGTTTCAGCCAGCTTTCGGGCGCGGGATTCCTGGCGGGTAAACAGGTAGGTACAGGCGACCATCAGCAAAATTAAAAAATACTGTAAGCCGATATCCTGCTGCCAAAGCATCGTAATCGCCGCGAGGCCCGACATTATTGCCAGTAAAAACAAGGTGCGGGCAATGGGGAAGGCGTGGGAGATAGAGCAGGTGGCAAGCACCGCGCTTATACCAAAAAGCAGAGCATGGAGCAGCATCACACTGAATAACGGAGCGCCAGCCGGGATGGCCAGCAACACATACACTGTATAAAACAGTAATACCGTAGCAACGCCAAGACTGGCGCAGGCGATTAGCCGGCGAATAGCGTGGGTGCTTGCGCCTTCACTAGTATGATTTTCCGAAATATGGGCTGCAGAAACATTGGTGCCAGGAGGATTGGTTCCAGCGGCACCTGCTCCAGAAGCATTGGTTTCACAAACATTATTTTCAGGAACAGTTGGTTCAGAAATAGTTGTTTCAGGAGCTGGGGTTTGATTAACATGCACAGCAGATATCATCCATAATAGCCGCAATGTTGAGGTCGCCATGCCGCCCTGTTAATAACCGGACGCCACTGTATTTTTTAAGCTGTAACGTTAGCTTAGCAGGCGCCGCGCTCCTAAACGGGGCGACGCCGACAGCTAATCATCAGTCAGGTAACTGATCGACAAGCCGTTCTGCATCACCAATATAACTGGCGGGAGACAGTTTTTTCAACTCGTCCTTAGTACTGTCCGGCAACTCCAGCGTATCGATAAACTGGCTGATGGCCTCAGCATTAACTTTTTTGCCCCGGGTCAGCTCTTTCAGTTTCTCATAAGGCTTTTCAATACCAAACCGGCGCATGACGGTTTGGATAGGCTCAGCCAGCAATTCCCAGTTGTTGTCCAGCTCAGCCCGCAAGCTGGCTTCATTCACCTGTAACTTGCTGATGCCCTTTAAGGTGGCCTGATAAGCAATTAACGAATAGCCGACACCCACGCCCAAATTGCGTAACACGGTAGAGTCGGTCAGGTCGCGCTGCCAGCGTGAAATTGGTAACTTAGTCGCCAGATGATCAAAGATGGCGTTAGCCAGACCCAGATTACCCTCTGAATTTTCAAAATCGATGGGGTTAACTTTATGCGGCATGGTGGAGGAACCAATTTCGCCGGCTACGGTTTTTTGCTTGAAGTGCCCTAAAGCAATATAACCCCAGATATCGCGGTCAAAATCGATAAGGATAGTATTAAACCGGCCTACCGCATCAAATAGCTCAGCGATATAATCATGCGGCTCAATTTGGGTGGTGTAGGGATTCCAGCTAACGCCCAGACTGGTGACAAACTGTTCAGAGACCTGATGCCAGTCAATATCCGGGTAGGCCGACAAATGCGCATTGTAGTTCCCTACGGCGCCGTTAATTTTACCCAGCAATTCAACCCGGGCAATCTGGTCGCGCTGACGAATCAAACGCATTGCGACATTGGCCATTTCCTTACCCATGGTCGTGGGAGAGGCAGGCTGGCCATGGGTACGCGCCATCATGGCGACACTGCGGTATTCTTTGGCAAGACGCTTTAGTTCGCTGATGATTTTGTCACAGTAAGGCAGGATGACATTATCGCGTGCATCGGTAAGCATCAGCGCGTGAGAAAGGTTATTAATGTCTTCTGAGGTGCAGGCAAAATGAATAAATTCACTGATGGCATTCAATTCGCTATTGTCTGCTACTTTTTCTTTTAAAAAGTATTCCACCGCTTTGACATCATGATTGGTGGTGCGCTCAATGTCTTTGATACGCATGGCATCGTCAACCGAAAAGTGTGCCACAATCTCATTGAGCAACGCATCAGACTGTTCACTAAATGCCGGCACTTCGGTAATTTGCGCATTGGCGGCCAGCATCTGAAGCCAGCGAACCTCTACCTGAACACGGTATTTGAGCAAACCATATTCACTAAAGATACCACGCAGCTCTTCACTTTTACCGGCATAACGGCCGTCTACCGGGGAAATAGCGGTTAACTGATTCAGTTCCACCTTACATGCTCCTCACATTTTTAAATTAAGCGCAGCGCCTCGCTGGCACTGCTCACAATACTTTTGCGGTTTAACAGGATTTGACGGCGCTTACCGCCCATTTGACGCCACATAACCGCGGCCCGCACACCGGCCAACAAGAGCGCTCTGACCCGATGCTGGTTTACCGGCTGGCGCAGATGATCCGGATTACCGGCTACCTGAATACGCGGTGCCAGCGGGCTGATGATATCGGAATAAATGCTGGCCAGCGAACCGACAATCTGTACATTATCAAAACTGACATGCGCCAGCTGCCGCTGTACATGGGTGATCCGCTCGCCCAGTTCATTCATGGCATTGTTCTTGGCGGCCAGTTTACGTTCCAGGCCCAGCAAGCTGGCAATGTAGCGGGTAAGTTCGGTATCTTTGGTGGAGGACTTATCTGACAGCTGCATTAGCAAAGTCTGATAGCCCAGTTTCAGATTACTGAGGCTGCCAAACACGTGCTGAGGATTTTCCGGGTCTGTAACCAGAATACTGGACAAACTGGCTTCAAAAGCGTCCTGATCAACCTGACCATTACGAGCCACCTGTTTTACCAGCGCGGCAGCCTGACACACCCCGGCCAGGGCAAGATGTTGTTCTATTTTAGGATCAAGCATTAGCGGATATAACTCTCAATAATAGCGCCGCCCAGACACACTTCCTCCAGATAAAATACCGCAGACTGACCCGGGGTAACGGCTTTTTGCGGCTCATCAAAGGTCACGGTCACTTCATCCTCCCCGCTAGGGGTAATGGTGCAGGCGATATCGTGCTGGCGGTAACGGGTTTTGACGGTAGCTGTTAAGGTTTCGGTTAGCGGTTCACGGCTAACCCAGTGCAGCTGGTTGGCCACCAGACCATTGGAATATAAACGCGGGTGATTGGCACCCTGACCGACAATCAGCACATTCCGGGCTACGTCTTTGTCGACCACATACCAGGGGTCATCGCCAAACTCTGCCAGACCGCCAATATGCAAACCCTTACGCTGACCCAGAGTATGGTACATAAGACCTTCATGGCGACCAATCGTCTGACCTTCGGCGGTTTCGATATCGCCTGGCTGCGCCGGCAGATAGCGTGACAGAAAGTCTTTAAATTTACGCTCACCGATAAAACAGATACCGGTAGAGTCTTTCTTATCGGCTGTGACCAGCCCCTGTTCTTCGGCGATACGGCGCACCTCGGGTTTTTCGAGGTTGCCCACCGGGAACAGGGTTTTGGCGATATGGGCATGGCTGAGGGTATACAAAAAATAGCTTTGGTCTTTGTTGTTATCCAGACCGCGCAGCATTTGCCATTTGCCATTGACTTCGCGGCGCTGCACGTAGTGGCCCGTGGCGATATAATCTGCGCCTAAATCTTCGGCCGCAAATTCCAAAAAGGCCTTAAACTTGATTTCCTTGTTGCACATGATATCTGGATTGGGTGTCCTTCCTGCTTTGTATTCAGCAAGAAAGTACTCAAACACATTGTCCCAGTATTCAGCGGCAAAGTTGATGGTATGAAGATGAATGCCCAGTTTATCTGCCACTGACTGCGCATCTGCCAAATCTTCGGCGGCGGCGCAGTACTCGTCATCATCATCTTCTTCCCAGTTCTTCATGAACAGGCCTTCAACCTGATACCCCTGCTGTAGCAGCAGATAGGCAGAAACTGAGGAATCGACACCGCCAGACATGCCGACAATGACTTTTTGTGATGTAGTGGAATGGGGGCTGGAAAGGGGTTCTGTCACCGTATTCTCTTCACTCATAACGCTGTTAAATCAAAGGTCGCGAATTCTAGCAGATATTGTGCATATTGACACACTCTATGGAAGTACCAAGCAAGCCCGGTTCAGGCTTTTTTGCACCATCTTATTACCGGTTATAAATCAAAGCGGACGAATTCGCCGTTGGCAATCCCGTCGATGGTCCAGCTTCCCACCCGATGACGAATCAGGCGTAACGTGGGAAAGCCTACATGCGCGGTCATACGCCGCACCTGCCGATTGCGCCCCTCGGTAATGGTCAGGCTGATCCAGGAGGTGGGGATATGCTGGCGGAACCGCACGGGGGGAGTTCGCTCCCACACGGCGGGTTCCTCCATCAGCTTCACTTTGGCAGGGGCCGTCATGCCATCTTTAAGCTCGACGCCGGCACAAAGTTGCGCAATGGCTTCACTGGTTATCTGACCTTCCACCTGTGCCCAGTAGGTTTTACTGGTTTTGGCCTGCGGATTAGCCAGTTTGTGCTGCAGTTTGCCGTCGTTGGTTAACACCAGTAAGCCTTCTGAATCCCGATCAAGACGGCCGGCAGGATAGACATCCGGCACCGGTACAAAATCTTTCAGCGTAGCCCGCTCCTGCGCATCGGTAAACTGAGACAATACATTAAATGGCTTGTTGAGCAGTATTACAGTGGAAGCACGTTTCGCCATATTAAAGGACCCTGACATTTTACAATAAGAAAAGCAGCAGTTTATCAGTTTTTGCAGGCAAATGCCTGACGGCAACAGGCGCGCAAGGTACGGGGGCGAATCGGGATCAGGGTGTAAAGCTGATCCCAAAGGTTAAGACAATGGTATGACTTGTAACTGAATTATTCGTCCCTATACTATTGGACGCGGCATTTTTTGTCGGGTTTGCTGATGCTTAGTGTTCGCTGCTCTTTACGGGTCGAGGCGGACAAGGAACACGCAACCCCAGCCGCAACGACCCGACAATACAAGGTGCCGGAACACGTGTTACTGACAGTAATGACTGTTTCAGCAACGCACCCAACGGACTAATTACGGTAAATTTACCGCAAACTTTGAGGTATATAATGACCAAAGCCAAGTCGACTATCGTCTACACCAAGACGGACGAAGCGCCTATGCTGGCGACTTATTCGTTGCTTCCCATTGTCGAAAAATTTGCTGGTGCAGCAGACATCGATATCGAGCTAAGTGACATCTCACTGGCGGCACGCATTCTGGCAAACTTTTCTGATTACCTGGCCGATGACCAGCAGGTACCCGACGCACTGGCAGAGCTTGGCAAGCTGACTCAGGATCCCAACGCGAACATTATCAAGTTGCCAAATATTAGTGCCTCGATACCGCAGCTACGCGCTGCCATTAAAGAACTTAATGCCAAAGGCTATGCGGTTCCTGCGTTTCCTGAAGATCCACAAACAGATGAAGAAAAAGATGTTCGTGAACGCTATGGTAAAATTTTAGGCAGTGCGGTAAATCCGGTATTGCGTGAAGGTAATTCTGACCGTCGTGCGCCAATGGCGGTGAAAAACTATGCCCGCAAATATCCCCATTCAATGGGCGAGTGGAGCCAGGCTTCACGTTCACATGTTGCGCATATGCAAAAAGGCGATTTCTTCTCCAGCGAAAAGTCGACTACTGTCGATAAAGACGGTCATGTCAGCATTGAATTTACCGACAAGCAGGGCAATAAGAAAACGCTTAAGCCGCGGGTAGACTTGCTGGCCGGTGAAGTTATCGACGGCATGTACATGAGCAAAAACGCGCTGTGCGAGTTTTTTGAAGAACAGATTGAAGATGCTAAAGATGCCGGCGTGCTGTTTTCACTGCATGTAAAAGCCACCATGATGAAGGTTTCACACCCCATCGTATTTGGCCACTGCGTTAAAGTATTTTACAAAGAGCTGTTTGATAAATGGGGCGACCTGTTTGATGAGCTTGGCGTTGATCCAAACAATGGTTTGGGCAGTGTTTACGATAAGATTGAAAGCTTGCCAGAATCTAAGCGCTCTGAAATTCAGCATGATATCAATGCCTGCTATGGAAACCGTCCGCCGATCGCGATGGTTAACTCCGATAAAGGCATCTCGAACCTGCATGTACCCAGCGATGTCATCGTAGATGCGTCTATGCCTGCTATGATTCGTAATTCAGGCAAGATGTGGGGACCGGATGGCAAATCACACGACACCAAAGCCGTGATCCCAGAAAGTACCTATGCCACCATTTACCAGGAAGTCATCAACTTCTGTAAAACCCACGGTGCCTTCGATCCTACTACCATGGGTACAGTGCCAAACGTAGGTCTGATGGCGCAAAAGGCCGAAGAATACGGTTCTCATGACAAAACATTTGAAATGGAAGCCGACGGTAAAGTTCAGATTGTCGATGCCGATGGCAAGGTTCTGATTGAACACGATGTGGAAGAAGGCGATATCTGGCGTATGTGTCAGGCCAAAGACGCGCCCATCCAGGACTGGGTGAAGCTGGCGGTGACCCGTGCCCGTCAATCGGGTATGCCGGCGGTATTCTGGCTGGATGAAGAACGTGCCCACGATGCCCAGCTTATTACCAAAGTTGAAAAATATCTGAAAGATCATGACCTAAACGGTCTGGACATCCAGATTATGTCTCCGGTCCGCGCTATTCGTTATAGCATGGAACGTGCGATACGTGGCCTTGATACCATCTCGGTAACCGGCAATGTATTACGTGATTATCTGACAGACTTGTTCCCGATTCTGGAGCTGGGTACCAGTGCCAAAATGCTATCTATTGTGCCGCTGATGGCTGGTGGCGGGCTGTATGAAACCGGCGCAGGTGGTTCAGCGCCTAAGCATGTTCAGCAGTTTGTAGAAGAAGGGCACTTACGCTGGGATTCGCTAGGTGAGTTCCTGGCACTGGCGGTATCGTTTGAAGATGTTGCGATTAAACATAGCAATGGTAAAGCAAAAATCATCGGTACAGCGCTGGATAAGGCAACCGAAAGTCTGCTGAACAACGGTAAATCGCCGAAGCGTAAAGCCGGCCAGCTGGATAACCGTGGCAGCCATGTCTGGTTAGCATTGTATTGGGCCAAAGAAGTGGCGTCCCAGACTGAAGATACTGATCTGGCCGCTAAATTCAAAGATATTGCAGAACAGCTTGAAACCAATATGGATGCCATCTTAGAAGAAATTGATGCGACCCAGGGTAAAGAGCAGGACATCAATGGTTACTATTATCCGGATACGGATAAAGTGTATAACGCCATGTCTCCAAGTAAGACCCTGCATAAAATTCTGGCTTAATGCCTGAAACATAGCGTTATCAACAAAAGCCCGGTGTTTACCGGGCTTTTTTATGTGAGCAGGAAAAGAGGCGCAGTGCGCGGTTAATGCTGTTTAGATTAGTGTTTATTGTGGTTGGTGGTGCAGGCAGCCCCAACAGTGCACAAGCGTTAGATATCCAGACGATTATTAGCCTTCAATATCCCGCTTAACGGTTCGATGGGGCAGGGGCATCAGTCAGGGCGCATCAGTCAGAGGGTAATAGTCACAGGGCGTAACTGTCACAGGGTGTAAACCACGGGTTGATAACCGGTAAATAGCACGACCGGCATTGTTTGAGGTGGGGCGGGCAGGCCGTGGGACCCACGGGCACGGCGGCAGGTCGCATTGCTTCAGCTGGGGTGATCATTAGCCCATAAAAAAGGCCTTTGCCTAACCAAAAGTCAGAGAAAAGCCCTTTAGATACAAGGTTTTTAAGGTATTAACGCTCTGGTTCGTCGCCCATTAACCCGATGTTTTCGGCATGTAACCCTTTAGGGCCTTGCTGAACGTCGAAGGTCACATCCTGACCTGCTTTCAGCGAGCGATAGCCTTCCATCTGAATTGTTGAGTAGTGAGCAAATATGTCTTCGCCGCCGTCTTCCGGAACGATGAAACCAAAACCCTTTGCGTTGTTAAACCATTTAACTTTACCAACCGCCATACTTCGACTTCCTCTTAATCCTTGAACTCACACAGTTATGCCCCCACAATATATTTTTAGAGGCAACTATGACTAAATGCGTCACTTCATCTAGCCATAGCTAAACTGTAGATTTTTTAAACACTGAATGTCAAGCGTAATTTACCAGAATTAATCTGTCTGAAAAAATTCAGCGTAATACACGCTAAGGCACTATCCTATTACTATGAGTAGAGACAACGCGATCAGTATCGAAAAAGAAAAACTCCGTGAAGCGCAGCGCCAAAAAACGCAGCCGCCACCAATGTATAAAGTGTTGTTAAATAATGATGACTACACGCCAATGGACTTTGTGGTAGAGGTACTCATGCATTTCTTTAATATGGATGCTGAGAAGGCCAATCAGACTATGTTAACTGTGCACTATCAGGGTAAAGCAATATGTGGAATTTATACCGCAGAGATTGCCGAAACCAAAGTAATGCAGGTCAATCAGTACGCACGCAAACAACAACACCCACTTATGTGCACCATGGAACAGGCGTAAGTCAACTAACTATAGGGCGAGCGATATGTTGAATAAAGAATTAGAGCAAACGTTAAATGAAGCCTTCGTGTTTGCCAGAGAACACCGCCACGAATTTATGACCGTTGAACATCTGCTGCTGGCTTTGATGGACAACGCTTCTGCACAGGAAGCCCTGAAAGCCTGTGGTGCTAATATTGATGCGATTAAAGCCGAGCTTATCGAATTTGTAAAAGACACTACGCCATTAATTCTGGAAGACCAGGCCAGTGAACGCGAAACGCAGCCCACATTGGGTTTTCAGCGTGTACTTCAGCGTGCGGTGTTCCACGTACAATCTTCAGGAAAAGACGAAGTAACCGGGGCCAATGTGCTGGTCGCTATTTTCAGCGAACAGGAATCACAGGCGGTTTATATCCTCAAAAAAGCCGATGTTACGCGCCTGGATGTCGTGAACTACATTAGCCATGGGGTCAGCAAGTCAGAAGATGAAGAAGCGCCGGGCAATGCTGACGCAGGCGAAGAAGGCGCTGAGGGTGAAGACAATGACTCGGCATTAAGTAAGTATGCCTCTGATCTGAATCGCCAGGCCAAAGATGGCAAAATTGACCCGTTAATCGGGCGCGACTCTGAAGTGGAACGTACTATTCAGATTTTATGTCGTCGTCGCAAGAACAACCCGCTGTTAGTCGGTGAGGCCGGGGTGGGGAAAACCGCCATTGCCGAAGGCCTGGCCTATCGCATTGTCAACGATGATGTGCCCGATGTTATTGCCGAAAGTACCGTGTACTCCCTTGATTTAGGCGGGCTGTTGGCAGGCACCAAATATCGCGGTGACTTTGAAAAACGGCTCAAAGCGATTTTGAAAGAACTAAGCAAAGATGAGCATGCTATTTTGTTCATTGATGAAATTCATACCATTATTGGTGCGGGCGCTGCCTCAGGTGGGGTGATGGATGCCTCCAACTTGCTTAAGCCAAAACTAAGCAGTGGTGAGTTGCGCTGTATCGGCTCTACCACCTATCAGGAATATCAGGGCATTTTTGAAAAGGATCGGGCCCTGGCACGACGTTTCCAGAAAGTTGATGTGGTGGAACCCAGTGTCAGCGATACCACTAAAATTCTGCTGGGCCTGAAAGAACGGTACGAAGAGCATCATAGCGTGCGCTTTACGCGTAAAGCCTTACAGGCCGCGGCTGAGCTGTCGTCAAAATATATCAACGAACGCCATTTGCCGGACAAAGCCATTGATGTGATGGATGAAGCCGGCGCGAGTCAGCGGTTATTGCCACAATCTAAGCGTAAGAAAACCATTAACGTGGCAGAGATTGAGCAAATAATTGCCAAGATGGCCCGGATCCCGGAAAAGTCGGTGTCAGCATCTGATAAAGAAGTACTGAAGAACTTAAGCCGCGATTTGAAGATGATGGTTTTTGGCCAGGATCAGGCCATCGAGACACTGACCAATGCGATTCACCTATCGCGCTCGGGCCTTGGCAACGAAACCAAACCGATTGGTAGCTTCCTGTTCGCCGGACCAACGGGAGTAGGAAAAACCGAAGTGACTCAGCAGTTATCCAAAATTATGGGTGTAGAGCTGGTGCGCTTTGACATGTCGGAATACATGGAACGTCACGCCGTAAGCCGCTTGATTGGTGCGCCTCCAGGTTATGTAGGATTTGATCAGGGTGGCTTGCTTACCGATGCGGTCATTAAAAATCCGTACTCGGTGGTGCTGTTAGACGAAATCGAAAAGGCGCACAGCGACATCTACAATATTCTGCTGCAGGTTATGGATCACGGTACGCTGACCGATAACAACGGCCGCAAAGTAGATTTTCGAAATGTTGTGCTGGTGATGACCACCAATGCCGGCGTGCAGGAGACGGTACGTAAGTCGATTGGCTTTAAGCAACAGGACCACAGTCATGATGCGATGAGTGAAATCAATAAGATTTTCTCACCGGAATTCAGAAACCGGCTGGACGGGATTATCTGGTTCAATCACCTTGAAACCGACATTATCCTGCAGGTGGTGGATAAATTTATTATCGAATTGCAGGCCCAGCTGGATGTTAAGGGCGTGTCGTTAGAGGTAACCAGTGAAGCCCGGGCGTACCTGGCTGAAAAAGGCTATGACCGGTCTATGGGCGCACGACCAATGGCACGTTTGATTAAAGACGAAATTAAGCGTGAACTGGCGAATGAGCTGTTATTTGGCGAGCTTGCCAAAGGGGGCAATGTGAAAGTTGCTCTGGATGACAACAAACTGGTGTTTTCGTACACCGGGGTTGACTCTAAACAGAAACAAACTGAGTCTTAATCTGCCACTAATACGCAGATAAATAAAAACCCGGCCAAGGCCGGGTTTTTGCTTTCAGGTGTTAAGATTCTTACTTACTGATATTATCTCGCGCGATACACGATACGACCTTTGGTCAGGTCGTAGGGTGTCATCTCTACGGTGACCTTATCACCTGTCAGGATACGGATATAGTTTTTACGCATTTTTCCGGAGATGTGCGCAGTTACCACGTGACCGTTTTCCAGTTCAACGCGGAACATTGTGTTAGGAAGGGTATCCAGTATTACCCCTTCCATTTCAATAGAATCTTCTTTTGCCATGTATAGCAGTTACCTCAGTAAGTCCAAAATTTTGCCGCGCAGACCTTATCGAATCTGCCGCAACATGTAAAGTTTTTAGATGAATTATTATTGCTCATTGCCATTTATTATGAGCAAACCGTTCATAGGGTGCAAACTTACGCTTGTAGTTCATCTTATTACACTCGTCTATCTGGTAACCCAGATAGAGATAGTCTTTGCCAACCCGGCGGGCATGGTCAATTTGCTGTAAAATCATCCAGCTGCCCAGCGAATGATGGCTCATATCGGGGTCAAAGAATGTGTAAAGCGCCGAAAATGCCTGATGCTCGTTACCGTTATCGATATCATCTGTTACCGCAACCGCAATCAACGAGTCGCCATGATAGGCCTCTATAAACACCGGGTCTTTCCAGTCACATAATACAAAACTGTCGAACTGCTGCCGACTCGGGGATACATTGTACCATCAGCGTGGCGTTCGATGATATAGCGTTCATACAGAGGATAGTAGTGATCCTGCGGGGATTTTACGCACTGAGTGGTAAATATATGATTACGCTTAAGCAATCGTTTCTGACTGCGGCTGGGTGCGAAGTCCTGAACCCGCACCCGGATCGACTGGCAGGCCTGACAGGTAGGGCAGTGAGGTCGGTAGATCTGAGTGCCACTGCGACGAAAGCCGGCCTGAATAAGCTGGCCATAGCGAAGTGCCAGGTGTGAATCCGACTCGGCATATATCAGCAGCTGTTCTTGCTGAGCCTCAAGGTAACTGCATTCAAAAGGTTGTGTAATACCAAACTTCATGGGGTAATAACCTGCTTTTGCCAGCATTTTGCATACCTGGGCGAAATATTGCCGCTGTCATCCAGCATCTGCCGATGCTGGCTCAGCTGTTCGATAAACCGCTCCCGGCTTATTGTCTGGGCGCCCAGACTGCAAAGGTGCTCGGTGGGCATCTGACAATCAATAAACGCCATTTGATGCCGCTGCATATGGTTTACCAGGGCATACATAGCAAGTTTAGACGTATTCGGGGCAATATGAAACATGGACTCGCCGCAAAACACGTTCCCGATACCCACCCCATAAAGACCACCCACCAGGGTGTTATCGGTATCCCACACTTCGATTGAATGGGCCAGTCCGGCGTCATGCATTGCTTCGTAGGCCGTTAGCATTGGCCTGGTGATCCAGGT
Organism: Salinimonas marina; assembly: GCF_015644725.1. Lineage (NCBI taxonomy): Bacteria > Pseudomonadati > Pseudomonadota > Gammaproteobacteria > Alteromonadales > Alteromonadaceae > Salinimonas > Salinimonas marina. The sequence goes on from NZ_CP064795.1 coordinate 1,570,360, forward strand.
TTCGGTGGATGTCTGGTTTGACTCGGGCATGCGCCGGGAGATCGAGGCGCAGCGCGCTATCACCGCTCTAAAATTCTGGTTCAGCGTTACTGTATAATGCTGGCGCCGGACCAGCTTGCGTAAACTGCGCGAGGCACGAAATTCATTGAGCGGAATAATTGCCCGGGGATCCGGCGACCACCATAAAATAGGTTCACCATCACTGAACCACGGAAATATCCCATGAGAATACGCATTGAATAAACGTTCTACGTTTAACGAACCGCCAAACGCCAGCAGACCATCGGGATCCCGTAACGCCCTGGAAACCGGCGGAAAAGGCGTGTGTTCGGCTAAATAAGGCAATTCAATCATAAACTATATGGTTCCGTGCATCCGGGGTAATAGATAAGTTGCGGGTATAAAAAACGCCCCCACCGGGAGCGTTTTGTCACTTACAATGGGTAACTTACCTTTCGGTTACCACTGGTCAGCGTGAGTGCCGTCCAGAAATTTCTCAGCATCCAGCGCCGCCATACAGCCAGTACCTGCTGAAGTGATTGCCTGACGATAAACATGATCAGAAACATCACCCGCGGCAAAGACGCCCGGCACACTGGTTTGGGTCGCATTACCCTGTAAACCACTGTTCACGGTAATATAGCCGTCTTTCATCTCTACCTGGCCTTCAAAAATATCCGTATTCGGCTTATGGCCGATAGCCACAAACAGACCCATTACATCAAGCTCTTCTTTATTGTCAGACTGGGTATCCGCGATACGCACCTTGGTTACGCCCATTTCATCGCCGATAACCTCATCAAGGGTACGGTTAAGATGCAGGGTTACATTGCCATTCTCGGCTTTATCGCGTAACCGCTGTTCCAGAATTTTCTCACTTCTGAAACCATCCCGGCGATGGATGACATGTACCTCAGAGGCAATATTAGACAGATAAAGGGCTTCTTCAACCGCGGTATTGCCGCCGCCGATAACCGCTACTTTCTGGTTACGATAGAAAAAACCATCGCAGGTGGCACAGGCTGATACCCCTTTTCCTTTAAAGGCCTCTTCAGACTCCAGACCCAAATATTTGGCTGAAGCACCGGTAGCAATAATCAAGGCATCACAGGTATAGGTAGCAGAGTCGCCATATAAGGTGAACGGTCGCTTGGTTAAATCGGTTTTGTTGATATGGTCGAAAACAATTTCGGTTTCAAATTTTTCGGCATGCTTTTGCATCCGCACCATCAGATCAGGACCGGTCAGACCTTCAGGGTCGCCAGGCCAGTTCTCAACTTCTGTGGTGGTAGTTAATTGGCCGCCCTGCTGTATGCCAGTGATCAACACCGGGTCAAGGTTGGCCCGGGCTGCATAAACCGCCGCAGAATAACCTGCCGGACCTGAGCCCAAAATTAACAGGCGCACATGTCTGGTCTCTGCCATAATATTCTCTCCAGTTTCACCCCATAATCAATGGGGGAGATAAGTTTGTGTTTTATAATTAGGGCGAATTATTCACAATCAATAGCCGTATAGCAAATGCATTAGTATGACTATTATTTCAATATTGTTAATGAAGGGATTGAGCTATACTTCGGGTGTATCGGTATTATATAAAAAGAATGCTGTACTGGCAGCGAATTTATTGCGCAGGATGTGTTTTTTTGCGGTCATTACGCTACGTATGAGGTGAGTTATGGCACAGTCTATGGTTACGATGTTTCGACAGGGGCATAAATATTTAAATACCTGGCCGATGAAAAAACAGCTGTACGCGTATTTTCCCGAGTGCAAAGTAATTGCTGCCACCCGCCTTGCAATTCGTTCTATGCCACCACTGGCGGTGGTTTCCTGCGCCATGTTACTAAATACATTTGGCTTTGATTATCTTCCTCAGGCAATTGCTATCGGGGCATTCTTTTTAAGTTTGCCGTTGCAAGGCCTGTTGTGGTTAGGCCAGCGTGCCGACCAGTCCTTACCGCCATCGCTTAAAAACTGGTACTTCGAAATCCACGCTAAACTGCAGCAGGAAGGCTGCCAGGTACAGGCTCGCAAAACCGAGCCTAAATACCAGGAGTTAGCAGGGGTTTTAAAGTCAGCGTTTGAGCAGCTGGACCAGGTTCTGACCCGCTCTTTTTTTGACTAGACGGGTTTGTTTAATCGGGTTGGTGCGAATCGTCTAGCCTCACAGTGCCTCGACAGAGGCCCATAGAAAAGAGCTTCATAGAAAAGAGCCCCATGAAAAAGACACGCCAGCTTCAGACCGCTACCTCAGAAGGGGCGGGTTGCAGTTGTTGGTGGCAACGGCGACAGACATAGCTTTGTTGCTGGCGCATGACTTTGTTGTGTCGACGTACTGACAATTGCACCGGGCCACAGCGGCAAAAATACCGATAGCTTTTCAGCTGCAATGGGCTCAGGTCAAACGCGTGCGTGGTAGCGGCTGGCCGTTCAAACACCTTTTCCATCATAGTCTGCCATTCGCGGCCATGGGGCCGGACTTTGCCGTATAGCTGATACACCAGTATATGACTGAGTTCGTGGGCGACCACATCGTTTAGGTAGGCTTCACGATTATGGTGAAACAGTACCGGGTTTAAATTAATACGATTGTACGTGAGATTGGAGGTACCGGCATTTTTACCAGATTTTCGCCAGGTGATGGTGGGGCGGATGAAAGCTCGGTGATAAACGCTGCTGGCCAGAGCCAGCAGCTCGTCTACCTGTTGTTCTACCCGCAACTTGTCATGCTGACAGGGTGAGGTCATAACCGATTAATGCACCTTACATTGCAGGCACATAACATACACGCCCATGGGGTCATTCAGTTTGTTCACGGTATCGTATTCGGCCAGAACCTGTTTAACCATCCCCATCAGCGGCGAGTCTGACTGACTGAACTGAGTTTTGGCTGCCCACACAAACGCCTGACCAAAAAACTCTTTCCAGAACATTTCTTGTGGACTCAGGCGGTGGATTTCGTATTTGACCTCGAATGTGTCCAGACCGGCCATTTCCCCTGCCGCGGCAATGGCCTCAGGCAATTCACCCAATTCATCCACCAGACCAATCTCCTTGGCCTTGGTACCAATCCAGACCCGGCCCTGGGCAATCTCGTCAACCTGTTCTGGCGTCATGCCGCGGTACTTACCGACCATGGTGATAAATTTGTTGTAGTTACTTTCCACACTGCGCTGCAACAAATCACCAAAGCGAGGGTCCAACTTACGTACCGGAGATAAACCCGCAATTTCGGTAGAACCGACACCATCGCTGTTAATACCCAGATAATCCAGTGACTTTTCAAAGGTCAGGAACATGCCGAATACACCAATTGAACCGGTAATGGTGCTGGGTGACGCAAAGATTTTATCCGCTGGAGCTGATATCCAATAACCACCCGAGGCCGCATAGGTTCCCATCGCCACCACGACCGGCTTGCCCGCCTCCTGCAATTCCAGTACTTCCTGACGAATCACCTCAGAGGCAAAGGATGAGCCTCCCGGTGTATCTACGTGCATAACCACGGCTTTTACTGAATCATCGATACGGGCCTGACGCAATAGCCGGGCGGTACTGTCACCGCCAATGGTGCCGGCTTTTTGATCGCCATCCAGAATCTGACCTTTGGCCACGACCACCGCGACCTTATCCGAATCTGCATCTAAGCGGCGCGGACCGGGTGGGTTGATCACTTTCAGATAGGCATTGTAAGAGGTAATATTGACACTTAACTTAGTCTCATCCGCACCTACAATTTCAACCAGTTCATCACGAATATCGGTCCGGGATTTAAGTGCATCTACCCAACCATTGTCTAATGCATATTGTGCAAAATCACCGCCAGCCTCGTTGAATTTTTCCAGCAGTACCGACAGTTTTTCATCAAAGTTGTCTTCACTCACCCCACGGGCCGCGGCAACATCCTGTTTGTATTGTTCCCAGTAGGTGTCCAGCCATTCGCTGTTGGCTTGTTTAGCTGCATCAGACATATCATTGCGTAAAAACGGTTCCACTGCGGATTTATAGGTTCCTACGCGAAAAATATGGGTAGAAACTTTAAGCTTTTCCAGCATGTCCTTGAAGTACAGACCAAACCGGCCATAGCCTTCGATAAGCAAAGTACCCATGGGGTTCAGATAAATATGATCAGCATGGGCTGCCAGATAATACTGATTTTGCGAATAATAATCGCCGATGGCATAGACAGGTTTCCCAGAGGCCTTAAACTCGTCAATGGCCCGACTGACCGTACGCAGCTTATCCAGGCCGCCGCCCTGAAAATCTTTAAGATCCATCACCAGCGCTTTGATGCGATTGTCTTCTTTGGCGTTTTGCAGCACTTTAACCAGATCGCGAACCAGCAATTCCGGATTTTCCGGCTCATCGCCAAAGGCTTCCTGCATAAACTCTTCAAAAGGATCGACGGCTTCTTTTTCAATAACCAGCCGACCTTTCAAATTCATGTACAAGGCACTGTCGGGGCGCACCGAAACCGGCTTGTTATCGGCGGTGATTGCAATAAGGATCGCGACCACAATAAATATGAAAATAATGTTGAAGAACAGTTTTCGACAAAAGTTGAGCACTGTCCATAGCCCTACAAAAAGGGATTTCGTCCAGCTTCCGTTTGCTGCCATGGTTGGTTTTACCTCTAGAGTACGTCTTGGTTCAATGGTATAGAAACTCAGTCAAACCGCTACTATAAATTGTAAAGAATTGTAATACACTGCGCGGCGGATAAAACAGTACCGATAGGACAGGCTCTCGATGACAAACGTTAAGCGCAGGCCGGGTTTGGATAAATACCTCAATACTGAAAGGTTTTGCTGAGGTATCGGTTCTATTAATAAAAGACCCTACGAGAAAGTACAATGTCACTACTAACCAAATTTACAGACTTTACCGCCAGCGCCGGTCAGCATCTTGCGTTTATTCCGTTGTTATTACTACGCCTGTATCTGGCGCCGGTCATGATGCAGGCTGGTTGGAATAAACTCAGCAACTTTGAAAGCACCGTGGCCTGGTTTGGCAATCCTGATTGGGGGCTGGGCTTACCGTTTCCGGAAGTTATGGCTGCGCTGGCAGCCGGTACCGAGTTTTTCGGTGGGATCCTTATTTTGCTGGGGTTAGCGACCCGGCTTGTGGCAGTACCTCTGGCGGTGACTATGGTGGTGGCCATGATCACGGTCCATGCCAAAAATGGCTGGCTGGCGATTGCCGACAGTGCTTCCTGGCTGGCGGATGGTACGCTTTATCTGGATGAAAGCGTGATGGCGGCTGAGGAAAAAATTGCGGCGGCGCGTAACCTGCTGGAACAGCATGGTCATATAGAGTGGCTAACCAGTAGCGGTAAGTTTGTGATACTTAACAATGGTATTGAGTTTGCCGCGACCTATCTGATCATGTTTCTGTTGCTCTTTTGTTTTGGTGGCGGTCGGTATCTGAGTGTGGATTATTATCTGTCCAAACGGCGCTAACCACCGGCATACAAGGCTGGTCTTTTCAATTCTACGGCCGTAGCATAGACAGATAATCTCTATACCCATACTACCGGAGAATCGGATGGATGCGCTATCTTTGTTACTTGAACGTCGTTCACAACCCCGGCTAAGTGGCCCGGCGCCAGAGGGTGAGGCGCTGGAAAATATTAAACAGGCTGCCTTAAGAGCGCCGGACCATGCGGCGCTTACACCCTGGCAGTTTATTGTTTGCCAGGGTAAGGGCCGTGAACGGCTGGGCAACATATTTGAACAATCCGCTATCGAAAATGGCAAAACCGATAAAGAAATAGAACGTGCTCCGCAATTGCCGCTACGGGCGCCCATGGTGATTGTGGCAATCGCAAAGTATCACGAAAATCCCAAAGTGCCGCGAGTAGAGCAAATTGCCTCGGCAGGCTGTGCGGTAATGGCGATGCAAATGGCCGCGCAGGCTCAGGGCTTTAATGGTATCTGGCGTACCGGCGCCTATGCTCAATGCGAGGTGGTGCGCAACGCGCTTAACCTGGCGGAAGATGATGAGCTGGTCGGGTTTTTGTATTTGGGGACGCCGGTGACCAGTGCGCCGACCCCTGCAAAAAAAGCAGCCGATGAATTCTTTAGCCACTGGAGCTGAACACCAGCCCAATAAAAAAGACCAGCACCTGGGGGCTGGTCTTTCAAAATAACGCCGCCTCAAATGGCAGCGTGAACATGCAGGTCTGCTTAGGCATGACCTGCCACTCGCCGTAATGACGGGTTAGTCGACCTTCACAATCTTCATTGCATTGGTGGCGCCGATTTTTCCATCTGATCACCATAGGTCATCACCAGCGTATCACCGGCCTGAACTTCACCCAGAGCTTTCAGCGTTTCGATAACATCGTCTTTCAGTTTTCCTGGCTCGCTGTGTCCAGAGTCGAAGCACACCGATTTAACGCCACGAAACAGTGCCATCATATTCAGCGTGTCCTGATGGCGTGACATCGCGATAATAGGCAAGCGGGTGGTCATACGAGACATCAGCTTGGGGGTATTACCGCTTTCGGTTAATGCCACGATGGCCCGGATGCTTGGCAGATGATTGGCAGCATACACCGCGGATAAAGCAATCGTTTCACTTACCGTAGAAAACACATCGTCCATCCGGTGTTTTGACAACCGAATGCTGGGATGAACTTCTGCTCCTTCACATACCCGGGCCATGGCGGTTACCGTTTCTACCGGGAACTGGCCGGCCGCGGTTTCAGCCGACAACATAACGGCATCGGTACCATCGAGTACCGCATTGGCCACATCCATAACTTCGGCGCGGGTGGGCATGGGGCTATCAATCATCGACTCCATCATTTGAGTCGCGGTAATCACTACTTTATTGAGCTGGCGTGAACGCGAAATCAGTTTTTTCTGAACCCCGACCAGCTCAGCATCACCAATTTCTACCCCCAGGTCACCACGAGCGACCATAACCGCATCAGATGCACTGATAATATCGTCCATGGCTTCATTGGTGGCTACCGCTTCAGCGCGTTCCACTTTTGCGCAAATCTGCGCATGACAACCGGCTTCGATGGCCAGTTCCCGGGCGTAATTAAGATCAGCGCCACTGCGTGGGAAGGAGACTGCCAGATAGTCCACCCCGATTTTGGCGGCTGTTTTAATATCTTCTTTATCTTTTTCGGTAAGGGCTTCGGCAGAGAGTCCGCCACCCTGGCGGTTAATGCCTTTATTATTAGACAATTTACCACCTACGGTCACTTCAGTGTGAACCTGACGGCCTTTGACCTCGATGACTTTAAGCTGGATACGACCATCATCAAGCAGCAGAATGTCGCCCTGATTTACATCATCCGGCAACGCTTTATAGTCAATCCCTACCTGAGTCTGGTCACCGGCATCGCGTTCCAGTTCGGCATCCAGCGTGAAAGGCGCGCCTATCTTCAGCTCAATCGCGCCTTCTTTAAAGCGGGCGACACGAATCTTGGGACCCTGCAAATCACCCAGAATGGCAACATATTTGCCCAGGTTTTTCGCAGCTTCACGTACTTTATTAGCACGCTCAATATGGTCTTCGGCCTGACCATGAGAAAAGTTCATGCGCACAACATTAGCGCCGGCGGCAATGATCGCCTGAATCGTTTCCAGCGTGTCTGTCGCTGGGCCTAACGTGGCAAGGATTTTGGTTCTTCTGCTCATAGTGGTCTGTCGCTTATTTACTTATTAATAATGAAGGGCGAATGATTATTTTAACCCAAAGCGTGAGGTATGTCTCACTGGTGTAATCATATTTCGTAATTTTATTACAAAATGGTAGCGCAAACACTCTGTAATGTGAACCGTATCAAATCATTATCTGGTCGGACAACCGCGCCTATTGGTTATTCTACAACCGAATGAAGTGAACATAAAATGAACTCTGGCGGTATTTGCGCAAAATACCTTAGCGCGATAACCGATAAATAGCGTCTGGCAATACTGGGGCCAAGCCAGGCGATGGAGGTAAAAAGCGCAGCGATAGAGGTGAAAAGCGCAGCGATACTGTCGATAACCCCAGCGGGGCCGCCAACACAGCGCCGTGCTACCAAAATGACACAGAGTTAAAGCCCCGCGCGTAACATTCAGCCAGCACTGTGATTTTTTGGGGAGTAATTTTGTCACAAGCTGGCGTGGGCCGGGGCTGTTAATCGGTCAAACCGTGACCGGGTCAATCGGCAATCAGGCCAGACAGTTATCAGATCAAACCGAAATATAAGTAAGTGGGGCAGAGAATGACCCCAAGGCCGGGGCGATCACAAGCAAACAACCACTGAAAAAAACAAGCGGGGCAGGTCGCTAACCTTTTGAAATAACCCATCAGAATAAGGAGCCCTGGCGTCAATGAACGCCAGACTGGTTAGGTCTTGGCGCTGAGAATACCTGTCGCCGCCCTTGGGCTTGCTAATCCTGTTTATCGAAACGTGAACCGCGCAAGGTATCTTTTACCCGCTTCAGATTTTCCCGGAATTTATTGCCACGGCGCAGGGTGAAACCGGTGGCCAGTACATCCACCAGGGTCAGCTGGGCTATCCGGGACGCCATTGGCATATACATGTCGGTATCTTCAGGTACCTCAAGCGACAAGACATAGCTGCATTCTCTGGCCAATGGGCTATCATCGGAGGTGATGCCCACCACGGTCGCATCATTGTCGCGGGCAATTTGCGCAATTTCCACCAGGCTTTTGGTACGGCCGGTGTGGGAAAACAGCACCACCACATCCCCATCGGTACAGTTCATGCAACTCATACGCTGCATCAGAATGTCTTCGAAATACACCACGGGTACATTGAAGCGGAAAAACTTGTTAAGTGCGTCATGGGCCACGGACGCCGATGCCCCTAAACCAAAAAAGGAAATCTTTTGTGCCTGGGTTAGCAAATCCACAACCCGGTTTACCACGTTTACATCGATAGACTGTCGGGCAACTTCCAGGGAGGCCATGGTCGATTCAAAAATTTTATTGGTATATTCCTGCGGCCCGTCGTTTTCATCAACATGTCGGTTCACATAAGGTGTACCATTGGCCAGGCTCTGCGCCAGATGCAGTTTAAAGTCGGGGAAGCCTTTTGTATCAAGCCGTCGACAAAAACGGTTAACCGTGGGCTCGCTGACATCCGACATTTTTGCCAGAGTTGCAATACTGGAATGTATTGCGGTTTGAGGGTGTGCCAGAATAATATCAGCAACTTTTCGTTCTGATTTACTAAAAGCAGCTTTGCTTTGCGAGATTTTTTCAAGAATATTCATACGGCTTAAGCACTTAGTGTTGTCGTGGGCCCTGTTCTGCTAGGGTCTATACTACTTAAAGCGTACGCAGAGACAAGTAAAATGTAATTTTTTGACAGGCTGGTAAAAAATAAACATGAGTTTTTGCCGGCCAGGACACCGTGATAAACAAACCAAAGTTGTAATTTTACTACATTTGGTGTTAACTATTGGGCAATACCATCAGGGTAATGCTATTTTTTGCTTCCTATATAAAGCAGCCCTACTACTCATTTAAGAAGGTCGACAATATGGTAATGGATAATTCATTCGAACCCTGTGATTTTGTGCTGTTCGGCACAATGGGGGATCTTTCACGACGAAAATTATTACCGTCGCTTTATCAGCTGGAAAAAGCACAGCTGATTCATCCTGACACAAGAATTTTGGGCGTGGCCCGTCAGCAGATGACGAAAGATGAGTATATAGCTGAAGTAAAATCCAATATTGAAAAGTTCAGCGACAAAGAAATATGTGGCGATACCTGGGTGCGTCTGTGTGAACGCCTGGACTATATCCAGGTAGACATGAAAGATGAAGCCAGCTACAAACAATTTGACACCGTGGTGGATCCGGAGCGGGTGATGGTATGCTATTTAGCTACGCCGCCAGCCATCTATGGTGATATCTGTCGCGGTCTGCACAGCTGTAACATCATCGACAGCAGCGTCCGGGTGGTGCTAGAAAAACCAATCGGCCATGATCTTGATTCTTCAAAGGTTATCAATGACCAGGTTTCTGAGTATTTTAACGAGTCTCAGATTTACCGTATCGATCATTATCTTGGCAAAGAAACGGTACTGAACCTGATTGCACTGCGTTTTGCCAACTCAATCTTTGCCACCAACTGGGACCATAATTGCATTGACCATGTGCAAATCAGTGTGGCCGAATCGGTAGGCATTGAAGGACGCTGGGGCTACTTTGACGATGCCGGGCAAATGCGTGACATGGTACAAAACCATCTGTTACAAATTCTGTCGTTGGTGGCCATGGAGCCGCCGGCCACGCTGGACGCAGACAGTATTCGAGATGAAAAGCTTAAAGTTCTTAAAGCACTGCGCCCCATCAATACCTCTAACGTAAATGATACCACCGTCCGTGGCCAATACTCGGCCGGGTTTGTTAAGGGTCAGGAAGTACCGGGCTATCTTGAAGAAGAAGATGCCAACACCCGCAGTAAAACAGAAACCTTTGTGGCCATTAAAGCTGAAATTGATAACTGGCGCTGGGCGGGGGTGCCTTTTTACCTGCGCACGGGCAAGCGGATGCCGACCAAGGTGTCTGAGGTGGTTATTTATTTCAAGCGTCAGCCGCATAATTTGTTTGGTGACAGCTTCAACAGCCTGCCGCCCAATAAACTGGTGATCCGGTTGCAGCCCGATGAAGGTGTTGAGATCACCGTAATGAACAAGGTACCGGGCCTGACCAGTTCTGGCTCTATGGATTTGCAAAAATCCAAGCTGAATCTGAGTTTTTCGGAAGCTTTCTCCGACGACCGCATTCCTGATGCTTATGAAAAGTTACTGCTGGAAGTCATGCTGGGCAATCAGGCGCTGTTTGTGCGCCGCGACGAAGTAGAGCACGCCTGGAACTGGGTAGACTCTATTCTGGAAGCCTGGAAACACTCTGCCGAACCACCTGAGCCGTATCAGGCAGGGACCTGGGGCCCGGTGGCCTCAATTGGGTTACTGGCACGCGAGAATCGCAGCTGGTATGAAAGCAAAATGACAAAGAAGAAATAATATGGCACTGACACAACAACACTTTGAAAACGCTGAGGCGCTGACCGCACAATTTGCGCAGTCACTGACAGACATTTTGGCCCAGGGTATTGAAAAACGTGGCCGGGCCAGCCTGGTAGTCAGCGGCGGCCGCACCCCCCTGGCGTTGTTTAAAACGTTGAGCAAAACCGATATCGACTGGTCTAAGGTAGATGTCACCCTTGCCGACGAGCGCTGGGTTGGTGAAGAACACGAGGCCAGCAATACCCGTTTGGTAAAAGATAATCTGCTGCAGAATAACGCCAGTGTGGCAAATTTTGTTGAGCTTAAAACCGACGATGCCGATGCCGCCGATGGCATCGCGCAGGCCGAGTCTAACCTGTCCAGTATGAGTCAGCCGTTTGATGCGCTGATTTTAGGTATGGGTGAAGATGGCCATACCGCTTCATTGTTTCCCTGCTCAGCACAGATAGAGGACGGACTGAATCTTTCCAGCGGCAAAATCTGCCTGGCCGTGCAGCCGACTACCGCTCCGCATCAACGTATTTCTTTAACATTACCGGCTATATTGAACAGTCGTAATATTTTTATTCACCTTACCGGTGATAAGAAAAAAGCCGTATTAGAAGATGCTCTGGAGCACAATACTGAACTTGAAAAACCGGTTACGGCTGTGGTCAACCGGGCCCCCGTCACCCTTATGTGGGCACCCTAGGAGTTATTTATGAACAACCAAATCGCTGAAGTAACGCAGCGCATTATCGAGCGCAGTAAAGACACCCGCAAAGCGTACCTGGCTAAGATTGACCGGGCACGTCGCCAGGGGCCCCACCGTGGTGTGTTATCTTGTGGCAATCTGGCGCATGGTTTTGCGGCCTGTGGGACCGAAGATAAGTCTGATTTGCGTAGCATGACCAAAGCCAATATCGCGATTGTATCAGCTTACAACGATATGCTGTCCGCGCATCAGCCCTACGAGACCTATCCGGCAGCGATTAAAGAAGCAGTAAAAGAAATCGGCAGTGTGGCTCAGTTTGCCGGTGGTGTACCGGCAATGTGTGATGGTGTGACACAGGGTAACCCGGGGATGGACCTGAGTCTGATGAGTCGTGACGTGATTGCCCAGGGTACTGCGGTAGCCCTTTCTCACAACATGTTTGATGCCGCGGTGATGCTGGGGATTTGTGACAAAATTGTACCCGGACTGCTGTTAGGTTCATTATCGTTTGGGCATCTGCCCACGGTATTTATTCCGGCAGGCCCGATGCCGTCAGGATTACCTAATAAAGAAAAAGCCCGCATCAGACAAGAATTTGCCGAAGGCAAAGTAGGGCGTGATGCATTGCTAGAAGCGGAGTCACAGTCCTACCATTCAGCGGGCACCTGTACCTTCTATGGTACCGCCAACTCCAATCAGCTGGTGGTCGAAACCATGGGTCTGCATTTACCGGGCGCCTCCTTTGTTAATCCGGGGACCCCACTGCGTGATGCGCTGACCAAAGCCGCTTCAGTGCAGTCGACCCGGCTGACCGATCTTACCGATAACTATATGCCTATCGGTCATATTGTTGATGAAAAAGCCATCGTCAATGGTCTGGTGGCGTTATTGGCCACCGGTGGTTCTACCAACCATACCATGCACTTAATTGCGGTGGCCCGCGCGGCCGGTATTCTGCTGAACTGGGATGATTTCTCGCAAATCTCTAATGCCACGCCGTTGCTGACTCGTATCTACCCCAATGGCTCGGCCGACATTAACCACTTTACCGCCGCTGGCGGTATGGCCTTGTTGTTCAGACAATTACTGGATGCGGGTTTGCTGCATAATGATGTGAACACCATTTGTGGCCATGGCCTTGAGCGTTATACGCAAGAACCGCGCTTAGAAGATGGCGAACTGGTGTGGCGCGACGGCGCGACACAGTCTCATGACAAAGAAGTGGTAGCCACAGTCGACAACCCGTTTAAACCGGACGGTGGTCTGAGCGTGCTTGACGGCAATCTGGGACGCGCGGTGATTAAAACTTCAGCATTGCGTACCCCTCATTGTCGTATTAAAGCGCCCGCCGTGGTATTTGAAGATCAGTTCGAACTGGATGCCGCGTTTAAAAACGGCGATCTTAATAAAGACTGCATCGTAGTGGTTCGCTTCCAGGGCCCTTCAGCCATTGGTATGCCAGAATTGCATAGCCTGACACCGCCGCTGGGCGTGCTACAAGACCGTGGTTATAAAGTGGCGCTGGTAACGGATGGACGTATGTCAGGGGCCTCAGGCAAGGTGCCGGCGGCTATCCATGTAACGCCGGAAGCCTTTAATGGTGGTCTGTTAGCCAAGGTTCAAAATGGCGACATGATTGAACTGAACACCGAAACCGGCGCGTTATCGCTGTGTGTGGATGAACAGGAGCTGGATGCCCGCGAAGCGGTCATTGCCAACCTGGACAATCATCATGAAGGTATGGGTCGGGAAATGTTTGGCGGCATGCGTGCGGTTCTCACCGGCGCCGAAGAAGGAGCATGCTCACTGTTTTACACTCAGGAGCAGGCGTTATGAGCGATAAATTTGTCGCCGATGTTGGCGGCACCAATATCAGGCTTGCCCGGGTAACAGAGACCGGCGTGACTGACATCAAAAAATACATGTGCCGCGATTTTGCCAGTATTGATTTGGCGATTCAGGCGTACTTTGATGAGCACAGTGACCATCAGTTTACCCAGGGCTGTATCGCTATTGCGTGTCCGGTACTGGGGGATCAGGTTGAAATGACCAATCACAGCTGGGTCTTTTCTCAGCAGGCGTTACAAGCTCAATTACGGTTGACCAGCTTGTATGTGATTAACGATTTCACGGCAGTGGCGCATTCACTGCCAACCCTGTCTGATGCTCAGGTTATTCAGATTGGCCAGGGCACCACAAAACCACAGGGCAATATTGCGGTGTTTGGCCCGGGTACCGGCTTAGGTGTAGAGCATATCACCATGACGGCAGCGGGCTGGCAAACCCTGGATGGCGAAGGCGGTCATGCCGATTTCGCGCCGGTGGATGAGACCGATATTATCATCTGGCGATATCTGCAAAATACCCACGGACGCGCTTCTGCAGAGGAAGTGATGTCCGGACGCGGTATTGTGAATATCTACCGGGCCCTGGCTGCTGCCCAGGGGGCCGAGGTGGTGTATACCGAACCCGCTCAGATTACTGAACGGGCGTTAAACCAAAGCTGTGATATCTGTGAAGCAACGCTGACTCAGTTTTGCCGAATCATGGGCAGCTTTGCCGGTAATCTGGCCCTGAATATGGCCACGACCGGTGGTGTATTTATTGGCGGTGGCATTGCCAGCCGCTTTGCCGATTTTATCGAGCGCAGTGATTTCAGAGCACGTTTTGAAGCCAAAGGGCAGATGAAACACTACGTTAAAGATATACCGACTTACCTTATTGCTGAACCAGACCATGGCCTGCTGGGCGCATCAGCGTATTTAACTCAACATATTGCGAGAGAATTATGACAACAAAATGGACGCTATCACCGGCAGAGGTATTTGCAGCCGGGCCGGTTGTACCGGTGCTGGTAATCAATGATGTTGAACAAGCCGTACCTCTGGCCAAGGCCCTGATGGCCGGTGGCATCAAAGTACTGGAAGTGACCTTACGCACGCCGGTTGCGTTGGATGTGATCAGACGCATCGCCACCGAGGTGCCGGACGCACTAATTGGCGCAGGTACAGTCACTAACGCGCAACAGCTTAAAGATGTGGTTGAAGCCGGGGCAAAATTTGCTATCAGCCCGGGTATGACCGCAGAGCTGCTGCAGGCTGGAAAAGAATGTGAGATCCCGCTTATTCCGGGCATTTCTTCTACTTCAGATTTGATGAAAGCCAAAGATGCGGGTTATACCCACATGAAATTCTTCCCGGCTGAAGCCTCGGGTGGGGTCAAAGCGATTAAGTCCATCAGTGGTCCATTCCCGGATGTTACTTTTTGTCCGACCGGCGGTATCAGTCTGACAAATTACAAAGACTATCTGTCTTTGAAAAATGTTGCGTGTGTTGGCGGCTCCTGGGTGGCGCCGGATGATGCTATCAACAATGGTGACTGGGATCAGATAACCAAACTGGCGCAAGAAGCCGTAGATGGCGCACAAAACGTCTGATCATCTTCAGCGTATAGTGCTGACAAAACCGCGCTCATCGGGCGCGGTTTTGTCGTTTAATAAGGCATTTTTTACAAGAATAATGCCACTGGCCGGTTTAGACCGGCACGATGGTTTGCAGTAACCGGTGGGTCTCATCCGGCTCAAGTATTTTATTCTGGGTGACCGCGGTTTCGACACAAATCATATGCTTGTAACCGAAGGCGTCCATATCGGCGATACTTGCCGCTGTTTGCCACGGATTCCACACCACCAGGCTATCATGGCCTGCAGACTCCACTGTCGTAAACGCCGTCCCATTTTCCTCAATGTCAGTACGCGCCGTGGCCGTTAAATGAATACGGTCGGTTTCGGAGCTAATCTTATAGGGTGCAGGGGTATCTTTTAATGCCCAGTTGTCGGTTTTGTCTTTGTACTGACCCTCGATGCCCGTCAGGGTAACTTTGTGAATATCGTCAACCTGAAAGTAAGTATGCAAAGCGGTATTGAAGGTAAATGGCACAATGCCGGTATTGGCGGTTATCAGTTCAACTTTCAACGATTTACCCACCCACACATGCAGG
Organism: Salinimonas marina; assembly: GCF_015644725.1. Classification (NCBI taxonomy): domain Bacteria; kingdom Pseudomonadati; phylum Pseudomonadota; class Gammaproteobacteria; order Alteromonadales; family Alteromonadaceae; genus Salinimonas; species Salinimonas marina. The sequence goes on from NZ_CP064795.1 coordinate 1,586,067, forward strand.
CTCACTTCGCAGTCGTATTCAAAACCATCTGCCCGGGTATAGGAAGGCACCAATTCTATATGCGTCCCTTCTTTAGTGGTTTCGCTATTGGCCAGCTGCCAAACCTGTGAGCGTAAAATTCCATGGGAGGGCAGGGCGCCTTTCTCCCGGCCATGATCATCACTGAACCAGGGCCAGCAGACTGGGATGCCGCCACGAATCGGTTTTTCACCAGTCAGGTTCGCATGCGGGCTTAGCCACAGTCGCTCCTGATTATCCGTTTTGGGAATGTACGATAGAATATGCCCCCCGAACAAACTGATACGGGCGCTGGCGGCATCATTGTCGATGTTTAGAAAGGTTATACCGGAGATTTCACTGATCTCTATACCTTGGGTAATGCTCATTATCTTTATAATCCTACTCAACACAATGCTGCGCTTCTGGCAGCCTGCCAGATACTGCACACACAAAAAAAGGTGCGGTTTTACGCGCACCTTTTTACTTCATTCAGGCGAACCGACAGGACACTCCTGCTGGCCCTGTATTGATTATTACTTACTGATGTGGGCAACCAGATCAAGAACCTTGTTGGAATAGCCCCACTCGTTGTCATACCAGGAAACGACTTTGACAAATTTGTCAGTCAGCGCGATACCGGCACCGGCATCAAATACCGAAGTACGGGCATCACCTAAAAAGTCATTAGAGACCACGGCATCTTCGGTATAGCCCAGAATGCCTTTCAGTTCACCTTCGGAAGCCGCTTTCATAGCCTGACAAATCTCGTCATATGAGGCTGCTTTTTCCAGGTTCACCGTCAAATCAACTACAGACACGTTAGGCGTAGGAACCCGAAACGCCATACCGGTAAGTTTACCGTTAAGTTGCGGAATGACTTTGCCTACCGCTTTGGCGGCACCAGTAGATGAAGGGATGATGTTCTGGCCGGCACCGCGACCACCACGCCAGTCTTTTGCAGACGGGCCATCAACGGTTTTCTGAGTGGCGGTAGTGGCATGCACCGTGGTCATCAGACCATCAACGATACCAAACTTATCGTTTAATACCTTCGCCACCGGCGCTAAACAGTTGGTCGTGCACGACGCATTAGAGACAATCGCCTGGCCATCGTAGCTAGCATCATTAACGCCCATAACAAACATTGGCGTGTCATCTTTGGAAGGCGCAGACATAACCACTTTTTTGGCGCCTGCATCAATGTGCTTCTGGGCAGTTTCTTTGGTCAGGAATAGGCCCGTAGACTCAACCACGACATCCACATTAACGTCACCCCAGGCCAGCGCCGCAGGATCTTTTTCGTTAGTTACCCGAATGGTCTTCCCATTTACTACCAGGTTGTTATTCTCAAGCGTTATCTCGCCGTCAAAAATACCATGGGTAGAATCGTATTTAAGCAGGTAGGCGATGTAATCCGGATCCATCAAGTCATTAATGGCAACAACTTCTATATCGTCGCGAAGCGAAGCTGCGCGCATAACGAGGCGGCCAATTCGGCCGAAGCCGTTAATACCGATGCGTACTGTCATAACGTACCTCTACTTTAGTATGGTTATGTGAAAAAAAATTACGTAAAGTATGGATCAAAATGCCATAATTAGCAAAATTAATTGATTAAATGTTGCTTAATTACAAAAAGAAAATTATGCAAACGTATTCAATTTCGCGAAACCGGTACTTTCACATAATGTTAACGGTATGTAGGTAAAGTGACCCTTTCGCCTTTTATAGACTTATGTAATAACGCAGCCCGATACAGGAATACGCTCTAATGACCGATCAAGTTTTGCAGACGCTGGTAGAAATGCGCGGCATCGAATCAAATTATGTCGATGCCTGGGGAAAGCCAGCCACGATTGAATCAAGCAGCAAAGCCAAGCTATTGAATGCTTTAGGCTATGATACCAGTGACGAAAATGCTGTGTTCGAACAGATGAAATCTGAAACCTTACGTTATTGGCAATCGCCGCTGGATCCGGTACAGGTTAGCCGGGTCTCAGAAAAACTACAGTTTTCAATTCGCTTACCCATTGAACTGGTAAACGACACCTACAGTTTTGTGCTGACCACCGAACAGGGCAAGACCATTACTGAAACATTTGTGCCGGTAGACACCCAATTGATTAATGCCGCTCAGCTTGATGAGGTTGAGTATCAGGAATATGTGATTGATTTTAATCATGCTGTTGACCCGGGCTATCATACCTTGTCGTTGATGGTTGAGGGTGATGATGAGGCATTTGTCCAAATGCGTCTGATTATGGCACCGGATGCCTGTTACATGCCTGAGCCGGTGGCAGCAGGCAAAAAAATCTGGGGCCTGAGTGTCCAGCTTTATTGTGTGCGCAGCCAGACCAACTGGGGTATTGGCGATTTTTCTGATTTAAGCCGTCTGGTAACAGATGCGGCTAAAAACGGCGCGCAATTTATTGGGCTAAATCCGATTCATGCGCTGTACCCGGCCAATCCCGACGCCTGTAGTCCCTATGGGCCGTCCTCACGCCGGTGGCTAAACTTTTTGTATCTGGATGTCACCGCGATTGACGGCTATCAGGACCCTTCAGTACAACAGATTATCAACAGCGCTGAATTTAAAGAAAAGCTGGCGGCAGCGCGAGCTGCTGAACATGTGGATTATGCCGCAGTCGCCGCGCTTAAAGTCGAAGTTCTGACCGCGATTTTTGCCGTGTATGATAAGCAATACCTGAGCAAAACCAGTCGTCAGAAAAAAGCCTTCGACGCCTTTGTAGAAATCGGCGGCGAAAGCCTGGATATGCTGGCGGTGTACGATGTGATGCAAGAGCATCTTAAAGACGCCGGTGAACCGTCGTGGGGCTGGCCGGTCTTTCCCGAAAAGTTCAAAGAATATCACAAGCCGGAAGTCACCAAGTTTGCCAAGAAGCACGCAAAACGCGTGCGGTTTTATCAGTTTTTGCAGTGGCAGGCGGCGGAACAATTAGAGCAGGCGAATCAGGCTGCTCAGAATGCTGGCATGACCATCGGTCTGTATCGGGATTTGGCGGTTGGGGTGAGTGAGGGCAGTGCGGAGATTTGGGGTAATAAAGATCTGTATTGTGTAAAAGCCAGCGTTGGCGCGCCGCCGGATGTATTAGGACCGCTGGGTCAGAACTGGGGGTTGCCACCAATGGACCCTCAGCGGCTGTATGAACAGGCCTATCAGCCTATCATTGATTTGTTTGCTTCGAATATGGCATCGGCCGGTGCGCTTCGTATTGACCATGTTATGGCGCTGCTGCGCTTATGGTGGGTACCACAGGGCGATCATGCCCGTGATGGTGGTTATGTTTATTATCCGGTGGACGATTTACTGGGTATCCTGGCCCTGGAAAGCCATCGTAATCAAAACCTGGTTATTGGTGAAGATCTGGGCACGGTACCTGAAGAAATTCGTGGTAAGCTGGCTGAAAATGGGATTTATTCATACCGGGTATTTTTCTTTGAACAAGCCGAAGACGGCGGGTTTTTCTCACCGTCGCATTACCCGGAACAATCCATGTCGACCCTGACTACCCACGACATGCCCACGCTTATCGGCTACTGGCATTGTCATGATCTTGAATTGGGTAAAGAGCTGGAGTTATACCCGGATGCCGAGGTCTTGCAAAGCCTGTACAACAGCCGTCATGCCGACAAGCAGGAAATTCTGAACTCCTTGCATGGTCATCATTCTATCGATGACAGTGTGGCACGCCATGTTGATGAAACATCGATGACGCAGGCGCTGAACTTTGGGCTGCAAACCCATATGGCTACCGGTTCCAGTGCATTACTGAGCTTGCAGCTGGAAGACTGGCTACAAATGGATATGCCGGTGAATATTCCGGGCACGTTTGATGAATACCCCAACTGGCGGCGTAAACTAACCCGCAACCTGGAAGATATATTTGCCGATGAAAATCTGACTGCGCTGGCCCGGCGGCTGACCGAGGCACGCAAGGCGGCCAGCACTGATAAGTAATCTGGTGTAACAACAATACAGGGCGTCACAGTTTGCTGCCGCCCGAGGTACAGGAGTACATTATGCAAGTCGAGCAACAACTGGCGTGGGCGAGCTGTGCCAATCCGTTTTCCAGACTGGGACCCACCAATACGTCTCAGGGGCTGAAGATTTGTGTATGGCGGCCAGATGCCACGACGATCAAGGTGGGTCGGCCGGGCAGTGGTAAAACCCTGGGTAGTTTGCACAAAAACGATGACTCCGGGCTCTTTGAAGGCACCATTAAAGATCTGGAGCATGACGCTCTGTATTGTTTACACCTGGACACCCCGAAGGGGTGGTGACCGTTCTGGACCCGTATCAATTTAAGACCGAGGCGTTTCACGCGGTTCATTATATCGATCATCAGCCGCAAAATTTGTATCGTCAGGCGGGTGCTCAGCTTATTTCAGTGGCAGATAGTGTCCAGGCCACCCGTTTTTGTGTGTTTGCGCCTAATGCCAGTGCGGTGTCGGTGATTGGCGATTTCAATCGCTGGGACGGGCGGCTGCATCCGCTGGAAAAAACCGAGATGGGTTACTGGGTGCTGGTGATTCCGCACCTGGGGCCGGGACAGCGCTACAAGTTTCAAATCAAAGACAGTTTTGGCAATACCTTACCCCATAAAGCCGATCCGTTAGGTTATCAGGCCGAGCAGTATCCTTCCCATGCGTCAGTGATCTTTGACCACAGTAGTTATGAATGGCAGGACGAGGCCTGGATGAGTCAGCGTGGTTACGATAAATATCAGCAACCGATGAGTATTTATGAGGTACATCTGGGCTCCTGGCGCAAACCGGGTGATGAACGCCGGTATCTGAGTTATCACGAATTGGCAGATACGCTTGTTCCGTATGCTGTGGACATGGGGTATACCCATCTGGAATTGCTGCCGGTATCAGAGTTTCCGTTTGATGGCTCCTGGGGTTATCAGCCGGTGGGCATGTTTGCGCCTACCAGTCGCTTTGGCAATCCGGACGACTTTAAATATTTTGTGGATAAATGTCACCAGCAAGGTCTGGGCGTGATCATCGACTGGGTGCCCGCCCACTTTCCCGAAGATGGCCATGGTCTGGCCCGCTTTGATGGTACTCATGTGTATGAATATGATGATCCCAGAAAAGGCTGGCATCCGGACTGGAACTCTTGCATATACGACTTTGGTAAAGACACGGTGCGTCAGTTTTTAGTGGCCAATGCGCTGTTCTGGCTGGATAAATTCCACATCGATGGGCTTCGGGTCGATGCGGTGGCGTCGATGTTATATCTGGATTATTCCCGTAAGGATGGCGAGTGGATCCCCAATGTAGACGGCGGCAACCAAAATTACGAAGCCATTAGTTTACTGCGCTGGATGAACGAAGAAGCTTACCGGCATTACCCGGATGCCATGACCATTGCCGAAGAGTCCACGTCTTTTGCCGGGGTTTCACGGCCGGTGGATGCCGGTGGTCTGGGCTTTGGCTTTAAGTGGAATATGGGCTGGATGCATGACTCATTGCATTACATCAGTAAAGACCCGGCTTACCGACGTTATCATCACAGCGAAATGACATTTTCAATGGTCTATGCCTTTGATGAAAACTTTGTCTTGCCATTATCTCATGATGAAGTGGTGCATGGTAAAGGCAGCTTACTGGAAAAAATGCCCGGGGATGAATGGCAGGCCGCTGCAAGCCTGCGCAGTTATGCCGCATTTATGTTTGGCCATCCGGGCAAAAAGCTTAATTTTATGGGCAATGAGCTGGGGCAATTTAAAGAGTGGAACCATGACAGCTCATTAGACTGGCATCTGCTGGAATATCCAAAGCATCAGGGGATTCAGCATCTGTACCGAAAGCTGAACCAATTATACCGGCAGTACCCGGCATTGTACCAACTTGACCATAGCCATGAAGGGTTCAGCTGGGTTGACCATACCAATGAAGCTCAAAGCGTAATTTCTTTTGCACGTCACAGTCAGAACCGTACTCAGCAAGTGTATGTGGTGAGCAATATGACGCCAGTGCCTTATGATAACTTCCGGGTGGGCGTAGAACGTGCTGGCGATTATGCTTTAGTTCTGAACACGGATGACGAACAATTCTGGGGTAGTGGTTACCAGGTAACGAGCAAGGCGACGGCACAATCGGTAGCATGGAATGACCTACCGAATTCGATAGAGATAAATCTGCCTCCTCTGGCCACCGTTTTCTGGGTTATTGAATAGGAAAGAATTGTGAATGTTTCGGTTGAACAAAAATGGTTTCAAACCACTGGTCACCATGCCCCATTAGGGGCCACGGTAACCACAGAGGGGGTAAATTTTGCGGTTTACAGCCCCGATGCGAAAGCAGTGGTGCTGTGTCTGTACAGTTCAGATACCGAAGAAACCCTGTGTGAAATTCCATTGGCCAATAAAACCGGGGATATCTGGCATGGCCTGATCCATGGTATTGGACATCGTCAGCTCTATGCCTATCGGGTTGATCGAGGCCACAGTGAATTACACAGCTCCCCGGCTGATAAACTGCTGATTGACCCGTACGCCAAAACATTGAGTCGGCCGGTTCACTGGAATGCCCGCCAGTATGTCAATGATTCGCATTTTATGGTTCCCAAAGGCCTGGTGATTGACCGTCGCGCGTACCCTGACCAACGTCCTCATAAACCGAACCTGAAGCCGCATATGCGCATCATATACGAAGCGCATATGAAAGGACTGACTCAGCTACATCCCCAGGTACCTGCCGAACAGCGGGGTAAATACCTGGGTGCTTGCCATCCGGCGGTGTTGTCACATTTAAAAACACTGGGGGTAACCAGTGTCCAGTTTCTGCCCCTGACCGCCTGTATGCCCGAGCCTTACATCACGGAAAAAGGCATGACCAATTACTGGGGCTATAACCCAGTAAGTTTTTTTGCCCCTGAACCCCGTTATGCTCAGCTAAATGCCCTGGACGAATTACGTACCATGGTGGATCGTTATCATGAAGCCGGGCTTGAAGTTATCGTAGATGTGGTTTTTAACCATACTGCAGAAGGTGGCAAAGGCGGGCCGGTACTGTCCTTCAAAGGCTTTTGCCCCTATCAGGCCTATCTTTATGAGCAAGCCCCCAATGGCGAGTTATTCTTTTCTAATCATTCAGGGTGTGGCAATAGCATAAATTCATCACAGCCAATGATGATGAAGCTCATTCTTGATGCGCTGCGTTTTTGGCTAACCATCGTGGGGGTGGATGGCTTCCGGTTTGATCTGGCTGCAAGTCTGGGACGGGAACCACAGCACTTTACCAAAACTGCCGGAATCTTGCGGGCCATGCAGCAGGACCCGCTCATTAGCCAGGCGGTATTGATTGCCGAACCCTGGGATATCGGACCCGGCGGGTATCAGCTGGGAAGTTTCAACAGCGACTGGCTGGAGGTCAACGATAAATACCGGGATAACGTGCGTGCGTTTTGGCGTGGTGACGATGGCATGACCGCCGAATTTGCGACCCGTTTGTTTGGCTCTGCTGATATCTTTGGTAAAGGCCGCCGGCATATCAATACCTCGGTCAATAACATTACCTATCATGATGGTTTTACACTGCATGACCTGGTGAGCTACAACGAGCGTCATAATCATGCCAATGGGGAAGAAAATCAGGATGGTCATGGCCACAACCTGTCGGCTAATTATGGGGTAGAAGGGCCCACCCAGGATGAAGCCGTGCTGGCGTTACGGGAAAAACAAAAGCGAAATATGTTTGCTACGCTGCTGCTGAGTCAGGGCACCCCGCACATTTTGGGCGCCGATGAACTGAGCAAAACCCAGCAGGGCAACAACAATGCGTATTGTCAGGATAACGACATTAACTGGTATGACTGGGAGTTAAACAAACGTCGTCAGGACTTTCTTAATTTTTGTGGTTATGTCATCGCGTTGCGCAAAAGCAGTGATGTATTATCGAACCTACTGGAACAGGATGATAGCTGGCAGCAACGCACTAATGTGTCGCAAATTCGCTGGTTTAAGCCTGACGGCGCGGTAAAAGAGACTGAGGACTGGCACGATAATAACCGGACATTTGGCGTAGAAATTGAAGGGTCGGCCGAACCCGGAGCCCCGATTGAGCATTGGTTTATCTGTTTTAATACAGATGATACCGAAGTGCGCTTTAAATTACCGACCCTGGCCCAGCCCAGCGGGTGGCAGTTACGTCTGGATACCCGTTATGCGTGCTTACAGGAGCAGCCCGAGATTTGCATTCAGCAAATATTTTCCCAGGCTCCCAAAAGTGTCGCAGTGTTTTGTTACGCGCCCTTACCAGAGCGCAAAAACTAAGCAGGGTGCCCGGCTTCACGAAGGTAGCCGTGCCCCATGCGCTCCACCCGAAGCACTCGCTGCCTTGTAATTGTTCCGGGGGCCCCCATACCTGTTGTAAGGCCAGATGGACAGACGTTGCTGGCCTTTTTTCTTTTCAAATCATCGTTTATTAGTGTTCATAAGCACAACGGATGGTAATATGCGCAGCCATCTGCAACCTAAGGTGAAAACCATGCACAAAGAAGATGGAAAGGCCCAGCCCGAAAAAAACTGCGATGTCGGTTTTATTGGATTAGGCGTGATGGGGGCAAATCTGACCCTGAATTTGGCCGACAACGGCTACCGCGTAGCCTGCTTTGATTTAGACCAAAGCAAAGTTGATGCTATTTTGGCCAAAGAAGCGGCTGAACGTGGTGATGACTCTACCCCTCGCATTGAAGGCTGCAGTTCCTATACTGAACTGTTAAGCAAATTAAAAGCACCCCATTTAATTATCTTGTCAGTACCTGCCGGCGACCCGGTAGATCATGTCTGCAACCATCTTATCGATGCTGGTATCAAAGCCGACGATATTGTTATTGATACCGGCAACAGTCTGTGGACCGACTCGGTGCAGCGCGAAGAACAATACAAAAGTAAATTCATCTTCTTTACTACCGCGGTATCCGGTGGTGAGGTGGGGGCGCGTTTTGGTCCGTCTTTAATGCCGTCTGGCAATCCTTATGCATGGACCCGAATTGAACCCGTGCTGACGGCGATTGCGGCCAAGGTAGACCCGGTGACGGGTAAACCTATTGAAAGCCGTACACCCGGGCAGCCGGTCACCGAAGGCGAGCCGTGTGCGACTTACATCGGCACCATGGGCGCCGGGCACTACGTAAAAATGGTCCACAATGGTATCGAATACGCAGACATGCAGCTGATTTGCGAAGCCTACCAAATCATGCGTACCTCACTGCGTATGTCGGCTGCTGAGATTGCCAAAGTCTTTCGTCGCTGGAATGAAGGCAAGCTGAACAGCTATCTGATGGAAATCAGTGCCGAAGTGCTGGAACAAACGGACCCGGACACGGGGATGCCGCTGGTGGATGTTATTTTAGATAAAGCAGGCCAGAAAGGCACCGGCTTGTGGACGGCGGTTAGTGCGTTGCAGGTGGGCAGCCCGGCTCAAACCATTACCTCCGCAGTGTTTGCCCGCAGTATTTCGGGGTTGAAGGAAGAGCGGGTTAAAGCCAGTGAAATTCTGCATGGCCCCGAGGTGCAAACACTGGATGATGATGCCAAGATGAAAGCGGTGCACCAGTTAGAGCAAGCATTGTATTGCTCTAAGATCTGCGCCTATGCACAGGGGTTTCAGTTGATGGCCACTGCTGCCAAAGAGCATGAATGGGATCTGGAATTTGGCGAAATCGCCAAAATCTGGCGCGCAGGCTGTATTATTCGGGCAGTATTTTTACAGTCCATAGCCCAGGCCTACGAGAACAATGAAGATCTTGAAAATCTGTTGCTGGATCCGTTTTTTGCTGATCAGATAACCCAGATGCAGTCGGACTGGCGCGAATCGATTGCCCAGGCCACGCTGGCGGGTATTCCGTGCCCGGCAATGATGTCGGCACTAAGTTATTATGACTCTTATCGGACCGCGGTATTGCCGGCGAATTTATTGCAAGGTCAGCGTGACTATTTTGGTGCGCATACCTATCAGCGTATTGATAAACCGGCGGGTAAGAAGTTTCATCTGGACTGGAGTCATCCGGATCGCCCCCAGGTGGCAGTTAAAAAATAGTGGCCACTTTTTCTCAACCGAGCAGGAGGTTGCATGACTGATAAATACAAAGACACCTTATCCGATGAAGCCTATTGGGTTACCCGGCAAGCCGGCACCGAACGGCCGTTTACCGGCGCATTACTAAATGAAACCCGCGACGGTTATTATTTATGTAAATGCTGCGGGGCCAAGCTGTTTCCGGCTGAAACCAAGTTTGACGCCGGCTGTGGCTGGCCCTCGTTTTACGATCAAAGTGATGACAGCAATGTCGGATTTCGCGAAGACCACACCCACGGTATGGCCCGTACGGAAATTTTTTGCAAACAGTGCGATGCGCATTTGGGCCATGTGTTTCCCGACGGCCCTGAACCCACCGGCCAGCGTTATTGTGTCAATTCCTTGTCAATGAACTTTACCTCAAACGAGGGCGATAAGGTTGAAGGCTAACACTTGTCGACAATGCATTAACATGTGATTAAAAAATAGCCAGACTGTGCGTCTAAATAAAAAAGAGTGGTCAGCAGCCACTCTTTTTTTGTACACGACTGAAAATTTTTATGAAACTTTTTTACGAATACATCAGCCGATGTGCCTTGGTGTACTCATACCGAGGCACACCATAATGCCATTCCTAAATTCCATAACCCTCAAAAATCGGCCCGGCAGGATCACCAATGGTACTGCCAGGAGAACCCGTGCCGTTGTTTTATGCATTAGCATCGGCCTCAGAAGTAGATAGGAATGGTTTGTGGCATAACCACCACGCCAAAGTCTCATGGCAAAAAAATACGAAGGTTTGGGGCCGGTTGCCTACTTTGTGGAAAACTTACCAAATAATACCAAGGAATCTTCAAAAATAGCCAACTACTGTAATTAATCAACAATTTGGTGATTATCGGCGACTTACCTAAAATGCTTGCGTCCATGACCGACATCTAACTCATCTCATATGTACCCTAATAATAAGTCGTCATGGACATTTTTATTATCTTAAGTCGATGAAGGCAAAAGCATGAATCAACAGTTCGAACAGGAATTACAGAGTAGTTGGCAAGAGCGACAAGAATATGCGGAGATGATGCTTCCGCTGATTGGCCGCTTGTATCGCAAATTTGCAGTAGAGATTTCTGTGTATGGCAGACCTTTGCTCAACGCCAGTGCCATTGATGTGATTAAGGCTCATCGGATGGTGCGTTTGCACGAAGGCATCAAGCTGCGCCTGCGGGAAAGCTGGCCGGTGCTTGAGGCGTTGGATAAGATGCAACTGGCTCCTGCCCAAATCGATATTGGCAAGCTTGCCTTTGATTTCAATTATGGTTCGGCGGTTGATAACAACGATCTCGATGGTTTTCTTAGAAGTCAGCTGGCTTCGGTTGTCGATCAAAAAGATGAGCAGCAACCCCGCGATGTGGTGCTATACGGTTTCGGCCGGATAGGGCGGTTGCTGGCCCGGCTGCTGATTGAGCGTCAGGGCGTCAATAACAAACTGCGTTTACGCGCAATTGTGGTGCGTGGTGGCCGCGATGGCGATCTTGAAAAGCGTGCCAGCTTGTTGCGGCGTGACTCTGTCCATGGTCCGTTCAGCGGCAGCATTACGGTCGATGAGGAACGTAAAGCTATTAAGGCCAATGGATCCTTTATTCAGGTTATCTATGCCAACAGTCCTGACGAAGTGGATTACACGCAGTACGGTATTAATAATGCGATTGTTATCGACAATACCGGCATCTGGCGCGACGAAGACGGTCTGGGTCAGCACCTTAAAGCCAAAGGTACCGACAAGGTTATGCTTACTGCGCCGGGTAAAGGGGATATTAAAAATATCGTGCACGGGGTTAACTGCGATACGATTTCTCCGGATGACAAGATTTTGTCTGCTGCCAGCTGTACTACCAATGCCATTACGCCGGTGTTAAAAGCCCTGGACGAAGAATATGGTATTGTTAGTGGTCATGTCGAAACGGTGCATTCGTATACCAACGATCAAAACCTTATCGATAATTACCATAAAGCGGAGCGGCGTGGACGCAGCGCCCCATTAAATATGGTTATTACCGAAACTGGCGCCGCTAAAGCGGTGGCCAAGGCCTATCCGGGTCTGGCGGGCAAACTTACCGGTAACGCTATCCGGGTACCTACGCCGAATGTATCCCTGGCAATTTTGAACCTGAATCTGGACAAGACCACAGATAAATTACAGGTCAATGAGTTCTTACGCGACACGGCGTTGTTCTCACCGTTACAACACCAGATTGATTACACCGCCAGCAAGGAAATCGTGTCTTCCGATCTGGTCGGGTCGCGTGCGGCCTCGGTGGTGGACTCTCAGGCTACGATTGTGGCGGACAATCGGGTGACATTATATGTCTGGTACGATAATGAATTTGGCTATAGCTGCCAGGTAATGCGGGTTGTTCGTGATATGGCGAACCTGAGCTTCCCAACACTGCCTGCATAAGCCGGCAGGGCGGTAACGCCAAAATACCAGCTACAAGGCAAAAGGGATTCGCTCTTTTGCCTTTTTTTGTGTTTAAAATCAGCCCGTTTAGCACAAGTTTGCGTAATACAGAATAACCGAATGGTTGTTCGCTATCGTGATCAGCTGTCTTTTTTGTTTGTTGTAGGCTGTTTTATAAGGAAAACAAAATGACTAATCCTCCACGCCCCTGGTACCGCCGTTCGCTGGTTCGCTGGATTCGCGATATTAGTCTGATATGTCTGGTCATTTACGGCATCAGTCAGTGGCAGATGCGCGGTATGCTCTCCACCTCAGGGGATGCGGTAGCCTCGGTCACCTTTGTTAAAACATTGAACGGGGAGCCCTTCACCATAGCCCCAAAAGCGGGCAAACGAACGCTGATTTATTTTTTCGCGCCCTGGTGTGAGATCTGCAAAATGAGTATTGAAAATGTGGATGTGGTGGACACAGAGCGTTTTCAGGTTTTCCGTATCGCCCTGGATTACGACAATCCAAAAGCGGTACGCGAGTTTTTAGAAAAGGCCGATGTTAAAGCCAAAGTATATCTGGGTAATGATCAGCTGAAATCTAATTTTCAGGTACAGGGCTATCCGTCGTACTACCTGCTGGATGAGCAATTTAATGTCATCGATCGGGCGCTGGGCTATTCTACGGCCGCCGGCCTGAAGGTACGCACCTGGTTATCTTCCCCCGGACCGGACACGCCGCATTAGCCTTACCAGCGGTTAACAGAGAATTGATTATCCGTTGTACAACTGTCAGCAAAGTTGAACAAAAATGTAAAAAAATTGGCATCCGGATGGCCCGAATGCCTTCTTAAGCATGGTATTGACCAAACACTGTGTGCTAAATTACCGCGCAAATTCATTTTTAAAAAGTCACTATCATGCATATTTCCAGTCAATTCGACAGCGGCAATATTCGCGTTATCAAAGCCGATTCTCCTGAAGATATTGTTTTAGGTATTAATCCGGACAACGAATCTGAATTTTATCAGTGGTTCCACTTTCGTCTGTTTGGCGAGGCATTCACTCCCCATAAACTTCGCATTACAGACCTGGCCAAATCGGCTTATCCGGATGGCTGGAAAGACTACCATGTACTGGCTTCCTACGACCGTCAAACCTGGTTTCGGGTCGACAGCGAATTTGATGGTGACAACCTGAGTTTTGAATTTACCCCCGAGCAGCCAAGCGTCTATTTTGCCTATTTTGTGCCCTATAGTTACGAACGTCACCTTGACCTGGTGGGTGATGCGCAAATGTTTATTGATTGCGAACATCGTTTGTTAGGACAGACCCTGGACGGCCGCGATATGTCGATGCTGGTAATCGGCCAGCCCGGCGAAGGCAAAAAGAACATCTGGATCACGGCGCGCCAGCATCCTGGTGAAACCATGGCACAATGGTGTGCCGAAGGTTTGCTGTACCGGTTGTTAGATGAAGAAGACGGACTGTCACGCCAGTTGCTGGATCAGGCAGTGTTCTACATTATTCCTAATATGAACCCGGACGGCTCGGCACGGGGACATTTGCGTACCAACGCGGTAGGCACCAACCTGAATCGTGAATGGGCCGCGCCCAGCGCTGAAAAAAGCCCCGAAGTATTGTATGTACTAAATGCCATGGATGAGATTGGTGTGGACATGTATCTGGATCTGCACGGTGATGAGGCGCTGTCATACAATTTTGTGGCCGGTAGTGAAGGTATCCCCGCTTATTCTGACAAGCTAAAGGATCTGGAAGATACCTTTAAGCAGGCACTACTGACCGTCACACCTGAATTTCAGGATGAGTTTGGTTACGAAAAAGATAAGCCAGGCGAAGCCAATTTGTCGGTGGCTTCTAATGCCGTAGGGCAGCGCTTTGAATGTCTGGCCTATACCTTTGAGATGCCATTTAAAGATAATGCAGATCTTCCTGATCCGGTATTTGGCTGGTCTACCCAGCGTTGCCATCAGTTAGGTGAAGACATGCTGGTAGCGATTCGTGCGGTCGTTCCCAAGTTAAGATAACCATTACAAGCACACAAAAATAATAATACAACAAAACAATAAGTATTGAGGGGAACCAGGTTTGGAAGGTTTACTAGGTTTATTTAACACGCTGGATGGCATGCTGGGGGCGCGGTTTGGTTTCCTTTTGTATTGCTGGGTGTGGGGCTGTTTTTTACCATTTATCTGGGGTTTCCCCAGGTTCGTTATTTTAAACATGCCTGGAAAGTGGTATTTGGAAAATTCGATACAGACGATGAACCCGGCGATACCACCCATTTTCGAGCGTTAACCACCGCCTTATCCGGCACGGTGGGCACCGGTAATATCAGCGGTGTGGCGTTTGCCCTGTATTTGGGCGGGCCTGCAGCACTATTCTGGATGTGGGCAACCGCCTTTTTTGGTATGACGACCAAATTTGTCGAGGTGACCCTTTCGCACAAATACCGGGTTCAGACTGAAGACGGTACCATGGCGGGCGGGCCCATGTATTACATGGATCGCCGGTTGAATATGAAGTGGCTGGCAGTGGCGTTTGCCGTGGCGACGGTAATCAGTTCCTTTGGTACCGGTAACCTGCCGCAAAGTAATGGTATTGCCCAGAGTATTGAAGCCACCTTTGGCTTTGATCCGGTCATTGTCGGTAGTGTCCTGGGTATATTACTGGCCATGGTTATTCTGGGCGGTATCAAACGTATCGCCGCGGTGACCGCCCGGGTTGTGCCGATTATGGCCGTGGTTTATCTGATCGGCGCGATGGCGGTTATTTTTGCCAATCTGGAAAATATCGGTCCGTCATTTGTGGCGATTGTCAGTGATGCCTTTAGCGGCACCGCCGCCGCCGGTGGCTTTTTGGGTGCGTCGCTGGCCTATGCATTTAATAAAGGGGTGAACCGGGGACTGTTTTCTAACGAGGCCGGTCAGGGTTCTGCACCTATTGCTCACGCCGCGGCGAAAACCAAAGAGCCGGCCTCAGAAGGTATGGTGTCGTTACTTGAACCGTTTATCGATACCATCTTGATTTGTACTATCACCGGTCTGGTGATTCTGTCCTCGGGTGTGTGGAAAGAAAAGCACCAGAATCACTTCGATCGTACCGATATGTACTATGTTGAAGGCAGCTACAGCGATGACAAGAAAGAGGATGTGGACGATCTGTACAGCTATCTCAATGAAATCGGTGGGCATAGCGTCAAGCCCTATACCGGCTCCATCACCGTCGTTAATGGGACGGCGGTCACGGGCGGCTATACCTTAATCAATGCACGTTCTATTGCTGAAGATGTGACCTACACCGTAAACGATGAGGACGCCTTTAATGGTACCCTGCAAATTGTTGATGGTAAGCCGGTTAAAGAAAACCTTGAGGTCTATGGTAAGTCGCTGGTACATTCCGCCGCGCTCACCACTATTGCGTTTACGCGGGGCTTCTTTGGGCACTGGGGGCAGTACATTGTTTCTATTGGCCTGATGCTGTTCGCGTTTTCAACCGCCATCGCCTGGTCATACTATGGCGATCGGGCGATGACCTATCTGGCTGGCCCGCGTTCGGTTATGCCTTATCGAGTGGTGTATGTGGCTGGCTTTGTGTGGGCGGCATTTTCAGATACCACCGTGGTCTGGGCATTGTCAGCTGTCGCAATTGTAATTATGACACTGCCTAACCTGTTTGGTATATTACTGCTTAGTAAGGAAATGAAGCAGACGGTTCGTACCTACTGGACGAACTTTCACAAAAAATAAGCCCGCCTTAACAGAGCGTGTCGCGCGTAAATACGGAGATTAGCGTTTACGCCGGCGCGCTTTTTATTGTTACCCTCCCGGTAACACTGATTCTGCTTCTTCATACACTTAATAACCGGAGTTTATATGGCGCTGATTGACTGTCCGTCGTGCAACAAGAAAATTTCAGACAAGGCAGACGATTGCCCGCATTGTGGTTTTTCTCTGGCCGATGCGTCTTCAGAAGATATTTTGAGAAAACAAAAGCTGAACCGATTCAAAAAACTGCACAGTATCCAGAACCAGTCGATGCTGGCGATGTTACTGTTTGTTGCAGGCTTTGGATTTATGTTCTGGGGCGGCGCCACCAAGGGCGATCTACAATATAACCTGGCGGTACTCAGCTCGGTAGTGGGCTTTATCTGGTACATTATTAATCGGGTTCGCATTTTAATTATAAAGCGTTTTTCATCATGAATATTGAAGCATTACTGGCCGCGATGACGCCTGAAGTGTATTCGCGTCTTCGCCAGGCGGTAGAAACCGGCAAATGGCCGGACGGCACCCCGTTAACTGCCGAGCAGCATGAAAGCTGTATGCAGGCGGTATTGTTGTACCAGTCAAAAATAGAAAAATCGACGGAACATATGACCATTAATGAACAAGGCGAAATTGTGCATAAAAGCAAACGAGACTTTCAAAAGTCGGTGCAACAGGATTCTTCGTCAGACAACGAAATAGCGCGGTTTAGACAGGATGATATTTAAACGTTTATTTTCTCCTTCCCATACCAGTAAAGATCCTGCGGTCAGAAAGTCGGCCATCGACAAATTATCTGCCGACAAACAACAGGACAAATCCATCTTACACGAGCTGGCTTTTAATGATGCTGATGCCCAGGTCACCCTGGCCGCACTGCATAAGCTGAACTCGTTTGCGCTATGGCAAAAATCAGCGCAGCAGGCGTCACACGAACAAGTGCAACGCACCGCGCGCCAATTTATTGAAAATGCGGTGCTGGCCGATACCCATCCGGGGCTCACCGCCCGGCAACGCACTGACTATCTGCTTGAGACCGCCTCGGTGGATCTGGTAAAAGCGGCGTTGTTAAAGCCGGTTGCCGGTCTCAGCGATGATGTTATTTTGCAATTGCTGAGCAAAATTAATCGCGACGATTTTACCCTTAGCTATTATCAGCAGTCAGCGGCGCCGTCGGTCAGACAGCGTATGGTTGCACAGACCGATGATCCCCAGCTGCTTGAAAAGTTCTCGCGCAGGGAAACCGATGACTCGCTGTTAAATTCAATCAGTGACAAGCTGGCCAGATTTGCCGAAACGAAAAAGATGCCGGAGCTAGTCAGTCGCCAGGTAACCTTGATCCTGGCGAAGCTAAAAGCATTGTCAGAACGCGCCAATTATACCGAAGTGGCGGAACGGCGAGCGGTTCTGCTTAACGAGTATGAGGAAATTCGTGACCAGCTACATTGGCTGGATGAAGCGCAGCAGCAGGATACTGCGACCAAGTATCAACAGCTGTGCGATCAAACAAACCGGCATTTGGAGCGCTTGAAGCCCGAGCACGAAGCCGCGGTGCAACGGGCCCTGCGTGCTGAACGTCTGACCAGTGCACAGCAAGCGGTGGCCCAGGTTAAACAGCAGATTGAAAATCTTTATCTGAACAATCCGGCTACCGCGACGGTGGCACAAATTGAACAGGGCAGTAACAGTCTGCAGCAGGCGCAGCACGTCATGGCCTTACTGGCGCAGGCTCCTGAAGCTGATGGTGCGTTGGCAAAAGATCTGCATCTGCTGACCCGGGAGCTGGCAGTACAACAAGAATACCTGGAACAGTTTACCCAACAACAGCAATACTGCCAGCAGCTGGGCGATATTCTGGCGCAGACCGACAGCGTGATCACCACCTCCGACAACACTACGTCGGTAGATACCGAGCTGTTTGCTCAGTTGCAGCAGCAGTGGCAGGCCATTGCTGGCCAGGTATTTGTGGTACCCAAACAATACCAGCAACAATGGAACACCTTGCAACGCACGGTAAAACAACAGCAGCAGGCGGAAAGTACCCGCCGAGACAAAGCCCTCAAAGGTTGCCGGCGTCAGCTCAATATCATTGATAATATGATTGAGCAGGGCAAATTCCGGGCGGCGATGAGTCGTTTTAGCCAGTTAAACAAGGACATTGAAGCACTGAGTGCAGCAGACCGCCAGGCCCTGGCCCGTCGCTACGAAAGCACGCAAAAGCAGGTTGAGCGGCTGGAAGGCTGGCAGACTTACCTGGCGGCGCCACGTAAACCTGAATTACTGGAACAGGCTCAGCAGCTGGCGCAAGCGGCGCCCCAGCATATTGGGGACCGTGCTAAAGCAATCAAAGCTTTACGCCAGCAATGGCAAAGCCTGACCAGCCCGGGTGACGACAGTGAACAAAGCCAGGCTTTTGATGTGGCGTTAGAGCAGGCCTTTGAACCCTGCCGGGTATTTTATGCCCAACAAGAGGCTGAACGTGCCCAAGCCCGGACAGAGCGAGAGCAGCTTATTGCTGAAGTCGGTGAGCTGGATACCGAGCAAGCGCCGGCCCAGTTACAACAAGCTATTGAAGCCCTAAAGCAACGTTGGCGCAATGCCGGTCAGGTCGATAAAAATGATTATGAACAGCTAAAGCAGCAATGGGAAATGGTGCTTAACGCCCCCGCCGAAAAAGTGAATGTTTGGCATCAGCAAAATCGTGAACAAAAGCAAGCGTTGATTACGTCTGCGCAGGCATTGTTGGATGGTGAACTGCAGCCAGACACGGCCGCTCAGGCTCAGGCATTGCAACAGCAATGGAAGCTGATTGGCCATGCTGGCCGGCGTCACGAAAGTAAACTTTGGAAAAATTTCAAAAGCATCAATGATGCGCTGTTCGCACAGCTAAAATCCAATAGTCAGGCTCAGCGGACGGCTCAGGACCAACAAACCCAAATGCTGGTGGACCAGGCGAATGAGCTGCAACAACAGCTTTCACCTGAGACCCTGGCCGAGGTGCGCGTGTCTGCCGCGCTACTGCAAAGGGAAAGTGAACAGCGGCAGGGACCACAGTCAAAAGTGATGCAGCGGGCCTTACGCCAGCTTCAGGATGCGGTGATAAAGACTGAACATCAATCCCGGCAACAGGCGCGAGCGCAGCAGTATCAGGCTTTGCTAAGTGCACTTGAGCACTACAATAACCCTCAGCAGGACGCCGGCAGCCAGATAGATGAGGCTAAGTGGCAGGGGCTGAGCCGGGCTCACCAACAAGCGTTACTGGCCGAGTCACCCGAAAAGCCTCGTCGCTGGTATACCACGAAGCTTGAAATTCTGGCCGATTTGCCCACCCCCGCCGACGATAAGTCCCTGCGACATGACATTCAGCTGGCAATGATGATGGCCAGATTGGAACAGGGCGATGAAAGCGAGCTGGATGAAGTGATATTGAGCTGGGTGAGTTGCGGCGCCATCGACGCTGACCAACAACCATTGTTCACGCGGTTTAAAATGGTTATTGAACAGGTGTTTTTTGCTGAGAGTGGCAGTAGCCAGGACGTCTCGCTGGAGCACTCATGAACATTCAGATTGAATACCAGTTTGAGACTGAGCAAAAAGCCTATCGGTTTTTAAATACCGCCCGACATTTTGATGCACAAAATTTGAAGGTCAAATTTGGGCGCTCCGATCATCATGTTCAGGTTGCTTATGAATATGCTGACCATCAATTTGATACCACGGCATCAGACTTAGATGATTTAGCCCGTGAATTAGAAGGCGAAGAGGTAAAATAAGCTCTACATTTACCTTTTCCTCTACCTGCTGGTTAGGTGTCAGCCGGTGTCCCAGGCGTTGTTGGTGTCGGTAGCGGTTTGAGAACCGTTACCCGCGCCGCTAAGATGTAACAAACATCGGCGGGTTGTAAGCAATCGTGTCCGGCCTGTTACAGTGGCTGTGGCAAGCATCTAGTGTTTAAAAAAACACTAAAGGTTGTTGCTCATGCCGGTTCTTTTTTCCTCGTCCCCCAGACTGGATGCAACCCCACACCCAACCCCACACCTGAAAACCGGAAACCTGCTAAGAGGCAGTGTTCAGGCCTGGTTTGTGGTTCTGATGGTGGCGCAGCTATGTTTTGTGCTGTATCTGTTATTAGGCTACGGACATGCCACCTTGTCTGCCGATTTGGCCCGTTGGAACCAGTTTAACAGTGGAGCGTTCGAGCCTTCCAACCCGGCCGGCAATCTGGCCTACGGTTTACATGTTTTATTAGCCGTGATCATGATAGCAGGGGGACCCTTACAGCTTATCCCCGCATTACGTGCCCGCTACTGGCGGTTGCATAAAATCAATGGTTATACGTTTGTAACGCTGGCGGTCTGTATTTCGATGGCCAGCCAGTATTTACTGTGGACCCGGGGCACGGTGGGGTCGCTATCTATGCATCTGATGACCAGCTTTAGCGGTATCGTGGTGGTGGTGAGCGCGATAATGGCCGTCAAAGCCGCACGAAACAAGCGCATTGCAATACATCAGGTATGGGCAGTGCGCCTGTTTCTGGCGGCCAATAGTGTATTGTTTTTCAGAATTTTACTGTTCGGCTGGCTGATGATATTTGGCCAGGCCGGCATTGATTTTAGTACTTTCAGTGGCCCTGCCGTAGTGGCTATTAGCATCGGCTCTTATCTTTTACCGCTGTTGATGTTTGAGTGGTATCGCTATGGGCTGACTGCACAATCCGGTTTTGCCACAGTAACTATCACCATGGCGATGGGACTTGCGGTGATTTGCTTCAGCATAGGTACATTTGGAGTGGTGGTCGGCAACTGGTACCCGGCGCTTTTTCCCGGTTAAGACCGGGGCCCCAGACGCTAGTCCATCGATAAGTGTGTTTTTGTAACGTTTTAAGGTGGTGAACCATATCCCTGGCATTGCTTAAAAATGCGCGTGTCAGCCGGTGTGGCGCGGCAGCGGCCTGAAAATCCGCGTGTCGATGTTTCAAACCCGCCCTGGGCGACATTATACCTACCCTCGAAAATTGTTCGGGGTATTTTTTCCTGCTTTCCCGATACGTTCCCACTATAAGTTCGCCCCAACCTGGAGGCGACCATTTGGCGGTATTACAAACAACAAGAAGCGGATAAACGCCGGCTTTGAGCAGAAAGTGTTGGCGCACTCACTTCGATGAGTAAATCCATGTAAGATTTAAGGATAAATTTAGCCCTCAGGCTTGCTTTGGGCTGCCGATAGGGAAGGGGAGCCTACTTCTATTTACAGTGGTTTAAAGATAATTGATCGCAGCACTCAGAATTGACGAATACGCTGAAGAAATCGCCTATTCAGGCCTACCGTCAAGTTTAAATCAGATCCGTAAGAAAGCCCCTTACCACCTCGCATGCATTGATGAGAAGATAAGTCCTCAGCAAGCCGGTCTCACTCGTCAGATTGTTGCAAGACACTCCACCTTAGTCACATTTCCGTCCAGAGCCAACATTATCCCTTGGAGTTTGATAATCCAAAAATGTCTTAAGTTCACTACGCATCAGGTATCAGGAGCGTTACTCAAGCCTTAAAGCTTATCCGCCGGCAGAGAAATAAGAGCAAAAAAATACTTACCATACCAAGCCAGCCACTTTTTACACCTGATAAAGAAAACAGGTCGGACATACAGGATAGGCAACCCATCTGTTTCGATAGATGTGGGTGACGATAGTCAGTGGCGTACATTAAGTCCGGCCGGGGTCAATGCCAAATCAGGTTGAGATGCCATCAAGGCATATGTTTATTCGAGTAGTGATTAGATACACCCGTCCTACGTAAACCCGCGCTCAAATCATTTTGGTTCAGCGTTCTCAGACAAGCCACTAATGCCCACTGTTCAGCAGACGGGGCTTCGTCAAAAAGGCCAAGTACAGGTAGTCATACTCTGGTCACATTCATCAGATAACATTCTTGTTCCTTGCTGTTCAAACACGTGCAGCGCTTCTACCACCGACAAAGATAACAAGGTCATTTATGTTGCGTCCCCCCTTCAAGAATACAGTTATTGCGTGCTCTCTTGGTTTCATCTTAGTGCCCGCGGCGCTTGCCGATGATATCCAGGTTTACTTTAACGCCCAGGTCAACTCACCGGCGGTCCAGGCTAATCTTGAAACCAAAATCGTTGACTTTATAAACCAGTCCCAACACACCCTGGATGTTGCAGTTTACGATTTGGATTTACCAGGTATCGCCAATGCTATCGTCAATGCCAAACAGCGCGGTGTAGCCGTGCGGGTGATAACTGATAATGACAATGTCGGCGCAGAAAATGCCGAAGCCTATAGCATTCTTTCGGACGGTGGCGTGGCTTACATTGACGATACTGCGGACAGCTCCGCCGGTTCCGGGTTACAGCATAACAAGCTGGTTGTTGTGGACGGCCGCTATGTGTTGGCTGGCAGTACTAACTTCACTCAGTCAGGAATCCATGGCGACTTAGATAGTCAGGGTAATTTGATTTCAGATGGGAATGATAATCATATCCTTATTATTGATAGCCTTGAGCTTGCTGCTGAAGTGACTACACAGATGGACTTAATGTGGGGCGATGGACCTGGGGGGCTTAGTAATTCTCTGTTCGGTTTGAGTAAACCTGACCATGCTCTCACGACGGTATACACGACCGACGATAATATCCGTATTGAGGTTCAGTTTACGCCTCAATCATCTAGTAATTATCAGGGCTCTGGGATTGATACCACAGCAAACTTTGTCAGTGCCGGACTTACCGAAATTGATATCGCGCAGTTTGTTATTTCAGCCCAGGATATTGCTGATGCTGCAGAATTACCAAACAATAATGGTGCGATAGTTCGGGGTATCGGTGACAGCAGTTTTTTCTATCGCTATTACAGCGAATTTCAGGATATGCTCAAAAATGTCGTACTTAAAGATGATGGTACCGAAGAAGTAGACAGTTTCACAGGCGCCGCAAACAATCCCTGGGCCCAGCCCGCTGATATGCGTGTCGCCTCCCATCTTATGGGTGGCGACAAATGGCATCACAAGTACATCCGCGTGGATGACAAAGTGCTTACCGGCTCTCACAATGCCTCTGGGGCCGGATCATTCACCAACGATGAAACCATCCTGATTATTCACGATGCGCAAACCGCAGCAGAGTTTAAAGGCCATTTTGACTTGGCTTTCTGCTTGTCCGGCAGTGAGCAGAATTGTACCGGTACCACTTACCAGGGTGGAACGTGGGAAGGTGTTACCTTTACCAGTGAGGAAGTCGCTGCCGTATTGGATATTGTTAACAATGCCTCACTGGAGCAGCTGGATATCGATGCGGCTATGAATAAACGGGCTGCTGAAAATATTATCAGCGCCCGGCCAATCGACTCTATGGACCAGTTAGAAGCAGTACCTTATGTAGGGAATGCTGCAATGACTGACCTTTATGACTACATTCCTACCTGGAACGCCTTATAATTATCTAGCCCACGACCGTAAATGGTCGACCCGCCTCATTGGAGTGAGGCGGGTAATTGTCTTTTTAGCAGTATCGATACAAATACGTAAATTAGAAATCTGAATATTACGATAAGATTGTTTTTAAAAAGAACATAGAAAGTAGAAGGTCAGGACTTACACGCTAGATGGATTTCGAAGTATGCGGTATAAACAAATGCAAAAAGCCCTGAAGTCGTGTCAATTGTGAAATGCATCTCAAGAGCGTGGTATTCATGCAAGGGCTGCGACCAATTACGCTTTTTTAGAAGATGGAAAACGACTGATGGGTCACAGTAGTGCCGCGCCAACATTACGCAATTATCGGCAAGGCTAGTAAGAATCTACACTGAATATAACGATAGAGCCAAAGCTACTTGAGCTAGGTGAAAAACGAGCTGAAGTGAAAAAAAATCTAACTCTTAGCGAGTTTATTCTGGAAATACTTTTAGAAAAGGTTTTCAAAATCAATAAGGTGTAGAGCTTGTGCGGTGGGGTGGCCCTACCAGAGTGGCATAAAGTCCCTAAATCCATGATGTTAGCGGATGGCGCCTTTTTGCCCAGCCCCCACCGTTTCGGCTGGGGCCTGTGAGCTTATCTTCGCCCGGATACGTCCTGTTTACCGTAAAGATTAACCGGTACACACTTCCAGTTGATAACCGGCGTATTTACGCATATTAATAACCCGGTCTTCATCCAGAATCAGATACTGACCCTTAATCCCCAGCAGGACGCCGCTAAATGAAGGCGTCTTGTCTAAATTGATTGATTTTATCTTTTCCGGATACTGTTCAACAGGGTAGGCAATCTGCACACACTCACTGTTCACCTCACTAATGGCCTGCAATCCTTTTTGCTGGCGCAGTTTGTCCAGCTCGGGAGCGATGGCTTGCAGAAGTTCGGTTTTTTTCGCCTCAAGATCCTGATTTTCCGGTGTGCCTTTTAACATCGTGCGCCAGTTGGTTTTATCCGCAATAAAATCTTTGCAAAGGGTTTCCACCAAGCCACTCGTCAAACGGTCGGGCACCCGTAACATCACCATGGCCTGACTGGCCCCCTGATCCATCCAGCGACTGGAGACGGTATCCTGCACATGACGGGTGATGCCTACTTTAAGATTTCCGGTATTGGCCAGGTACACAAAATGATCGCTCATGCAATTTTGTTCGCCCCATTCTGGCTCCCGACAGGTGCCTTCATGATAATGGCATTTTTCCGGCTTGATGATACAGCTATCACATTGGGCCAGAGACGTCAGGCAAGGGTAGCAATAACCCTGGTTAAAGCTTTTCTTGGTTTTGCGTCCACAATGAACACAATTAATAACGCCACTGTGCGTCATGCTGATGTGCTGGCCAATCAGAGTGTTCATGTCTAACAGGGTATCGCCCACCGGCAGCTCGTACGTAACCTGGTGTGTTTGGGGATCGGCGGTTACCCGCATTTTGCGTATATTGCCAGTTACCGTGCGTGTATCAGTCACTCATTTCTCCACGTAAATTCTGGGTCAGAGATTGTTGCAGCTCTGTAAAGGGAAGATTTTTACTCAATAAGTAATGCAGCTTTGCCAGGGCTGCTTCTGGGGTCATATCACTACCGGGCAATACACCGGCGGCGGCCAGACCCTGACCGGTGGCATAGCCTCGCATATTAACCCGGCCCCGCAAACACTGCGTACAGTTAAGTACCGGAATCTGCTGTTCGGTAGCCTGTTCGAGCTGTTCTAGAAGATCGCGGTGCAAAGGCGCATTACCCACCCCATAACTTAACAAAATAAGTGCATTCACCGGTTGTTGTAAAATATTTTTGATGACCTGTGAGGAGATGCCCGGGTACAAACTGACCAACCCGATGGGCTGCGCGGTGACCGGACTGACTGACATAGTGTGTTGGGTCTGGGTAGCGAGCTTTCCGGCATTCAACCGGATATTAATACCGGCCTCAAGCAAGGGCGGAAAATTGGGTGAGTCGAAGGCGTTAAATCCATCTGCGTCCACTTTACGACTCCGGTTTCCCCTTAATAGCCGGTTATTGAAAAACAGGCCGACTTCCGCGATCGGAAAATTGGCCGCCACATACAAGGCATTTAATAAATTGACCTGGCCGTCTGAGCGTAACTCCGCCAGCGGAATCTGTGAGCCGGTGACAATAACCGGCTTAGACAGATTTTCCAGCATAAAGCTAAGTGCAGAGGCCGTGTACGCCATGGTGTCAGTACCATGTAAAATGATGAAACCATCGTATTTATGGTAGTTGCGCGCAATGTCATCGGCAATTTGCTGCCAGTCAGAGGGTTTCATATCAGACGAATCAAGCAGGTGACCGTATTCATGCAATGTGAATAAAGGCATTTCCTCGCGATGAAATTCTGGCATGTCTTCCAGAGTCTGGCCTAAAAAGCCCGCCGCCGGCACGTAACCGTGAGCCGAAGGTTTCATGCCTATGGTGCCGCCGGTGTAAGCGATATAGATATGTTTGCGCATGGTTTCTTCAGTAAGTAATTGATATTACGATATTGTAGCAAGCCCTGTTCAGAAGTCATCAAAAGGGTTTGGGAAGGGCCCCAATCACTGGCCATAATTTATTAGACAAAAGTATAAGAAATTAATTAATTAGTACTTGTAGATGGGGGATTTGAAGGCATAATTGATCAAGATTCACGGTTTTATAAAACTAATGAGTGCTACATAAATCAGCTGCCATTCAGGATTGCAGGGTTCGCGCCTGATGGTAACCACAAGATTATAATAGCAACAGAGTCAGCCGCATCACCACTATAGGCTTAACAAGGACGATTATGCGCTTTACTTTTTTCAGGACATGCCATTCTTCTGCTGGTCATCAACAAGGCATTGTGCCGCCGATACTGCCGGGGCCTGATTCACCCAAAGATCCTTCTCGTGTTCCCGATCCGGATCGAGATACCGTGCCGCCGAAAAATCCAAAAATGTGAGCGCCTATGCACCTGATTATAGTCGTAATTTTTTTGTATGCCGGTTTCACGTTTTATGCGCTCGCGGACGATTCACAATTATTAGAAAAAGCCGATACCATAAAATTTAGCGATCGCTCTCAGGCCCAGCGGTTGTTGGATCGGATCAGCCTGGCTCAGCTTAGCGAGGCGCAGATGAACTATTATCGTTTTCTTAAAGCCTATTTAAGCACCTTTGACGGCGATCTGGATTATACCCTTGAGCGCTACGAAACCTTACTGGACACATTACCCGAGTCGGAATTGCGGATCAGAGTATTGCAGGCCGCCCTTGGCATTGCTTCTTATCGTGAAAAATGGCAACGAAGCTTTGAGCTGGCATCAGAACTTGAACTATTGTTGTCCAAACCAGTGTCTAAAAATGTTGAAACCGAAGCTTTTCAGGGGCTACTGGTGTTTTACAAAAATGTGGGACTGCCGGAAACGGCTTTGATTTACATCAACCGAATCCTGGCCCATCCTGATGCCCGCCCGGAGCATATTTGTTTTGCCAAAAGCAAACAAATCGAAGTGTATCTGGCTGATAACAGCGTCACTGAAACCCAGATTAATGAAGCGATTAAAATCTGCAGACAAACAGAGCAGGATTATTTTGTGGCTACCAACCTGATTGTTAAGGTGGATTACTACATCGGGAATAGTCTGTTGTCTAAAGCGCGGGTTGCTGCTAAAAAAGCCTGGGCAGCAGTAGAGCCGGTGAATTTTATCTTTTTGAAAAGTCAGTTTCTGACAACCTATGCGCACCTTAAATTCCGGCTGGGGCATAAAAAATCTGCGGCAAATCTTGCCCGGCAGGTAATCGATTTGGATAAAACTGAGCAATATAAAGCCTCCTTGATCAAGGCATACAAGCTGCTGGCCCAGCTAGCAGTAGCACAGCATAATTATCAACAGGCATATACCTATGTGTCAGCGGTCAACCGGCTTGAAGATGATTTTCATTCTGAACAAGTGGTCAAATCCCTGGCATTACAACAAGCACGCTTTAATCTAAAAAACAAAGAAACTCACATTGCGTTGCTTGATGAAAAAAACAAATTATTGAGTGAGGAGTCTCGGCTAGTGGGTGAGAAAGCCCAAAGTATGGTGATTGCTTTGGGCCTGGCGATGGTGATGGTTTTTGTCACACTTTACTGGGCATTCCGTACCCGGAAAATGCAAAAACGATTACGTTATCTGGCCACTACCGATGCGTTGACTGATGTGGCAAACCGCGGCTATTTCAGCGACCAGGCCACTATGGCGCTGATTAAAGCACAACACCGTGGGCAACCTGTAGCACTGATATTTTTTGATCTTGACCACTTTAAAAAAATTAACGACACCCATGGTCATCAAACCGGTGACTGGGTGTTGCGTGAAGTGGTGAAGGTGATCAATCAATGTTGTACCCCGAACCATCATTTATTAGGCCGCATTGGCGGCGAGGAGTTCGGGATCCTCATGACCAATACCGACAATAATACCGCGCTGGTGTTCGCGGAGCGCTGCCGTGAAAGTATTGGTCGCATTGAACCCCCTATCACGGGCCATGAACTCACCATCAGTGCCAGTTTCGGTGTCAGTGATACGCAGCAGGTGGGCTACCATCTGGAACATCTGTTTTCAGCGTCTGACTTAGCTTTGTATCAGGCGAAAAAATACGGGCGTAATCAGGTTTGTGTTTATTCCGAAAAAATTTAATTGCATTGGACTAATTTCAAAATTGTCAGCAATCAAAAAACTAATAAAAGAATTAATGATGTCGCTCGACTCAGTGCCCCGACAGGCTTGGATAACCCAGGAATTGGTGGTGTTCTACCCAGATTTTACGGACACATCTATAAGAAGGCATACTGTGCCTAGAAGGAGTGTCTATGACCAAACGATGAAAATATTCCCCAGAGTTCAAACACGAAGCTGTTTTACTGACCCAGCAACCGGGTGTGAGTTGTCGCCAGATAGCACTGGATATCGGTGTTAATCCAAACCTGTTAAACCGCTGGAAGCGCGAAGCTGAACAAGCCAAAGATCAGGCATTTAAAGGCCATGGCAGCCCTCGCGATGAAGAGATGGCTAAGCTAAAAAGAGAGCTGGCTAAAGTCAAAAAGGAACGCGATTTTTTGCGAGAAGCGGCAACGTTCTTCGCCAAAGAGTTACCGTAAGGTATCAGGCGATATCGCGTTGCCGCGACAGCTTTGCCGTTCGCATGATGTGCCGCTGTCTAAATGTTTCACCGAGTGGTTATTACGCGTGGGTGGAGCGTCAGCCCAGTGCGCGTGACATCGCCAATGCACAATTGCTTGAGCGTATGCGTGAAATTCACGACGATAGCGGCGGTATCATTGATGCACCACGCATGCATGAAGACCTGCAAGCTGAAGGTATCGAGGCCAGCCTGAATCGTATCGCAAGGATTATGGCTGTGAACGGTATTTACGGCTGGCCGCGCAAAAAAGGCCGTGGCACAAAACGTAGCTCAATACGCCCCGCTGGCCTAGCCAACCATCTTGAACGGGACTTTACTGCCCAGGCGCCAGAAACCAAGTGGGTGACTGACATCACCGAAGTGGCGACGCTGGAAGGTAAGCTCTATCTGTGTGTGGTGCTTGACCTGTTCAGCAAACTCATCGTGGGCTGGTCAATGCATCATCGCCAGGACAGGCACATGGTCATGCGGGCCGTCGAGATGGCGGTCTGGCAGCGACAGGAGCAACACAATGTGGTGCTGCACTCTGATCGCGGAACGCAATTTACCAGCGGTGATTATCAGAAATTACTCAAACGCGAAAACCTAACCAGTAGCATGAGTGCTGTGGGCCACTGCGCAGACAACGCCGCCTGTGAAGGCTTCTTCGGTGTGCTTAAACGTGAGCGGATAAACTATCGACAATACCGAACACGGGATGAAGCCAAAGCTGATATCTTTGATTACATCGAGGTGTTTTATAATCGAAAACGCCGACACAGCCACCTCGGCGGCATTAGCCCCGAACAGTTTGAGCAAGCCTCATTTTGAGGAAAACGGGTGTCAATAAAACTCGGAGCATTCCAGTTTTTTCATCCTTGCTATAGATTCATTTACTTCTTTTGGAATCAGTAATTCAACTATTTTACCTTTTCCAGCTTCACTACGACGCAGTGACCATAATCTCCTTATACCCTCTATTTCTTCAATTTTCCCCTCAAATTGCAATTTATCCATCTGAGATTCATAATCATTAAGCGGTTTACCAGATAACTCGCGATAGCCAGAGGTAACTTCTTCGAAAAGCACTTTATAGGCAAGCTCTTTAGACTTTGATCTTTTATAAAAGTCAGACTCATTAAAATCACTATCACTCCAATTTGGAAAGTTTTCTTTTTTATAAAAAGCACTCTCATACCTATAGGTATTACCCAGCTCTAGCAATGCTATTGGTATATCGTTTATAGCCGCCTTCCAAAGCCATTCTCTTGCTTTTTCCATAGCTTCGGATTCAAAATTGATTGGCTTTCCTTCACCAGAAGGAACATTTGACCCAAGGTAAGGGTTATGCCAGTTTGAGTTATATGACGAATAGAAATGGTTCATTCCAAGTACGTATGCAGCACTGTTATTTCCCGACTCGAACTCAAGTATCAATTGTTCTTCGCTCAACTCAGTAAGATATGGGAGGACAGAGCTTGGAAAGATTACATTTTCCTGAGTGAATTTTGTCACAACTTGATTCAAGTATTCTTTATCGGAACTAGAAAAGGCGTAGCATTCCTTTTGTGAAAAAATAACTTCTTTTGAGGGTTCCTTTTTTTCTTGCTCGAACTGATAATTATTTTGTATAGCAACTTTATCATTCTTAGCCTCAACCCCGAATTCAATACTATTCTCAGAGCTAAGATTTTCTTTTGAAGGCTTTTTTCCCTTCTTATCTATAAAAAAATACCCTCCAAGAAAAACAAGCAAAGCTAAAAGTAAAAATTTTATCTTCATAATAAAAACCTATAGAAGCGCAAATTATCTTTGACGCGCTAAAGAGTTAGAAAAAATTTTAAATGATTCCGTAAGCCAACTTATACACAAACTATTAGCTAAAGAGTAAATTTTAGCCACCTGAATGTAAAGAGCAAATATTCAAATCTATTTTAACGACCAGCAACCTTTAATGGAATCTCCTGCTAAACATCTATTAAAAATAATACAAATAGACAAGCAGCCACTTACAGTATGAAAATAAACATCATTCATAGAAATTTAATACCCAAAAATTTTTTACGTTACAGCATTTTTCAGTTAAATCTGAGATTTTTTGATGATAGTTACTTAACAGTGTAGCTAAAACTATTAGAGGTAATTTATGGCTAGGTGTTGATGGAGAAGAATTTGCTCGTTCACTGGAAAAGCCTTTCAAAAACAAAGAATGTAACATCAGCAGAATCCCACCTAGTTCATATGGCGCTTATTAGAGTAGATGGCCAAAGAGGATGATTAATACGATTAAAAAATCGTCGTCAATCTTGAATTTATGCATATGGATATTAGAAATTATGCAACTAAATCGAAGACTGTATGCTAGTAGAAGACGATATAGAATAAAAGTGCATGCATAGTTATCGACTCACGAACCACACTGCGCCAGATTTAAAAAATTGGTGCGCTACTTGGCTTGAATATGTCAGTGCCTCTTGAGCCTATAAATTCTTAGTATTAGTCTAATGGTAAGGCCTGAGCTTCGGGTTCTGCCCCATTTTCACCTACCTTTGCCTTTGTTATGGAGTCGCCGGCGCTATCGGGCCATTATATGACCTTTTTGCTTATCGCTATCATGATGGTGGTTATCGGACCGGTTCTGGAAGAGTCAATCGTTACTACAAAGCCCAACGGTCTGAAAATCAAACCTTGCCTCAGCCTATCCATCACGATAATTTGGTTTTTATCCAGATAGTATGGATGTGGAAAGGAGGGGCCCTACCCAGCGAATTCGTATATATGGCTGAAAAAATACACACGACCTATCAGGATGCGCTCACTTCGCATTCTAAACCCAATACCTTACCTCAATGTTTTTGCCAGCGGCACGGCGTGACATCGGCACAGAAATTGAGAGAAAACCTACCGCGGATTGACATCCGGCTACGGCTGCTGGATGGTATACGTGCTGATAGTGGAAAACTTAACTAACAAATGGCATTAAAATAACAAAAAACTCTTGGGAAAAAGCTTTCTTTTCGTTGTAAAAAGACTACTATGCGGCTTTTTTAAGCCTATAAAAACTATGAAAAAAAACAAAGACGCTTCGGCTAAATCTTACCCCCATCTCGAGCAGCCTTTTGAAAAAGCACTGTGGGGTTCACGCTTGCTGGTGATGTTTGCGGTGGTCCCCAGTATCTTTGCAGCGTTGATGCTGTTTTGTATCGGCACTCTGGATATTTTTAAATTGCTGAAGCATGTGGTGGACTACTATATAAGTCAGGAAGGTCCGGACATTCACGATAGGGTAGTTCCCCAGATTATTATTGCCATTGATATCTATCTTATCGCGGTGGTATTGCTTATCTTTGGCACCGGGATTTATCGGTTATTTGTGTCGCCCATCGATGATGCTGAAAATCATGGCACTTCCCATCCGTTTAATGTGCATTCCTTTGACCAGTTGAAAGATAAAATCGCACGAGTGGTGATTCTGGCTGTAATTATTGAATTTTTCAGAGCGGTGGTCGATATTCGTTTTGAAACACCCCTGGATGCAATTTATCTGGCGGTATCGATTCTTGCCTTAGCGGGGGGTTGTTTTTGATGAGTCATGCTCACCGCGATAAGGAACATTAAGGGCCGGCCGGGTTCGCCCCGGTGCTGGTCAGCATCAGAGCAGGGGCCAAACGAAGATGCGGGGGCGCGCCTCAATAATGAGACGCTTCCCGGCGATACGTTAAGCGTCAAATCAAGCGTCAAATCAAGCGTCAAATTAAGCGTCAAATTAAGCGTCAGAGCAATCGTTCAGTTAAGCGTTCAGGGCCTCCGCCTCCAGTTGTTTGATCATTTGCTCACGCATTTTAAATTTTTGCAGTTTGCCGGTGACCGTCATGGGATAGTCGGTAACCACGCTGATGTATTTGGGTATTTTGAAATAGGCCAGATGCTCTTTCAGATAAGCCCGAATCTCTTCTTCATGAATCTTGCTTCCTTCGCGCACCTTAAGCCACAAACAGACCTGCTCTCCGTAGCGATCATCCGGGATCCCAAACACCGCAGCATCGCTTATCTCTTCATGCAGGTAGAGGACTTCTTCGATTTCCCGTGGATAGATATTTTCACCACCCCGGATAATCATGTCTTTGATGCGCCCGACGATGGTGACATAGCCTTCTTCATCCATAACACCCAAGTCACCGGAATGTAACCAACCGTGCTCATCAATGGTGGCGTTGGTTTTTTCCTCGTCCCCCCAGTAACCCTGCATCACACAATAGCCCCGGGCACAAATTTCACCGGCCTGACCGATAGGCGCGATATGCCCCTGCTCGTCGATAATTCTAACCTCAGTGTGGTCCATCGCCCGACCCACTGTTTTAACCTGTTTTTCAATGGGTGAGTCGGTTTCGGTAATGTGATTGATGGGGCTGCATTCTGTTTGGCCGTAGCCGATGACCACTTCGCGCATATGAAACAGCTCATGGACTTTACGCATCAGTTCTTCCGGGCAGGTGCTGCCGGCCATGACCCCGGTGCGCAGGCTGCTCAAATCAAACTGTTCAAAATCAGGATGCTCGAGTTCGGCAATAAACATCGTGGGGACACCATGTAAACCGGTGCACTTTTCCTGTTCTACCGTTTGCAGGGTCGTGAGGGGATCAAACGCGGCGGCCGGAAACACCGCACAGGCGCCGCTAACCATGCATACCAGATTGCCAAGGACCATGCCAAAGCAATGATACAAGGGCACCGGAATACATAAGCGGTCCTCGTGGCTCATGTGCATGGCCTGGGCGACAAACAGAGCATTATTCAGAATATTACGGTGGCTCAGGGTGGCGCCTTTGGGATTGCCCGTGGTGCCGGAGGTAAACTGGATATTAATTGGCTGGTCAGGAGACAAGGACGCCTCCCGTGCGCGCATTGTCGCGTAATGCTCATCGCCAGCCATGGTTTGTAGTTCAGCAAAAGGCAACATACCGGTGAGCGGCTCCTCGCCAATACTTATTACCTGGCTAACCGTAGGCAGACGATTGGTCTCTGTGGAGTTCGGGTCTTTTAGAGAAGGCATTAAAGAATAAATCATTTCTACATAGTCAGAGCCGCGAAACTCTTGGGCCATCACCAAGTATTTTACTTCCACATTGTTTAACGCAAACGCCAGCTCCTCGGGGCGGTAGGCCGGATTAATGCATACCATAATAGCGCCGATTTTAGCCGTCGCCATTTGCACCAGAGCCCACTCAATATTATTTGGAGACCAGATACCCACACGATCACCAGGTTGGACCCCCAGTGCCACAA
This sequence comes from Salinimonas marina, assembly GCF_015644725.1. Classification (NCBI taxonomy): domain Bacteria; kingdom Pseudomonadati; phylum Pseudomonadota; class Gammaproteobacteria; order Alteromonadales; family Alteromonadaceae; genus Salinimonas; species Salinimonas marina. The sequence continues at coordinate 1,620,268 of NZ_CP064795.1, forward strand.
AACCGGCCGCTACCCGCTCTATTTCTTGCAGGTATTCACGGTAACTCCAGCGAATATTCTGGTGCCGGACCACGATAGCTTCCTGGTCGGGATGACTGTCGACAACCTGGGCCAGATGTTGGGTGATGGTGGATTCACTGACAGGCCGATCGGTGGCCCCTGAATAGGCACTCATGGTTAACGGTAATGATGATGTGATTGTTTGTGATTGAGTTGGCAATGTTGCCTCCTTGCCCCGGCAGGGACAGCTGCAGTAGGTTAATGATGCATGCAGTTCAGAATCATCCGGGTGGAACAGATTCTGATACGAAAGAAGCTTCACATTAAACATATATTAACAAGTCGGCAACAAAGTGTAGACTAAAGTCTTATATGAGGTTGTCGACATGTTTGTGGTGGCCAGGCGATGCTCAATCAAGCAAAGAAGCGAGTAAGCAAAAAGGGGGGTAGATATCCAGGTTCAGGTAACCAAAGCTGATAAAAAAACCTCGCCGAAGCGAGGTTTTTGGTAAAGCGCATTAAAAGCTATGGCGCATCAGGCCGCCGCAGTCTTACGACGGGTTTTCTTTTGTTTGCCCAGTACCAGCTCTTCATGATCAAAGTCATCCACGGCAATGGTACGCATACGGCCGGCTTCGGTGCGTGTTAGCAGCTCCGCCTCATCATTGTTGATAATACCGCTTGCCAGCGCTTCATCCGCCAGTTTATCCAGGTTTGTAAACGGCAGTTTTTCGCCTCTGTCCTTGCAAATCCGGTTAAACACCGGCTCGCTGGCAATCACATCTTCCAGGGTCTGTTCTAAATCACCAAACAGATTGCCTTCTTCGCGGGTCAGGTACTGACCGTTACCAAGACGACTGCGGGCGGTAGACGGGGTCTGCAGGATGCCGGCAATTTTATGCTCCAGGCGATCTGAGGGTTTTTCGCAACGCCGTCCAAATGGAATAACTACAGCCTTAAGCCCCAGGGCCACCGGCCGGGAAGGGAAGTTAGCCAGAAAATCCAGAATCGCGGTTTCAATGTCATACAGGGTCTGTTGCATTGCCCAGTGCATGAGCGGCGCATCTTCGTGCAAGCGGCCTTCTTCATCGAACCGTTTTAAGGTGGCACTGCCCAGATAGATACCGCTAAGGATATCGCCCAAGCGGGCAGACAGGCGTTCACGGCGTTTCAGATCGCCACCAAGCACACCCATTGACACATCGGTCATAAATGCCAGGTTCGCGCTATAGCCTTGCAATAGCTTATAGTAGCGCGCGGTGTCATCTGCAAAAGGCGCAGAGCTAAAGGCATTGCTGGTAATGGCAAACCAAAGGCTGCGAACTTTGTTCGACATGGCAAAACCAATATGACCGAATACCGCTTTATCGAATGCTTCAAGCTGTTCGTCACGATCGTCCATCGCCGCAGCTTCAAGTTCTTTAAGCACATAGGGGTGGCAACGCATCGCGCCCTGACCAAATATCATCATATTACGGGTAAGGATATTGGCCCCTTCTACGGTGATAGAAATCGGCGCCCCTTCATACGCACGGCCCAGATAGTTATTTGGCCCCAGCATGATGCCTTTACCACCATGAATATCCATCGAGTCATTGATAATCTGACGCATTTTTTCAGTCAGATGGTATTTACAAATGGCAGAGATAACCGAGGGTTTTTCACCCAGGTCGACGCCCACCGTGGACAGGCGGGTAACCGAATCCATCAGGTAGGTGTTGCCACCGATTCTGGCCAGCATTTCTTCCACGCCTTCCATATGACCGACGGGCATACGGAACTGACGGCGAATACGGGCATAGGCACCGGTGGCCAGTGCGCAGGTTTTGGCACCGCCAGCAGCGGTGGAGGGCAGGGTAATACAACGACCCACCGACAGACACTCCATCAGCATGCGCCAGCCTTTGCCGGCCATTGACTGGCCACCAATAATATAATCCAGCGGCACAAAAATATCCTGACCCCGAATAGGTCCGTTCTGGAACGGGGTATTCAGCGGAAAGTGGCGACGGCCAATATCCAGGCCTTTGGTATCACGGGGGATCAGCGCACAGGTGATGCCTAAGTCGGGCGTTTCCCCAAGCAAGCCATCGGGATCCTGCATTTTAAAGGCAAGTCCGATTACCGTAGCAATAGGGGCCAGCGTGATATACCGCTTATCAAAGGTCAGCCGCATGCCCAGGATTTCTTCACCGTTCCATTCGCCTTTACATACGATACCCACATCCGGGATGGCACCGGCATCAGAGCCGGCTTCCGGACCGGTCAATGCAAAACAGGGAACCTCGGTACCATCAGCCAGCCGCGGTAGATAATAGTCTTGCTGCTCAGTCGTACCATAATGTTGTAATAATTCGCCCGGCCCCAATGAATTGGGGACACCGACGGTAGAGGACAGCACCGCGCTGCACCCCGCCAGTTTTTGCAATACCCGCGACTGAGCGTAGGCTGAAAACTCCAGTCCGCCATATTGCTTTTTAATGATCATGGCGAAGAACTTGTGTTCTTTAAGAAAATCCCAGATTTCAGCAGGAAGATCGGCCTCTTTGTGGTTAATCTGCCATTCATCCACCATCTGACACACCCGATCTACCGGGCCGTCCAGAAACGCCTGTTCTTCTTCGCTTAGTCGACCTTTGGGAATACCATGTAGTTTATCCCAGTCCGGATCGCCACTAAAAATATCGCCATCCCACCACACGGTGCCAGCGTCAATGGCTTCTTGTTCGGTGCGTGACATTTCGGGCATGACCTTTTTATAAAAAGCCAGCAACTTTTTGGTGATATAGGGTTTGCGGATATCCGCCGCGCCTAACGGCACCGCAATCACCAGATACACCAGCCAGCCAAGAATGCCGATGTCGCCAAATAAGGTACCCAGTACCATTAGCGCACCCGTCAGCGCGATGGTGTTCATCAGTCCCATACGCTTATAACTGGCGATGCACAGCGCCAGTAAAATTACTAAAAACCAGACAAGTTCTGCCATTTTACACTCCTGATAAAATTCGGCGTTAATGTGGTCATTGCCTTCAACGCGAGCAATTGCTTTCGAGGTCAGACCAGCTTAATTTAAACCTATATATTTAGGGCCGAAAGATCAAGTAAAAGCGACAGTTAAACAGGTATTTTGAGATGGGAAACCAGCTACTGGTTCAGTAGCTGGTTATTTAGAATGGATTTTATCGGGTGGTGTATTCAGCGAGCTTAATATCTCCCTGTTCATCACCATCTTTAAATTGTTGCAGGCGTACCAACTGATAGTTGAGCTCGGGTGCAAACCAGGCGAAGGTTTCGCGGGTTTTGGAGTCACGTACCAGCTTTACTTTGATGGTATCCAGTACGCCATAGGGCAGCGACAAGGTTTCTTCCCCCAGTATGTCGATACCGTAATGGCGTTTTTCACCCCGGTAATTCACAAAGTCGTATGCCAGATCATGATTACCAGCAGCCAGTTGTCGGGCAATATCCAGCCGGTAAAGCTGGTTATCCAACTCTCCCTGCCAGGCCAGCGTCTCGCCATTTTTAATGGCTATTTGCGGCTTGGGCGTTTTGTTAAATGCAAGACTCAACTGCGCATCGGGTCCGGTACCGGTACGTTTATAATGATACTGTGAGGGCACCAGTTCGGAATCTTCAATAAAAAAAATCGAATGCTCAAAACGCTCATCAGACAAAAAGAACTTTGAGACATCAGATGAATACGTCAGGGAATACTGATTGTCTGACAATACTTCAAGATGCATGTTTGCTTCACCTACATCATCGCCCCATTTATAGGCAATGTAAGTCGCCTTGAAAGGTTCAGGCGCAGGCAGCTTCTGGGCCATAACACTGCTGCTGGCCGCCGCCAGTAGCAGTGCTGTCAGACCGTGCTTAATCGTTTGCGTAACCCGTCGGGGAATTGTTTCATGGTCTAAAATTGCCTTGTTGTTTTGCATACTTAGCCGACCCTCACAGAACCATTTAACCACCAGTGGATAAATACTCAATTCCTGTTCACGTACACGTTCAGCTAAGTCCTGCGCGGAATCGTCCTCAAATACTGGTACCCGGCTTTGCACTATAACCGGGCCCCCATCTAATTCTGGCGTAACAAAATGCACACTCACACCATGTTCTGTGTCTTTGTTATCCAGTGCCCGCTGATGGGTGTTCAACCCTTTGTATCTTGGTAATAACGAAGGGTGAACATTTAACAGCTTACCGGCATACCGGGTAACAAAACCCGGGGTTAAAATACGCATGAAACCTGCCAGCACAATACAATCGGCTGCACAGGCATCAATTGCTTCAGCTAAGGCCGTGTCGTAGGCCTCCCGGGTTTCGTACTGATAATGGTCCAGCACCACCGCCTCAACGCCGGCGGCTTTGGCACGTTCCAAACCATATACATCCGGTTTGCTGGAAATTACTTTCACCACCTCACCATAGATACGCTGTGCGGCAATCGCATCAAGAATGGCCTGCAAGTTCGAACCGTTGCCAGAAATAAGTACGCAAATTTTTGTAGGCTGTATCATCGTCTAAACAATCTCTACCTGTTCATCATCGCCACGGGCTTCAATGTGGCCCAGCAACCAGGCATTTTCGCCCTGTTCTTTGAGTACCGATAAGGTGGTCTCAACATCCTGTTCATCGACTACCAATACCAGTCCTACGCCGCAGTTAAACGTCCGGTACATTTCATGGTCGGTGATATTGCCATTGTTCTGTAGCCAGTTAAATACCGCAGGCCATTGCCAGCTTTTTTCATCAATAACCACTTTGGCATCATCAGGCAAGACCCGTGGAATATTCTCCCAGAAACCACCGCCGGTAATATGGGAAATGGCATGGACACGAGTCTGTTCTAACAATTTCAATACCGATTTGACATAAATGCGGGTAGGGGCCAGCAAATGCGATTTCAATGATTTACCTTCCAGCTCGTCTTCCAAAGACGCCTCGCTGACTTCCAGTACTTTGCGGACCAGGGAGTAACCATTGGAATGCGGCCCTGAAGAGCCTAGCGCAATAAGCTTCTGGCCGGGTGCCACTGTGGTGCCGTCGATAACCTCTTCTGCTTCTACCACACCCACACAAAAACCAGCAATGTCATAGTCGCCGCCATGATACATACCTGGCATTTCAGCTGTCTCGCCACCGATTAATGCACAACCGGCTTGTTCACATCCTTCGCCGATACCACTGACGACCGACACGGCGGTCTCCACATCCAGCTTACCGGTGGCGTAATAGTCAAGAAAGAACAAGGGTTCGGCACCCTGAACAATCAAATCATTCACGCACATTGCCACCAGGTCGATGCCAACACCATGATGTTCATTGGCATCCATGGCCAGGCGTAACTTGGTACCCACACCATCGGTGCCCGAAACCAGCAGCGGCCGCTTATATTTTGCCGGTAATTCACATAATGCACCAAAGCCGCCTAAGCCCCTTTAACCTCGGGACGCTGCGTTTTTTTGGTCACCGATTTGATTCGGTCAACTAACTGATTGCCAGCATCGATATCTACGCCGGCGTCTTTGTAGCTTAAAGAGGTTTTGTTATCGCTCACAGTAATGCCCTGATGCAAAGGATGTAAAAACGCGAATTCTATCAGCAACCGAAGGTAAGTCCAATGTTGTAAATTTGTGGGGGCCTTACCACGATGCTTACCAAAACGAAGGACGATGGGACTTAACCATATGAATCTGACCAGTCTGGTGGGCCGCAATAGGTTTTGTGATGATATTTTGAGCCTGAAAAATTAATGGTGAAAAAAAACAGCGGATAGCCCACAATGAGCCTCTTACTATCTATTGCTCACTTGGTATTAAAGAGTCAGGCTGGTTAATGCACATCAATACTACGGTTCGTTTTTATGCGGTTTATCTTCGTTTCATCTTTCTGCTTTTGCTGTCGGGGGTAAGTATCAATGTCCATGCAAGTAGCCTTATAGAGGTTAACAGGGCCGCCGTTGAGGTAACCAATCAAGGGCCCAAAGAACGCAAGCGGGCGCAGACCGAAGCGCTGCGGCAGGTCTTTGTTAAAATGACCGGCAGCCCGGCGGTATTAAGCAATGCCGGGGTTCGCCAGGCGCTCGGTCAGGCCTCAACATATCTGGTTTCGTATCGCTACAGTCAGCAGCCGCAAAGACTGGTTTATGAAGCTGAGTTTGCCCGTAGCGCGCTGGAAACAGTGATACGCCGTGAAAACCTGCCGGTGTGGGGGCCACGACGTCCGGATACCTTGTTCTGGCTGGCCAGTGAGCAACAATCCCGGCGCTGGATATTACGCGAAGACCAACCTGAGTCAGTCCGGCATGCGTTGAATCAGGCTAGTGCCCAGCGTGGGGTCCCGATAGCTTTACCGCTGATGGATTTAACTGATAACACCAGTATTACGGTGTCTGATGTCTGGGGGCAGTTTGCCTTTGCGTTACGTTCGGCCTCGGCCCGTTATAATCCAGATTTAATTCTGAGCGCACGGCTGTCTGAAAAACCAGAGCAGCGCGATAATGAGCGTCTGAGTACCGAACAACGGCTGGAAGAGGCGCTGGCGGCCAGTAATCTGGCGTTTGGGTCTGAGCCAGGCGTTGACGATAATTCTGCCGAGACAGCTGACCGCCAGACACCGCAGGCCGAGCCGACTGCTGCCAAGCCCGTCTACGCCATGCCCGCACGCAGTGGCGAAGGTGAGTATGCTCTGGAGTGGGTGTTACTGGAGGAGGGCGCCAGCCAGTTTGGCACGGTGCGCGCCGATACGCCTGAAAAAGCGGTGACCCAGTTGGTTGAACACTATGCCGATTATCTGGGCCAACGGTTTTCTGTGCGTTTTAACGGTGACAATACCACCGATAATGGCTTAACGATTTCGGTGGCGAACCTGGATAGCCTTAGCCACTATGTGCATGCCCAGGAGTTTCTGGCCCAGCTAAGTGTGGTGGACTCTGCGGTGCTGGTGCGCCAGCAGGGGTCGGTGGCGACATTTTCCTTAACACTGGTGGGCGATCGCAGCGACTTTTTCAATGCCTTATCATTTGAGTCACAGTTGCGGCCGGTTACCGACTCATTCGGGCAAAAGCTTGAAGGACACAATTTCTATTGGAAAGAATAGGCGAGCAATTGCCATTGCCGGTGTCATTGCCGGTGGATGAAACCTTTGACAGTTTTGTCATGGCCGCTAATCAGCAACTGGTGACCACCTTACGCCAACTGTGTGATAGCGCGCCGCAGTGGCATCACCAACCTGAACTGACCACGCTGGCCGCGCAGCGCTTACCACTGCTCAGTATTGTGGGGGCTTCTGGCCGCGGCAAAAGTCATTTGCTGTACGGAGTATGTCATCGCTTAGCAGAGCGGGGCATCAGCCATTTGTATCTGAATTTATCCCAAACCGGAGAGTTACGTCCCGGGGTGTTCGAAGGGCTGGAAACGCTGACGCTGGTGGCGTTGGATAACTTACATGCAATCGCGGGTAACGCCCAGTGGGAAGAAGCGCTGTTTCATCTTATTAATCGTATTATCGATCAGCCCGGCGCGGTGCTGATTTGTACCTCGCAGCTGGGCGCCGCCAGCCCCCAATACCACCTGCCAGATTTACGCTCGCGTCTGCAATGGGGCACCACCTTCCAGCTCCAGTCATTATCTGATGAGCAGCGTATCCAGGCCCTGGGACTTCGTGCCCGTCAGAAAGGCCTGCGCTTTTCCGATTCGGCGCTGCAGTTTTTATTGCATCACTACGATCGTAGTCTGAAAAACCTGATGTTACTGTTAGAGCGGCTGGACACCCGCTCATTACAGGAGCAAAAGAAAATCACAGTAGCACTGGTCAAACGCGAACTGGGCCTGGATTAATGTAGTTCCGGCAGCGGCAAACGCTGCTCGAAATGCCCGTGAGTGATTATCTTTCCCGTTTTGGTGGCGACTGGCTTATTCGGAGTGTTGCTTACAGAAGTAGTCTGGCCCGGGCTAAAGGTAGTGAACCAGTCTGTACCCGGGGAAAATAACTGCGGCGCTGGCATGGCATTTTGCGCTTCTGCTGTAGCCAGTTCTGGAAGTAGCTGGTGTACTACATAGCCGGCCCGTGCCTGGATATGTGAGGCATTGATGCGGTTACGTTGGGCCCAGCTTATCGTCAGCGTTTCATCAGCAAATGCGTCGCTGTCGAACAGGCCGATATCGGCCTCCACCTGCAGCCGGTGCAGCATCATAAACCGCTCAAACAGGGTGGCAAAATCTTCCTGCACAGTAAAATACGAATACATTGATACCGCACTGTCGGCGGCAAATTCCCCGGCAATATCGGCCACGGTCAGCGCTTGTTGAGTGGTGGTTGCGGTAGCGCCCCCATAGCTTACCTGGGCCAGCTCAGATAAGGTATCAGATGCCAGCTCAAAGTCCTGACTAAAGCGAACCGACACCGGCGCATGATTATTCGCGTAAGACAGCGGACTGTCCGAGGCACTCAGTCGCGCCCAGCTTGAAGGGGGGAAAAAGTCATTGGCATGGGCCAGCTCGTGGAACAACAGCCAGGTCAAAGCAGCATTTACCTGTGATTGAGTGCGAGAAAGGCGTTTTGTTTCAGGCAGCCCGGCCTGCGGATAATACAGCTCATTGTTGGCAACATACCGCCAGCTGCTTCGATATTGCAGCGTATCGCCAAAGCTGGTGCGATAGTCCGGTGCCCGGTCCAGGGTGTCGCGCTGGGCCGGTGTTTGCCACAGCTGATTGGCATCCAGATAAATTGCGCCGGTCGCACTCCAGTAAAATGAGGGGCGGATATCGTAGGCGATTACTACCGCGGTGGCCGCGCGCAGCAGCCTTCTGATGTCGGCACTGGCGGCGGAGGTCAGTAAAAACTGTTCAAACGCCACGCCCATCCACCGATGAGACACCAAAGTACGCTGTAAAATGGTTTCTATGTCCGGGGTGTCCTGCTGCAGCTGACCAATAAGCGGCAGGGTACTGAAGCGACATGAGCGCGCTAACTCACTGGTGTACACACAGCGCTCTAATGCCTGTGAGTAGGGGCCGTCACGATAAGCCTGCATCAGGTCGGTAGGATAAATATCATTATTAGCAAAAAAGCCCTGCACGGCTGCCGGGGTATCGGTCACCATCACATAGGCGTTGTCTTTGTGGACCTCGCCGGAGGAGCGCTGCACGCTGACCTCAATTTCTATCAGGGTATCGGTGGTGACGGCGGGCGCCTGAAAATAGACCGTGTCGGCCAGCGCCTCGGGTTCACCGGCCCGGGTGAAGGACACCGTTGGACCGTTTATCACCTGCCAGTCTATCTGCTCAATGGTGTCAGGGTTGCTGACGGTAACTTTAAGTGACACCCGGCCTGATTCTACGGCCTGATGGCTTAACCGTAACTGCACCGGCCCGGCTGGTTCAGCGGTGACCGTAAGTTGTCGGCGAAGGGTTTGCGTGTTTCCAGAGGTGTCGGTGGCGGTCACCGTAAACGGATAGGTGCCGGCTGCAGGCGCATCAAAACCAATCGTGCCAGAAGTGGGGGCCAGCACCTCAATGTCATCGTCTTCAAACAACCAGGTTACCGTGTCCAGTTGGTGGCCGGGTGAAGGCATAATCGCCAGAGCCACGGAGTCGTGACCCGGCACGGTCAGTGCGCCGTGAAGGGTTAGCGTTAACGGCGTGGCAGTGGGCGATTCGGCTGGTGCAGACGCTGGTGCCTCAGCACGCTGCTCCCCCCCGCACGCGGTTAATAGCACAGTAAAACCTATCAGCAGCCATTTCATGGCCGAATATCCTTTTATCATGGTTAAGACCGGTTACCACTGACGCTTAGTGCTTTGATGTTTTTTTCAGACCCAAACCCAGCTCGCGACCGCGATATCGGGCAAACATACTGCAACCGGTAAACATGGCTGACGCCAGAATAATTTCAACTATAGCATACAGGCGTTCATCAGGGACGGCGTATGCCACGGTGATTCCGTGTATAAGATAAAACAAAGTTATAAAATTTGCCCATGCATGAGTATAGGGTCTGGCCTGCACTATGCCTTTTAATGGTAACAATAAGGGCAGGGCGTAAATAAGAAGAATAAAAAGCGCAGAATAGGCATGGGTGGTGTTCAGCCATAGTTGCCAGAGCGCAACCCATCCCAGCAGCAAGCCATAACTGATAAGGGCCAGCCAGCGTAATTTGAACGTCGTCGGGGCCATGTCACCGGTGGTCATTGTGAAGATTCCTGTGATAGCTTTAACGCCAGTTGCGCCAGCCGTTTGCCCTGCGCCAGGGCCAGCTCATTTTCATGCTGACTCAGGGTGTTGGCATGCTCGCCTGCCACATGCGTGGCCCCATAAGGGGTGCCACCGGTCGCGGTTTCATGCAGCCCCGGTTCGCTGTAAGGCAGGCCGCAGGCCACCATGCCATGGTGCAGCAAAGGCAGCATCATGCTTAGCAGGGTGGTTTCCTGGCCCCCATGCATGCTGCTGGTGGAGGTAAATACGCAACAGGGCTTATCGATAAGATGCCCTTTTAGCCAACTGTCGCTGGTGCTGTCAATAAACGCTTTAAGGGGCGCGGCCATGTTGCCAAACCGGGTCGGGCTGCCCAGTGCCATGCCGGCACATTCCTGCAAGTCTTTAACACTAACAAACGGCGGGCCATCGTCAGGTACCGTTTGCATCTCATTACTTTGATAATCACGAATGGGCGGCACGGTGCGCACCCGGGCGCTACATCCACCGCTTTCCACACCGCGGGCGATGGCCTGTGCCAGCTTCGCCGTGCTGCCATGGCGGCTATAATACAACACCAGAATATCGGCCATTTAAAAAAGCTCCATGACAGCTTCAGGGGGCCGGCCGATACGTGCCTGATTATCTTTTATGACAATCGGCCGCTCTAACAGCTTGGGGTACCTGGCGATGGCTTGTAAGCCTTCCTCGGTCGTAATGGTTTGCTTGTCCAGGCCGGCCTGGGCAAACTCAGCTTCTTTAGGACGCATCATATCCAGCACACTGTTACACCCTAGCTTTTCAAATATTGTTTTAATCTCAGCTTCAGTTAACGGGTGTTTCAGATATTCGGTAATATGCGGTTCAATGCCGTTGTCCTGTAATAGCTGTAAGGTTTGGCGGCTCTTGCTGCAACGGGGGTTATGTAAAATCTGAACGCTGGACATGGTTTTATTCCATCTGAAAATTAACGGTGGACGAGCTATACCCGCCTTGTTTATGCTGCTGTAATCGATTCTAACAAGGTTGTTACAACATTGCCTATCTCTGCGATGAAAAAAACTAAACCGTTGTTTTATATTGCCCTTATTCTAATTGGCATGACTGCCGGGGTGCTTACTCGCGAGGCGACCCGCTATGATTTTGTCACCAGTGATGGACGCCAGTATCAGTGGCGTGAGCTTAAGCAAAGCTGGGTGGTGGTGAACTATTTTGCGCCCTGGTGTGCCCCCTGTTTAAAAGAGATCCCCGAATTAAACCAGTTTGCCCGTACCAAACCCGACGAGGTGCGGTTATTTGCCATCAATTATGACCCGGCAGACCAGCAACAAGTGCAGGCACTCAGACAAAAATATGATATTCGCTTTCCGGTGATTGTGGCTGGTCCGGAGACCCACCTTCCCATGGCGCCGCCACCGGCGCTGCCGGCGACCTTCATTATTGCGCCTGACGGGCAGGTGGTGAAAACACTGATGGGAGAAATCAGTGCCAAACAATTAACGGCGACCCTGGCACAACTGCAGCAGTAATGCAGGTGCAACAATTATGCGGGCTTACAGTCGTTTGAGGCGTTCCTCCTGCTCCCGCAGTTGTTTTATCCGGGCCCGGATTTTTTGTTTGGCAAGGTAGTTTTCACCGGTATAATTGTAGGCAAACTGTAATTCGTCCACCGCCCGCTGATAGGCGCCATATAACGCCAGCACTTCTGCTTTAGACTGATGCATATCTTTACGATCCCGGGCTTTTTCATAAGCTCGGGTAAGTAACTGATAGGCCAACTGGCTTTCATCATTGACCAAAATATAATCTTTTAGAATTTTTACTGCCGGCTCATGGCGTCCTGCTTCAATCAGGGCATTCGCCTGGTTCAGTACCAATACCTGATTACGCGGTGTCCGCTTAAGGTGCGGGCTCAGGCGCTCGATGGCTTCGTCGTAGCGCTGCTGGGCTAACGAAATATCCGTGGCCACATCCAGATAAAACAGATTTTCAGGGGACTGACTGAGCAGTTTATCAATTATTGGTTGCGCTTCTGCCGGTTGCTGATTGCGCAGGTAGGCCAGCGCCAGACCGTAATAAGCGGCATCTGACGGTTCTTTGGCTACTGCTTCTCGATAATATTCCAGGCTGAAGTGCTCGCTGAAGGTATAGCGGGCCTTAACCCGGGCCTTGGCTAAATGGTACGCCTTGCTGCTACTTACCCTAACCTCGGGATATTTCGCGGCCCGGGCCCGGGCATCAGCCACCCGCGACTCCGTTAACGGGTGCGACAACAGGCGTGCCGGAGGGCGCGAGACCAGGCGGTACTGCTCGTTTAGTGTCGAGAAAAAACTGGCGGCGGCGCGAGGATCAAATCCGGCTCTGGCCAGCATGGTGATGCCGATGCGGTCGGCTTCCTGTTCATTGGAACGGGTATAGTCAATTTGTCGCTGGGCACTGGCTGCCTGACCGCTGGCCAGGGCGGCCATGCCCGCCTCGGGATTAGCAATGGCCAGCAAAATTCCCCCCAGCATCGAGGCTAATGCCAAAGGCGCAGAACGCTGTTGTGATTGCATACTGCGGGCAAGGTGGCGCTGGGTGACGTGAGAAATTTCGTGGGCTAACACCGAGGCCAGCTCACTTTCGGTATTGGAATGATGAATCAGCCCCGAATGCACGCCGATATGCCCACCAAAAAAAGCAAAAGCATTGATGGCGTCATTGTTTACCCAGAAGAAAGAAAATGGAAATTTAGCATTATCGGCATACACCACCAGACGATTGCCCAGATCCTGCAGATACTCATCTAACACCGGATCCATAATCAGCGGGGCCTGTCCGCGCATCTGCCGCATAACCGCATCACCAACAATCATTTCTTTGTCCAGTGACATTGCATCAGCCGCAACTACGCCGATTTCAGGAAGCGTATTCTTATCATTGTAGGTTTGTTGTGCAACCACAGAAAAGCTCAGGGCTGCTAAAAATAAGCCGGCCTTAAGGCCGCGTTTCACTAGTGATCTCATTTCGCCCTTTTTAAAGAGTACTGCGCCAGCGAGGTTTGCAGCTTTAGAGCGCCCATTATGCTGAACAGTTTCATCTTTTTTTCATTTTTATGCATTTATTCTGCCGTAGCTGATTCGCTATTGCTATGTTTTTTACCCAAATTTCAGGCTGTTTGGTCACATAAGGCAGGAAATATTCACCACCCATCGCAGATATCATCCTGGTCTGCGTATTGTCAGTTGCTCATCTCACAGGCATACCCTATGATGCCTTTTTTGTATTCCCATAACGAGACTGTTTGATGAGTTTGTTTAGTGTCTTCGGACGCTGGTACTGGCGTAAATTTTCAGATCCCGATGCAGCCATGTTGCTGATAATGATTATTCTGACCACTGCCGTATTGCTGATTTGGGGTGGGTTAATACTGCCGGTGCTGGTGGCGGCTGTTATTGCGTATCTGCTCGACTGGCCCGTGGCCCGAATGGTGAGGCTGGGGATCGGACGAACTCTGTCCAGTGTGTTGGTACTACTGGGCTTTGTCGCCATCAGTATTTTGCTGTTGGTGGGGCTGGTGCCGATTATCTCCCGCCAGAGTATTAATCTTATTCAGGAAACCCCGTTAATCTGGCAAAATGCCCAGGACTGGATCCTGACTCTGCCGCAAAAGTACCCTGATTATGTGCAGGTTTATCATATCCATCAAATGATGGAAGGACTGAACGACAAATTGGTGGAGGTAGGCGAACAGCTTATCTCTGCTTCGGTCAGTTCGCTGGGTGACCTGGCTGCGTTACTGGTGTATTTAGTGCTGGTGCCGCTGATGGTGTTTTTTATGCTGAAAGATAAAAACTTCTTTCTAAACAGCATTTCTTCAGTAATGCCCCGCGAACGTCGTCTTATAACCCAGGTGGGCCACGAGATGAATCTGCAGATCGCCAATTATATTCGTGGCAAAGCCATCGAAATTGTGATTGTGGGGGCAGTGTCCTGCGTCGCTTTTGCGGTCATGGAGCTGCGTTATGCCATGCTGCTTGGGGTATTAGTGGGCTTATCCGTGCTGATTCCGTACATCGGCGCTGCCGTTGTGACCATTCCGGTGGCGGTGGTCGCCATGTTCCAGTGGGGGATCACCCCGAGTTTTGGTACCTGATGCTGGCTTATACCATTATTCAGGGGCTGGATGGAAATTTGCTGGTACCGTTGTTGTTTTCGGAAGCCGTAAGCCTGCATCCGCTTTATATCATTGTCGCGGTGCTGTTTTTTGGCGGCCTGTGGGGGTTCTGGGGAGTCTTTTTCGCTATCCCGTTAGCAACCCTGGTAAAAGCGCTGATTACCGCGTGGAGTACCAGTCCGGAGCCGTTAGAACCCACTGTTTAAGCACAGTCCTCGTTCACCTACAAAAAAGCCGCCGAAGAGGGCGGCTTTTTGATTGGCATTATCAGTTATGCTTTATTCAGATAATCTAATACCACCTGATGATGCTCTTTGGTTTTGAACTTATTGAACACATGCTCAATCTGGCCCTGTTCATCAATTAAAAAGCTCATACGGTGAATGCCATCGTATTCTTTGCCCATAAATTTCTTAAGACCCCAGACACCAAAGTCTTCGGCCACCTTATGATCTTCGTCCGAGAGCAGGGTGAAATTCAAATCATGTTTTTCGATAAACTTGGGTAGCCGTTTTACCGGGTCGGGGCTGATGCCCAACACCACCACGTTGTGCTCATCAAGTTGCGCTTTTACATCGCGCAGGTTTTGCGCCTGCGTGGTACAGCCGGGGGTCATCGCTTTGGGGTAAAAATAGACCAGCACCTTTTTGTCCGCGAAATCCTGCAATGCTATTGCGTTATCATCCTGGTCAGGCAGAGTAAACTGCGGTGCTTTATCACCAGCTTGTAGTGTGTTCATGAGTCTCCTTATTATGTTTATCGACCACTTTTCCGGTCACGTTTAATGAATCAAATAAGGCCATTAAATCTTTTTGCAACTCGTCAAAGTTAATTGAGTCGGGCGCATTGACCACAAATTTGCAGCGCATTTCCTGATAGCTGCCGTCAGCATCCTGATATACCCGCTGGCGAAACGCACTGATTGAGGCTTGCCGCTGCGCAAAAAAACCGGTCACCGCTTTGATTAAGCCTGCGGCATCTTCCCCCTGAAACTCTACATCAAACAGATGTTCCAGATTTTGTTTGGCGTGGTGGCGGGTACGTTTCATCATCGACAACAAGTCCAGACGCTGGCATAAACCGGGGATCAGACATTCGGCCCGGGTGATGGCGATGTGCTCGCCCTCTAAAATCATGGTCAGCGAAAACTCCTGACCATAAATGGCCTGACGGCTGTCAAGAATATTGCACTGAGCTTCAGACATCAGGGTCGCAAGTTCGCTTAAAATACCGCTGCGGTCGGTACCCAGAATGGTAACAATGAGTTGCTGCTTCATAGAAAGGATGACTATTTGTTGGTTCGCTGGATGGTAGCACAGAGCTTTTTAGCGATTCCAGCACCTGCGGTTCGGTAAATAGTCTAAATTTCAGTACCGCCGTGCTTGTTTTTGCCAGGGTGAATAATTAACATGTGCGCTCACCAAACGCGGAGATACTATGTTTAAAGGCAGTTATGTTGCACTCATCACGCCGATGCATGATAACGGCGAGATTGATTACCCGGCGCTCGAACGCTTAGTGCAGTTTCATATAGAGCAGGGTACACATGGTATTATAGCGGTGGGCACCACCGGCGAATCAGCGACATTACCCTTTGATGAACATGTTGAAGTGGTCCGCCAGATTGTCAAAATGGCCGCCGGAAAAATCCCGGTGCTGGCCGGTGCCGGTGCCAATTCCACCGCCGAGGCTATCTTTTTAAGCGAACAGATGGCCTCCCTTGGCGTAGACGGATTTTTAAGTGTGGTACCCTACTACAACAAACCGCAGCAGGCGGGCATGGTGGCGCATTTTACCGCCATCGCCGATGCCTCAGAGTTACCGGTAATGTTGTATAATGTGCCGGGCCGCACGGTCGTCGACATGTTACCTGAAACCGCCGCGACACTTTCCCAGCATCCCAACATTGTGGGTCTTAAAGATGCCACCGGGGATATTAGCCGCTTAAAAGATCTGCAGGCGCTGGTCGATGATGACTTTATTCTGCTTAGCGGTGATGACGCAACCAGCAAAGAATTTTTATGTGAAGGTGGCCACGGGGTGATTTCTGTCACCGCCAATGTGGTGCCCAAAGCCATGGCACAAATGTGCGAAGCCGCACTGGCGGGCGATTACGCCCGTTGTCGTGATATTGATGCGGGCATTGAGCAGCTTCATACCGGCCTGTTTATTGAGCCGAATCCGGTGATGCCGAAATGGGCGCTGCATAAAATGGGGCTGATCAACAGCGCATTTTTGCGGTTACCGATGGTGCCACCGGAACTTGCCAGCCAAAAACATATCGAAACGATATTACAACAATATGGCCTGATAAAAGGTTAAGAAGGAATACCGATGAATAAATCCCTGGCTTTGGTAAGCAGTCTGGTGGTAATGGCTGTTTCCGGATGTTCTAGCCAACTGGACAATCAAACCGCCTCTGGCAGCTATGACTATCTTGATGCAGAACAGAGCGATACGTTCAGAACGCCCGAAGAACTGGACAAACCTGAATTTTCCCGTGATTACGAGCTGCCAGAGCTGAGCAGTGAGGCCAACCCGAATCTGGTCGGCAAGAAAATCCCGGTCACCTCACCAGCGCTGGTCCATCCTTTGGTAAAAGGCTCACATGTTGAAGAAGGCACCCGCCAGGCCTCGGTCATTTTTGACCAGGTAGATGATTCCATCCCGTTAGAACAGGCCATCTGGCAGACCCTGCGCAGTTTTTTAGAAAAACATGAGGTGCCGGTAGCGTCATTCGACCAACAGCAAAACCGTCTGGTCACCGAGTATTTTGTGGCCAGCGAAGAAATTGAAGATGAAGACAGCCCCTGGTATGCCTTATCTGATGACATCAATGCTGATCGAAAGCGCAAGTTTGCTTTTACCATGCAGGTTAAGCCGCACGGTCGCACTGCTTCATTAACCGCCAGTCTGGTGGATTTTAAAGAAGAGCGGGGCGATGAGGTAAAAGACGCTATCAATGACTATGAACAACGTCGTGAAGAAGTTGCCATTCTTAACCAGGTCATTGCGCATTATGAATACCAGATTCAGCTGGATAACACCCGTCGCCTGGCCGAGATTCGTCAGGGTCTGCAAACCGAACTGGGCACCACCGCCCAAGACACCCCTGCCATTATTGTAGATGGACAATACAACGTCGTGTGGCCACGTATGCTGTTGGTACTACGTAAACTGGGCTTCGATGTTAAAGATTTGGATAAATCAAACGGTCTGTTGTTTGTGACCTACAATGGTGAAGACGAAGGCTGGTGGGGTAATTTGTTCTCAGGTGATGATGAACTGCTTGAACAAGGCGACTACCGGTTACAGGTAGCCCCCCAAAACGAACGCACCACAGTCCTGTTTATGGACGATGAAAGTCAGCCATTTGATAGCCAGCAGCTATCTGAAGTTTACGAATCATTTTCTAAGGTAATGTCGCAAGACGACCTGGACATTTAAGACTGAGACCTAACATGCAAAAACGTGAAGAGCTGTACCGGGGCAAGGCGAAAACGGTTTATTATACCGATGACAACGACAAGCTTATTCTGGAATTCAGAAACGACACTTCTGCTTTTGATGGTGAAAAAATCGAGCAGCTGGATCGAAAAGGTGAAGTGAATAATAAATTTAACCATTTCATTATGACTAAGCTGGAAGTGGCTGGCATCGCCACGCAGGTGGAAGCGTTGTTGTCAGACAATGATTCGCTGGTCAAAAAGCTGGATATGATTCCGGTCGAATGTGTGGTCCGAAATGTCGCCGCCGGCTCGCTGGTTCGTCGTTTAGGCGTGACCGAAGGGGAACTGCTGGATCCTCCGGTATTTGAGTTCTTTTTAAAGAACGATGCACTGCATGATCCTATGGTCAATGATTATCATATCGTGTCATTTGGCTGGGCTACGGAAGCTCAAATCAGTGACATGAAAAGACTGACCTTCGCCGTCAACAATGTTTTAAAAGCCTTGTTCGACGAAGCCGGTATGCTGTTGGTGGATTATAAACTGGAATTTGGCATTGATGGCAATGGGGCATTGGTGCTGGGTGATGAGTTTACGCCGGATGGTTGTCGTCTGTGGGATAAAGAAACCCGCAAGAAGATGGACAAGGATCGCTTTCGGCAAGGGCTGGGTTCGGTGGTAGAGACCTACATCGAAGTGGCCGGCCGTCTCGGCCTGAAGCTCTAAGTGATACTATAAGGGACCCGTTCGGTCCCTTTTTATTATGCCCCGGTTGTCTTCCTCTTTACGGGTGGGTCTGCTCACCTGTCTGGCGATGCTGGCGTTCGCCGCTAACTCATTGCTGTGCCGTATGGCGCTGGCACAGACGAGTCTGGATCCTGCCACCTTTACCATCATTCGTTTACTCAGCGGCGCACTTATGCTGGCGCTTATCTGTGGAATTAAAAACCGTTTTAGCCTGCGTTATGGTAGTTGGCCGGGCGCCATCGCCCTGTTTGTGTATGCCGCCGGGTTTTCGTTTGCCTATACCGGCATGAATACGGGCACCGGCGCACTGTTGTTATTTGGGGCGGTGCAACTGACCATGATTGCCTATAGTTTGTGGAATAACGAGCGTTTTAACCTCATCCAAACCCTGGGCTTTGGCCTGGCAATTGTTGGACTGGTGGTGTTGTTGCTGCCCTCCGCAGTAAGCCCGGCATTAGTGCCGGCGGCGTTGATGATAAGTGCAGGCATCGCCTGGGCGGTATACACCCTGATGGGGCGGGGCAGCACCCAGCCATTGCTGGTCACCACCGGTAACTTCTGGCGTAGCCTGCCATTGTTACTCCTACTGTGGTGGTGGTTACCGGGCGAGGGCGGGCCAGCAATGAACACGGCCGCAATAAGTTATGCAATAGCCTCCGGCGCACTGGCTTCAGGCGCAGGCTATGCTATCTGGTATGCGGTGCTACCGTCGTTACAAAGCTCGGTGGCAGCCACTATTCAGCTCAGCGTACCGGTACTGGCGATGCTGATGGGCTGGGCATTTTTAGCCGAGTCGATTACGGGGCAGATGATCCTTGCCTGTCTTGCTACCCTGGGGGGCATTGCGCTGGTAATACGCTACCGTTAACTGACTGATGGGGGCTTCATCTCCGTGGGGGCCGCTGTGCGTTCAATCTGAACCATAAAGTGCTTCCGCTGTGTGGTTTGTGTAACTGCCGGTCCTGACAAATTGTTTGTGAAAGGTTGGCATCGATAGTAATGAGTGAATACGTGGGCAAACTGACACCCTGGTACTGGCATTGTCTGAGCCCGGTGTCGTATTGCTTGCGCCTGTCTGCCTGTTTGATACGCTGTTATTCCAACTTCCGCAAGCCAGGAATGTCGTCAAATTCTGTAGGTTTTGATTGTGCGCTATAAGGGGGTCAATACCACTTTATCCCGTGAAATGGTAAGCGTGGCAAGTGGTTAACGTAAAACAGCTGATAACCCACCTAATATAACCGCAATAATGGGACGGCGCGCGGTTAAAGTGGAACGATGACTTTTAGATCGGTGGTAGGAACACAGCAGCAGGGCAGAATTTCATCATCATCAATGAAGGCCAGTGGATCGGTGGTATAGCGCACCGCACCGGCTTTTAATTTGGTACGGCAGGCGCCGCAAAACCCTTCCCGGCAATGATAATGCACATCGATGCCACTTTGTTCTAAGGATTCCAGCAGGGTTTTATCATGGCGGGCGGGTACGCATTTCGCATCAACAACATCGATACGAAATGCATCATCAGGCTTTGTCATTACCCCGGCTGATTAAAGCTCGAAGTCAGCAAAATCATCTTCACTGACCGAAGAATCAATCTGACCAACCAGGTAAGAGCTGATTTCTGACTCCTGCGGCGCCACCTGAACATTATCTGAATTAAGATAATTGTTCATCCATGGCAGCGGATTGCTTTTCACGTCAAACGGCGTGTCCAGCCCAATGGCAGACATGCGCTGGTTGGCAATGTATTCCACGTATTCGCACAGAATCTGCTTGTTCAGACCAATCATAGAGCCGTTTTGGAACAGATAATCCGCCCATTCTTTTTCCTGCTCAACTGCGTTCATAAATATGTCGCGGGCCTGGTCTTTACACTCTTCGGCGATTTCGGCCATTTCAGGATCGTCTTTGCCTTTTGCCCACAGATTCAGAATATGCTGGGTTGAGGTAAGATGCAGATTCTCATCCCGGGCAATCAAACGAATGATCTTGGAGTTGCCTTCCATCAATTTGCGCTCGGCAAAAGCAAATGTGCAGGCAAATGACACATAAAAGCGAATGGCTTCCAGCGCATTAACCGAATTCATACACAAATACAGTTTCTTTTTAAGCTCGCGCTGATTAATAACATGAACTTCGCCATTAACCGTGTGGGTACCTTCCCCCTGAGTTTGCCACAGCTGAGTCGCAAAAATCAGATCATCATAGTAGCGGGAAATATCCGCGGCACGTTGTTTGATTTGTTCGTTTTCAACAATGTCCTCAAAAATCTCGCTGGGATCAGAAAACAGGTTGCGCAAAATATGGGTGTAAGAACGCGAGTGGATGGTCTCAAAAAACGACCAGGTTTCCACCCAGGTTTCCAGCTCAGGTAATGACACAATAGGAAGAAACGCGATATTCGGACTTCTGCCCTGGACCGAGTCCAGCAGGGTCTGATATTTCAGGTTAGAAATCAGAATATGCTTTTCCGGGTCTGTCAGCTTTTGAAAATCAACCCGGTCGCGCGTGACATCTACCTCTTCAGGACGCCAGAAAAAGCTGATTTGCTTCTCGATCAGTTTTTCAAAGATAGAATGTTTTTGCTGATCATAACGTGCAACATTCACCGGGTTCCCGAAAAACATGGGTTCGCCCAGTGGGTTGGTGATGTTTTGATTAAAGGTGGTGTATTTCATAAGTACCGAATAAACCCAATTTTGTGTATTAAACCATGGTTAGCCACGGGTGCGTGTTATATTTTACACGCACCGCCGGCACAATCATCATCTTCTTCAACCACCGTGGCCTGAGCCAGCGGTGTTTGTTGCTGAGTTTTGACTTCCACTGAACTGGTGTCTGAGGCGCCATCACGGGTATTGTGATAATACAGCGTTTTCACACCCAGTTTATAAGCCGTAAGCAAATCTTTTAACAACAGCTTCATCGGCACCTTGCCATTCGCATGACGGCTGGGGTCGTAATTGGTATTGGCCGAAATCGTCTGGTCGATAAATTTTTGCATAATACCGACAAGCTGCAGATAACCGTCGTTAGAAGGAATATCCCACAACAGCTCATACTTTTCTTTGAGCGTGTCGTACTCCGGAACCACCTGTTTCAACACACCGTCTTTGCTTGACTTGATGCTGATATGGCCCCGTGGTGGTTCGATACCATTGGTGGCATTGGAAATCTGTGACGAGGTTTCAGACGGCATCAGTGCCGACAGGGTAGAGTTGCGTAACCCGTGCGCCTTAATGTCTTCACGAAGGGTATCCCAGTCACACTGCAATGGCTCATTGCACACGGTGTCCAGATCCTTTTTATAAGAATCAATGGGCATGATGCCTTGTGAATAGGTGGTTTCGTGAAACTTAGGACAGGCGCCTTTTTCCTTCGCCAGATTATTTGAGGCTTTTAGCAGGTGATACTGCATCGCTTCAAACGTACGGTGCACCAGGCCATTGGCGCTGTGATCAGAATAACGCACATTATTTTTAGCCAGGAAGTAGGCAAAGTTGATGACTCCTACACCCAGGGTACGACGGTTCATGGTGGCATTGTACGCCGCCGGTACCGGGTAATCCTGATAGTCCAGTAGGCTGTCCAGAGCCCGTACCGCCAGATCTGACAACTCTTCAAACTCGTCGACCGACTCAATCGCACCTAAGTTAAAGGCCGACAAGGTACACAGGGCGATTTCACCTTCTTCATCATTCACATGTTGTAAAGGCTTGGTTGGCAGCGCAATTTCCAGACACAGATTACTTTGGCGAACCGGCGCTACTGAAGGGTCGAACGGGCTGTGGGTGTTGCAGTGATCCACATTTTGCAGATAAATACGACCCGTGGAGGCGCGCTCCTGCATAAACAAACTGAACAGCTCCATGGCTTTGATGCGCTTTTTACGAATGCTGTCGTCGTTTTCGTATTTTACATACAACTCTTCAAATTTTGCCTGGTCGGCAAAAAACGCATCGTACATGCCGGGGCAGTCAGAGGGGCTGAACAAAGTGATGTAATCGTCTTTCATCATGCGCTGATACATCAGCTTGTTGAACTGCACACCATAATCTAAATGACGCACGCGGTTTTCTTCTACGCCGCGGTTGTTTTTAAGCACCAGTAAGGATTCAACCTCCAGATGCCATAACGGATAGAATAAGGTGGCTGCACCGCCGCGAACACCGCCTTGTGAACAGCTTTTTACTGCAGTCTGGAAGTATTTATAAAAGGGAATACAACCGGTATGAAAGGCTTCGCCGCCACGAATAGGGCTGCCCAGCGCACGAATCCGGCCTGCATTCACGCCGATACCGGCACGCTGACTGACATACTTAACAATCGCCGACGAGGTGGCGTTGATTGAGTCCAGGCTATCGCCGGTTTCGATCAGTACACAAGAGCTGAACTGACGGGTTGGCGTACGTACCCCAGACATAATCGGCGTAGGCAGAGACAACTTGAAGGTAGACGCGGCATTGTAAAAACGGCGAATATAGCTCAGGCGCGTTTCTTTAGGGTAATTGGCAAATAAACAGGCAGCCACCAGAATATATAAAAACTGAGCGCTTTCATAAATGTCGCCGGTGACCCGGTTTTGTACCAGGTACTTGCCTTCAAGCTGCTTAACCGCCGCATAGCTGAAATTCATATCCCGCCAATGATCGATATACGAGTCCATCTCGGCAAATTCTGCAGGCGTAAAATCTTCCAGCAAATGGGCATCGTATTTTTGTGCATCAACCATTTTGACCACATGATCATACAACGACGGTGGCTCGAACTGGCCATACGCTTTTTTGCGTAAATGGAAGACCGCTAACCGGGCTGCCAGATACTGATAGTCAGGCGCATCAGTAGAGATAAGGTCGGCCGCTGATTTGATCAATGTTTCATGGATTTCACCGGTTTTGATGCCATCATAGAATTGAATCTGGGCTTTGATCTCTACCTGAGAAACCGAAACATTATTTAGTCCTTCTGCTGCCCAGGTGACAACTTTATGAATTTTTTCAAGATCGATGGGCTCTTTTTCACCGTTGCGTTTGGTGACAAGTAAATCGTTGTTCATGGTAACTGGCCGTCTGTCTGTTAGCGCGTGTCGCGCGGGCTGTGCCCGATTGTATTTTTAGTCGTAG
This sequence comes from Salinimonas marina, assembly GCF_015644725.1. Classification (NCBI taxonomy): domain Bacteria; kingdom Pseudomonadati; phylum Pseudomonadota; class Gammaproteobacteria; order Alteromonadales; family Alteromonadaceae; genus Salinimonas; species Salinimonas marina. Next base: position 1,643,945 of record NZ_CP064795.1, read on the forward strand.
TCGGCTACATATTGCCGCTGGCAAATAGCCCCATTAACCTAACCCTGAAATGCGTAAAATCTCGTAGATGAAAATATCAACACGAGGACGTCAGGGGTTAAATGGATAGGCACAAGATAGTGAGGTTTACGGTGTAATGCAACCGAATATAGCGGCCGCATTCACGTGCAAGGATTGTCAAGTTTTTAATGTTAGTGGTGACTAACCTAAAACAGATTTGCAATCGCTATATATCCAGAATGCAAGCCTTTTTAGACTAAGAAAAATTTAAAAATATTTACCCGATAATAAAAAGGGCTGCTGAAAATTTGTGGATATGTAGTGTTCAAAAATTAACAGCAGCACTAGATGTAGTGTTAAGCAGGTTTGATACTGTGCAACATGTAGTTGACATCCAAGTTCTGATCCGAGGTATAAAAGCTTTGGGTAATCGGGTTCATATGCAAACCGGTGGCGTTACGGGTGAGCAGGTTAGCTTCTCCCATCATGGTCATCAGTTCAGAAGGTTTAATAAAGCGCTGATACTGATGCGTGCCTTTAGGGACCAAACCCAGCATATATTCTGCCGCCACAATGCCCAGCAAATAGGCTTTGGGGTTGCGGTTCAGGGTAGAAAAGAACACCGCGCCGCCCGGTTTTACCAGTTTGGCACAGGCGCTTACAATCGAAGCCGGGTCGGGCACATGCTCCAGCATTTCCATACAGGTCACCACATCAAACTGGCCTGCATGTTGTTCAGCATAGGCTTCGGCGGTCACACATTCATAGTCAACGTTTATGCCTGACTCCAGACCATGCAGCCGCGCTACCTCTAAAGAAGGCTCAGCCATATCGATACCGGTTACCTGGGCACCCATACGCGCCATGGCTTCAGCCAGTATGCCGCCACCACAACCAATATCGAGTACATTTTTATCAAACAGCCCGCCGGCATGCTGAGCAATAAAGTCCAGTCGTAGCGGATTAATGGCGTGCAGCGGTTTAAACTCACCTTCGGTATCCCACCAACGTGAGGCTAGATCGCCAAACTTGGATATCTCCTGTTGATCCACATTTGTCATGATCTGTGTCCAGTATCCTAATGTCAAAACCCTAACATAGCGCAAAACCAGTCTGTTTGGCACGCATTAGCGAACAGGTAGGGGTGTATATGGATGAAAAATAGACGCTTGAGACCTTCTATGGCATTTGCTGTGATTAACCGCTACATTATTTGGCCGGTCGGTGATACACTCGTCGATTGATTTATTACCCCAATAATAAGAATGTGTGGAGCCAGCCAACTGGCGGTTTCAGGACTTTTATCTCCGCATGCGCACACTAAACCAAGTTAAGGGAAAAAGCAGTTTATGACTGATAACGCTAAAGAAATTCTCCCCGTTAACATAGAGGAAGAATTAAAGAATTCTTATCTCGACTATGCGATGAGCGTTATTGTTGGCCGGGCGTTACCTGATGTACGTGACGGCCTGAAGCCGGTGCACCGTCGGGTGCTATTCGCGATGAATGAATTGAAGAATGACTTCAATAAACCGTATAAAAAATCAGCCCGTGTGGTGGGTGATGTTATCGGTAAATACCATCCTCATGGCGACTCCGCGGTATACGACACCATTGTACGTATGGCTCAGCCTTTTTCACTTCGCTATATGCTGGTAGACGGGCAGGGTAACTTTGGCTCGGTGGATGGCGATTCGGCGGCCGCTATGCGTTATACCGAAGTTCGTATGGCAAAAATTGCCCACGAATTGCTGGCGGACCTGGATAAACAAACCGTGGATTTTGTACCTAACTACGATGGTACCGAATTCATTCCAGAAGTACTGCCCACTAAAGTCCCCAATTTGCTGGTGAATGGATCTTCCGGTATCGCGGTCGGTATGGCCACCAACATTCCGCCCCACAACCTGACCGAAGTCATCAATGGCTGTGTGGCGCTGATTGAAGATCCGGATATTTCCATTGATGGTCTGATGGAGCATATCCCCGGACCGGACTTCCCGACGGCGGCTATGATCAGCGGACGCAAAGGGATTGAAGATGCGTATCGGACCGGCCGTGGCAAAATCTACCTGCGGGCAAAAGCTGAAATCGAGACCGAGAATAATGGTAAAGAGACCATTGTGGTCAACGAGATCCCTTACCAGGTAAACAAAGCGCGTCTGATTGAAAAGATTGCGGATCTGGTTAAAGAAAAACGCATTGAGGGTATTTCGGCCCTGCGCGATGAGTCTGATAAAGACGGGATGCGCATCGTTATTGAAGTTAAACGTAACGAGTCTGCCGAGGTACTGTTAAACCACTTATATGCCAATACCCAGTTACAAACAGTATTTGGTATCAATATGGTGGCGCTGGATAACAACCAGCCAAAAGTGTTCAATCTTAAAGAAGTGCTGGAATGCTTTATTCTGCACCGTCGTGAGGTGGTCACCCGCCGTACCGTATTTGAACTTCGTAAAGCCCGCGATCGTGCTCACATTCTTGAAGGTCTTGCCATCGCGCTGGCCAATATCGACCCGGTTATCGAGCTTATTAAAGCATCTAACAGCCCGCGGACGCCAAAAAATCATTGGTTGGCCAGGGCTGGGAACTGGGCGATGTCTCACAGATGCTGGAACGTGCCGGCAACGATGCGGCCCGCCCGGAATGGCTGGCGCCCGAATACGGCATTCGCGATGACAAATATTATCTGACTGAACAGCAGGCCCAGGCGATCCTGGACTTACGTTTGCACAAACTGACCGGTCTGGAACATGAAAAGATTCTGGCTGAGTACAAAGAGCTACTCGAGCAGATCGCCGAGCTGATGTATATTCTGGAAAGCCCTGAGCGTTTGATGGAAGTGATTCGTGAAGAGCTGGAAAAAGTGCGTGATGAGTTTGGTGATGTGCGCCGTACTGAAATCACTGCCGCTACCCACGATATTGATATTGAAGATCTGATTGAGCGCGAAGAAGTGGTGGTCACGCTATCGCGCGAAGGCTATGTAAAATATCAGAAACTGTCTGACTATGAAGCCCAGCGCCGTGGCGGCAAAGGCAAGTCTGCCACCAAGATGAAAAATGAAGACATCATCGAACGTCTGCTGGTGGCCAATACCCATGATCATATCTTATGTTTCTCTACCCGCGGTCGTTTGTACTGGCTGAAAGTGTATCAATTGCCATTTGCCAGCCGAAATGCCCGTGGCCGGCCCATTGTTAATATACTGCCGTTGGAGCCAAACGAGCGTATTACGGCCATCTTGCCAATCAAGGAATTTGAAGAAGGCAAATTTGTGCTGATGGCTACCGCCAATGGTACGGTTAAAAAAACCGACTTAAGCCTGTATTCTCGTCCACGTTCAAGCGGCATTATTGCGGTAAACCTGAACGAAGGCGATGAACTGATTGGGGTGTCGATTACCCATGGTGATGACGACATCATGTTGTTCTCTGATGAAGGTAAGGTCGTCCGCTTTAACGAAAAACTACGTGACTCTGAAACCGGCGAAGTAAAACGCGATCCGGAAACCGGTGAAGAATTACTGGCCCTGCGTCCGATGGGCCGAACCGCTACCGGGGTTCGTGGTATTCGTTTGCAGGAAGGTCAGCGAGTAGTGTCATTAATTGTGCCACGGGGTGATGGTGCTATTTTGACCGCTACCGAAAATGGTTTTGGTAAGCGTACGCCGCTGCAGGATTATCCGGCGAAGAGTCGGGCCACCCAGGGCGTCGTCTCTATCAAAGTATCGGAACGTAACGGTAAGGTAGTGGGCGCCGTACAGGTGGATGATACGGATGAAATCATGCTTATCAGCAATCAGGGCACGCTGGTTCGTACCCGGGTTGATGAAGTATCGGTAGTGAGCCGGAACACGCAGGGCGTGCGCCTGATTCGTACCGCTGAGGATGAGTCTGTGGTTGGCTTGCAGCGTATCGAAGAAGTCGAAGATGAGATTGTGCTGGACGAAAACGGCGACCCTGTCATCGAGATCTCAGACAGCGATGCCGCCGAGTCGGTCACCACCCCTGAAAACAACGATGATTCCGGACAGCCCGCGTCTGAAGAATAATCACTGATGCCGGCTTGCCGGCACCTCGGTTGTAGTATTTAGCAAGCGGCTTCGGGCCGCTTGTTTTGTTTCCAGATGAGAACCATGTTTATGTCGAATGTATATAATTTCAGTGCGGGGCCGGCGAAGCTGCCAGAGCCGGTGATGCAGCAAGCCCGCGAGCAATTTGTAGACTGGAATGCCAGTGGTACGTCCGTGATGGAAGTAAGCCATCGGGGACATGACTTTATTCAGGTAGCCGAACAGGCCGAACAGGATCTGCGCGATTTACTGGCGATTCCGGCAGATTACAAGGTGTTGTTTATGCACGGGGGCGGCCGCGGACAATTTGCGGCAGTGCCGTTAAATCTGTCACGTCCTGATCAAACATCTTTGCATCTGGTTTCTGGCTCCTGGTCAAAAGGGGCGGTGGCCGAAGCGGCAAAATACAATCAGGCCCGGGTTATCAAACAGGCAGGTACCAAAGACGGTCTGGCCTTTATGGCGCCCCCAGCCGCAGCAGATATTGACAAAGATGCCGCCTATCTGCATTTTTGCCCCAATGAGACCGTTGATGGTATTGCCTACGACTGGCTTCCTGAGGCCAATGGCGTGCCCCTGGTCGCCGATATGTCTTCGACGATTTTATCGCAGCCACTGGATATCAGCCGCTATGGGATGTTGTATGCCGGGGCCCAGAAAAATATCGGGCCGTCTGGATTATCGGTAGTGATTGTACATGAGTCACTACTGGGCAAGGCGCAGACGGCGACCCCTTCAATTTTTGACTATACGCTGGCCGCGAAACACGACTCCATGTACAACACGCCCCCCACATTTTCCTGGTATCTGGCCGGGCTGGTGTTTCAGTGGTTAAAATCTATCGGCGGCTTAACTGAAATGGCGCGGCGTAATGCGACCAAAGCCAGCACCCTATACAATGCGATTGACGCTTCAGACTTTTATCGCAATCAGATTCACCCGCGATGCCGCTCGAAAATGAATGTGCCGTTTCAGCTGGCCGATGCTGCTCTGGATAGCCGCTTTGTACAGGAAGCTGAAGCCCAGGGGCTCAAGGCGCTCAAAGGGCATCGCTCGGTAGGGGGCATGCGAGCCAGTATCTATAATGCTATGCCTCTTGAAGGGGTAACCGCGCTGGTCAGCTTTATGGCCGAATTTGAACGTAAGTACGGATAAGCAACATGCAACAATTAACATTACAGCCGGTGAGCCGGGTCCAGGGCGAAGTCAATGTACCGGGCTCAAAAAGTTTATCAAACCGGGCGTTATTGCTGGCGGCGCTGGCGACCGGAACAACCCGGCTCACCAACCTGCTCGATAGCGATGATATCCGGCATATGCTTAACGCCTTATCGGCGCTGGGCGTGGATTACACTTTAAGTGACAATAACACCACCTGTACGGTTACCGGTCTGGGCGGGGCCTTTACCCACGAACAACATCTTGAGCTGTTTTTAGGTAACGCCGGCACGGCTATGCGTCCCTTGTGCGCCGCGCTGGCAGCCAGCAAGGTCTCGGTGAGTCTGACCGGCGAACCGCGTATGGATGAACGGCCCATTGGCGATCTTGTCGACAGTCTGCAGCAGGCTGGCGCCCAGATTGAATATCAGAAAAATGCAGGCTATCCACCGCTGACGATCCAAGGTCAGCATCTCAAAGGTGGCGACATCACCGTGGATGGCAGTGTTTCCAGCCAGTTTCTGACAGCCTTGCTGATGGCGGCGCCTTTGTTTGAGCAGACCACCAATATTCATATCAAGGGCGAGCTGGTATCAAAACCCTATATTGATATTACCCTTAATACCATGGCGCAGTTTGGGGTAATGGTAACCAACACCGACTATCGTTGCTTTACCATTGAAGCTGGCCAGCGTTATGTCTCACCCGGCCAGTTTCTGGTGGAAGGGGACGCCTCTTCAGCCTCGTACTTTCTGGCCGCAGGCGCCATCAAAGGCGGTACGGTGAAGGTGACCGGAATTGGTAAAGACAGTATTCAGGGCGATATTCGCTTTGCTGAAGTTCTGGAGCAAATGGGGGCTAAGATTAGCTGGCATAGGGACTATATTGAAGTCACCGGCGCGCCATTATCAGGAATTGCCATGGATATGAATCATATTCCGGATGCTGCCATGACCATTGCAACCACGGCATTGTTTGCTAAAGGGCCGACCACCATCAGCAATATTTATAACTGGCGGGTAAAAGAAACCGATCGTTTACACGCCATGGCCACTGAACTTAAAAAACTGGGGGCGCAGGTAGACGAAGGGCAGGATTACATTACCGTAACCCCGCCAGAACACTTATCCCATGTGGCTATCGATACCTATAATGATCACCGCATTGCGATGTGTTTTTCGTTAGTTGCATTAAGCTCGACCCCGGTGACCATTAACGACCCAGGCTGTACCGCAAAAACATTTCCTGATTATTTCGAAAGATTCGCTACACTGTGCAATAACTAACCGTGTGCGAATGAAATGCGCTGTATTTATAACCAGGTGTTGGCATTCGCCGGGCGAGCCATTGCACAACCGCCCGGAGTGCGTATAATTGCGCCCGATTTTTTAACCTTTTGTTAATAACTGGAGCAGGTATGCATCCGATTCCCGTAGTCACGGTTGACGGCCCCAGCGGCGCTGGTAAGGGGACCCTTAGTAGTCTTCTTGCAAAGAAGCTAGGATGGCACTTTCTGGACAGTGGCGCGATTTACCGCGTGCTGGCCGTGGCCACATTGCATCATGATCTTCCGGTTGATGATGAAGAGTCTATTGTGCCTTTAGCCACTGGACTTGATGTCTGTTTTGAAACCGATGGTGATGTCATTCGCATTATTTTAGAAGGCGAAGATGTCACTGATGACATTCGCACTGAACAGGTTGGGGCGGTCGCCTCTAAAGTGGCGGCGCTACCCCGGGTGCGCGAAGCTTTGTTACGCCGTCAGCGCGCATTTCAACATGAACCGGGCCTGGTGGCAGACGGTCGCGATATGGGCACCGTGGTATTTCCAGGGGCCACCGTTAAGCTGTTTCTTACGGCCAGCGCCGAAGCACGGGCGCAACGTCGTTATGAGCAGTTGAAAGCCAAAGGGATGGATGTTAACATTGCGCGCCTTTTAACCGATATCAAAGCACGGGATGAGCGCGATACCAATCGTAGCGTTGCCCCACTGGTACCGGCAGAAGATGCGGAAGTGATTGATTCGACCGACTTGAATATTGACCAAGTCTTTGACAAAGCAATGGAAGTTATCTCCTCTCGCCTCAACGATGTGTGAGCCGTATAGCCCCATCGCAGTTAGCCGTAACAGGATGTAACGGCATATGCTAATAACCCCACGTTAGCCGGATTGTAATGTGGATTTCAACTGTATTTATTAAAAAGACCTTATGACTGAAAATTTTGCACAACTTTTTGAAGAAAGCCTACAAGAACTTGAAACCCGTCCGGGTTCTATCGTAAAAGGTACTGTTGTTTCTATCGATAAAGATATCGTACTGGTAGACGCAGGCTTAAAATCAGAAAGTGCTATCCCAGCAGACCAATTTAAAAACGCTGAAGGCGAGCTAGAAATTGAAATTGGCGATACTGTTGATGTTGCACTTGATGCAGTAGAAGACGGCTTTGGTGAAACCATTCTTTCTCGTGAAAAAGCCAAGCGCCACGAAGCGTGGGTTGAGCTTGAAAAAGCTTACGACGACAAAGAAACTATCACCGGTGTTATCAACGGTAAAGTTAAAGGCGGTTTCACTGTTGAAGTTAACAGTGTACGTGCGTTCCTGCCAGGCTCTCTGGTTGACGTTCGTCCGGTTCGTGACACTACCCACCTTGAAGGCAAAGAGCTTGAGTTTAAAGTAATCAAGCTGGATGCAAAGCGTAACAACGTAGTGGTATCTCGTCGTGCTGTTATCGAAGCTGAAAACAGTGCCGAGCGAGAGTCGTTGCTGGCTAACCTTGAAGAAGGTCATGAAATCAAAGGTATCGTTAAGAACCTGACTGACTACGGCGCGTTCGTAGATCTGGGCGGTGTTGACGGCCTGCTACACATCACTGATATGGCCTGGAAGCGTGTTAAGCACCCAAGCGAAATCGTGAATGTTGGCGATGAAATTAATGTGAAAGTTCTGAAGTTCGACAAAGAGAAGCAACGTGTATCTCTTGGTATGAAGCAGATGGGCAACGATCCATGGCAGGACATTTCACAACGTTACCCAGAAGGCACTAAGATTTCTGGCCAGGTAACTAACCTGACTGACTACGGCTGCTTCGTTGAAATCGAAGACGGTGTTGAAGGTCTGGTACACGTTTCTGAAATGGATTGGACTAACAAAAACATTCACCCGTCTAAGGTTGTTAACCTGGGTGACACTGTTGAAGTTATGGTTCTTGAAATTGACGAAGAACGTCGTCGTATTTCTCTGGGTCTTAAGCAGTGCATCGACAACCCTTGGGAAACGTTTGCTAAGTCACACGAAAAAGGTGACAAGGTTACTGGTAAGATCAAGTCAATCACTGACTTTGGTATCTTTATCGGTCTTGATGGCGGCATCGACGGTCTGGTTCACTTGTCTGACATCAGCTGGAACAAGTCTGGCGAAGAAGCGGTACGTGATTATAAGAAGGGCGACGAGATCTCTGCAGTGGTACTGCAAGTCGACCCAGAGCGTGAGCGTATCTCTCTTGGCGTGAAGCAAATCGAAGAAGACCCGTTCAATAAGTATCTGACAGACAACAAGAAAGGTGCTATCGTTGTTGGTACAGTTACTGCTGTTGATGCCAAAGGCGTTACAGTGAACCTGGCTGAAGAAGTTGACGGCTACATCCGTGTTGCTGACCTTGCACGTGACCGTGTAGAAGATGCTTCAGAAGTTGTTAATGTTGGTGAATCAATCGAAGCGAAATTCATGGGCGTAGATCGTAAGAATCGCGCTGTTAACCTGTCTGTTAAAGCAAAAGACCAGGCTGACGAGAAAGACGCAATCGAAAAAGTTAACCAAACTGACGACGGTGGCTTCGGAAGCGCAATGGCAGAAGCATTTAAAGCTGCTAAAGGCGAATAATCCGGTAAAGTGCGCCAGATTGGAAAATCTGGCGTATACTTGATTTGCAGTAGCTGATTGGAATTTATTTTTGACAAAGAGGTTTCTATGACCAAGTCGGAACTGATTGAGCGTCTTGCAGATCAATATCGTCATCTTCCCGCAAAAGATTTAGAACTGGCGATTAAAGAGCTGCTCGAGCAAATGGCGCAAACCCTTCAAAAAGGTGAGCGTATTGAGATTCGGGGATTTGGTAGCTTTTCTCTCCACTATCGGGCGCCAAGAACAGGACGTAACCCAAAAACCGGCGAAACGGTCGAGTTAGAAGGTAAATACGTTCCTCACTTTAAGCCTGGTAAAGAATTGCGGGAGCGGGTTGACGCTTCTATCGCATAATTGCTTCAAAAAGCCGCCGTATTCACTGCGGCTTTTTTATTTCTGCCAGAGTTTACTTTCTCTTCATAACCTATCCATGTTCTCACTTATCCCACCCTCAATGCATCTACTACTTTTGTAGTATTATTTTTCGTTTATAGCCGGTGATTAGTTGACCAGCAATTTTAAATAGTTATATATTATCGGTTGATAATAATAATTATAACGATGGCCATGGCTGGCGAAGAAGCAAAAACAATTAAGCAGTATCAGGCGCTGATCAGAGCGTTAATTCCCTACGAGCAGGAAAATCGCTTACTGGAAGGCCTTAACCGCTTTTCTGGTCGCCTCCCCGGTACGGTTCGAAAAACCATCAAGGATGAGGTTATCAGACTTACCTCGCTGACTGATGCCCCGGCAGACAACTCAGCATTTGCTCAATTTCCGGTTTTCAAGTTCAAGCATTTTGGTATTGATATGCGCCTGGATAAGGTTGGCGCTAATATCCTTAAAACCGAATCTTCCTTATACCAGAACCGCTATACGGTAGGGGTCTTTGAGTCTCTCACCAATTCAGACTTTTATCAGGCTCAGATTAAAAAAGAGCAATACCGGAAAATTGTGGATGCCTTCACCATAGAGGCCCAGTCTCAAAACGATATTCAGTTTGGTGATGATATTGCCATTGCACCGAATTTTCCGGTGGCTTGTCCTGAATTTGATAAAGGGCGCAGCTGCACGGTACCGGCGTTGGGTCATAACAGTATGGTGGTTGAAACCAAGCGACCGCCCAAAGCCCAGGTTGGTGAGCTTTACCAGTTTGCCTTGCCAGAAGTTTTCCCACAAAACAAAGACACCGGGGTAGGCTACCGACTCGATAAGATGGTGTTCAATAAAGACACCGACAAATATGAAAGTCACTTTTGTGTGGATGACAAAATCGATGACAAAACCCGGGCTCAGATTCAAAAGTACATTGAAAGTAATGCTTACCAACAGCCCCTGAAAAGGGAGCTGGAATTGGAGCGGGCGATGCAGGATCTGGAACGGGATCGGATCGTTGCCAATAGTCCGTGGGTGACACTGCAAATCAACGACAAGCAGGGCACCCTGGTGCCCAAAGCCGCTTTGTTTACCAAAACAAATCAACAGCGTAATAAGGGATTTTCTGCGCTGGCGGCTTTTTCAGGCAAACATAATTTTGCCGCCCTCACGGAGGAGCTGAGTACCTTCAATGAAGCATTTTTGTTGTGCGGAACGGTGGAAACCCGTCGCGGAAAAATCAGCATCAACGCCACTCATCGTCAGCTGCTGGCATCCAATTTATTCATTCCGATCATGTACCTGCTCACCAAACACGGTAAGTTTCAGTGTTATCATTGTCGTTGGGTGGCGGCCGACAGCGAAACCAGACGTATTGCTTATGCCACCCATGATATCGCCATTAATCAGCATGAAGAGTTTAACCGTTGTTCCCATCTGCTGTTTTTTACCGACATAAGTGACCGTATCGGGCCGTTAGGATTACCCGAAGCATGTCAGATGGGGCCGATTCATCAATCATTGCAACCCGATACGGATACCTGGGATATCCAGGTGGTGATCGACGATACCCTGGACCGGCGGCAGGAAGCCCGTTATGAAATTGAAAAAACGGCCAGTATCAGGCGAGGGTTACTGCGCTCTGTCAATGCGCAGGTACTGGATGTGTCGCTAAAAGGGATCCGGGTCAGGTTGGCACAGCCCGAGGATGGACCCTTACAGGGCGTTTTGAAGATTACTGTGGGCGATCTTAAAATCAAAAATGAAAAATACCAGGTGGTTAGCTATTGTAAGAAGCGCCATATCGCCCGTCTGAAAGTGGCAGAAAAAGCGCCGACGGCGTTTGCGCAACTGGTTGAGGAAAACCCGTCTTATTTCCGGCCCCGTGATGCTGCCAAAATGAGCCGCAACCGGCATCGTTTTATCTGGGAAATGGCAGTGAGGGAGCATCCATCGGCCTCGTTACTGTGTGTGGCAAATCGATTTTTGCTTGATCGAATTAAAACCCTGTATCTGCATGAAAGCTCTCAGGACTTGTATCCGTTTTCACAGGAAGACAATATCGCGCCGCTGCACGGCTTTTTTGCTGACCAGGGTCAGGATAAACCCAAGTCCACGTTGTTACTGAATTTGCTCAAAGCGCAGGTGATGCAATCAACGGTGATTCACTGTCTTCGAAAAACCGATAACAAACTGGTGTATGTCAATTATGATGATTATCGGTATAAAGCCATACGCCAGCAGTTGATTCGGCATTTGGACGAAGAGAAGGTTGAATTATGTGCTACCCGAATTGAAGTACAGCGGTGCTCTGAAAATGCCTCGCCCTTAATCAAAAAGCGTCTCGCGCTATTGTCGAAAGTCGACAAGGCCTTGTATGAGCGGCTGCTCAATATGCAAAGCGCTTATACCCATGTTATATATCTCACCAATGAGTCGGTGTTACAAACCGCCATTATCACCGGCCGGTTACGGCCGCTGGCCTCTGCAGCAAGAACCCCCCGGGCAAGTCAGCAGCAAATCAGGGGGTACACCGTGAAACCAAAAAGACCTCGTGATCCCTACATTGTTACGCTTTTTTACTAACATTTGATATCAACACCGCCCGCAATTTGCTATGCTCAATAGCACTTTAGGTAATCAAGGGTCAGGCGTTGAAAGGAATTTTTTCACTTTTAATTATTGTGGTTTTGCTGGTCTTAGCCTTTGCGGTTGGTTCACAAAACGAGTCGGTTATTTCGGTAAATTATTTGATAGCGCAGGCACAGTTGCGAATTTCAACCTTAATTGCGGTGGCCCTGACAATAGGTGTAATAATTGGCTTTCTGATTATGCTTACCAGCTGGCTGAGTTTGCGACTTCAGCTTACCACGACCCGCAGCCGTTTGAAGAAAGCCCTGAAAGAACACTAACATGCTAGAGCTGCTGTTTCTCTTACTTCCTGTTGCTGCTGGATACGGTTGGATTATGGGCCGTAATAGCGTGCGTCAGGCGCAGCGTGAACAATCCAGTATTCTTTCCAAGCATTATTTTCGGGGCTTAAACTTTTTGCTGTCGGATCAACCCGATAAGGCAGTTGATACGCTGATCAAAATGATCAACCTGAACAGTGATACCGTGGAAACCCATATTGCCATGGGCAATTTTTTCCGCCACCGCGGCGAGATAGACCGAGCCATACGGGTGCATCAGAACCTGGTTTCCCGGGAAGAAATTCAGCCTACCCAGCGAGAAAATGCGCTTAAAGAGCTGGGCATGGATTATGTTCAAGCCGGCTTTTTAGAGCGCGCTGAAAACGCCTTTCTGCAATTGCTTAATAGTGACAAACACTATGTAGTAGCTCGTCAGCAACTGTTTAATATTTATCAAACCACCAAAGAATGGCATCGGGCCATAGAGCTGGCTGAGCGAATGGTGGATTGTCATGGTGACAATGATGATGTGAGCGAGCGACTGGCCCATTTTTATTGCGAACAGGCGTTACTTGAACAGCGCGCTGATGAGCAAAAGCAAGCGCTAGGACTATTGCAAAAAGCGGTTAATGCCGATGAACGGGCGGTACGCCCCTGGCTTATGCTCGGTGATATCGCCTTACAGCAGCAGCGTTATGACGACGCGATTGAATATCTGCTGCAGGTCGCTGAGCGGGATATCAGCTGGTTTAGCGAAGCGGTGCCTAAGTTAGAAGTGGTGGCCGAAGAAACCGGAGAATGGACCCGGTTTGCCGAGGAGTTAGAGTCGCATTGGCAGGAATGCGCAACGTCGTATCTGGCCATGGTTGATGTACTGGTCAGGAAGGGTGAAATTGGCCCGGCGGCAGATTATCTGTTAGAACAGTTGCGTAAGCGGCCTACCATGAAGGGTTTTAAAACTCTGATGGGGCTTTATATTGACCAGGTCCAGGATGAAGCGTCGGCAGACAGCTTGCGACTGCTTAAAGAGCTGGTTGAAAATCAGATCGCACAACGCCCGAAATATCGTTGTGTCAGCTGCGGATTTTCCGGACGCAAACTTTACTGGTTGTGTCCCTCATGTAAAAAATGGAATGTTGTAAAACCCATTAAAGGTCTGGACGGAGAGTAACGTGCACACTGAAGATCCAAAAGTTATTGTGGCACTGGATTATGCCAGTAAAGAGCAGGCCCTGGCCTTCGTAGAGCAGCTTGATCCGGCGCTTTGTCGGTTGAAAGTGGGCAAGGAAATGTTCACCTTGTTCGGCCCCGAATTTGTGCGTACCTTAGTTCAAAAGCACTTCGATGTTTTTCTGGATTTAAAATTTCATGATATCCCCAATACGGTAGCCAAAGCCTGTAAGGCTGCCGCCGAGTTAGGGGTATGGATGGTGAATGTGCATGCCAGTGGGGGTCAGCCCATGATGGAAGCCGCTCGACAGGCCATTGCCGACAGCGCGCATCCACAAACCCGGCTAATTGCCGTAACGGTGCTCACCAGTATGGATCAGGCGCAACTTGATCAGGTCGCGGGCGGCATCAGCACCAATGACCAGGTTAAAAAGCTGGCATTGCTGACCCAGGCAGCCGGCCTGGATGGCGTGGTATGTTCGGCTCAGGAAGCAACCATGCTGCGCGGCTGTGTGGATGAGAGCTTTTTGCTGGTCACGCCGGGTATCCGCCCGGCGGGCAGCGATGCCGGAGACCAGAAGCGGATCATGACCCCAACCCAGGCAATGCAAAGCGGCGTGAGCTATCTGGTTATGGGCCGTCCTGTTACCCAGGCGCTGGACCCCTTGCAGGTGCTCAAAGACATCAACCATAGCCTGATAACCTGAGCCGCCAGTTTGAAGTGGAACACAGAACAAAAAAAGCCCTGAAATTTCAGGGCTTTTTACTGTTTCTATACAATTGCGACCGGCGTCAGATTAACCCCGTAGCGCTTCTTCTGCAGGCACATAGGTCAGGTTCAGCTGTTCGCCTAACGCATCGACTACCGCTTTGTACGTCACCTTACCTTCGTGGGTATTAAGACCCGCACGCAGGTGCGCATCCTCCAGCATGGCTTTTACAGGGCCTTTATTGGCCAGCGCCAGACCAAAGGGCAAGGTAGCGTTGTTTAATGCCATGGTCGAGGTGCGAGCCACACCGCCAGGCATATTGGCAACACAGTAGTGCACCACATGGTCGATGGTATAAACCGGATCCTGATGAGTGGTGGCCTTTGAGGTCTCAAAACAGCCGCCCTGGTCAATCGCAACATCTACCAGCACAGAACCTGGCTTCATCGCCGCAATCTGTTCGCGGTTAAGCAACTTAGGTGCCGCAGCCCCCGGAATGAGTACCGCGCCAACAACCAAATCAGCATGAGACGAATAATGCTCAATGGCATCTACAGTAGAAAAAACGGTTTTCACCCGGCCCGCAAAAATATCATCCAGCTGGCGCAGGCGCGGCAACGAACGATCTAAAATGGTTACATCAGCGCCTAGGCCTAATGCCATTTTGGCTGCGTTGGTGCCTACTACACCGCCGCCGATAACCAGTACCTTGCCCGGTGCCACGCCCGGAACACCACCTAATAAGGTGCCTGAACCGCCATGGGCTTTTTGCAGATAATGCGCACCAGCTTGTACCGACATCCGCCCAGCTACTTCACTCATAGGCGCAAGCAGAGGCAAACCACCATGGCTATCAGTCACGGTTTCATAGGCAATACAGGTGGCACCAGATTCAACCAGCAGGCGGGTCTGCTCAGGATCGGGAGCAAGGTGCAAATAGGTATACAGGGTCTGGCCCTTGCGTAGCATTTTGCATTCGTTTGGCTGTGGCTCTTTCACCTTCACAATCATCTCTGCTTCGGCAAAAACCTGTTCGGCAGAGTCTGCAATCGATGCGCCCGCCGCCTGATACATTTCATCGGTAAAACCAATTGCATCGCCGGCAACAGTTTCAACCAACACCTGGTGGCCATGGGTAACAAATTCTTTTACCGCAGCAGGAGTAAGTCCTACCCGGTATTCATGATTCTTAATTTCCTTCGGTACACCTATCAGCATAGCTAGCCTCATAATTATCGGTTTATGTGCGCGCAGTATACTGGGAATAAAAGCGAAGTATGTGCTGAAAACATCGTTCTGTCAGTGTATTATACTGTATATAATATATTTGACAGGATTTGCTGTGCTGGTAAAAACACCCAAAGATCTCGATCGTATTGACCGCAATATCCTGACGGTTCTGCAACGAGACGGACGTATCTCTAACGTCGAACTGGCAAAGGCTGTGGGCCTGAGTGCGAGCCCTTGTCTGGAGCGGGTTCGGCGGTTGGAAACGCAAGGCTATATTACCGGGTACCATGCTACGGTCGACCCCATCAAACTCGGGGCAGCGATGCTGGTGTTTGTAGAAATAACCCTGAGTAAAACATCAGTAGATATCTTTGCCGAATTTTCTGCGGCGGTACAGCAGCATGAAGATATTCAGGAGTGTCATCTGGTTTCCGGCGACTTTGATTTTCTTTTAAAGACCCGGGTAGCTGATATGTCCAGTTACCGAAAATTATTAGGCGATACATTATTGCGTTTGCCCGGTGTTAGTGAGTCGCGCACTTATGTGGTAATGGAAGAGGTGAAAAGCACCAGTCGTCTGAGAATTAACCTGAAATAGCAAATCTGTGTTTTTGTACAGCTTTATAATAGGTGCGAAGTTTAACTTTGTGTTAGTCTTTGCCAAAATATATTTGAACCGTAGCCAGTCTCAATGGTGCCACACGTGCCCTTGAGGTCATGGATGCTGATGTTTTAACGTGCGTAGCTGCACCTGAACGGTTGATAAGATTTGAGGGATATGGCGCGACTTTCCGGAATTCAGCGATTGCTGGAAGCAGGTATGATCATTGCCTGCGTATTTGCATTTTATTTATTACTGGCCCTGGCCTCGTTTCATCCGGGTGATCCCGGCTGGAGTCAGGCGGGTTTGCAATTAGACATCCATAATTGGGTGGGGGCCACGGGTGCCTGGATTGCTGATTTACTGTTATTCAGTTTTGGTTTTCTGGCGTATCTGCTGCCATTTTGCAGTGCGTTTCTGGGCTGGTTCTTATTCCAGCATGTTAAACACATCCAGGAATTTGACTACCTTACCATAGGCTTGCGCATTATTGGCGCACT
Organism: Salinimonas marina; assembly: GCF_015644725.1. NCBI lineage: Bacteria > Pseudomonadati > Pseudomonadota > Gammaproteobacteria > Alteromonadales > Alteromonadaceae > Salinimonas > Salinimonas marina. The sequence continues at coordinate 1,660,581 of NZ_CP064795.1, forward strand.
GCTTATATGCCTGGGCATTTCAGGCATCGCCAGTGTTAACTTCAACGATTTGTTTAACTTTTCTGCCGGCGGCTTTGTGGGTGATGTCATCAGTTCAGCACTCATACCGTATTTCAATGTTCCCGGTACGGTATTGTTACTGTTGTGCTTTTTTTGCACCGGTTTTACTTTGATGACCGGCATCAGCTGGCTTACGATTATCGATAGTACTGGTCATCTGGTGTTATGGTCAGGACGAAAGCTCATCGATGCACCAACCCAGTTACTGGATATCCAGATGCCACGTCTGGCGCTGCCATCATTAGGCAAAAAAGACGACCACGCTGATAGTGATGAGCTGGATATCACCAGCATGCGGGCCGAGCCCCCGGCACAATCTTCTGCCAGCGCCAAACCAGCACCAGCGAATCCGTCCAAAATGCGCGAAGAACCGACTTTCGGTATCCCCGATGAGGTTTTTGAATTTGATGATGAAACACCGCCTTTTGAACAAAACCGGGCAGCGCCTGCAGCCGGGGCAGATAACGGGGCACGAAACCAATCCCAGACTCAGAACAATACGCATCAGGCGTCAGCAGCAGCGACCGAAGCGACAGACTACCCCGACACAGACAGTCATAGCGAACCAGAATCGCAAACTATTGCCGAGCCTGAAGCGCGTTCCGAAAAGTCGCGTTTTTCAATGTCATCGCTTAAAGATAAGATGAAAGACACCAGAAACAAAGCCGAACCGGCAGCGGCCACGTCTTCTGAGTCTTCTTCCGGACCTTCTACTCCTTCTGCTTCTGCGCCTGCAGCCACCGGGGGTTCAACATCGGCAGGGCAGGGCAGCGAATCTGCAGCTAGCCCCGAGACCGCAGAGCTTACCCCGATGCCATCCTTTGATTTGCTGGAGCGTCCGGATAAGCATGAAAACCCCATCACCCAGGAAGAGCTGGACGCGGTCTCGCGGCTGGTTGAAGAAAAACTGGCAGATTTTAATATTGAAGCCACGGTGGTCGGGGTGTACCCCGGCCCGGTGATCACCCGCTTTGAGCTTGATCTGGCCCTGGGGTGAAGGTCAGCAAGATTACCGGCTTATCTAAGGATCTGGCCCGGGCCATGTCGGCCATTTCGGTGCGGGTGGTAGAGGTTATTCCGGGTAAATCCGTCATTGGACTGGAGTTACCTAACAAAACACGGGAGATGGTGCGCCTGAGCGAAGTGATCAGTTGTGAAACCTTCCAAAGCAATCCATCTGCGCTCACCATGGTACTGGGCTCAGATATCAGCGGTAAACCAGTGGTGGTGGATTTGGCCAAAATGCCCCATGTATTGGTGGCCGGTACCACTGGCTCGGGTAAGTCGGTGGGGGTCAATGTGATGATTTTGAGCCTGCTGTACAAGTCGACCCCTGAAGATGTACGTATGATCATGATCGACCCCAAAATGCTCGAATTGTCGGTCTACGAAGGCATTCCGCATTTGCTGGCGGAAGTGGTGACCGACATGAAAGAAGCCGCCAATGCGCTGCGTTGGTGCGTAGGCGAGATGGAGCGCCGGTACAAGCTGATGTCTGCCCTTGGGGTGCGTAATCTGAAAGGGTATAACGCCAAGGTTACCCAGGCTATGGCCAATGGCGAACCCATTAAGGATCCCCTGTGGCGGGCCGAAGAAAGTATGGATACCACACCGCCGGATCTCGAAAAGCTTCCCGCGATTGTGGTGGTGGTCGATGAATTTGCCGACATGATGATGATTGTGGGCAAAAAAGTGGAAGAACTGATTGCCCGCATTGCACAAAAAGCCAGGGCAGCAGGTATACATCTGGTCCTTGCCACCCAACGTCCGTCGGTGGATGTTATTACCGGTTTGATCAAAGCCAATATTCCCACGCGGATCGGTTTTCAGGTCTCCAGCAAAATCGACTCGCGTACCATCCTGGACCAGCAGGGCGCAGAAGCGCTGCTGGGGATGGGGGATATGTTGTATCTGCCCCCGGGTAGCCCGGTGCCGACACGGGTGCATGGTGCGTTTGTGGACGATCACGAAGTGCATGCGGTGGTAGCCGACTGGCAGAAGCGCGGCAAGCCGGAATACATTGATGAAATTCTCAATGGCGAAGCGTCAGCCGAAGTCTTGCTACCGGGTGAACAGCCAGAGGGTGCGGATCAGGAAGTTGATGAATTTTATGATGAAGCCGTGGCATTTGTAACCGAAAGTCGGCGCGCCAGCGTATCGGGTGTACAGCGAAAATTCCGCATTGGTTACAATCGCGCTGCACGCCTGGTCGAACAAATGGAAAATAGCGGTGTCGTAAGTCCACCGGGCCATAATGGTAACCGGGAAGTAATGGCGCCGCCCCCGCCTAAGGATTAATACTATGTTTCGTTTTTTATCCCGAATCGTGCTTGCTGGTGCGTTAAGTACGACGGTTTTTTCTGCATTGGCAGAGGAACAGGCCAAACAGGCTTTACAGCAACGCCTTAATCAAATGCAGCAATATCGTGCCGATTTTAACCAACAGGTAACCGATGCTCAGGGCGAAGTCATTCATCAGGCCAGTGGGCAGCTGGTGATGGTGCGTCCGGACAAATTACGCTGGCAGACCCAGGCACCCGATGACACCCTGCTGATTGCAGACGGTCAGTCGGTATGGAATGTCGATACTTTTGTTGAGCAGGTCACAATTGTTAAGCAAAATCAGGCGATTCAGAATAACCCGATCATCTTGCTGACCAGCACCGATGAAGCAAAATGGCAGCAGTTTCGTATATCTCAACCGGCTGAAGACACCTTTATGGTGACGCCGCAGACCAGTGACAGCCAGATTCAGCAGCTCGAACTCAGATTCGATGAACAAAGCCTCACCGGCCTGAGTATGAAAGATGCCCAGGAACAGACCAGTAAGTTAAGCTTTACTGATATCGAGACCCAATTTACGCCGCAGTTGTCTGATTTTGAGGTCACCATTGATGACACCTACACGATAGATGATCAGCGTTAATGCTATTTAAAGACGATGAACCTTTTGCGCCGCTGGCGGCAAAGATGCGCCCGGCAACACTGGATGAATACGCCGGACAAAGCCACCTAGTAGGCCAGGATAAACCCCTGCGCAAGATGCTGGAAGCCGGGCATTGTCACTCGATGATTTTGTGGGGCCCGCCGGGCACCGGTAAAACCACGCTGGCGGAGCTTATTGCCAGCTATACCCAGGCTAATGTAATTCGCTTATCGGCGGTGACCTCCGGGGTTAAAGAAGTGCGGGCGGCGATGGAAAAAGCCCAGGAAGATGTGCGCTATAATCAGCGTACGCTGTTGTTTGTGGATGAAGTGCACAGGTTTAACAAAAGTCAGCAGGATGCGTTTTTACCCTACGTAGAATCCGGCACCGTCACCTTCGTGGGCGCCACCACTGAAAATCCGTCTTTTGAACTGAACAAGGCATTGTTATCCCGGGCCCGGGTGTATGTACTTAAAGGGTTGGTGGAAGAGGATTTACAGGCACTGTTAGAACGTGCCTTATCTGATTCTGAAAAAGGCCTGGGCCAGCGTAACTTAGCCATTGCAGATGATGCCCGGCGTGCGCTTATCGGTCTGTGCGGAGGCGATGCCCGCCGCCTGCTTACCTATCTGGAGCTGGCCGCGGACTTTACCAGTGACACCACCATTTCGCTGGCGGATATTGAACAGGCTGTGGGCGAAAAAGTAGCGGCGTATGACAAGCAGGGAGATGCCTTTTACGATCTTATCTCTGCTTTTCATAAGTCAGTGCGTGGCTCAGATCCTGATGCCGCGCTGTACTGGTACGCCCGTATTTTAAATGGCGGCGGCGATGCACTGTATGTGGCGCGGCGATTGCTGGCCATTGCCTCAGAAGATATTGGCAATGCCGATCCTAGAGCCTTGCAGTTGTCTTTGAACGCCTGGGACACCTATCACCGGGTTGGTCCGGCAGAAGGCGAACGCGCCATTGCCCAGGCCAGCGTATACTGCGCCCTGGCGGCAAAAAGTAATGCGGTTTACAAAGCCTTTAGTGCGGCCAAAAAACTAGCCCGGGAAGCGCCTGATTATCCGGTTCCTGCCCACTTGCGCAATGCGCCGACCAAACTTATGAAAGAGCTGGGTCATGGCGAAGGCTACCGCTATGCCCATGATGAAGCCCATGCCTTTGCCGCCGGCGAGGTGTACCTGCCGCCTGAATTACAACACGAAAGGCTGTATGAGCCGGTTGAGCGAGGCCTGGAAAAACAGCTTAAAGCCAAACGTGAGTATCTGGATACTCTGAACAATCAGGCTCCCCGGAAACGCTAACGCATGTCGACCACGGTGGTTTTATACAGCTACATTGCCGCTGGTGGCGCGCTGGGTGCCTGCCTGCGTTATTTTTTGACCAGTCAAATTGATTCCTGGTTTGGAAAAAGCCTGCCATTTGGTACACTTGCGGTGAATGTTCTGGGTTCGTTTTGCCTGGCGCTGGTGTACGGCTTAATAGAGCGACAAGAGCTGGCCGAAGCTCCGTATCGTGCCTTTCTTGCGGTGGGACTACTGGGCGCACTCACTACATTTTCAACCTTTTCCATAGACACTCTGACCCTGCTGCAAAGCGGCTTGTGGATGAAAGCGGCATTGAATGTCATACTCAATGTCAGCGTTTGTTTGCTGGCCGGTGGGTTGGCCATGACCATAATCAAAGGATAATTATAAGCACATGTTAGATCCCAAGTTTTTGCGAACTGATATAGAAACAACAGCTCAACGGCTGGACAGCCGTGGATTTAAGCTGGATGTTGACGCGTTTAATCAACTGGAAGAACAGCGTAAATCACTGCAAAGTAAAATGCAGGAACTGCAAAACGAACGGAATGTGCGAAGTAAATCCATTGGTAAGGCAAAAGCGCAAGGCGAAGATATTGAGCCGCTGCTGGCCGAAGTGGGCAAGCTGGGTGATGAGCTGGATGCCACCAAAACCGAATTTGCAAACATTCAGCAGCAGGTTACTGAGCTGACACAGGGCATTCCTAATCTTCCTCACGAAAGTGTGCCGATAGGGGCAAGTGAAGATGACAATGTCGAAGTTTCACGCTGGGGCACACCTGCTACTTTTGATTTTGATGTAAAAGATCATGTTGATATTGCTGAAGGTCTGGATCGCGGTGCTGACTTTGAACTTGCCGCCAAACTGACCGGTAGCCGTTTTGTGGTAATGCGCGGCGCGATTGCCCGCATGCACCGGGCGCTGGCTCAGCTGATGCTTGACACTCATACCGCAGAACATGGCTACCAGGAAACGTATGTACCGTATCTGGTTAATCATGACAGCTTGTATGGCACCGGTCAGCTGCCCAAATTTGGTGAAGACTTGTTTCATACTCAGCCAGCCACCGAAGAAGGGCAGGGGCTGTCTCTTATCCCTACTGCCGAAGTACCGCTGACCAATATTGGCCGGGATGAGATTTTCAGCGCCAGCCAGCTACCGCTCAAGCTTACTGCCCACACGCCCTGTTTTCGTAGTGAAGCCGGATCCTATGGCCGGGACACCCGAGGCTTGATTCGTCAGCATCAGTTTGAAAAAGTAGAGCTGGTACAACTGGTGAAGCCTGAGGATAGCTTTGAGGCTTTAGAAGAGCTGACCGGTCATGCAGAAATCATTCTGCAAAAGCTGGAATTACCATACCGTAAAATGCTGCTGTGTACCGGCGACATGGGCTTTGGCGCATGTAAGACCTACGATTTAGAAGTGTGGTTACCGGCCCAGAATACCTACCGCGAAATCTCTTCATGTTCTAACATGCTTGATTTCCAGGCCCGCCGTATGCAGGCCCGTTATCGCAGCGCCGAAGGTGCAAAACCAGAATTGCTGCACACCCTGAATGGTTCGGGCCTGGCCGTAGGCCGGACGCTGGTGGCAATTTTAGAAAACTATCAGCAGGCGGATGGCAGTGTAAAAGTGCCTGAGGCACTGGTTGGTTATATGGGCGGTATGACCCACATACAGGCTAGCTAAATAGAGTAACGCATATTGAGTTGCTGTGGCCGTTGTGACAGTCCTCCATGCAGAAAGCTTGAAACGCCTGGCATTTAGCCGGGCGTTTTTGGTTTCAGACCAAATTTTGCGGGTGAGATATAGTAATAACAGGGCGTTTACTGAGTTAATACCGTTCCCCGGTAGTGAGGTTACCCGTTGCGTTTTTCACCTAGAGATAAGATCAGCAGGTTTAGCAATAATATTTTCTGACCACTTTAATCCTAGGGCATGGGTCCCATGCAATCTTATAAGTGCTAGCTCCAGACGCTGACACTTTCGGTCTCCGACTAAACAATTGCGACTAAACAATCAAACAATTGGACAGTCACTTCTTAAACAATTGGACAGTCACTTCTCGAAACAATTGGACAGTCACTTCTCGCATTCCCGGTAAACCCTTGTCTGATGCTAAATGTCCTCGATTATTTAGTGATTATGTCTCGATATATTTTTTGGGTTCGGGTTAAAAAGAGGTTCGTATAAGGAAATAGCCTTAAAATCAGAAGCCCGGATACGAGAGTACGGCGCCCAGCTTTGTACGGTACATATTGGGTTGTAAGATCTGGTTCGAGGCGGGTTCAGCGTGTTTAAGCTGAATGGTATTTCAGGTTTTTTCTGCGGTGAGACATTAGTTTTTCGATGCTTACTGAGGTCGTAAATTCAGTTTCAATTCCGCAGACTAATGTAGTCCAATCGGTATTAGTCAGTCCAATCCGGGCGAGTATAGGAGCTGCGGCATCCTCTATCTTGCCACGTTTACCGGGATGAAAGTGACGCCCGGTTTGTTCGACGAGTGCGAAGTAATCCTCAATCCGAAAAGGCAATCCGTCCGACAATTTTTCTCCCAGGTTACCTGTAAAGGAAAGCAGCGTACGGGGTTGTCGACGGGACTTCGCCGCCTGAATGCGTTTTTGTATACTGGTGTGAGCAGATGCTTCTGGTGATTTTGCTAAACAGGCACGCACTGGATTTAAATCGACATACGCCATGCAGGCTGCAAGTGATGCTTCATCCATTAGTGCCTGAGACTTAAAGCGTCCTTCCCAGAAGTGTCCCGTACAGTCGTCTTCCTTATTCGCTTGCCTGGCAATATACTCGTTAAGCAGCCGCATAAACCAGCTGATATCAAACAATCGGCTGCGATACACTTCAGCAAGGTTTTTCACCGTTTCAGTTTCTGCCTCAGACAGCGAATCACACTCAGCAGGATTGATATATGTCTGCGCCAACAGCATGCCTTTGTAGAGCTTGTGCCATCGCCTGATAACCTCCTTCGCAGACAGAGACTCGGCTTTATCTTTGTTGATGCGCAATACCACATGGGTGTGATTGCTCATTACCGCATAGGCACAGACATCTACGCAGAAGACTTCAGCCAAAAATAATAACCGGTCTTCCACCCACTGGCGACGATGCTCAAAACTTTTCCTGTTTGCTTATCTTCACCGCACAAAAAAGCTCTGCGCACACAGCGAGATACGCAGTGGTAGTAAGGGGTATCTGCCAGGTTGATAAGAGATTTACGTGGTTTAGGCATGGATTTCTAAGCATAAGAGAACCGTACTTTTAGTGTGCCCGAATTAGTTCAAACCCAACTGTACCGGGGAATAGTAAGTGACTGTCCAAGCTGGGCTCGTCCTGACCCAGGGTCAACTTTTCAAGGAGTAATAGTGACCTATCTTCGTTTTTTCGTGTTGTTTTCTTTAACTTACGTTGTTGGTTTAGCGGTCGCCGGAATCCTTGTTAGCTTAGCAGGCCTTAATAATGCGGGTAGTTTAAATACGCCTTTATTATTTGGGGTTTCTTTTTGGTGGATGTACAGGTTCTCTGAAACAAATGCCAGGGTGGTGCAAGGAAAAGGAAAGTGGAAACTGGTACTTCTTGTTTTACTGGCGGATGTGCTGATATTCTTTTTGCTCGGTGCTCATTCGCTTCTCAATCAAGAAAAGTCGCTTTACTACCTTCTATTGGGTTTGCTTATTGTTGCTCCGGTACATCTTTTATTATTGGTCGCAACGTGTTACTTCGTTAAAAAAAGTATAGTGAAGAAACACCCGGAGTGGGCGCCAGGTTAATACCCCGTGGTAGTCCCTTGCGGGCTGGGAAGCAAATGGGGTTCCTTTTTGCTACTTTCAGGAATGTAGCTTCTTATCCACGCCTGATGATAAGAAGTTGGAAGTCACGCTTCTTGCCTGTAAAAGACCCCCACAGGCGAACACGTAAATAAAGGCAATTGCTGCTATTTATTCTGGCGCACCTATTAACCGGGCGGGGCATTTCTCAAGCAATAGGTCACCTGATGTATCAGCCCGCGCCGTTTAGTCCCCTGTTTTATTAACAATTTTTAGGGTTTGCCCAGACAAATTGGTATCACCTTACAAAGATTAAACAGTCTGCTTCACTACACCATAAAAATTACAATACTTTTGCAGGTTTTGCGTTCAATGTAACTTTAAACCTGACAGAATAGAGCAGGGAGCACAGCTGTATAGCCCGCCCTGTATGCGCCTGCAGAGTTATCAATAAAAAAGGCATACGCATTGCTACTATCTGGCTACACGCTGTTTTGCAGTATTACTAAGCAGTCAATTTTCATGAAAGAGGAGAAAGAATGAGTAATAATATCGAATTTACCGCTCCCGGTATGAACCATGAAGCGGCCAAGAAAACCATTGAAATTCTTGAGCATAGACTGACTGCGCTGATTGATTTGCAGTTAACCCTGAAACACGTTCACTGGAATGTGGTAGGACCGAATTTTATTGGGGTCCACGAAATGCTGGATCCGCAAGTTGAAGCCGTACGCGGTATGACGGATACGTTGGCTGAGCGTATCGCCACGCTGGGCGGCGTGCCAAAAGGTACTCCAAAAGCGATTGTTGATACTCGCACCTGGGATGACTATGACCTGGGTAAAGCCTTGGTAAAAGATCACCTTGTGGCGCTGGATAAAGTTTATACCGGCGTAAACGGCGATCATCGTGAGGCACTTGGAAAATTGAGTGAAATTGACCCGGTTTCTGAAGATATGATCACCGGACAGCTGGCTGACCTGGAACAATTCCAGTGGTTTGTACGCGCCCACCTTGAGTCGTCAACCGGCGAACTGAAGACCTAGTACAGGTTTGCTGAAAAGCTTAAAAGCGTTAACAATAAAATGCCCGGCTTAATCGTCGGGCATTTTTGTTCTAATAATTTGATTTACACACAATTCCAGAGCCTATCACCATGCAGTATCCATCCGGCTTATTTTGCCGCCTGTGTTGCACACTATGATGCAACAAGACCATTGGGCAGGTGGTGTTTAAGCGGCAACCTACAGCAACTGGCGTACCGCTGCGTGTGGTTTACAGGCATTTTACCGGTTTAGGTAAGCCCGCTAATCGGGTTGCCTGCTTTGCCGGGCCCTTCGGGAACAGTCTCTGCAAATAGCGGCTGTTGCCTTTATCGGGGCCATAGGCGTGTTTCATGGCATTCACCAACGCCCGGATAGCCGGGCTGGTGTCATAATCCAGATAAAACTGGCGAACAAAGCGAATCACCTGCCAGTGATCGTCTGTCAGGGTAATGTTCTCTTGGGTTGCCAGCGCAGGCACCATGTCTTCATGCCAGTCATCAATATTTTGCAGATAGCCGTTCTTATCCAAAGGAATGTCACGACCCTGCCAGTTAAAATATGCTTGTTCAGTCATTGCCATTTTATCCAGGTAGAATATTGCTCACTCAGATTTACCAACTCGTGGTCTGAAACAAGCTCGTAGTCTGATTTGTCGCTATCGTATTTAAGGCCTCTTGCGTCTGCATCGGGGCCGTAAATAAAAACATGCCCAGCAGTTTGTAAACCCTCACCATGTGCAAGATAAACCGCATCGCCCATCAGCAGTACTGCGTCGGTGGCGGGAAGGGCGTCCAGCTGCTGCTGCAACTCAGTATCTATGGTGTTATTGCGTAACATTATGAGCATCAGAAGGTCACCACATGATCAGCCTGTTTCAAAAGTGCCACAATGCCGGGGCTATCGATGACGACACATTGGTCACTTTGTATATCAACCTGTAACCGGCTCATAGCCGAGCGGCTGATATAACATGGCTCCACCTCAAACAGTGCCAGTGCGTTAAGTTTTTTGCGCAGGTTTTTTACTCCTTCAGGGGGGTGTTGGTCATCTTGCCACATCCATACGGCGTTGCCTTCAAACAGGGCAGAAACCTGATGACCATAATTGGTGGCTGCCATGGCAAAATCGACACCGTCGATGGCCTTGCTGCCCTGATAAGGGCTTTGCGTGAACCGAACCAGAATACGAGCCATCAGAACTGCACCACTTTTTGACATTCATGCAATGCACTAAAAAATTCGCCTAGGCCAGCCTGGGCAAAAGGAGGGCGTAAGTTATACATATTATCCTCGGCCTCCTCTGCACTTACAACACCGCGCTTGACGGCCGCGGTAATACACACCAGCAACTCACAGTTGGTGGTGCGCTGCACCTCGCACCAGTGCTGATACACAGCATGTTCGTCACTGGGCACGCGACTTAACGCATTCGCATGATGAATACCTTCGCCATAGAAAAACACATTGTTAAGTGAATGTCCTTGCATACAAAGCTGCTGAGAAAACTGCTGCGCGGCAATGGTTTGGGTGACATCTGAAGGGGGGTGGGTGATTAGTATCGAATAGGTTGTCATACAAATAAAAACACCCCGACAGGCGGGGTGTTTTCCTTTTAACTGAGTTTAGTCGTCGCCACCAAACGCACCCAAAAGATGCAGAATGGACGTGAACAAGTTATAGATGTTCAGATACAAGGCAACCGTCGCCCGTAAATAGTTGGTTTCGCCGCCATTAATGATACGGCTGGTATCAAACAGGATAAGTCCGGACATGATAAACACGATCGCCGCATTTAACGCCAGAGTCACTGCTGGTACCGCAAAGAAAATATTCGCGATTCCGGCTACAATCACAACTACCAGACCCACCATTAAGAAGCCGCCTAAAAAGGAGAAATCTTTCTTAGTGGTAAGGGCATAGCCTGACAATGCAAAGAAAACCAGGGCGGTAGCACCCAGCGCCTGCATGATAAGACCAGGACCACCGAAGTTTAAGTAATAGGCCAGCGTGTAACCCAGCGAACCACCCATTAAACCGGTAAAAGCAAATACCCAGTAGATACCAGAAGCAGAATCTGCTTTCTTATGTACTACAAATAGAGTGACAAATGCACCTATCATCATCACCAGTGAAGCGATAGGGCCTACACCCACTGCCATAGCAACACCAGCGCAGGCCGCACTAAAGGCCAGGGTCATTGCCAGCAACATATAAGTGTTACGCAAGACTTTGTTTGTTTCCAGCACCGACTGCTGTGATGCATTAGCATACATCGAACGGTTATCCATCATTCCCTCCAACAGGATTTAAAACAGCAAAAAACAGTAAGTTTTTTATTTGAGTCATTTGTATGGGTTTTGGTTCCCAAATTCAAGTATTTGTCGTGTTATATTATACGAAATATTTTGCTCCTGGGATGAAAAATAATCAATCGGGCATAATTGTCTTTCAGATTGGCTAAATCACCACCACTTAAAACTTTTTTTCAGATTCACTCTTTACAGCACGCGAAATTCCATTAAGATACGCTTCACTTGCCGGAGAGGTGGCAGAGCTCGGTTTAATGCACCTGACTTGAAATCAGGCGAAGGGTCAAACCTTCCGGGGGTTCGAATCCCTCCCTCTCCGCCAACTATTTCAGGGTAACGTCAGTACGGTATCCGGATTGTGTCTCTGAAAAGATATCGCAATCGTTAATCATTATAGATTAACACACAATTTGTGGAGAGGTGGCAGAGCTCGGTTTAATGCACCTGACTTGAAATCAGGCGAAGGGTCAAACCTTCCGGGGGTTCGAATCCCTCCCTCTCCGCCAGCTATTTAAGGATAACGTTAAGACGCTATCCAGATTGTGCTCCTGAAAAGGTTTCACAATCGTTAATCGCTACAGATTAGCACACAATTTATGGAGAGGTGGCAGAGCTCGGTTTAATGCACCTGACTTGAAATCAGGCGAAGGGTCAAACCTTCCGGGGGTTCGAATCCCTCCCTCTCCGCCATTTTGAAGAAACCCACCATCTGGTGGGTTTTTTTATGTGCCGAGAAAAGTGACATTGTGGATTGGGAGGGTGAGAACACCCGCGGTTCGACAAAACGGCAGGAGTGCCGTTTTGCAAAGCCGTCAGGCTACACGAAGGGCGAGAGCCATGGATGGCTCGAGTGAATCCCTCCCTCTCCGCCATTTTGAAGAAACCCACCATCTGGTGGGTTTTTTTGTGCCCTTAGAAAAGTCAGACTTTGAGCGGGAAGGGTGAGCCCCCTTCGTGGTGGTCACTTTAATAGCGAAAAAATGCCAGTAAAGCCGTTTTGCTAAGCTGTGAGGCTTCTCGAAGTGCAAGAGCTGAATAAGATGGGCATAAATTCCTTCCTCGGGTCATATTGCCGAAATCGCTGCCGGTGATGTTTACATCCACATTAAAATATTGTCATTCTTCGATACCTCTAAAATACGCTGCAGCCCTATTGTTTAAAGGACTGCAATGATCTCAACTGGATTGTATAAACGTATTAAGAGGCCTGTCTATTTCGCGCGTCGTCAAGCTGACGGTGCTGCCAAAACCATAGAATATTGTTGTTCACACCTGCTATATTGCTCACTACCTGTTTATTTTCATCATCCAGCCATGGTGTCATTACCCTGAGTGAGCGCAGTGCAACCCGCGGTATATCTAAGAGGAAGTAATATGGATGTCATTCATACCCCCAATCTGCACGACGGAACGATTGAGCAGAAACGTGCAGAAGTGCTGGCGTATTTTCATAACTCTTTTGATACCTATGAAAGTTTGTTTGCTAACTTAAAAAGTGATGAGGCGTTTTATCAGCGCCCGGAAAGCCTTCGTCATCCTCTCATTTTCTATTACGGGCATACGGCCACCTTCTTTATCAATAAGTTAATGCTGGCTAAGCAAATTAACGAGCGCATTAATCCTGATTTTGAGTCGCTGTTTGCCATTGGCGTCGACGAGATGAGCTGGGATGATTTGAATGATGCTCATTATGACTGGCCTGATGTGGCCGAGGTGAAAGCGTATCGTCAGGCGGTGCGGGAAAAAGTCAGCAAAATAATTTGTGAATTAGATTTCACTCTGCCCATAAACTGGCACAGTCCTATGTGGCCGGTGGTGATGGGGATTGAACATGAGCGGATTCATTTAGAAACCTCCTCGGTCCTTATTCGCCAGCTCGATCTTAAATTTATCGATCCTCAGGCGGCTTGGTTACCAAGTGAGCAGCACACAGAAGCGCCGCACAACACCGTGCTGCCGGTAGCACCTGGTGAGGTGGTAAATAATAAAACCACAGATTCTGCCTGGTATGGCTGGGATAACGAATATGGTTTTCAGCAGGAGCAGGTGGAAGAGTTTAAAGCCAGCCGCTATCTGGTCAGTAATGCCGAATTTTTACAGTTTGTTGATGCTCAGGGCTATCACCGCTCAGAATTTTGGGAAGCCGAAGGCTGGCAGTGGCGTGAATTTACCCAGGCCCGCCATCCGGTGTTCTGGCGGCCCACCGATAACGGTTATGTTTATCGGGCCATGGTGAAAGAAATTCCGTTACCGCTGAGCTGGCCCGTGGATGTTAATTATCACGAAGCCAAAGCGTTTTGTAATTTCAAAATGGCGCTCACGGGCGAGGATATCCGTTTACCCACCGAAAATGAATGGCAGCGGCTGCGCGATGAAAGCGGGCTGGATCAGATGCGCTTTTATGAGAATATGAATATCAATCTGGCAAAAGCCGCCTCGTCTGAACCGGTGAGTGTGAATCAGCATGGGGAGTTTTTTGATGTGGCAGGAAATATCTGGCAATGGACTGAAACGCCTATCTATCCATTTGAAGGGTTCGCAGTTCACCCAATCTATGACGATTTCACCACGCCTACATTTGATAACAAGCACAATCTGATAAAGGGTGGTTCCTGGATTTCCACCGGTAATGAAGCCACCCGGGATAGCCGCTATGCGTTTCGACGTCATTTTTTCCAGCATGCCGGCTTTCGGTATGTGCAATCTAACAAGAAGATAGCCGTGAACGATTTTGATTATGAAAGTGACACCCAGGTGTCGCAATACAGCGAATTTCATTATGGTGAACAATTCTTTGGGGTACCCAATTTTGCCCGGCAGTCAGCCGAACTTTGTCTGAGCTATACCGAAGGCCGTGCCCGGCGCAAAGCGCTGGATCTCGGTTGTGCGGTAGGACGCTCCTCGTTTGAACTGGCGCGCCAGTTTGATGAAGTTCATGGCATTGATTTTTCTGCCCGGTTTATCAAAACCGCTACAGACATGCAGGAACGCAAAGAACTGCGCTACACCCTGATAGACGAAGGCGAGCTTACCTCCTTCAAATCACGCAAACTGAAAGACTTTGGGCTGGAACCGTTCGCAGATAAAGTGTCTTTTGCTCAGGGCGATGCCTGTAATTTGAAGCCCCAGTACACCGGTTACGATCTTATTTTTCTGGGCAACTTACTGGACCGGGTGTATTCGCCTCGTAAGTTACTGGCCGATATTCAGCAGCGACTGAATGTAAATGGGATTCTGGTAGTGGCATCACCGTTTACCTGGCTTGAAGAATATACCGAGCGGGACGAATGGTTGGGGGGTACAAAGACAATACCGGCGAGACGCTTACGTCTACCGCGGCATTGGAAAGTACCCTTACGCATTGTAAGCGCATCGGTGGCCCCCAGGATATTGAATTTGTGATTCGTGAAACAAAACGTAAATTTCAGCACAGTATTTCTGAATTCAATATTTTTGAACGGGTAAAATAATCTGTTTATTCACCGACACCACACCGGCTCGCTGAAATACGACGGAGTGCAGCAAAAATTCGGCGTCAGTAATGACAGTGTTTTGTCGATGTGGATAGCCGATATGGATGTTGCCTTACCATCGCCTGTGAGTCAGGCGGTGGCAGAGTATGTTCACTCAGATCAGGTCGGATATCAGCACGTTGATATCGCCACGGCAGTAGAGACGTGGCTACGCCAGCAGGGGGTTAAAGTAGCGGCCAGTTGGCTAGTGCCAGTGGCCAGCGTGGTGACCACCTTATGGCGCTGCATCAATATGTTTTCCTCGCCCGGTGAGCGGGTGGGGTTATTTACGCCCGTGTATGGCCCGTTTTTTCCGTGCATCACCGAGCAACAGCGCCAGATAGTAGAGTTAGACTGGCGGTGGAAGGAGGATACTTACCGACCTGATCTATCGAACCTGCCCACAGATTTGGCCATGCTGCTTATCTGCCAGCCGAACAATCCCACCGGAAGTGTATGGAATTATGATGAGCTGGAGGTGTTGGCCCGTCACTGCCAACAGCACAATATTGTCCTTATCAGCGATGAAGTGCACCGGGATTTTGCATTCGACACCCCGGTCTCGAGTGTGATGAATTTGCCGGCCGAGCTAAAAAGCACCTGCATCATGCTTGGCTCGCCTGCAAAAACCTTCAACCTTGCCGGAGTGGGCGCCGCAGCCTATGCCATCACCACAAATCCGGATTTCAGACATAGGCTAATGCAGGATGTCGCTCGTCACCATCAGCAGCCCGGTCCGCTTGCCAGTCTGGTGACTAATACCGCATATCTCTATTGCACAGAGTGGTTCAAGGACATAAAACACGCCATTGCCGTAAATCGGCAGATCATCAGAGATGCTGCATTAAGTGCCCGGTTTTCTTTGTATCTGGGTCCGGCAACCTATTTTGCGTGGCTGGATGCCACCGCATTGGGTGATGATGCAAAAGATACGATGCTAAACCATTATCAGCTGGCGCTGGGTGATGGCGCACAATTTGGTGCCCCCGGCTATTTTCGCTTAAACCTGGCCACGCATCCGGATATTGTTCGCGAAGTCTTAGCACGGCTGAACTCACGCTGACTTTTATGTAAGCACGTGAGCCGCCCACTACGTGATGATTGCCTGTCCTCTATATCAAAGCTTCGCGGCCTCATTGGTTAATAATCAGTTTTCTCTTTTTATACACTGCATTTCGGCCCGTTATTGGAAAACCGCATTTTGGAATCACAACATGATCAATGCCTGTCCACCATAGCAACGTTAACAATATCCGGAGAAACTATGGGCGGCTGACCGCCGCTTTCATGTTCGTTTTTTGAATTAATGTAATGCACACACATTCTTACAATTATTGCGCATACAAGAGAAGCCTCATCAGTGCCTGTCTACCATTTCATCAACGGTTAGGAAACCGCAACGAGATCGGTGCCTGACCACCACATTAAAGTCAGCTATATCAGAAAAACCTATATGCGCTGACCGCCGCTTGCATATTCATTTTTTGAATTAATGTAATGCACACACATCCTCACGATTATTGCGCAAACAGGGGAAGCATCATCAGTGCCTCTCCACCTTTTCACTCTCCGGAGAAACTATGGGCGCTGACCGCCGCTTTCATGTTCGTTTTTTGAATTAATGTAATGCACACACATTCTTACAATTATTGCGCATACAAGAGAAGCCTCATCAGTGCCTGTCTACCATTTCATCAACGGTTAGGAAACCGCAACGTGATCGGTGCCTGTCCACCTTTTCAACGGCCTTGCCTGTCCACCATAGCAACGGTCCACCATAGCAACGTGAACAATATCAGGAGAACCTATGGGCCCTGACCGCCGCTTCAATGTTCGTTTTATGCATTGATACACAGATATTCTTGCGATTCTCGCGAATAAAGTAGGAAACATGATTAGTGCCTGTCCACTATAGCAATGTGGAACGTGATAAGTGTCTGTCCGCTTTTTCATCCGTCCGGTGTTGGAAAACCGCAAGGTGAAATCACAACATGATCGATGCCCATGATCGATGCCTGTCCACCATAGCAACCTGAACAATATCAGGAGAACCTATGGGCACTGACCGCCGCTTCAATGTTCGTTTTTTTGCATTAATACACTCAAGTATTTGCGATTATCGCAAACACAGGAGCAAGCTACACTTTGCATCAAGATTTTTAGTTAAGAAGATTGCACTATGTTTTACCTAAGGCGCGCACAACAACGTGGACAGGCACAATTTGGCTGGTTGCACAGCCAGCATACGTTTTCGTTTGGCCATTATTACGATGAACAACATATGGGGTTTTCGGTGTTAAGAGTGATAAACGATGACGTGGTGCAGCCCGGTTATGGATTTGAACCTCATCGGCATCGCGACATGGAAATCATCTCCTATGTTATTGACGGTGAACTGGAACACCGGGATAGCCAGGGCAATCAATCGGTGATCCCGCCGGGCGATATTCAGCGAATGAGTGCAAGTAGCGGTATTCAGCATTCGGAATTTAATGCCTCATTGACTGAAACAGTGAACTTTTTGCAAATATGGGTAGAGCCTGAAAAATTAGGGGTGATGCCATCCTACGCCCAAAAAACCGTTGAGCAGCAAGAGCCGCTAACGGCGCTGGTGACACCAGATGGTGCAAAAGACAGCATTTCAATAAATCAGAATATGAGCCTGTCTCGACTGGTACTTGAAAAAGGGCAAAGCCTTGAGTTGCCGGTAACGCGTGAGCGCGCGTATCTGCACCTCATTAAAGGTGAACTTACAAGCCCGGCAGAAACATTGTACCCGGGTGATGGGTTGGGTATAGAGCAAAGACGGGCTTTAGCAGTGTCCGCCACCAAGCAGGTAGAAGCACTCTGGTTTGATTTGCCGTAGCCATGATGGTGAATGGTTTACGGACCATGTCTGCTTCAATGAATGGGACAGGCACGGTCCGGCCGCTTATGGTGTTATTTTTTCACCCAGTTGCCATTATCATTTTTATGATATTTCTGTTTAACCGCTGACCATGCAACTTTGAAAGCGACTTCCTCGCGGCTGTCATTGCCATCCCTGTCCTTAGGATCTTTATATTCGTCCCAGGCACTATTGTAGGCTTCTTTAAATATCTCCTGAGCATGTGAGGGTAGGTTGTCGCTCACGGAGTCGGGTAACTCTGATTTTTTGTCGTAAGGCATAATTTCGCTTCCTTATGATGAATCTGTTTTATCTGCTACGCCGTAATTCAAATAATCGTTTAAACTTCAGTCAAATAGATAACAGTGACCGGCGCGGAGGACTTCACACCCCACTGAACCGTGGTATGATGAGTTTGGTGCAGAACGTACCCGTATCCGCGAATACAACAACGACTATCGGTGACCAATAACGTGATTAAGATTATCCTGGCAGACGATCATGAGCTGGTTCGAACAGGAATTCGGCGTATTCTAGATGATGAACAAGACTTTAGTGTTATCGCTGAAGCCAAGAGCGGTGAAGATGCCGTGCTGCTATGTCGGCGTAACGCGCCTGATATAGTATTGATGGATGTAAATATGCCGGGGATGGGCGGACTGGAAGCCACTAAAAAAGTGTTGCGTATGTCAGAAAATACCCGGGTGATTTGTCTGTCCATGCACAAAGAACATCCGATCCCGGCGCAGGTAATGCAAATCGGTGCGTATGGTTTTTTAACCAAAGACGCAGAGCCTGATGAAATGATTCGGGCTATTTATAAAGTCGCCGCAGGACAAAAGTATCTGCCGCCCGAAATAGCTCAGAGTATTGCCATAAGCAAGCTGTCTCCGGATGGGGACAACCCTTTCGAGGTGTTATCCGATCGTGAGCTAAGTATTGCCTTACGCCTTACCCGGGGTAAACGGGTGCCTGAAATTGCCAGCGAGTTATGTATCAACGCAAAAACAGTAAATACATATCGATACCGTATGTTTGAAAAACTTGGTGTTACCACAGATGTTGAACTGACCCATTTAGCATTAAGACATAAATTGATCGATCCAAATACATTGTAGTTCTGGCATGTCCTCATTTGACTCTTCTGCTTTTTTGAAAAACCTGACGAATCAGCCTGGTGTTTACCGAATGTATAACGCCCAGGAAGAAGTTATTTATGTCGGGAAGGCTAAAAACCTGAAAAAGCGGGTATCCAGCTATTTCAGAATGCAGGTAGATAACGCCAAAACCCGTTCGCTGGTGGCCCATATTGCGAATATGGATGTCACCGTGGTAAACAGCGAGATGGAAGCTTTCTTACTGGAAAATAATTTCATTAAGAAGTACAAACCCCGCTATAACGTGGTATTGCGCGATGATAAGTCTTATCCCTTTATCTTTTTGTCTGCCCATGAGCACCCGCGTCTATCTTTTCACCGGGGGCCGCAAAAGCGCAAAGGCGAATATTTCGGGCCATACCCCAGCGCCTGGTCTGTAAGAGAAAGTCTGCGTTCCATGCAGAAGATATTTCCGGTTCGACAATGTGAAGACAGCTATTATCGCGCTCGCAGCCGACCTTGTTTGCAATATCAGATGAAACGTTGCAGCGCACCATGTGTGGAAGGTTATGTCAGCGATGAAGAATACGCGGAACAAGTTAATCTGGCGCGTATGTTCCTAAAAGGAAAAAATCAGCAGGTAATTGGCACGCTGGTGGAGCGTATGGAACAGGCCTCAAAGGACATGAACTTTGAAGCGGCGGCTCGTTACCGCGACCAGATTACCGCGCTTCGAAAAGTGCAGGAACGCCAGTGGGTGGCAGGCACCCAGGACGAAATGGATGTGTTTGGTTATGCCCTAAAAGGCAATATGGCTTGTATTCAATCGATGTTCATTCGTGATCGTCAGCTGTTAGGCTCTAAATCGTTTTTTCCAAAAGTGCCGCCCACAGCCACCGAGCAGGAAGTCTTTGAATCTTTTTTACTGCAGTTCTATTTAGCGGGCAACAAGGTTATCCCTAAACAAATCGTTATTCCACTGGAACTGACCGACGAAGCGACCATTGCCGACGTGCTCAGCAGCGAAGCCGGCTATCGGGTGAAATTCTTCCGTGGCGCGCGGGATGAAAAGCGACGATACCTGGAACTGGCACAGAACAACGCCAATAATTCCTTAGAAGCACAGTTTGTAGAACAAAAATCAGTCCATGCCCGTTATCTCGATCTGGAAGAAACCCTGGAGCGAGAAGCCCCGGTCCAGCGCATGGAGTGTTTTGACATCTCGCACACCTCGGGCCAGCAAACGGTGGCCTCGTGCGTGGTGTTTAATCGGGAAGGGCCGCTAAAGACAGATTATCGGCGCTATAACATCGAAGATATTACCCCCGGCGATGATTACGCCGCCATGGCTCAGGCCCTTAAGCGTCGTTATAAAACTCCTAACGAGGCCAGCAAGATCCCTGATATTCTGTTTATCGATGGCGGCAAAGGGCAGCTGGCTCAGGCAGAAACCTTTTTTGCCGACTGGCCAACCGAAGTAAAGCCTATGCTTATCGGTGTTGCTAAAGGCACAACCAGAAAACCGGGGCTTGAAACACTGATTCTTGAAGATACCCATGAAACTATCCCGATGGAGAGTCATGCGCCCGCGCTACACCTTATTCAGCACATACGGGATGAGTCGCACCGGTTTGCTATAGCAGGGCATCGCAACCGGCGGCAAAAAGCTAAAAATACGTCAACACTTGAAGGTATCCCCGGTATTGGGGCAAAACGCCGTCAGGCATTATTAAAATATATGGGCGGCTTACAGGGACTGAAGCGGGCCAGTAAAGGTGAGATCGCCAGTGTTCCTGGTATCAGCACCGAGTTAGCCGAAACCATTTACGACCACCTGCATCATTAGTGGTACTTTAGCCCTGGTTAGGGGTTTAATCCAACGTTGGGGTTAACCCAGTGAAGCGAACAGAGAAGTTATTATGTGGACAGTACCAAATTTAATTACCCTTTTCAGAGTTGTCCTTATTCCGGTTTTTGTACTGGTTTATTTTATGGACTGGAAATGGGCTCATGAGGCAGGCGCCTTTATCTTCTGGCTGGCGGCGATCACAGACTGGTTTGATGGCTATCTTGCCCGCAAACTAGATCAAAACACCCCATTTGGCGCGTTTTTGGACCCCGTAGCAGACAAGCTAATAGTCGCCGCGGCGTTATTAATGATTACCCATAGCTATGCCACGCTGTGGATCACGTTACCTGCTATCGTGCTATTGGTGCGTGAGATTTATATATCTGCTTTGCGGGAATGGATGGGCAGCCAGGGGCTACGTGATGAAGTAAAAGTATCATTTATCGGTAAAGCCAAAACCACCGCTCAGATGTTGGCGCTTATCGGTCTGCTGTCGGGACTGGAAACCTTTATGGGTTTCCCAATTTATTGGGTGAGCCTGGGTTATATTTTACTTTATATTGCAGCCGTTTTATCGTTGTGGTCGATGGTGGTATACACGTCAGCTGCATGGAAACATCTTGCGGGCAAAGCCTGAAATTCACCTTACTGTTCGACTAATGCGCAATGTGAATAAAAAACTAGCAAACAAACCTGAAAATGCAAAATTCGTTGAAAATTAGCGGTTTTTGTATTGACAGTGAGGGTGGGGTAGGTAGAATGCATCCCACGTTTGGCACAGCAAGAAACGCAAACCAAACACCAGTTTGTCGTTGTTTTTAAATGACAAACTATGCAGTAAACATGCGGGAATAGCTCAGTTGGTAGAGCACAACCTTGCCAAGGTTGGGGTCGCGAGTTCGAATCTCGTTTCCCGCTCCAAGCTTTCTAGTTTGGTGGAATCAGGTGCACCGGTTAATAATGTATCGCGACGGTCGTGACAACGTGGTTGCCAGTTACGCATCTTGTTTCTCGCTCCAGGCTTTTTAGTTTGGTGGAATCAGGTGTTACGGTCTATATCGTATACTGCTTCCTAGCTTCTGACTTAAATGTCAGATAGCAAAAAATTGGCGGAATGGCAGAATGGCTATGCAGCGGATTGCAAATCCGTCTATCTCGGTTCGACTCCGGGTTCCGCCTCCAAATTGCTTTTACCAAGGCAATTGCACCAGGTCTGACGACCGAGCCCTCTAAGCCCGGGTGGTGAAATTGGTAGACACAAGGGATTTAAAATCCCTCGATCGTAAGATCGTGCCGGTTCAAGTCCGGCCCGGGCACCATTATTTTCCTAATAAAATCAATAGTTTACATGATTTTGGTTTTATCTTGTGACCGTGATGTGACCATTTGGAACATTTTCGATACTGTCTCAGCCATTCCAGGCATCTCAGAATCCATCCATCTACCGTAGTGTTTCTCGAACATCTGGATAGAGGTGTGACCCATCTCCCGCATGATCCAACGCTCAGCAACACCCTTGGTTAAAAGTTGGCTGGCGTAGGTGTGACGAGCTTGATTGGGGCCGCGGTAACGGATACCCAGTTTCTTTAGAAACGATTCAAAGAACCGCTCGCTGACTCGGGCGCTATTGATGTATGGCTCATGGGTAAATGTGTCGGTGAAGATAAAGGTGAGCTTTTCCTTTTTCTTGCGTCGTTTGTCTGCCTGAGTGACTTCGACAGTCTGGGGTCGCTGCATAAAGGTCAGGGCCTTTTGTTGCAGTAGAATGTCCCAGGCTTGATCCAATAGATGAACTGTTCTGACACTGCCTCTGGTTTTCGGTACTTTGTAATCACCGCGTACCACAGAGCGCCGAACACTCACTTCACGCTTATTGAAGTCCACGTCTTCCCAGGCCAGTGACAACCATTCAGAGATCCGTAATCCTGACCAGCAGGCAAACAGGAACCCATTACGTTCTGACTCTCGGGTTGTTTCTGTAGCACTGATTATGTCCAGTTCCGCCATCCCGAAGGGATCGGCGTTGTCCTCTGAATCCCGCTCAAGGTTTTTGACATGGGTGAGGGGGTTGAACTCAATGATGCGATCAGCCAACGCATCCTCGAAGATCCCACGAAGTGGGGTCATTATATCGTTGATGGTTTTGTTGGATAGTTCACCCAGATCTCGTACACGCCAGGTTTTGATTTCCGACTGGAGTATTGAATCTAAGGTTCGGTGGCCAAACTTGGGGCGTAACCGGTTATCAGCGATACCCTGATAGCCACGCCATGTTTTAGGCGCCAATGAGCTTTCCTTGGTTTTAAGCCAAACATCTAAAGCTTCATTGACGGTGGGTACCTGTTGCACCGGCGCAAACAAATCCGCCTTCTTTGAGTCAGGAAAGTGGGAGCGATAGTTAAAGGTACCCTGGGCAATCTCATGCAGGATTACCGTGCGTTTGTTGTACGCCCATTTGATATTGGCTTTCGTGGCAGCCATATTTTTGAGCGTTTCACGACAACGTACACCTTGAAACCGAAAATCAATTGCAAGTGAGTCGCCTCGCAATTGAACCCCAGGATAACCTTTTACAAACTCAAGCAACTGACTCATTGAATTCCTCGAAAAGTTGGTCGATGTTCTCATAATGATACATGATTACACCGTGAACTTTCTTCCAATGCTGTCCTTCGATAAATTTACCGCGGTTACGGCGCTTATCCAGGGCCTGAACCGTAATACCTTTATGTTGTTCAATGATCTCGGCGCGTACCCAGCCTAGACGAACGTAACTAATTTTCATAAAATGATTTCTCTTGTAGTAGTCGGAATGGGTCCGACGATTTTTAAGGATAATAAATGAGATTACTCTCAGTGGTTGGTGCGGCGCTTTTGACAGTTGGGTGTACCAGTACCCCTAAATACAAAACCATGGATGCAGATACCTACACATTCTTTTCGACTCATATGTTACGAACAGAAAAGTGCTTCGTTCAGAACATGATCTCTCCAACGGAATACGCCCAGAGTAAACAAAACATCGGGTATAGTCTTAATACCTGGGTGTATCAACCAGATAGATTAGAGCGTGAGTACACCACTATGTATAATAGTACCTCCAGTATGACGCCATCTGCGTGTCGTGAGGTTCAAGGACAGATCGCAGAAGCTACGCTAATTATCAACAAAGACGTAAATCGCCAACAAGCAAACGCGAATGCCCAGTCTACCCAATGGGAGCAGCTTTCAGAGATAATGAATCAGGACAAAACCACCTGGTGCCACAAGGTGGGTTCCACAGTCATGTGTAACTAAAAGAAGCCCCTTAATAGGGGCTTCGTTGTTTTAGTCGAGTACTGCTTTTAACAGCTCAATCTGGTCCCAAGACAGCTCCAGAGTAGTTGGCGTTAGTACTCCTGGACCGGCAATAGAAATTGCGGCACCTTCACCGTTTGGCCAGGAGGTCTGCTGAACGAGGGCTGTTTTATCCTCGGTCCAACGATGACGTACCTCGATCATTTCTTCCTCGACTTCTATTGGCTCAAATTCACTCATACGTCCTCACGTATACGTAATGCCACCGGGTGGAACGGAATTCCGTCCGGGGTGTAGTTGAAAAATTTAACCGTAAGCATTTTGCCGTAGTTGCTTTCGGCTTCCTGAGCGTGGCGGTGCTTCTCGTACATATCACCTGGCGCGGTGACTGAGAACTGTATACCGTTAGGCGCACGACAGATGTAAATGCCAACGTCCAAGTCGTGGCGTTCATTGCGCTTACCTGTCTGGTGACCGGTAATTTCAAACTCAGCGTCCTGAAAATCCTTTTTCTTCATCAGCGAAGGGGAGCGTTTACCGTCCTCGTAGCTGTGAATGCCCTGCCGAACAATCGTTCCTTCATACCCCATACCAATGTACTTGGCGTGCAGGTCGTTCAGTTCCCGATCTGTCAACACCACGGTCGTTTCGGTTACGGTCACGCACGTAGTCACCATATTCGCATGAATATCAGATAGGACTTCATGGCGGCTCGGGTAGGGCATATCGCGTACTACGTCGTACAGGCAGTAGCATAAATGTCGGGACTCAGGCTTGGGTTTCTTAACCAGGGAGCTAATGCGCTGCAGCGTTTCACCGTGGGCGTAGACTTCACCATCGAGCGTTTCACCTTCCCAGATACCACAGTCGAATGCGGTTTGCAGGTCGGCGCGGATATGCTCAACGTCCAGTACTTTACCCTGGCGCGAGTACAGCACCACTTGGCCGTCTTTCACTGTGGCCAGCATCCGGTGACCATCCATTTTTGGCTGGGCCAAAACGGGATAATTCCAGGCTTTAACCTTCTCAATGGGTTGGGCCAGCATCGGCTTGATGAAACCCAGTGCGTTCGTGGTCCTCTGCCCGGGCTCAGGCATCTCATAGGTGTACCCTTTGTCCAGTTTTTTACTGACTTTGGACTTAGCTTCACTGATAGCCTGCTCCAATGGGGTTGTCTCATTGGCCCGACCGATGTTCTTACCTTCAGCAGTGTAGCTATCCGTCACCACGGGCTTACCACCAAGCTTTTTGGTCGCAGTAGTACGGGTTAGGGGGTATGGGTTGATATTAAACACTTCAATTTTCCAGCTACCAATGTCGCCGTTACTATGCGTGGTAAATAGCTCCTGGCCATATTCGTAGGTACCTGCGTTCAATATATCTTCAACTTGCATGGTCATAAGCAAAGCTCCCGGTAGCGTTCATTTAGTGCAGTAGCCAGTTTGGAATCCAGATCCGGATCATCCGCTGATAAGGTATCCAGGATTTCGGTCAGGTGTTCATTGTCCTCACGGCCATCCCATACCTTGACGTAGGTACCTTCTTTGTAGCCGTGGTCCTGGCGGAAGAAGTTCAGTACATTCTTGCCCACGTATTGACGGTACAGGTCATCAGTGGACATACCCGCCTGAGCCAACACATACATGAACTCAGGTACGGATGGGTCACCGGCAGCAAGCGTGCTGATCAGATACTGCAGATTACCCAACAGGTCATTGCCTTTTACCCAAGAGGGTATGAAGCGAGCCGGGCTTGCCATATGAGTAACACTTGCCTCGGCCAATTCGAGATCGCCGTCAGAGGTGACAATCCACTCAGACAAGATGAAGTGCCAAATATCCACCAACTCCATCCGTAGTTGGGGCATATTCGGGGTTTGTTTCTTCCACCACTTCCAGCCATGATGGTCTACGGCTTCTGCGGCTTCGAGTGTGGCAGCCAGCAGCCAGTTGTTATCAGCGTTGACCCAGTCAGGGTTAACCTTGCCGTTCATGGCTGATTGCATTGACAGCATGGTTCTAACTTGTTCTTTGGTAAGCATGGTATTTTTCTCCAGGTAATAAAAAGGCCACCCGGAGGTGGCCTTTTTGAGTAAGGTATTTAGTGAATATTATTTAGAGCGCATATCCATAATTGGCATGGCACTACTACCCATAATTGTTTGTGGTAGTTTACCGTTCCACGACTGCGCTTCGGTCAGCTTTATGATTAGTGGGTTATTCTTCAACGCTTTGGCTTTGGCTTCAATAGCCTCGGCTTCGGCAAAACCTTTCATTTTAATGGACTCAGCCTGCGCCTTAGCAACTTTCATAATACCCTGGGCTTTTGCATCAGAGGTGTTTACTTCACGTAATGCTTCTAAGCGCTGACGTTCCAGCTTATGTTCCTCAGCAGCGGCCAGGTTCTTTTCTGTCTGTTTGGTTTCAATCGAGTTCAAGTACTTTTGAGGTAAATTGATGTCCTCGATCTGCACGTTGTCTACGGTTACCGGGTAGTGGGCCATTTCTTCTTTCAGTAATGACTCAATCCTGGCAATCGCTGCAGCGCGGTCCTGAATCAAATGCTCAGCACTGTATTTAGGAATGATTTCCTTAGTCGCAGACCGAAACCGTGGGTCAAGGATACGGCTTTCAAACTGGGTTAAGCCGCCGTATGAGCGGTACAGTTCCAGGGCTGAGGTACGATCCACAGTCCAGTTCACCGATACTCTGACGGTTATTGGCATTTGCTCATCAGTAGAGGAGGCCATGGATTCCACGTTTTTACGGGTCCGTACTTCCAGTTCTTCAACTGATTCAGCGAATGGGATTTTAAAGTGCAATCCAGGTGTTTCCTGGGTCTTGGCTTCACCAAATAATTTGACGATACCTACATGACCTTCTTCGATCTGGTACATCGAGGCGGCGCCAACTATAAGACCGATTACCGTACAAACGCCGGCGATAATATAACGTACTGATACTTTCATATTTTTCTCGTTTTTAAGGGTTCAAAGGAGCAGTGGTTATGCTTCGTCTTCATCCATATCCAGGCGCTTTACCATCATTTGTGCAATACGCTTTTCGCGTTCTGCTGTACTGATAGTGGCGTCCTGTTCATTGATTTTCATGGCCAGGGCGACTTTACGTTTGTTCGCTGCGGTGATTTGCTTTTCAGCCTTTAAGGTGGCTTTGTTGCAGATAGCGGTGGCGAGTTTGATCAAGGATGATACGGTGAAGATGGACATAGTTTTATGCTCTTGGATAGATATAAGGAGGGGATAGGTGACACGACCAGTTGGTCTTTTCAGATTTCTCCGATGGCGGGTGTCACTGCCTAGCTGATTAGCCCGTTAGGGTTGTTCAACTATGAGGAAATTGATTTCCAGATTGCACTGTGCTCGGAGGCCAACATTATGTTGTCCCACTCTACAGCCAGGTCCTGGATTTCTTTTTGTGCGTGTGAATCAATGCGCTGTTGGTAAGCACGGTTCCACGCATTTAATGAGGCGGTCACATAGTAACTCGTCAACATAGACTGTGGCAAGAGGCTTCTGACCTGTTCAGGGGCAAAACCTTCCTGGATCGTTTCACCGTACAATTCTCTGAAGTCATTGTGAAACGTAGTGGTATAACCACACATGTCTTCGTTGTCCGGGTGAACACCGCCGGAACCCTGCTTAATAGAACCATCAGGTCTACTACGCCACTCGGCTATATCATAGAAATCAGGCGTGTCGTCCACATAGCGGCGTGACACTTCATTGTAGGTGGTGCCTATCATGTGCTTGAAGCGCTGACGGGCAACAAAGATGGGCACGGTTTCACGCATGGTCACATCAATGAATGCCGGATCGGTTTCATCGGTCACCTGCCACAGGTGATGCGGTTTGTCTCTGACTGGTGCGTAAGGCAGTAATGCCTTGGCGCACTCCGGGGCCACTTTGTAAATAAAGTGGATCACGTCCAGACGGAACGCCTCTTTAATCAGGTCGTTCTTGATCAGGTGAGCCCAGCCGTACAGCGAGGTACGGAACTTGAAAATACCCTTATTTTTGTCAGTACGCCATGCGGCTGACGCGACGTCCTCCGGGTTGATGTTTTCTAAGTCCACAAAGACAAAGTCACTGGCCAGGGTAAACCGGACATGACTGAACGGGGTCCAGTGTCGGTGTGTAGCCAGGTAGCTGACCAGACCTTCATCAGAACCCTTTGGTTTGTCTTTGCGGTAGGTGAACTCAGTCGATTCTTTATCCATGGACACCCGGGCAGCGTTCACGGTCATCAAATCGGCACTGGTCTGTGGGATATACTCAGCTTTCATTGGGTTCTCTCAAAAGTGGTTGCGTTGATATCTGTAAATGGGCGCCTGAGGTGCCGTACTTGCTCAACTAGCGTACCGTTTTGATCACGCTCGAAAATGGCAGTACGGTACCCCAGGCCCCAAAAGATATTGTTTAATGCTTTGTAGTCATGGCGGGTGAAATTCCCCCGCAGTCCCTTTACACACACCATTTTTCGGGTGGGGTAGGTAACCGTGAAGGTACAGTCTGGTCGTCGCCAGATCTGCTGGACATTCTCTACCTCAAACTTCATCAGCCTGCTCCCTGAGCTGCTGATAAGTCCCATTTTGTAAGTCCTGGTACTGCTCAACAGGTACCATTACCCATTTGGGTATGCGTTTGTGGGTAATTATCGTAATGGTTTCGTCGTCTTCGGGTATCAGTCCTTGTCTCAGTGAAGCCAATGACATAGTAGGGGCGTCTATCCCCATGCGCGGGAGATCGCGGATGCGATACTCTCTTAATTTTGCGTACACCACTTGGATACTTAACCCAAGTAGATGTGACATTTCTTCGGGCGTATAGCCGTTGGTCCACATAGCGATTAAGGCATCTTTGTTTTGCCGTTCGCGTACTGCAGATCCACTTTCAAGTCGCCAGATTTGCCGGCGGCTCCATATGGTGTCTTTAGTAACACCGTAAATCATGGCAATTTCACTGTCTGATTTGCCGTCTGCGATGTACTGGATTACATCTTTTTTGTCACTCTCAAGAGGGGGTTTTCGTAAGATAGGAAGGGGGGATGATCTGTTCATGGTAGGATTCTGGTAGGTCCGTGGAACAGAGCACCCCTGTTCCACAAAGTGTGGAAGGGTTATCTCATTTTACGTGAGCGGATTAGTCGAGCATGATCGTCGCGGCAGTCTTCATCACAGAATAACTGGGCACCGGGTAAACGTTCACGACAGAAATGACAACGTCTAATAGCCACTAGTCGGTCCTCTGCAGGTTTACTTGTTATGGCTTTAATAGCACGTTGGCGTTCAGCTTCTTCTGTTTCAGAAGCACGATCAATAGGGTCGGCGTACATAAATACCTCATTACGCAATTAAGGAATAAATCTCATTTTTGTCGGTTTTCTCGAAGGCGAGTGCACCAAGACTTTCAAGCATTTTAAACGCCTGTTCTTCGCGCCATTCGTAGATATAGGGGGTAGCCAGCCAACCTACACTGAGTAGGTGATTTGGGTTAAACCCATCTACAAGTTTTTTGTGGTGTGTATTAAGTGTTTCCACCATATCCCGCTGGAATTGGGGATGAGTGACTTGGATTTCTTCTGACTTTGAATAGTGCTTCCCAAAGACATTGATACCAAACACGGCAATATACACAGTCCACTGGTGACGTAATTGTGAGATCAACTGAAAAGTGGCCGGGTGCATGACCAGTGGTTTTTGAGTCCGTAGATCCAATAACTGGCATGGGCCTTGTGCTGCAACACAACCGATGGCGGTGTGCTTGAGCTTTTGACGAGCTAAACGCTCAGCCGTTTTAATACTATTGTGGGCTTTGCGCTTACGCATGTAACAGTACCTATATATTTACAAAAAGCAAGTTAAAGCCCGGCGCCGCTATGCGGCGTCCTGGGCTCTTTTCTTCATGGCAGTACGGATAACCTCAGTTATCTCCTCACCCGTTGCCCCATTAGGCAACTCAATCTCATCCTTCCAGGTAGTGTGGAACAGTGACAACTCCCCACCTAATCCTACAGAGGGATGCTGTATTTCAGGTAGCTCCTGCCATTCCATACATTCGACCAGGTTCTTGTTTAGCCACTCCACTACCGGCACATCATCACGTACCATAAAGTACTGGGCATCGTGAATGTGGGCGATAGGTAGAATGTCGTAACGGAACTTTGAGTCGAAGACGCGTTCCTGTAGCTCAATACCTGCACGGTTGTTTAACAAACCATAGGACTGCCCTAAGGCATTACCTGCGGTCCGTGACTCTGCCTGTGCTTCGTAAGGAGTACGTTTATTCCCCATCAGGCATTGTTTAATGACCGGGGTTCTGACACGTAATCCAAAGGCCACACTGACATAACCATCCTGTGCAGCAGTATCCACCTTGGCTTTAACCCAGTTGTCCGAGTGTTCGTACAGTCTGTGGTAGTTGGCTTCAATGGACTTGGCTTCTGCTTCTGACAGGCCCAGGCCCATAAGACCGTGGTACGTCCCACCATAAGTCAGCAGAAACGTAGGTGCCTTAGATTTTTGGCGCAGATCAGGATAGAGTTTTTTGATGCTATTAATGGACTCAACATCATCAGCGTCAATATCTGGCATCTGGTTACCGAAATACCCATAGGCCCGTAGGCAGTGGCCATCAAATCCATCGGTGTATACCTTTAGTTTTTCTGGGTCGCGTGTGGTCAGTGCCGAAATTCGGTCTTCCAGTGACGCGAAATCCGCCCCCATGAACACCCAACCCGGAGGTGCTTTAAAGCACGACTTCACCAACTTAGAGTAGGTTGAGCCAGTGGATGGAATGTTTTGTAGGTTAGGACCAGAGGAACTAAGGCGCCCTGATACGGTACCACCCAGGTTGAAATTCCCATGCAGGTAGTGATGCCCATCTTCCTTAAGTACTGCTTTTTCAAAGGCAGCAATAAAGGTATTCAGAATTTTACCTGCATCAGAGTAATCAACGATGGTTTGGATCAACTCCTTGGTATCGTCCTTATGCGTCATACCATACATTTTCATCAGGGTGTCGCCGCCTACGGCCGGCGCACCAGAGTCCGTTTTATCAATGACCGGGTAACCCAGATAATCGTAAAAGAACTGTTGCATCTGCGGGTTACTGTTGGGGTTAAACACCACATGGTGGAAGTCACTTAAGGGCTTGACCTTCTTTTTCAGTTTGGCGTTGGCCTTATCCATTTCCTGCTCACGCAGTAGATAGGTAAACTGCTGTACATCAGAGTGATTTTGGATGATGTCCTGGCACTGCTTAATCTTGGCTTCAAGCTCCTGTCTGGCGGCGTTTACCTGAGCCATATCCATAGGCATACCGGTCAATTCCATCTGCAGGATAACCCGTACAGACGGCTTAAAGATGCCTTCGTAGATTTCCATCTGACCGTCACGGCACATATTTTCGAAGTGTTTATTGAACACGTACCAGGTGGCCAGGCAGTCTTTGAGTTGGTAGATCTCGAGATCTTCCTTGGACAGTTTGGTAATGTCCGTCACATCTTCGGCAAAGTTGCCGGCAAATTCGTGTGACTGTTCTTTCAGGCTCAGTTTATTACCGGCACAGGAATTGGTGGCCAGATAGGTAATGAGCTTGGTGTCATGGAAGTCACGGGTCAGTACTTCGATACCGGCCTGCTTACCTTCTTCATCCAGTAAGTGCTGCATGAACAGGGTGTTCACCAGGATCTTCATATCGAAGTTGGCATTGTGATAAATCAGCGTACCGCGGTAGGTGTAGAAGAAATCTTTGAGCAACTGACGTACCTTACTGTTTGGCTCAGCGTAATCGTCACACCAGATCACCACACCGTTATGCTGGTCCCAGGCAAAGCCAATGGTAACCACACCGGTTTCCCAGAATTTCAGGCTCAGGGTTTCGGTGTCCACGGTCAGTGCGTCGTACTGTTTCAGCATCTCCAGGATTTCGTATACCCAGTTCGCATCACGAATGTACTGGGCACTGTGAATGATATTGGTACCGATTTCCTGGTACTTACCCTTTAAGGCAGTGGCCAGGGTGTTCAGGCCCATATCCAGTTTGTCCTGTAGATCCGGATTGTAGAACAGCGCGGCATGGTTGACGCCCAGTACCACCTTCATATCGGTGAACCCATCAATGGCACAGGGTAATACATAGCCGTGGTGCGGCTCGGCCTTACGTTCCTTGGTCAGGGTTTTAAAGTAGTTGGCATCGGCCACATACAGATACTCCACGCCCTGTTCCTTGAGGATGGGCAGCAGATCTTGTAAGTAGGCTTTCTGTAAGGATACTGGACATTTCCCCTTCGGTGCGTAAACCAAGTCAAAGGCAATAATGTCTTTAGACTTTAGTCCCTGCTCCTTTAGCGGCATGACATAGTGATTAGCCAGGTTGGTTTTATTTAGTGCCTGGCTTTTAATTAGAATAGCGACCCGGTAGGCCGTATTGTCCTGAAAGATAATGTGCTGCATGGCTATGCCTTCATGGTATTAAGGACAAGCTGCAACTTAATCAGTTTGAGTTCTTCCTCATGTTGGTGTTTGAACTCATCAATGGCTTCCTGGGACAAGGTAGAGTAGTCCTCACCTTTATCCGGTAATGCGCTGTGAACGCAGTCGGGTAACAGGTGATACAAGTCAGCCACAGTTTTCATCTTATTAAGTGCAGCGATAATAACGCTCTCGGCGCTAAGCTGTCTGGCTTCGTGGCGTTGCCACTCATCCAAGTGGTCCGTGAACTCATTGACCAGGGAGGGGTGCAAGGGTTTAAACTTAAACCCTGGCGCCTTCACATTTTGGTGACTGTACGCTTCACGTTTATAGCGAAAGCCTGCCAGTGTACCGGTAAGTTCCCGGTGCTTTAGGGCAACCCGGTCAATGATGTTTTGTTTGGATTCATTGAAGGCGTTTAGGATTAAATCCGCCACGCCGTTCTTAATGTTTATTGCAAAATAACGTGAGTAGTTAGGCTGAGACTCGTACATCTGTTTCTCCCATATAGTGTGATGGCAATTCCCCACACATAATGACCTCCTTAGAGGCACGGGAAACCGCGACGTAAAGTAATCTGGCAGTAGCATCAGCGTCCCGGCACGTACCGATATCAGTCAGGTCAATGAAGACCTTTCCATAGGTAGAGCCTTGTGACTTGTGTACTGTAGAGGAATAAGCCGGGCGTAAATCGCCCCAGTGATCCTTGATGTAAAAGTAATCCTGCCATTCTTTCTTACTGGCCAGATTTTTAAGCAGCATTTTCACCTTCCAGTGTTCTCTGGGAACGAATAGCTGAGTACCGAGTTGTAAGGTGACAAGATGACCATCAATACCTTTCTCTACACACGGCTCCGCTTTCAGAACCTTTACCACCCGGTCAGTGGAGTAGACTATTTCAGCGGATTTGGGGCGTATAATGGGCTTATTGGTAATCACATGTTCACCAGGACTAAGAGGATCGTTTATGCCTCGAAGGTCACTGATGATTTCGTTGTAAGTAGCTACCCGGTTATTAGTCCATGCCAATACCTTGGCTGACTCATCGGCCCGGTAGTTCTGGTGGGTAAATGCCTGTTGGATTTCCTGCCCAAAGTCCTCTGGAGATACCCGCCGTACCTGTTGACCATCGACAGTTGGTGGTAAGAACTTACCCGTGAATACTGAGTTACGGTACTGCGCGGCAAGGTCAGAGATAGGTCCGTCATGGCGCATGATTTCCGTAAGCTGGGTGGTACGTAATCCCTGACCAAAAATAGGTGACACACTCGACTTCACATTAATCAACTGCGCCGGGTCACCCATGTAAACAATCTTACAGTTACGGGTCTGGTTTTTGATGTGTGCTTTCATTTCATTATCAATGAAACTGGCTTCATCAATGAAAATCAGCTCGTTTTCTCGAACCTGAGCGTGAGACGCTAAACTAAGGTAAGTCCCGCCGGTACTATAACAATTCCGTAAAACCAATTGTAAGTGCGAGTGAATTGTCAGTGGATCGGTTCCCATAGACTGGGCCAGCACCGTTGCGGCCTTTCGGGTCGTGGCAGTAACTGCAATCTGGGAGAATTCTGGAAGTTTAGCCCCCAGCATAGAGGCAGAGACAGAGTACTTATCATAATTGTCGATAAGGTGTTTTACTAATGTGGTTTTACCGGTACCGGCAAAACCTTCGATTACAAATTCCACTGCCTCTGGGTCTACCAGAAAGCGTAGAAAAGCGGTGACCGCCTGTTTCTGGCAGTCATTTAAGTTAATGGACATGAGTATTCTCGAATAAAAAAGCTGTAGAGGGCAAATGTGTGAGAATGAGGGATATCTCATCCCCCCTACAGCGAAAACTTAGGCGAAGGTAAGGTAGAAGGTAATACCTATTAGAGCGCCGACGATGCCGGCAATAACGCCATGAAGATTGTCTTTCTTGTGAAGGGCATCAAGCATCGCACTACGATACGTAACACGAAGGTCATCCAGGTGCCAGCCTTGTAGTGTTGATTCCAAATGGCGAAACGCCACCTGATAACTGATCCCTGCTTTTTGGGATAACTTTTTAGCCTGTTGAGCGCTGATGACTTTAATCATGGTGTCACGGTCCACAGATAGCGAACGCCGGTAAATCGCTTTTTGGTACTTATTCAAAGGGAATCACCTTTCCTTTCCGTGGTTTAAATGGGTAATTGCCCTCAATGATCCAGAACACAGGGATACCGCCAGGTATCCGGTGTTGCGGTAAGTCAAAGCACCCATCGGTGAAGACCACTAAGGTCTTTGGTTTATTTTGCTCTACCCAGTCGAACACAGGTTCAATACAGGTACCACCTCCACCAGTAAACTTAAGGCCAAGAATGTCCTTGGCTTCGGTGATGGTGTATTCATTTGCCACTCTCGTATCAAAGGAAATGACACGGGTACGTTTGGGTTGAAGGCGTTTATGAATCTGATGTATCTCAGAAATGAACTGATCAAACTGAGGCTGAGTAATTGACCCTGAAATATCCACCGCCACTGCGATTTCACCCAGTGAGTCTGCGTACATGGACGGTAAGTGATACTCGGGGAAGAAGCGCCTGGATGGACGCCTGAATGAATAATCAGTCTGTGCCATCTCACTGAACACATTGTTTAGTATCCGATGCCAGGGCAGTTTAGGTTTCACCATGCTATCGAGAAATATTTCTACTTCGCCTGGCACCGTACCCCATTGGTCTTCGGTTTTGGCTCGCATGGCTGCCTTAATGACGGTAGCAGCCACTTCGTCAGCCACACCTTGGACTGTCTCAGCATCCCCCTCAACTTGCTCCATATCATCAGGACAATCCGGTAAATCTTCTTCCCGTTCATTTTCAAGTAAGGCGTACACTTCATCGGAAGTCATACCGCGGTAGGCTTCATCGTGCAAACCCCCTTTAGGCATAGTCATGCCTGTCTGAATCAGGGTGTCATTGATTACATAGTCGGTGGCGATATTCCATAAACGGAAGTTACGATCACCGACTCGGGTCATGTGCTGAAACGCCACATGGTAGGCTTCGTGGGCCAACAGGAAAATACGTTCCTCTTTGGATAATCCCATGAAGAACTGTGGACTCACCCGAAGGTGTACCCCGTTCGTACATGCCGTAGGGATGGTGTCATCCCATGAGAACCGCAAACTGAACAGAATGGTTGTGATAAACACACTGTCAGGGCGTGAAATCAATTGGATTTTAGCGGCGTCCATCGCCGTATCGTGTTCAGTCTGCATATTTGTTCCTACAGCAGTTGTGCCAACTCGGTGGCTTTTTCCATGAATGCGTCATGCCCCATGATTTTTGGGAAACGGCGTGACATATCTTTAATCGTGATGACCTGGAACTCTTTGGGTAACCGGTCTGTGTACTTCAATAGAGCGGATACATTCGCCTCACAGACGTTTTCTGCCAATACCCCGGCCATTGCATACAATGTCCCTGGATCATCAGGTAATGCCGCTGAGGTGGGCGAGGATTCGATCTTATTAATGTCCGGCAGGCGGTCGAAGATCTTAGTGAATTGGTAGAACTCATTTGCTGGACCTTCACCGATAACACCTGCCAATAAATTGACGCGGTTATACGGGATGGAGTCCCAGTTACGGATTAACCGACTGGCGAATGCCCAGGTACGAGGACAGGCAAACGTCTTATCGCTGTGGTCCGGGTCAAACAGGTGAAGGTTCTTTGGACGAAAACCAATGTACGAGGTTATACGATAATCAATATCGTTATTCTGTGCCCATTCAATCCAGTCTTTACTGTCTGGTTGCAGTTCCATATGAACCAAGCGAGATTGAGTTGCGGTACTCAGGCGGTTCACAATCGCACCGTCAGTTTCCAGATTACCTGCACAGATAATGGCTACGTTAGGGTGCAACTTCTTATTGCCTACGGCTTTATCCAGCGTAATTTTATACGCTGCCGCTTGTACCGAAGTCGGGGCACTGTTCATCTCATCAAGGAACAATAACCAGCCGTCTTTACCTTCGGGTAATTCATCCCCTTCCAGTGGAAATGTATCCATTGGCTTATACCCGGCGCGTTCACCGGTAATAGTAGGAAAACCATTCAAATCAGTTGGGTCACACTGACTTAATCGCAGGTCGATGACCTGCAGGTTAAACTGGCGGGCCACTTGTAAAACAATATCTGATTTACCGATACCAGGTGAGCCGTGGATCATAGGAACCAGACGGGCTTTTAAGGCATCTACAAGGTATTCGGTGGCTACACTGGGTTTAACAGCGTCCATAAATAACGTCCTTATTTTTAAAAGAGGGCAAGAACTGGCGGAGCCAGTTATATTGAAATACGGGTAAATTCACACTTGGCGGATAGCGCCATTACCAAGTGGTGTTCCATCGACAGGTAGGTATCAAACTGGTCAATGGCCTGGGTCAGCGTTACGGCGCCCAGGGTTTCAAATTCAATTTGCTGGCCGTCTATCACGGCTTTGCACAGATACTCGGTCATGGTTGGCCTCTGCAGTAGGGCGGTCATACTTGGCCAGAATGTCCCGGAACACGGTGTTCAGGTGGATTTCGTATGTCGCATCGAAGTTGTTGGGGATCAGGTAATCAAAGCCATAGGTGCTGATACCAGCTTCTGAGGCATGATCATCCCGGGTCATGTGCTTAATGGTCGGGTGAATACAGGCAATGTGGCCACGTTCGTTCTGGCGAACCAGGGCAGCTTCATTGTCAAAGCGCACATCAGTGACCAGTACAATGTCCACGGCAGTGGTGTCAATTTGCTCCTGTGCCCGGATAAGCCAGAGATTCTGGTTGATCATATCCCGGCCCCAGTCGGTGCCCAGGGTCTGCATCAAGCGCCGGGGTGTCACCCCGTAGCGCGGGTCCACAGTGTTCTTGGCTTCTTCAGTTTCAAACTGACTTGGCTGCATACCCAAACCCACAATCAGCATTTGCTTGATGGGATCGGCAAAGGCCACTTCGCAGGTGAACAGGTGCATCTTGTTCGCCAGTCGTCGAATGACATCGGCGCCGTAGTTCTTCCCGGACTGTTTGGCCCCGGAGATACCGATTACGATGGGCTTGCTCATTCCACCGCCCGAAGTTCAGGCTGACAACGCGCATAACGTCTTCAGGCTCATGCTCTGTCTCATCTATGTTATCAATGACCTTGTAACCACTTTCGCTGTATGAGGACTCAACGAGGGAGGCAATGTCCACCTCGTCAACCATGATGGCTTGCTGGGTTCCGACGCGGTCACCAAAACTGACATTTGAGACAACCAACATATCATCCTCAAATAAATCCAGTTTTTCTTTAAGCTCGCCTACTGTTAGGCAGTCAGTGTTAATTTGCATGTATACTCCAAATAAAAAAGCCAGCTATTAAGCCGGCTTTTTCGGTTGTTTGTGTAAAGCGTCTGCGTGGGGCATGATCTTCTCAATGAAGTCGATGGCCTCATCCAAGCTCGGATTTTCTTTGGTTAGGTGTGGATGGTGGGCACGGTCGTAGCTTCGAGGCCCGAGCCGTAGAACGTGTCCATCTCTAGCCGTTGTTCTGCAGCTTTGGCAATACGCAGCGCGTCAACGATTAATTGCAACAGGGTTTTTGGTTCATTGCTCATTGGCTTGCTCCTTCTCGTTTAACCATTCACGCACCGCTTTCATAAACTCCAGGGCATCGGCAGACGATGGGTTATGTCTTGCTACGTGACTCATATTGCACAACCGCTCGGGCATGCCCGCTGCTCGTGCGGCCCTCCGGCGAGATAAATAACAAGACCCAGCTATGGCGAGACTGACCCTCTCGAACGTTTCCGTAGCTAACCCCGCCCAAAGCTCCCAAGGACGGGCTTTTTTAGACCCACTTACCGCAAGTACCTCATCGTCTACCGACGCATAGCCCAGAATGCAGGCTGCTGTGCCACAGTTGTGGACGGTCCAGTCTGACGGGAAGGCATCTACGGGTGGGTTGCTCCAGTAGTGGCGCATACGTAACCGAAGGTTGTTTTCTACGACCTTCCCCATCGTGCCGATGATTGCTTCTAAAAGAGGGAACTTAGCCATTGGTTTTTTCCTTTTTCATCCTGAATGCGCTTATGAATTTCTTCTCGGTGTACCGTTACTTCTTTCGGTGCAGTAACACCTACACGAACTTGGTTACCTTTGACACCGCAGATGGTGACTTCGATATCGCCATTGATTACTAATTTTTCACCGATACGGCGGGTGAGAATCAACATGTTATTTCCTTATTTTTTGGTTGTGTCGAATCAAATAAAAAGCCAGCTTAATAGCTGGCTTTTGGTTGAATGGGTTAATTATTCAGTGGGTGGCGCGTCGGTTGAGTAACGTGACTCTTTCAAGTAGCGGCCTTGCTGCACGGACACAATCACTTCTCGGGTGGTATCTACCGGCCGGGTCGAGTCGTACAGGGCATCAAAATCCTTGTAGGTTTGTTGGCCTTCTTGCGGGTCGGACTCAAC
Source organism: Salinimonas marina (assembly GCF_015644725.1). NCBI lineage: Bacteria > Pseudomonadati > Pseudomonadota > Gammaproteobacteria > Alteromonadales > Alteromonadaceae > Salinimonas > Salinimonas marina. The sequence continues at coordinate 1,699,620 of NZ_CP064795.1, forward strand.
CAGCACACTAGCAGATAAATCTACACATGTCGGATGCGCCTCGCCGGTCAACTGCTCATGTGACATAGGAAACAAATAGTGTTCCCCATATTGCGCGGCACTTGGGTATGCGGCTAGCATCGTGTCACGCTGTGGTGAAGGGATCGTTTTAGAATAGACTGCGTAAACCTTGGTCATACTGCCACCTTTAAAATACGTTTATAGGAAAGTTTTTTGAATGTTATGGACGCGCTGGGGTAAAGCCGCACACCGGCCGACTGGCTTTCGTGTGCAGTAACGTCAAACCGATCCTTTCTAACCTGTAAGTTCCAACTCAGTCCCTTGTAACCCCACCCTGCAATGGTTTTTACATCACCGGTTATGGCTGTAGGGTGAATATCCACGCGATAAGACTTACCTTCTTCCAACACCGGCTTGTAAACGTCATACGTAGTGGTAGGGTTAGTGTTCGTGGCGGTCAGTTCACCATCTGCGTAGGACACTGAGGTAGATGCGCTTGTCAACCAGCCACTGGTATCACTCAATGACGGGAACACTTCTGGTCCTGTCCAGTCGATGTTGTTAAGTGTTTCAAACAATTCGGCGTCGTCGGCGGTGAAGTTCATCAGCTCACCGAAAAGCGCACCATTATTTATCGGCGTGATTTTTAGATTTTCTAAGATCATCGTTTCGTAGGCATCGGGGCAACGGAAGTACAGGGCTGAAACTGCCTGGTTCACGTATATCACGTGTCTGCCTTGCTTATATCGAGGGTCGTTGAACTGAGTAATAAGTGAATTGTCGGCGTCATAGATGTTTATTTCAAAACCGGCCGTTTCGGTGTGTACCACATCAAACTCTATTTTCCAGCAGTTGTACTGTGCTGGTAAATTGCTAATCTTATAACCTTTGTACGCCCCCGCCGTGGTCTTAAATTGTAGATGAGATTTGACCGCTTGACCTACACTGTCCACAAACACACCAGATGTTAAATCAACCGAGTCACCGGCTGTCGGCATCACCGTGTTGTTAGTAAACGCCACCCCAGCAGGCATTGGCCCGTTATCCAGCGGCATATCCAGTATCAACTGGTTCTGATGTATCACTTTCAGGTTGGCAAAAATACCTTTTAAAAACGGTACACCGGTAGACCCGCCATACTGTGCACCAATCGCGTTAAACGTAGGTGTGACATATACGGTGGTGGTGGCAACCACATTACCATCAACGGTCAGTGTCGTCAGGTTGCCGACGCGCTTCAAAACAAAGTGGTGCATATCGTTACTGGTTGTTAACCCCGTAGCCTCGCCATTGAAACCAAAGCCGTACAGCAGTCGATCTGTTGCGGTATTCAATAACAGCCGGTCATAGCCCAAAGCACTGGCGGTGTCGGCCAGTAAATAGCCGCCGCCATCAAGAATCTGACTGTCAAACGAGATTTCATAGTCACCGGTCAGCGTGATAGGTTGGCTCAACTGAATATACGTTTGTGCCACATTATCGAAGTACAAAAAGTGGCGTTTTACCGGCGTGTCGATATTTTCATAGACACTGACATCTACATCGCCTTCATAACCTGCCGAGTTGGTATACAGATTAAAGTACGTCATGTCCATTTTTGACTTTAGGATGCTAGTATTACCGTGCTGTAAATACGATCTGGTGTGAATATCAAACGGGGCGTTCAGCACATACCACTCATTGCTGAGGCTGTATTTAGCGGGTATTGGTTGTTTGGCTTCAGTTAGCCGATAATCGCCGGTATTGAACGGCGGTGGACTAAACGAATAAAACAGTGTACCCGGTGTAGGCTCACTGAGATTTTTCGTATGGTACGAATCCAACAGATGCGTCCACGCTAGATACTCGTCGCGATAGGTGAACAGTCGCGAGTCCGTAGGCGTGAAGTTTTGTGCAGTACCCTGGTTGGCGCCAACGCGGTTACTTACCGAATCGCCAGCGTTGTATTGCTTATCAATCGGCATATCCAGTACCAGATTGCCGGTGCGCTGAGTACCGCCTGTCCAGACTTTCACATCACGCAGGTAGCCGCGTACCCAGCCTGCCCCTAACGGACCACCTTTGATTTGGTGACCGCCGCGCCCGATATAACGAATATTGGTTTGTGTGAAATCCCGGTCAGTCGGGTCGTGTTTTGCGATGGTGTCATTAATGATCATTGTAGTGCCTGTGGCACTGTGGATCACGTTGACTTTTACCCACTGATGCAGAGGGATAGGGTCATCACTACGTAAGTCAAAAGTGTTGTCTACCTTTGCGTTGTATAAGTAAAAGCTAATACGGCCATCCGCACCCTGCAGGCGTAGACTGAAATCATCACCGCCTAAAAACGATGACCACACCCGGCTTTCGGTCTGCATGGTGTAAAATTCAATCTCAAATTCGCTGGTTATGGGGATAGGTTGATCCAGCGTGATATGGGTATTACTCACATCGTCAAACTTTGTGAAGTATCGCCTGAGGATGCCAGTAATGCTGTTGAGCGCTGTCCTCAGCGCCGGCTGCAAGATTGGCGTTAATACGCTCATGCTGAAATTTCCACGGTTGCTGAGCCTGTCTTGGTGATTCGAATTTTGGCACCGGCAGGGATATACACGGTTTGTATTACTTCGGTTAACTCACCCAGCGGAGCCCAGTTTTGTGATTTGCGGTGCTGCATTTCCAGACTGGCGGTGCCGCCATTTAAGAAGGTTGAAATGACATAGTGACCTCCAAAAAGTGCCGCGGATTGTTGGTCTGTGTTTAAAGTATAGGTCACGGTAATAATCCTCGTAAGTGATTAGATAGGATCTAAGGGATATAGGAAGGACTGCGTGGCCCGGAGGCCAAAGCAGTTCCTAAAGATTCTACCAGGTGACTTAATCAACTAGTACAGCAAACAGACCAGTGAATGTTTACGATAGTGTATTGGTGCTAATTACTCATTAACGCCTATAGAACTCCCGGTGGTTACGGAAAGGCAGTTAAACTATTTCACGCTTTCTCCCGCAAGAACATATAGTCCTTGTTTTCTTCAACCAGGCCATGAATGTATTCCTGCACGTTCTCAGGACAGGAATGAATATCGGCATCACTTGGTTCAACCATTACTAGCCTACATAATTTCTAGTCGCACCCGCTCTGCGTGGGGCTGTAGTTTGGTGATAAAATCAATGGCATCGACCAGGTTCGGACGGCAACGCGTCTAGCTCCGCTTGTAGGGCTTTCAGCTTGGCTTGCTGGTCATTAATCTGCGCTTGCAGTTGAGCACGTTTATTCACTTCTCAAGCTCCTTGCGTAGTTGTTCGATTTCTTCCCAAAGGATATCTCGGGACTCTTGCTGCCGAAGCACTGGACCACTGACAGGACATGTTCGGTTAAGTACATTGTAAAGCCCTTTAATCTGCTGCTCGATGTTGTGCTTTCTTACAACTTCGTAGCTTGGCTTCATATTTAACAGCGGTGCTATATCTCTAAAACCAGCCAGCTCAGGCCAACTTTCAAACGCCTCTCTTACTCGACGTTTAAGACCGTCGAGTAAAATGTATGCGCCTTTTAGTTCATCCCGCTCAGCCTCCACTCGCTCGATTTCGAGCATGAGATTGAGCGCGGTGCTTCTACATAACTTGTTGCGCTGCTCCAGTTCCTGGCGCGCAAGGTGAATCAACAGATCAGAGTTATCCTGAGCCATAAACAAAGCCTTATAAAATAGGGTGACGATAGGTGAGATATCAGCTCACTCCCGACTACGGGCGATCCAAAAGGAGGTGCTTATCGAGACTAGCTACATTCGGCCTTTCTATCGTCGTTGAAAAAAGGTGAGAACCAGCGCCCGGCGATACAGGAGCGGAGACAACTGTATCTATGGCTTAATGCTGGATCTCAAAATTGGCACCCTGGGGTAGAGTCGAACTACCAGTCTATTACTATCAACACAGTTCACCGAGGACACGCATCACTCGTTACCTGTGGTCGTCATAACATACCTACTCCCATCCCTTGTAAGTTCGTTGGGCGTTACCACCGCTTGATGCGTGTGGGTCAAGCAGCAACTTACAAATAGGTGAGTACCGGGGTATTAAAAAGGGTGGGCTGCACTGGGAATTGAACCCATGATGCTCCTACTGGTATTCCTCTATCTATGAGAGGGCAGTCATCGGTGCAACCGTTAAAAGCGGTGTGAATTAGTAACCAAAGTCAGGATATAGCTGGTCAAACCGCTTACGGGTCATCATTTTAGGTTTCTCGATGGGGCCGAGATCCTGGTCCTGCTCATTTGAATAGCTCATGTGAGGTACATCAGCGATGCATCGTCCGTTTTTTCGTTGGAAAGACCAACACCCATTGAGGACGAAAAACTCACCTCGCCAAATACATAGGAGCTCTGATTTTTCAAACCAATATACAATGTCGTCTTCACTTTGTTCGATGACTTCGTTAAGTTCTGGGTCATCCCAGTCAGAAAGTATTACGGTCATAGCGGCGCAGCCTTAATACACTCGATGGCGTCTTGCACCAGGGAGCGTGCTGAATCCAGTTCAGGAGCAGCATCCTCGGGATAAACGATTGTACCGGCAATGTCCACCAGGCTTTCGCAGTGTTCCTGTTGAACCTGGACTTCATGGGCCAGTAGTTCTTCGGCCAGTGTCAGGAGCTTGATAATGGTATCGTTCATGGTATTTCCTCAACGATAAAGATTTGAGTATTTCTGCAAATCTGATCGCAGTAAGTTAAGCGCACCATCCAACTTATCGGGCTTAAACTCATTGTCTTCTTCATGTGTAAATCCCCAAGTAGGAAAGTAAGTAAGAATTCGTCTTTCCAAGGGTGTGGCATCACTTCGGAAACCCCAGAAACGTAGTTCCAGCGTACTGAGCCTATGGACTATGAATATTCGTCCACTCTTATCTTGGTACACATGGCAACCAGTGTAAGCAACTTCCCATACACCTGCTCTAATGGATTGACGAATAACAGTAGGGTTGCCTAATACCTCTTTTACGGTATCTATAAATAACTTATGGTGGTCCATGGTGTTTCCTTAATGAGTAAAGCGTTGTACCGGCTTCGCTGTCATTGCTCGTATCAGCAACCCTTGTGTAGTTTCCAGCCATTCGCGGATCATGGCACACCTACATTTCCCCTTTTCCATCCGGCAGCCCGTACACATCATTCCGCTGGTGTACTCGTCGGGTAAGGCTTACAACGCTTTGGTGAAGGTGGCTGGCGGTGGGACTCGAACCCACAGTTCTACCTCTTATCCTGGCGCCTGCCAGCCGATCATGCCGGGACGGACTCGAACCGCCTTAGTACACCGTGTACCAACCACCTTCCCAAAACTCCCTCCTTTGGTAAACATGGCGAGGGCAACCACGGTCTTTTCGATAACAGGGGAGACACACCCCCTGGGTATAGTAAGCAGTTAAGCTATTTGTGCCAGGTACACATCATCGTTTGCGATTATGTTTAGAATAAACAGCCACATTCGACGACGAAAACTACCTGTTTAGTGCTGAGGCACTTTGGTGTATGTGTCCGGTTGCTGTCGGACAAACAGTACAGAAAATTAATGGATAGTGATTTTCAGACACATACCCAAAGTACCCAAGATAAAAACATCGGCAGACCGTACACCCTCTTTCGATATACAGCCCCCAATGACTCATTAGTAGCATTCCTCAGTGTCCTGGTTCACTGGCTGAGGTTTTGCCAGATTAATACCCGATACCGCTTCACCTGCTACAGCCACTACCTTTTGTGGCCTCGCAATCAGACGGTACTTCATTCACTTATCCAGGCTACGCATTGGATTACGGTGCAATAGGTTTTCACCTGCATCGCTACGCTTGCCGTCGTAAGTGGGGCATATGCTACGCTCCGCGACTCAGTAAAATACCGTTACCCTAGTTCAAGCGCTGTGTTGAATAACGGTTTTTCTTGTTTGGGTTGGTTGGTACCACCGCAGATAAAGTAGCGGTGAAGCAGGGTACTGATAGCACGGAAACCAAGAGTGTTATTGGCATAAGCCTCGGTCATTTGTTCAGTGACCTTGGCTTCAACATCTTGACGTTTTACTTTAGGAAAAAGCGCCAAGTACATTCTCATCAGTTCGGACTTACGCATTGCTTTTAGTAGAGATTCCAAAGGCACCTTGTCGGTATTGAATACCAAGCCAACGCGACCAAGAAACTCCGTTTTCATTCCTAGTTCACGTAGTCTGTCCAGGTCAATACCTTCCTCGCCATTGAAGGCACCGGCAAAGATAAATAATACGTGGTTAATAGGAATATTTACGTATTTTGCGTAAGGCCCGTACACAGCAGCGGTTTCGCTCTCAAGTACCTTTAAAAACTCATTCTGTACGCCGTTGGTAGTTTCATGCGCTAGATCTGAGTTTTGGTTTCCTGAAATAAACAGTTTGTCAAACTCATCAACAAAGCACACTGTTGGTTTATCTGCCGGCATGTCACCCAACGGTGCCAATGCCTTAGATAGACTGTTACCAGAAGTACCTTCTTTAGTAAGCTGAGCGGCGTTAATTTCTAGATGATTCAGTTGCAAGTCTTCACATAGCTTAGCCACGGTGTACGTTTTGCCTGAGCCTGATGGCCCGGTTAAGATGAAATGGGGCCGAATGTTACCCTCACTTCCTTTAAATACTTCAAATACCTTTTTCAGCTCTTTTTCGTGCTTGAACATAGCATTTCCTTATCATTATCTTCTTAAACAGGGCTATAGGCCCCGCGACTCAGTTACAGGCGCAATTCGGAATCTAGTATTCCTGATGCACCACGACTGGTTTCGTCCAGTCGTTCTACTTCAACCAGTGGTAAGTGGCTAAAGGTCTGTTTGATAATTAGCTGGGCGATCTTATCGCCTTTACGAAACTCAACTGCATCCTGTCCGTGATTGATAATCACCACATGGACTTCACCGGTATGCGTACTGTCTACAACCCGGGCCATTACATCAATGCCGTATTTATCCGCCAATTTTGCACGGGGTTCCATCTGGCCATAGAAGCCATCGGGAATACCAAAGGCTAAGCCAGTGGGTAAGCTGGCACGTTGACCCGGATTTAGTGTCACAGACACCATGGTTTGCACATCCAAGCCTGCATCGCCGGCATGGGCCAGGGTAGGTAAGGGTGCAAAGGGGTTAATCGTCTTCACTTTGATCGAGGGATACATCACAATTCTCTTGAGACTCATTACAAGTGGGGTTTATACAAAATAGGGTATGCCCATCACCTTCAAGCTCCTCTCCACAATCGCCACATAGAGGAATAGTAGGCTTGTAGAATGGACTGTCTGGGTGACAGGCATATTGGTCGATATCGTCCGGGAAGTTCACAGCAATTCCACCCAATGCCATGCGGCAAATAAAGTGATAATGGGTACAACCCGAACAACTAAATATTTGATTTCACGCATAGTGACTCCTGCTAACAGATTTGTCAGACCGCAGGAGCAGGCAGAGCCTGCCTTTCTCACTCGTTCGCGTGTTGCTTTACTGTCTCAATGAGTGTGTTGTGGTAGCGATCAAGTGCGGCATCCACATGGTGTTTAGGACTGTCTGGTAACGCGGTATACGCATCTTCACGGGCTTCATCCAGTGAGTCTGCTGAGGCAAATATCTTAATTCTGAGTTTTTCAAGCCACTCTTTGGTTGTAAATAGGTGCGTCTTTTTCATATCGTCTTCACATAGTCGTTTCTCCGATATTTGGGAAGTTTAGTATATCGGTATGGGCAGGACTGTGCGGATGCACAGCTCTTTAGTAAATCCAGTAAAAAAATAACCCCAAGGCGTGAGCCAAGGGGATGATTTTACGATAGGAAGTAGTTCGAGTTACCAATTGCGTGTGACACACTACCCATAGGCGTGATGCGATAGTTGGTACCGTGAATCTGGCCTAGAATATCCTCCAGTAAGTTGGAGTCAGCCAGTTGTTGGAACATGGTCATATAGTGCTGACGAAGATGGTTCATGTTATTAGCATGGCACTTGAATTCATCATGCACACACACCACTGGGAATGCCTTGTGCGCTAAGGTGAGTTCAATCAGCCTAACCAATTCAGGTAATTCATCCTCAAAGTCACAATAAGCATGTTCCCCGGTTACCAGTAGTTCGGCCCAACGCAGTGAGACAAACTCACGGCTGTTGCTGCTTGCCGGCATGGGATAACCTTGTTCCTCGAAATAAGCGTCAATCCCTGTCAAACAGGCTTCAAGGACGTACTCATCGTAGTTACAACGTCGGCTCATCTCACGTACCAGTAAGGCATCAATGCTGTGAATCACATTGGCTGCAATGGACAGACCGGTTTCAGTACCTTGGTTCAGATCCACACGATGCGTGAAAGATGTACCATCCAGTTCATCAACACGGATACGGATATCCTCGGCTTCCAATACCGGACAGACCGCGTGAAAGCCATCAGGCAGTACCCATTCGTGTTTCAGGGCATAGGGTTGCCAAGCATCCATTAAATGCTGCATAGCAACTACTGCGCCCGGTGCCACAACTTTCAATGACTCATAGAAGGTAGCCAGCTCTTGGGTATCTTCACCAAAGATCTCTTTTGGTTTCATCTTTGAGCCGTAGAAGTGAGTCATCAGTGCCTCTTTCACACCTTTGCGAGCAGCGGTGAAGTGCATACCTAACTTCGCTAGCTTGGTATTCATTACATCGGTGACATCGGTATAGATGTCAGCCCGACGATTAGGGTCAATCAACCCAGTGGACTCACATGTAACCTTACAATTCATCAACGCACCCATGATCTGGACACCGGATGAACAGGCATCCAGTCCTACCATGAAGCCGGATGGTCTGCCTGCGTAGGCATCTTCTAAGGCAAACAGTGCAGCTTTATAAATAGCTGGTTCATCGGCATCATCTACCAGTCCATGCAGTGCCTGCATGTCCTTGGAATCTACCCATTTGATACGGTCTTCAAACAGTTCTTTATCCAGACCAAAAGCATTGGCCACGGCAATCTTGATGTACTCTACACCTTTGAATTCTTTCATAACTACTCCTCAATAGTTAGGCAGCAGCCGTAGCGTTAGCGACAGGCTGCGTGGGTTTAATTGGTTAGTTTGATAACTTCGGCGCCATTCCATCGACTGGCGACAGACTGGGCTTGTTGCGGTGAGGTATACTGCGTGGCAGTGGTCGGGTCATAGGTGGAGAACCCACGCCCGGCTACCCAGTACCTTCCTTCTGGAATGTAGACCACAAACGTCATAATTCACGCTCTGCGTGGCTTTTCATAACTCAATTACCTCTTTATCAGCGAATTCACATATCGCTTTTCTAAATTGATTACCCTGCGTTGATACATGGTATCCCTGAGCGTAGGTACGCCCCCGCATATCGACCTTGTGCGTCAGATGGAACCGATTACCTGTTTGAATCAGGTCACGGTACACCCGGTAAGACGCGGTGACGAAGGTATGCCATTGCTTGGCTACATCAACGTCCATATCCGGATCCTTAGGTACCTCTGATAAGCTGGTTAACACCCGCTTATTCAGACATAAGGGAATCCGGTTAAAGGTGTTGATAGTATCTAAACAGATATCACCATCATGGTACGTACCCTTACCTAATATCATTGCTGATTTCTCGGTCAACAGGGCATTGTCGTAGTTGTGCTCCACTGTATTTGGGGGCACCACCATTGGTGGTAAGAACTTAGTTTCATGGATAAACGTATGCGTCTGTTCATCCAGTTCAATGTTGTTACGGACCATTAGAATGCCGTACTCATCCTCTTTATACAGGTCGAAGAAATCGAACTCTGTAATCAGGCCCATTAGTTCCGCGGCAGTAGTAATACCGTGAATCTTATTGTCCATTTTCAATGAACCGACTATCTGACCTACCACTGAGGAAATTTCAGTATCCCTCGTCAGGGTAGCGGTGACGCACAGTATGTCTTGGAGGACTTCCAGCATATCCCGCTTGGATAACTCCTCAAGACGTTGATTTTTAGTAGCGTAGTAGTCACCACGCAACCACTCACGTAAGCTATCTGCACAGCGTTCCATCAGGTCAATCATGGATTGATCATTAGTCAAATCATGCAGTATCCGTGCTTTAATGTTTCTCTTACTGAACGTCTTTTCGACATAGCGTTGGTAGGAATCTAAATCTATCATTGGCTTCATCCCGTTAGTCCCGACAGGGACAGGAGTGCGCGGAGCGCACCTATCCCGTTAATTCTTTTAAGCTTGTTGTGCCCACGATGGCTGGCCATCTTCCGGCTTGACATAGAACACACTGGCCCACATTTGACGACAGTGCTTACAGGTCACTGTGGCCTCATACGCAGAGATATCAACTTTATCTGAGGCGTAATAACCACACATGGTCTGTCGCATCGAATTACCCACAAAGTGCTTGATTTGCATAATGTTTCCTTAAACAAAAAAGGGAGCCTTAGCCCCCTTACAATCAATTAAATTGCAGTGGCATATTTGCCGGCAATTCTTCCATACACACAGGCTCATCAAAGCTGTCGGTATCCAGACTCTCAAGATGCTGTTCAACCCAGCTATCTAAATCCATTTCAAACATTTCAACTATCCTCACAGTTGCAAATCAAAAGAAAGGGACACATGCCCCTTTAACGCCAGCTATGCTGGTAACAAAACACGAATAGTCAGCACAGCGCCAACAACCAACAGCCCGGCAATGATGTTCAAGTGCCAGTCTCTTAGTACAAATTTCTTACGAGGTTTACGATTCACATAATCATGTGGCATGACTGTTTCCTTACAGAAGAAAGGGTACCGAAGTACCCTTAATGTTTATGCTTTAGCGAAGTGCTCACGAAGCTTATTGGTTGTTTCATCAGAAGAGGGTTTAGCAGGTTTAGAGGCACCTGAAAGGAACGAAGAAAAGTCCATTTCATTCGGGTCAGCGCGTTCTTCAAGATTGACTATTGAGTCAACACGAATTACTAAACCTTTTGCTTCTTCCGGGTTATCCAGTATCCAGTTATGCAATGCTTGCATTGCTGAACTCGGCTCATCAGAGCGGTATAACTGAGTACCGGTACGCGAAAGTGACACGCGCTGACCTTCTGAATTCTCTACCACCAAGTTGGCGAAACCGTCTGCACGACGTGCATTTCCACGGTTACCAGTTGAAGAATTACGTACTGCGTTGTTGTTAGCTAATTTAGCCATTTCACTATCCTCATAGTCATTTATAGTTTGGGCAACAGACCGTTCTGCTATCCCGTAAATCGCGCTTTGCGCGAACGTGCGAAGCACGTGTTTCGATAAATGAGATGAGTGACCTTGACGATGGTAGATGACAACTGTAGGCTGAGCGCCGCGAAGCCCCGTGTAGTGTTTTGTTGTGTAGTGTAAATTCAATGAACTCACTACTAGGTAGGATATATATACTTATATAACTATATAAATATAAAGAAAAACATGGAGCGAGTGGCGTAGCCACAGAGCTCCATATAGATATATATAAGTACTTATATACTACTTACTACATTACTTAATGACTGAAATACTACACTCACTTCTTCTAAGGTGAGTTCAATTGCAGTACCTATATCAGGTGCAATGTTCAGTGCCACCTTTGAGTAAATAGTGAGAAGTACTGAGGCCATAAATGCCACTACTACCAGTACCACTAAGACTGATAAATCAGTGAATATCTCATCTAACTTGTTCATACTAAATCCCATAAGTGAAATAGGGCTTACGCCTGACGGCTCAGCCCATTGATGTATTAACCTACGTAGTTCTCATGTAGCGTGAACTTATCAGCTGAGTGAACTCCATCTTCAATAGCGTCATCAGTAACAAAGTTCCACTTAGCTGGGATAATCTCCTCATCACCAATGATGATGGTCAACTGACCACACGATATATCTGGTAATGAGTAACGGAATGTACCCTCAGTCAATGTCATAACATGAGCATTCTCATGATGAGCACACTCGATGTAGGCAACACGTTCAGGTAAATTCACTTGTTCTGCTAAAGTCATGTTCATTCCTCAATAGTTTGATTAGCATTCATCACTCCAGCTATGCTGGTATATAGGGTGAGTATCGGAATGAGGTAGATAGATGGTAAGATGTAGGTGATAAGGAATTAGTCTGTAAGCTATCCCTGAGTCTCCCTGCTTAACTATCTACTATGAAGCTAAGGCTATGTACCAGATACATACTGATGCTGTCACAGTGGCATACAGGAGCGTATAAGAAGTAACATAAGAACTGTCTTCGTTGTTGTGTATTGTTGTGTTGTGTAGCTTTAAAGAATAAAGGGGACCGAAGTCCCCTTTACTTACGATGCTTGGTCTACGACTTGTAGTTGGGCTAGAGCTTGGTCACGTTTGGCCTTCTCTTGGGCCATCTTGTTTTTCTCTTGGTCTTCCCAGTCATCGGCGTATGCGCGAAGTACACGGGTACCAGATGCAAGTGATTCTGCTGCGTCCTCTGCTGCTGTGAATAGAACAGAGATAACGTTAAGACCTTGACGGATTTGCTTGATCATGTGAATTTCCTCGATAGTTGATGTTGACGGTAGTGCCATTAATCCAGCTTTGCTGGGTATGTGTAGGTAGGGGGGTAGGTTTGCTCACAGAGCAAATTCACGGTAGTAATGAACTCGTACCTAATTATTAAATTCTCAGAAAAGTTGGCGTATATTATTTGCACAAAAAAGCCCTCACATCGGAGGGCTCGTATAATTCAGACTGTCTTTAACTATGCTTGAGTTTGTAGCCTTCAAGTTTCCATAGCGCATCTTCTGCGCTTTTGGTAGCATTAACTAAAGCAACTTTACGTCCTATTTCTTCATCGAAGTTTTCAGGACTAACACACGCAGAGTATTCCAACGCGAGTGTGAACCCGGTAGTGTCAATCGCTGTGCATACCGTGGTAGTTGTGTTGGGGACTATCCAATATTCAAAACGCAATGTTTTGAGTTTAGCTTGAATATCCTCGTATCTGATTCTCTTGGCTTCTAGGCCTTTCTCTTGAATTTCCTGTTCGATGTTTTGATCAAAGTTACTTTCAGACATGGTTTCTCTCTCGGGGATTTAAGAATAGGTGGTGCTAGAAACGCACCGGAAGGAGTCGTCATACTATACCAGTGTTTCTAAAAACACTAGTCCCACCTAAAAGTATCCCTTCATGACTCAACTTACCGTAGATGAAATAAAGTCTGCGCTGCCAGACAACTTTAAAAAGAGTATTAATCAGCAATTGATTGATGGTATTAATGCCACGATCAGTGACCCTGAGATGTACGAGCAGTATCGTGACAACCTTGTGAGCTATACCCATGTGTTAAAGACGGGGAAGTTCAAGATAACCAATTACCTGGATGCAGTACGGTATGTCAGTTATAAGCTGATGAACCAAACCAATATTCAGGCTTACTCCAATACCTTCCCTGACAAAATAGCCCGGTTTAACGCCCAGGGTGTTTCCTCAAAAGACGTAGCCAGTTATGTCACGGCCTATAACAAATCCAAGTTAGTTAACCTGATACTTGAGCAGACCTTGGTTCCGACCTGGGTACTAAACCAGGACTTATATCAACGTGCATTGAATGTGCAGGCTGACCTGATGCTCAATGCCCGAAGTGAGAAGGTGCGCTCTGATGCTGCGAACAGCATCCTCACGCAACTCAAACAACCTGAGAAACAGAAGATTGAACTGGATATTGGTGTCAAAGAAGACAGCGTTATCGAGCAATTGAAGTTACGCACCGCTGAGCTTGCAGCCCAGCAGCGTATGTTGATACAGGCCGGCGCCACAAATGCACAGGAAGTCGCTCATTCAAAGATTATCGACAACGTGGAATACACGGAGGTTGATGATGAGTAATGGCGTTGCTCAAGCATTAGAAGATACCCGACTTAAGGTTGAGGATTACCTGAACAACGTGGATTACTCCATGAAGCCCGGGTATGTGCCCTCCGACTTTGCCCTGGAGTTTGTAAGCTTTATTAAGCTGGTGAATGGGGCAGAAGGGGAGGAAAACTTAACCCCGCTGGTTCACTACTACATGCTGGATACCATTACTCAGGGAGGGACCCGGATTGCCAATCTGTGTCACCGGGGTATTGCGAAAACCACTGTAATGGGTGAGTACCTGTTTTTATACATCGCGGTGTATGGGACGTTGCCGGGATTCGGCAAGGTTGACCTGGCGCTGTATGTATCTGACTCCATTGATAATGGTGTGAAGAACATGCGGAAGAACCTGGAGTACCGCCGGGAAAACTCTGACTTTCTGAAAGAGATGATTCCGACTACCCGGTTTACCGATATCCGCTGGGAATTTGTGAACGCGTCAGGCGAGAAATTCATTATCAAAGGTTATGGTGCTAAGACCGGAGTACGGGGCGCCAAAGAGATGGGTAAGCGGCCTCAACTGGCGGTACTGGATGACTTGTTTTCCGATGAAGATGCCAAGTCACCGACCATTATTGAGAACGTCGAAGCCACGATATACAAAGCGGTAACCTACGCCCTGCACCCTAAACACAACATGATCATCTGGTCAGGTACACCGTTCAACGCCAAAGATCCGCTTTACAAGGCCGTTGAGTCAGGTGCCTGGAAGGTGAATGTGTTTCCAGTGTGTGAGCAGTTCCCCTGTAGCCGGGAGGAGTTCCGCGGGTCCTGGCCGGACCGCTTCACCTATGACTATGTGAAAGAGCAATACGATATTGCGGTGAAACTGGGTAAAGCCGACACGTTTAACCAGGAACTGATGCTTCGGATTATGTCGGATGAAGACCGGCTAATCGCAGATAACGATATTCGCTGGTACCGGCTACAGAGTGTCCTGGCTAACCGAGCCCGGTTTAACTTCTATATCACGACGGACTTTGCAACGTCTGAACGGACCAGTGCCGATTACTCAGTAATCAGTGTGTGGGCGCTCAACAGCCAGGGTGACTGGTTCTGGGTAGATGGGGTGGTTAGGCGCCAGCTCATGGACAAAAACATTAATGATTTGTTCCGTTTGGCTCAGGTGTACCGGCCCCAGGAAGTCGGTGTGGAGGTAAGTGGCCAGCAGGGTGGTTTTGTTCAGTGGATACAAGATCAGATGCTAACCCGCAATATCTTCTTCCCCTTGGCTTCTGAGAACAATAACGGGAACCCCGGCATACGACCGAATACCCAAAAGATGGTGCGCTTTAATACCATCCTGCCTATGTTCAAAATGGGCAAGATCTTTTTCCCCCAAGAGCGAAAGGACAGCACTGAATTGCGTGAAGCAATGGATGAGTTGACCCTAGCCTCAAAAGGCGGCTTTAAGTCGAAACACGACGACTTTATAGATACCGTGTCGATGCTCAGTGTCCTGAATACCTGGCGACCTTCTGAGGACATTACACTGTCTCAGCAGGATGGTTCAGATATATGGGGCCACGAGGCAGAAGACGAAGACACCTCCCGCCTTGATTCCTACATCGTGTAACCTACCGAGAACCCTCCATGTTACTTTCAGACTTTTTTGACCACCTATCTTATGGTGAATTATCCCAACTGGCCATCGGCACCAACGATGTTGGCGCCATAGCCGAGAAAGACTATCCGCGTGTGACCACATTTGTAAACGGCGG
Source organism: Salinimonas marina (assembly GCF_015644725.1). NCBI lineage: Bacteria > Pseudomonadati > Pseudomonadota > Gammaproteobacteria > Alteromonadales > Alteromonadaceae > Salinimonas > Salinimonas marina. The sequence continues at coordinate 1,715,227 of NZ_CP064795.1, forward strand.
AATGACGCTGTTACACACTATGCTTCGACTTAAAGTAGACCAGGTACTGCTACAAACCAACGCATTACAAAGTCGCTATGTATTAAGTAAGCAATTTGCGGTTTCCCAATCAGAAGGTGTTGATGCGGGGATCAACCAGTATATACTGGACGAGGTAATGCCCTTTCAAGACAACGTGTTAGCTATTGAAACCGTAGTCAACAGTGAAGGCGAACCGTTTAGTATTAACGATACTAACGACCCCGCGTCAGTATTTACGCCTAACCACCGTGAGATTCAATTCTATGAACCTAAAGATGCGGTAGTGGCGGTAACCTACCAAGCTAATCACCCCAAGATTAAACCCTACCGTGGTATGAACCCCGATGAGATTGAGTTAAACATTCCTGACTACTGTATTGATATCCTGGCGAACTATTGCGTAACACGCATGTTGGGAGGCGGTAACAGTGAAAGCCGTCAACTGGCGCAGATGTATCAGGGACTTATTTCAACTCAGATTGCTCAGATTGAGCAGCAGGGGCTTATCCAACCCGACATTCCCTCCAACCAACGCATCTGGAAAGACAAATGGGTATAAAAGCTGATTTTTCCCCGGCGAACGACGGAGCCGTTCATCCGGCACACACCCCAAACATTCACTTTCAAAATACAAGGACAAAGTGGATTATCGAGACAATATACTCGACACTGGTTGGTTAATTTGTAACGGGAAAAAGACCGTAAGCGTTTTATAAAAGAAAAGCGTTAGCCTTGATAAGCTAACGCTTTATTATTGAGAATTCTGTATAGTGCAGGGTGTTTTACTTACCTGATTCCCCCGCTAAAAAGAAGTCCCTAATGTTTGATCATTTGAAAGAAACCCCACCAACGGTGATCAGTGCAGCCCTTGCAGTCGTCATCTCTATCTTGCGTGTAATCTACGACAAAGAAGAAACGTCCTTCGTTCGTATTCTCCTGGAATCCGCCCTTTGCGGTGCGCTTGCCGTTGTCGCCGGCAGTGGCGTGACCGCACTAGGACTTGACCAGGATTGGACGATATTTATTGGAGGCTCTATTGGATTTATTGGCTCACAAAGTATTCGTGCATACGCTGATTTGTTTTTAAAAAAGAAAGCTAATGAGTAGCCGCAGGTTGTAAATTAATCCATCCTTGTACCGCGTCTTCTCCTACTAATCCTTCCTTCAACATTTCATTGATGCTTTTACATGTTGAGTCGATAATCCATTCTTCATTCACCCAGCACGCTACCTTACGTTCATCCTTGATTTGAATAAGAGCATAGCGTCTTGGAAACGATTTAAATTTCATTTTTTCCATTGGATTTGGGAACATTCCATTCAACCTGAATAAGTCTCGATTAACAGCATAAGAATACTTGTAATTGTGCAATTGTAAATAAAAACCCACGAAAACGTGGGTTTTTTCTATTACTTATTTGGTAGTAATTCTCGAAAGGAGTCCATTTTTGAAGAGACTTCCCCGAGTCGTACCTACCCAATACGCCACACTTCCTGCCCAAAGAGTAATGAGTTGCCCTCCGAAGAAGCTCACTAACTCTTTGTTATCTACGGGGATCGTGACAAAAAAGAGCAATCCGCCATACAAAGTAGCCAATAAAGTGAGAATCAAAACAATCACTTTAGGCATTTCAGACTCATCATGGTTCTTTCGGGCATCCTGACGGTCGGCCGTTTCACTTTGAAAGCCTTTCAAAAGCAGATCTCCAAAATGCTTTTGATTTTCAAATTCCAACTCTCTCAATTTTACTCTTGAGTCCGGAGAAAGAAGCGCAGTGGATACTGCATCTGGTGTCTCTTTTACTCCCAGGGTACTTGCTATCAGGGTGCCCACGGCTGCGCCGTGTGGCCCCGCTAACAGGGTTCCGGCCATAGGTGCGTACTCAGCAACTGTTTCCTTTATCTCTTTCCAATTCATTATGATGTAATCCTTAAAACCCAAGAAGCATCCCCAAACCACTTCAATAATTCATCACACGTATCCTTACTTCTGAATAGTTGCCCGTCCATGTGTGCTTTTCCAAAGGCAATACACCCTTCAAGTTGGGTTACTCTATTGGCAGGGTGGATTTCGATATGACTACGGTTTGGGACATCTTTTAGGGAATAATACTGGTGGGCGCCCGTGGTGTTCCGGTCCACAATGTAGTCACCCTCCGGGACACAAGATAGAAAAGGGAGGTTATCTTTGTCAGGGAGTTCGAGGGAGTATCTAAGAGAACCGTCAGGAAGATAAAGAGTACCGGAAGTATGTGTTTCCCAGTACGTGCGTTTAAGAATCAGCATGGTTTAAATACCTCACTAATTCCTGGTACCCGCCAATATGTGTATCGCCCTGGTAGACCTGAGGAATAGTACGCAGCCCCTGGTTTTTTATGAAATCCAGTTTGTCTTTTTGTTCTGGGACTTTAATGTCATAATAATCGAAAGGTAATTCTTTTTCGGTAAGTAGCTCAACTGCTTTCACGCAAAAAGTGCAGCCCTTGGAGCCGTATATAGTCAGCATAGGATTTGCCTGTGTGGATGGTTCTGGGGAGTAGGGCATGTGCAATACATTGCCCGGATAGGGCCGGTCTTCCCGGCCCACAGAAAGTACCTTTTACCCCGCCAAAAGTAAACCCTTCCCTTATAGGTTATCTATGAAACCACTTCCTAAGCTATACACCAATAGTCACTATCCTTTGACATTGATTTACAAGGATAAAGACGGTGTACCTATCGACATAACCGGCTACACCGCAAAACTGGTGATTCGCCGTTCTCTCTATACCACCCCGGAGATTGAAAAAACCGCCACTATCGGAGGACTTGACGGAGAAATTACCTTTACGGTTGAGCCTGCAGATACCGTAGATATTTTGGAGGCCGATGTGGACGCAGCCAAGTATCTGATGGGTGCAGTAATGACCGATACTGCGGGTAAGACACTCACCATCCTCCAGTCTCAGATTGAAGTTCGCCGGAACATCGTCCAATCCTAAATAGGGTCCCCTATGAACAACGATAACTTTCATGTAGTACATGAGGTATCGCCGGACGAGGTAGTCGTGGATGAGAATCATCACGAAATCGTAGTTAACACGGCGAACCCGACACAAGAAATCGGTGACACAACCCACATCATCACCATTCAGGCAGACGATCCCGTCAGTCTGTACCAACCAAACCGTGGTGGGGACGGGTATTTCACCAATACCGACCCAGACACCACGGTATTTAGCGGAGGCGTAGCCGAACGCGGCTTTACCCAGGTCAGATTGTCCTGGATTGAGTTAAATGTTCCTCCTCATCACTCTCATACAGAAATACTTCGGGCTACCGTGAACGATCCGGCCGCAGCCATTCCGGTCGGTACCTCGTTAGAACAGGCTTACGTGGATACAGTGGAACCTGGCCAGAGTTACTTCTATTGGCTCCAGGGTTTTACCCATTTTGGGGAGTCCACGCCGGTCAGTGACAGTATCCCGGCAGCCAGTAGCACCGACCAGGCAGCTATCCTTCAATTCCTTGGTTTAGACGAGGTGGTAAACGAGCTTGTACGCCTTGAGGCAGACATTGATGCCTACGGTAGTACATCACGACTATATTTGGACGAACTCGCTGCACAGAACCTCTCGGAAGCGCTCAAGTTAATTAATGATACTATCCTGACGGTGAATGCCAACCTCGTTCAGATAGAGGAAACCCTGGGATTAGCCAGTTCCACCGCGATTGCCACGCTGAACGAGCAGATCAGCATACTATTGACAGATAGCGAAGCGCGGGTTGCTCAGATAAATGCGCTGACCGCCCAGATGAATTCGGAAACCACTACCCGTACATCTGAGATAAGCCGTATTGATTCGGTCTTGGTTACAACCGATGCCGCTATCAGTACGGCAACGGAGGAGCTTACTGCCCTGATACAAGGTGAGGGGGTGACCCGGGCAGCAGCGCTGCTTTCGGAACGTAAGGCCGCGGTTACACGAGAAGGCGTCATAGCTTCTGCGGTAGACAGTTTATCTGCGTCCGTACAGGAGGGGCTGGACCAAGTGGATGCAGACATTTCGTTGGAACGCAGTACGCGAGCCACTGAACATGCCTCCCTTGCACAGCAGATCTTTGATATATCTACTGGCTTTGACACGGCACACACCTCCCTGGATGCCCGTATTACGAACGAGTCCACCGCTCGGTCCAATGCAGATACTGCATTGGCCAGTGACATTACCGCTTTGACTGCCACGGTAAACGATGGCCTGAACCAGGTGAACGCAGACGTAGACAACCGTTTCACGGTAATGACCTCGGCGTATGATGCGTATGCTGACAGTATTTTAACGCTGGAAGCCAATTACCAGGGGATAACCGATTCTGTCACTACCACTAATGCGGCATTAAATCAGGAGTCAATTACCCGTGCAGATGCAGATAGCGCATTAACAACCAGTCTCAATACACTGGAAAGTTCCTACAATACGTTTGTCAGTTCCACTAATGCGGCCATTTATGAGGAGCAAACAACCAGGGCTGACGCAGACCAAGTCAATGCCCAGGCGGTCACCGATTTATCAGCCAAGATGGATTCAGACATTGGTACTGCACTGGCTTCTGCCAAAGACCACACCAATGCCTCGGTCGGTTACTGTACGATTGCCGGCGAGCTGACGACTGATACCGACAAAACCACCTGTGAAGCTAATGGTGGTACCTGGGTTAAGTTACCATTGGCTCAGGCATTGGATCAGGTCAGTATCTCGTTTACGGATAGCTATTCTCAACCGGTTACCGGTACAGTTGGTAGCTTGTTTGAGGTCATGGCCAATGAATTGAACGAGTTAGATGCCCGGGCGTTCTTTGGCCTGGATATTAACAATCGTATCACTGGATTGGTGGTCACCGACGGCACCGGTAACCAAAGTGTCAGCAAGGTGGATTTGATTGGTAGTCAGGTCAACATTTTGCACGATGACACCATGGAGCCGTTTGTCAGCTTTGATACGGTGAATCGCCGTGGAGTTATCCGGGGCCAGTTAATCTTGACTGACGGCACAACCATCACTGACCAGGCTGATATCCAGGGTGCGGATGGTTCACCTGGTGCCGGCTTTTACACCATAGTTAACTCAAATGGGGTATTCCCGGCCAACAGTACCGCCACCAATGATTACACTGTACTGACGGGTCACGCGCCCATTAACCACACACACTTGACTTACACCAATGAAGCACGTACCGCCAGTCAAACAAGGCGGTTTGATGGTATTAGTTGGGTAGAACCTACACTAGTGGTCAACGGAGATGCGCTTGTCCTCGGTACCATTACTTCACAACATATTGTGACAGGTGCTGTCCAGACAGATCACCTGGCGTCCAAGGCAATCACAGCAGAGAAGGTAGATGTAACTAACCTATTCGCCCAGAACATTGATATATCTGGGAGATTAAAATCTGTTAATGGTGTGGATGAAGTAGTAATAAGCGGTGGTGGCGGGCGCCTTATTGATGCCACCGTGGGTGGGGAAACTGTTTTTCGTGTTGGCAGTGGGACGGGATTACTAAACGGTACCTGGATACTCCCTGCAAGCATATACAAAGACAGCTTAAGTCAAGAGGTTATCGACTTTATCCTCAGTCAGGTAGGAACCTCTACAGGTGGGGTTCGGTCCTCTAAAATCAAACCTATTCTCCAACAGGCTTATCCTCTCGAAGCACTTGATCACGGTACGTCCCCGATAACTGTCACGTTACAGGCTACGGCTACGGACAGCTCAAGTACAATGAAGGCCCAGGCCCAACTAACTGCCAAGATATATCGGGACGATACCCTTATCCGCACCGTCACCGGACAAGCCGATATGGAAACGTACAATGAAAGTGAGCCCGGCTCTACAACCTATGTACGCGGCTTCAATATGTACGAAAGCTTTGAAGACTTTACTGCACCGGATAACGGAACCTTTGTATATAAAGTTGTGTTTAGTGACATGTCAGCGGATTTCCCGAGCAATAATTCTGCGACATTTAGTGTCTCTGAGGACGGGGCTGGCGGTGGTTCCGGTGGTGGTTCTGGTGGTGATGCGACTACGTTGGATGGTTTGGACTCTACCCAGTTCCTACGTTCTGATATATCTACAATCTATCAAGACAACGGTGGTGGCTTACGTTTCGTGGGTTCTGCTAACCGTGGTTATGTGCAGGGGCTTGACGCAAACGGCAACAACGGTGAGTTGTGGTTGACGGGCCTTGGCGGAAGTCCCGCACGTGGAATCACACTTAAAGGTGATCTGATATATGTAGACGGGTTAACTGAGACAGTCAAAGGTTTGATGTACAAATCACCTGTCAATTCTAGCGCAGCGGTTAGTACATACATCAATACTAACAACTGGCTTCAATACCGGTTTGGGGGAACATCAGATGTAGTGGGGATGCTCTTAACAAACTATGACACGGAGACATTACGGCTGCTGCGTAACGGTGACATTGAGATGGTCGGTGACAATCCTGAGATTCGATTCCAGCCACGCGGTGCAAATGATTATGCAGGCATCCGTGTCGCAGCGGGTTCGGGTAATGATGGTTATTTCGAGTTTTGGACTTCTGATGATTACAACGAGCCGTTCGTCTGGCGTTCTTATGATGTAGGGAATTTGGGCACGGGTTCGTATCGGGAATGGATGAAACTCGACCAGTATGGGCTGACCTTGGATGGCGGGACTAACACAACACTGACAGTTCTGTCAGATGATAGTGGCGAGTCTGTCCTGAACTTGATTGGTAGCAGCCAAGGAACAGGCCGCGTGTATGTGGGGCAGTCGCTAGCGTATGGAGGCGGTTTTGAGTACAACGGGGACGGTGCGCCTAGTAGTTCATCCCCGCTGAATGACAGGGTTAGTTTCTTTCGCCGTAGCAATGGCGTGAACACAGAAGTCATGAGCTACTACTACAATGGGGGGCCGGTTACATTTACTGAACACCCTGCGGTTGGTGACGACATATTAATGACCCAAAAGAACAAGAACGGTTACTACGGTCTAATGTCGGGATCAACTGACGGTAATTGGGTGCGTACCACTGCTAATGGCCTTATCCCGTATCAGTCCGGCGGGACTAGTGCGCTGGGTACATCTGGCTGGCCGTTCCATGACCTGCACACGAAGAACGGTCACATAGACGAACTCAATACTGAGCATATTGAACTACGTAGCGGGGGTGCTGAGTCCAACATAGACATTGTAGGCAGTAGCGGCCAGTACGGTCGGGTTTGGTATCGGGACAGCGACAATCGTTTCGGTTTCTACCTGCATGACGGTAGCGGTATCAGTACCCGCCTTTACTGGCGCGGTGACCTTGACCGATGGACATATACTGGTGAGGCGTGGGGGCCGGACTTCATTGCGACCTCTGACCGGCGCATTAAGTCTGACATCAGGTTGATCGGTAACGCACTCGCTAAAGTCGATCAGCTTAACGGCTACACATATCATCAAGACCAACTAGGCCAATACAAAGCTGGACTAATCGCACAGGAGCTTGAAGCTGTTCTACCCGAATCAGTTACTACCAGTGATGAAGGCGAGAAGCTAAAGAGTATCAGCTTGTCAGGCCCTGTGGCGTTACTGGTTGAAGCTGTGAAGGAAATTAAAGCTAAAGTGGATGCACAACAGCGTGCGATTGACCAGTGGGGTAACGCCTAATGGCTAACTATAACGTCCGAGTGGAGTATGACTTTGAAACAGATAAGATATACGTCACCCCAGGTGAGGTGGACTGGCTAAAAGGAGGCGATAAACTCACTTTCGTAGACGGTGGGTACGCGTCCGACTTGCAGGTTGACTGGTTTGAAACTGACTACTGGAACCACGGAACAGGGACGATAGGTGCCGGGGGTTACACGCTACGCAGACACGTAGGAGAAACTGACACCTTACGTATCCGCTGTAGGGGCAAGACGGTCTACATAGTCACTCGCCGTAGGAACAAAGACACCTACCCCGACTCGTTCAACTTCCCAAGCCAGTCGGGTCTTGACCCCAAGGTCATGTACAGCGCCACGGCTAATATCACTGGCACAAACTATCCGGCGCAGGTGACGATCAAGCACACTAAGGCTGACGGTAGCGTGACCACAACCAACAAGGGGGTACATTCAAGTGGGACATTCACCTTCTGGTTCACCGCGCCTTACGACTATGACCTGACAGACACGTTCGAGGTGGACTTTGGAGGACGTAAGGACACGTTCACAGTATCCACTAAGAAGTGGCCTACCGTGGACCAAAAAGTCAACTTCCCTCACACCAGTCCCCCTTTCGGGCTACGGGATATAGGTGAGTTTTTCGGGTGGAACGGGACTCATCCAAAACTTACAGAATTCTATCGTGGTGGTGGACTCGTCCCCAGTATCGAACAGAATCAGGGCATTCCCCGGAGCGGTAGGATTAAGATAACGGATTTTGTAGGCTGTGCCTCTGCACTGTACTTCATTTACCGTCCGGGTTATAAAAGGGTAGAAGAAAATACCCTAAACGCAGCGTATACCCGTTCCCTCACCTGGAACGTTTTGACGGATTACACAGTGGGTTATGGGGCAACTGCCAATGATCTTGAATATAGGTACACAATAAACCGGGAGGATAACTGGGGTAACAATGACTTTACCTTTACGTCCCGTACTGGCTCTCCAGGTACATGGAGTCCCACCAATACTTGGGTCAAGGTAGAAGGGCACGGTCCTATGAATACCGAGCGGATTTACTCAGGTACAATCACGTTTTATGTACGAAACCGGCAAAATAATAGCTGGAGTATTTCCGTGAATGTACCGTTTGATATTATATTTAGCGGCCCGTAAACCCTCTTTACTCCTTGTACAGTTAATAGCATAATTTACTTCCCTTCTGTGCAGCATTGCGCTGCACACACCCACTACAGAGAAAACCATCATGTTAACTTCACTTACGTTTACCGATCCCCAGGGTCAATCCTACACGGATGCCGTTGTTGCTGTTCAACAGGCAACCTATGACCACAGTTGGCGCGGCAATGAACACGAAAAATTCACGAACCCCTTTGATAAAGCTGGCTCAACTGGTAATGTGACGTCTTCGGATGATGCCAGTGAAAACATTACCCTTCGTATTTCATTTGTGTATTGGCCAACCCAGGCCGCTTACGATGCGAATAATCTCCCCTATCCCCTGGCTAATACCACCCCTGCAGCAAACTCTGAATACGAATTCCGTATCTTTGCTGATGAGTTAAGTAAGCCCAAATATACATCACTCACACTTGAGCAAAAATGTGAGCAGTACTTTACTGATGAAGTACTTCCTACCTTACAACCCTCTTAATGGACCTCCCCATGACTAATGAACAAAAAGCCGTGGCATTTGATGCCTATACTGCACTACAAGCCCAACTGAACAACGCTAACAATCAAATCCAGCAAACCATGCCTGTAATCCAGGCCGTGGCGCAAATGGTAGGCGCCACCGAAGGTACTAAACTGGAAGACTTGCCCAACATGCTAAAACAAAAGTTGGCGGAAAAACCGGCATAAATCCCCGTATACCGCGCCGGTGAAGCCGGCAGCGGTAGTTTAAGCCCTGAAAAACATCAATCTTACTTATCATACTAATTTATTAGTTTTCTACCCTATCTAGTTGATTCCTCGGAAATAAGCACCTCCTTTGCTTGCCACGCGATCCCCGACATAGTTTAATCATCGTGTTCTTGGTTACCCGCAAGAATCAACTTACCTGCCAATAAGTTGCCCCCTCAGATGAATACCGCAGAACTACCTCCGCACGAACGTCCACAAAAGCTCACCGACTGGGAAAACGAGCCATCGTTGACCCAGTTAAAACAAGACTACACTGACGCCAAGATAGAAGCCGATCACCAGATAGAGAAAATCGACCGCTGGGTAGACGCGCTACATATCAAAGGCTCAGCAAAGTTAGCTAAGCAAAAGGGCAGATCCAGTATCCAGCCCAAACTCATTCGTAAGCAGGCAGAATGGCGCTATTCATCCCTGTCTGAACCCTTCCTTTCTACCCCTGATGTGTTTAACGCCAGTCCGGTGACATATGAAGATAAGAAAGCAGCCGAGCAGAATGAACTTGTCCTTAACTATCAGTTCAACCACCACATCGACAAAATCAGTTTCATTGATTCCTATGTCCGAGCCGGTGTTGATGAAGGTACGGTCATTGTTCGTGTTGGCTGGGATTATGAAGAAGCCGAGGTGGAGAAAGAAGTTCCCGTTTTCTCCGAACGCCTATCCAGAGATCCCGCTTTCATGGCGCAGTTGCAACAACTGAGTCAACTCCAGCAAACCCACCCCCAGGAGTTTGCACAGCTACCTGAGGACATTCAACGTTCTGTTGTTCGTTCACTGGAAACTCAACAACCTGTTCAGGTTTTCCAGTCTGGTAGTGAACTTGTCACTGAAACTGTGGTTAAGCGTAATCATCCCACCGCCGAAGTCTGTGACTACAATGACGTAGTCATGGACCCCTCCGCCAAGGGTGATTTTAAGAAAGCGAAGTTTATCGGGTACACCTTTACTACTTCACTGGAAGAACTTAAATCCAGTGGCCTGTATACCAATTTAGACCAGATACAGTTAACGAAGAACAGCCCACTGGCTGATCCCGATTCGCATACCCCGGATAACACCAACTTCAATTTCAAAGATGAGCCTCGCAAGAAGTTTACTGCATTTGAATATTGGGGATTCTGGGACATTGATAGCTCAGGAAAAGTGAAGCCTATTGTGGCTACCTGGGCAGGGGAAACCCTGATTCGTTTAGAAGAAAATCCCTTCCCGGATGGTGAATTACCATTCGTGGTTGTGCCTTATCTTCCTGTTAAGAATTCACTATACGGAGAGCCAGACGGTGAATTAGTGAAAGACAACCAAGATGTTGTCGGTGCAGTCACCCGTGGCATGATTGACATACTTGGCTCAATGGCCAACGGTCAACGTGGTACACGCAAAGATGCACTTGATGCTATTAACCGCCGCCGGTTTGAACAAGGCCAAGATTACCAGTTCAATGGTAATGTCGATCCTCGCCAAGCCTTCCATGTTCAAACCTTCCCGGAGATTCCAAATTCTGCTCAGTTCATGTTTCAACAACAGAACATGGAAGCAGAGTCACTTACTGGTGTTAAAGCCTTTTCAGGCGGCCTTTCAGGTCAGGCACTGGGTGACACCGCTACCGGGATTCGAGGTGCATTAGACGCCGCTTCCAAGCGGGAACTTGGCATCTTACGCCGTCTGGCAGACGGTATAGTGAAGATAGGTCGTAAGTTCATTTCAATGAACGCAGAATTTTTGTCAGAAGAAGAAGTTATCCGTGTGACCAACGAGAAATTCGTAGCGGTAAAGCGGGATGACTTGGCTGGCAAGATAGATTTAAAACTCACCATTTCTACCGCCGAAGAAGACAATGCCAAAGCTCAGGAGCTGGCTTTCATGCTCCAGACCACAGGCCCATCTTCGGACCCGGCAGAGGTCAGAATGATTCGTGCTGAGATTGCCCGATTACGCAAGATGCCAGATTTAGCCAAGCGAATTGCGGAATACCAGCCACAACCTGATCCACTGGAACAACAGAAACAGCAACTTGAAATCCAAAAGCTGCAAATCGAACTGGCCGAGCTACAAAGCAAAGTAGGGGTAAACCAATCCACTGCTGAGCTGAATATGGCTAGGGCCGATGAGGTTTCCAGTAAAGCTGACCTGAACAACCTGGACTTCGTTGAACAAGAGTCCGGTGTCAAGCAGGAACGCGATATTCAAAAGCACGGTGAACAGGCCCGTTCTAATGCTCAACTTGAAGTGATTAAGAACGCACTGTCACCAAAAAAACCTAACTAAATTCCATTCGGTGCCTGGTTCCCGGGCACCTCCATAACCTCCCAATCTGTGCCATAGCGCCAGGACAATAAGGAAACACCCAAATGTCTAATGAAGTTGATAACGAGATCCGTGAAATCGAACTGAATCAAAAAGAAGCCAAGTCAATGGTTGATGATCGCAAAGCAGTACAGCGCCTGCTGTCAAACCGCGACTTCAAACGTGTTGTGACCTCTGGTTACTTTGAAAAAGAAGCAGTGCGATTGGTTCACCTGAAATCCGATGCCAATTGGCAGTCAGATGAAGCACAGAAAGTTATCGAAAACCAGATGACCGGTATCGGCACATTTCAACAGTATCTTGATGCTGTCGTCGCGCTGGGTGGCCATGCTGCCCAAGCTGTAGAAGATGCAGACGCTGCATTGGAAGACCTTCGTTCAAGTGACGAGGCGTAATCCATGGAAGATGTATTGAATATGTCCGATGAGCAGTTCGCTGAACTGCCTATGGAAATGCCAGAAGAACCTGGCACCGAAGAAGCTGAGTATGAGCAATCTGATCCTGAGCCTGGTAGCGACAGCGACCCAGGCGTAGAAGAAGATCATACCGGTGAGGAAGATACCGATCCTGTCTATGAAGAAGAAGCACCTCAGGAAGACGACACAGCCGAAGAAGACGACGAGCAGGGTGATGAGTCGAGTGACGACGAAGAAGCCTCTGACGTTGATTATAAGGCCGCGTATGAACGCCTTACTGCACCGTTTAAAGCCAACGGTAAGGATATGCAGGTTGAATCTGTGGATGATGCGATTGCATTGATGCAGATGGGTGCGAACTACAACAAAAAGATGGCAGCCTTAAAACCCAACCTCAAACTTATGAAGATGTTGGACAACAATGGTGTGCTTTCAGAAGATAAGTTATCTTTCTTCATAGATCTGGAGCAGAAGAACCCAGACGCCATTAAAAAACTCATCCGGGAAAGTGGAGTTGATCTTTACGACGTGGATGAGAACCAGGCTGACTATAAGCCAAACACTTACACTGTTGACGACAGCGAGCTAGAACTAGATTCAGTCCTTGAGGAGATCAGGGGAACAGATACCTACGAATCGACACTCGATGTAGTAAGCAATAAGTGGGACACGGCCAGCCGCAGAACTATCGCAGACAACCCTCATATTCTGAAACTAATCAATGAGCAAATGGGCAATGGCCTGTTTGAGCAAATTACGACAGAGATTGAGCGTGACAAAATGCTTGGGCGGTTATCAGGCGTATCTGATATCGAAGCATACCGTCAAGTAGGTGACCGACTTTATAACGCCGGCAAGTTCAACCAGAACACCGCGACATCTCCAACACAAAGCAACGGGTCTACGCCAGCAACAAGCAAGAAGACTGTAGCAAATGCAAAGCGCAAACGTGCAGCCGCAACTCCCCGCTCATCTTCCGCTTCATCTAACCCCTCCTCATTTAGTCCCCTAAACTTGTCCGACGAACAGTTTGAAAAAGAGTTCTCGGAGAAGTTCCTATAACCCATAGGCCCCTCTAATGTCTCAAATGTATAAAGATCCTGCTGGCGGAACAAATTCCACTATCGGTCCCCAGTTACGCACTGACTTCTACCAAAAGAAAGCTCTAATTGAAGCAGTAAAAGAAGAATATTTTGGTCAGTTAGCTTCTTCTAAGCACATGCCTAAGAACATGGGTAAAACCATGAAGCTGTTCCATTACCTGCCGTTGCTTGATGACCGCAACATTAACGACCAGGGTATTGATGCCGGCGGTGCAACTATTGCTGACGGTAATCTGTATGGGTCTTCTAAGGACGTTGGTACCATCAACTCTAAGATCCCACTGTTGTCAGAAACCGGTGGCCGAGTAAACCGCGTTGGTTTCAAGCGTCTGACTATCGAAGGTAAAATCGAGAAACTTGGTTTCTTTGATGAGTACACTCAAGAGTCACTGGACTTCGATACTGACGCTGAACTGATGACTCACGTTAACCGTGAAATGGTTGTTGGTGCAGACCAGCTTACCGAAGCCATGTTACAGACTGACATTATCGAATCAGCCGGTACCATTAAGTATGCTGGCGCCGCCACCTCTAACGGTACTGTTGCCCCTGCTGACCAAGTAACGTATGACGACTTGATCAAGTTAGGCATCGACCTGGATAACAACCGTACACCTAAGCAAACCAAAATCATCACTGGTACTCGTATCGTCGATACACATGTAATCAGCGGTGGTCGCGTAATGTACGTAGCCTCTGAGCTTGTACCTACACTTATGGCCCTTAAGGACTACCACAACGAAAAAGCGTTTGTTGAAGTTAAGCACTACGCGGCTTCTGGTAAGACTTTACGTGGTGAAGTTGGTGCAATCGCTGGCTTCCGAGTTGTAGTTCCTCTGGAGATGCAACGCTGGGAAGGTGCCGGTGCAGTGGCTGACGCTTCTGTATATGGTACTGGCGGTAATGTTGATGTATTCCCAATGTTGGTTGTTGGTGACGAATCATTCGCTACCATTGGTTTCCAGACTGACGGTAAGACCGTGAAGTTTAAGATCATCCACAAGAAGCCAGGCGAAGAAACAGCCGACCGTACTGACCCGTATGGTGAGACTGGCTTCATGGCCATCAAGTGGTACTACGGTTACCTGCCACTGCGTCCAGAGCGTATTGCGGTACTGAAAACTGCTGCTAAAGCCTAACCCCCTCCTAGCCCCTTATCTCTAAGGGGCTTTCCCTTTCCTCCTTATTTTGAGCTACAACTATGTCCAATACAGAATTAGATAATTTGAAGCGTGAAGCTGAATCAATGGGTGTTGAGTTTCATCCTTCGATTGGTCTTGAGAAACTTCAAGCAAAGATTAACGACCACCTGAAAGCCACCGCCAGTGGAACCAAACCGGATGCTTCACCAAAGGCAGAGGCCAAAGGCCCAACCCGTGAAGAACAAATCAAAGCTGCATCACGCCTGGTACGGGTAAACATCTCGTGCATGAACCCTACAAAGGGTGAGTGGGATGGTGAGATCATCACTGCCGGGAACGCGGTAGTCGGTACGTTCCGTAAGTTTGTGAAATTTAACACCGATGAGGGTTACCACATTCCTCACATCATATTTGAGCAACTGAAAGACCGTAAATTCCAGACGTTCTACAACGAACGTACTAAAAACGGTGTCACTAAGCGTGCCTCTCGCCGTGTACCTGAGTTTAATATTCAGGAGTTACCTGCATTAACTCAAGCCGAGTTAGATGAGTTGGCCAAAAGCCAAGCGGCACGGGGTTAAGTAGATGAGCCTTGAAGTAGATTCGTTAACAGAAGGACAAGTAGACGGTTCAGGTGTCTTTGATGTTTTGATGCAAAGCGTCAAAGGCCATTTGGCCCAAGAATACAAACTCAATCGCCTTAATGGGGAAGACTACGCCCGGGTGTACTCCAACCTAACTGCTACGGTTCTACAGCAAGCTGTTCAGTTCATGTTGTCTGAGCCTCAATCCAAGGCCCAGGTAGCACTGTTGGAAGCACAACGTGATCAGGTACAAACTCAATCGGAGTTGATTGCGGTACAACGTGCTAATGCCGTCATTGAAGGACAGAACCTTAGTAAACAAGGTATCCTACTTGACAAACAGGCACTAACCTCTGATGGAGAACTGGCGCGACTTACCGCCCAGACTGCACAGATTACCCAGCAGACTGCAAACCTGAAACTGGAAGCGGGTAACATTCCACTTCAAGGCTCTATCCTTACTGCTCAAAAATCACAGACCGATGCTCAAACCGTGGTGATTGGCAAGAACGCCACAATGGTTGACCAACAGATCGTCAACTTAGGTTCTGAGAACAATAACTTACTTACCCAAAATGCGGTACTTACCAAACAGGTAACCAAGTTAGAAGCCGATGCTTCTTTGATTGGTGCCCAGATTACCTCTGCGACGAAGAAAGATGCACTGACTGGACAGCAAACTGCCAACCTTGCTGCCGAGGCATTACTGATTCCTAAGCAAGGGGTTAACCTGGATAAGCAAGCATTGTTACTGGATGAGCAAGTATTGAATGCAGCGAAACAACGCGCTCAGGTCGATGCACAGATATCTCTATCTACCCAACAGGAACTGAAAGTCACCAGTGACATTGCAGTGAATGATGCCGGGATTGCGAAGACGACCAAAGAAACAGAGGTGTTGGAGCAACGCAAGTTAACCGAAGAAGCACAAATCAGCGATACGATTGGTGCCCTACCGGTAACCGGTATCCTGGGCAAACAGCGTGAGTTATATGGCGCACAGATAGAAGGGTATAAGCGAGATGCTGAACAGAAAGTACTGAAAACAGTATCTGACGTTTGGGCAGTAATGCGAACCACTGATAACGGGGAAGACCCGGTAAAAGCCGGCTTTACCGAAGCGACTATGACCGCGGTTGTTAATAAAGCGAAATCCGGCATCGGGGCGTAGCCCCAGCGCCGGTCATTATTAAGGAGTAAGGGAGGGCATTGGCCCTCCTTTTTTATTATGGCTTACGATGTATCTGCAAGTAGTAGTGTCGTGCATTTGTACGAAGATATCCCTGATCCAGTCAGCGAATCAATTATACGTTCCGTATTAAAGGGTAATCGCCCAATATCAGGGCTTCGGGACAAGGCAATCAATGGCGTTAACTGGAGAATGGCTGCGTTTTACCAATATGGCCGTGACCACTATACGCTGGGTTTGGCGGATGAGTTAGCGACTATATACCTCACCAGGTCAGAGACAGTGGAGGGAGTCCTGGCCACACTTGAAACAGACCCTGTCACCATCGAACGGATCTCCTTAAAAGGGGCCGAACCATACCTGTTTGTCGAAGGTCACTTGGTTAAAACCCATGGCTATAACCGCTGGACAAATACGGTGACTTCCTTACCCGGCGCCACTAAAACACAGTGGGTCACCAATCTGAGCCAATTCACCAGTGCGTGTGAAGCCAGTTTGGATACCGCTACTGAGGCACTGAGAACAGGGATTCCCACGGATAGGACAGAAAGTAGTAGTGTAACCTACAAAGAAAAACCAGCCACAAAGGTAACCGAATATACCATCAGGGTTACGAAGACTACGCGCTTCACCCCATATGAAAAGACCTTTAACTACTTTGTGGATTACGCCCGTAACCCTGAAAAGGTAAACATTCACGAATTCATTATCACGCTCGAAGGTCGCCAGGAACTGACCGGACGGGGCACAGGTATAATCCAATACCAAGCAACTGCACATACACACTATGTATTAGAAGATGGAAGCAAGACCCCAACCACGGTTGAGATTCTACCTGCCGTAACCAAAACTACCGGTGTCCTGCGTTACAGTGAGGTGAACATTCACACCTACACAGATGTTTTCCTGCCTGTGTTTAACCCTAGCTCTGTATATACGGTGGCTACGTATTACACGACCGACGATAAAGGTAAGAAGTCCCCTAAATACTTTATCGGAGTGACCCGATCACCTGCGGCGTTACCTGAGGACCACTACGACATTGATCTAATACAAGAGCAGGTAACGGTCGGGGCAAGTGTAGATAATAAGTATTATCCAATGGTACCGTTAATTAAAGACGGTAAGAACATGTTCTCACCAGACAATGTTGGCTCAGGATTGTACGAAACCAGTATAGAGCTGATGCGTAAACTGGATCTGGATGCCCTGACTATCAGTGATGCTATCCAGTCAAGCCCTGATATTGATAGTGTAGATGAAGCCTACTTCATGTTGGCAATACCCATCCGTGAAAAATCCCCCGCTGCATCCAGGTACTTCCATACCTATTTAAGGGAGTTGTACGAGGAGATGGATCACCTACACCAGGTTCCTGTATCCCCTGTAACAAACGACTTTATTTATGAGGACAGAAGATACAACTTACAGGCTATCGGTCCCAGTGAAGATAAACTGACCATGAGGATATGGGCAGATGGGTTAGGGCGACGGTTAGTAACAGGTAGGATAGGGAAACCAGGTACTGCAATATCGCAGATAGACGTTACAGGCGATATTGATAAGTTCTTCACACGAATGCAAATAAGCGAAGATACTTACGAAGAATGTATGCTACAGAATCCCTACCATGAAAGTTACATCTATGCGGATGGCCGAATAAAGACCACGCTGCGTGATGTGATCGAAGACTTAGATAATTCTAATTTTGTGGTTCCGGTACGTCACGATCTGGTGTCTGCTATGCCTGCCTTCCTCCGGCAAGAATTGCACTATATGGCACCCATGATTATCTGCCACGCTTATGAGAAGCGTAAGTTGAAATGGTATGAGTCAACCATTTTCAAATCACTGTTGATCATTGTCTCTATTGTAGTGGCTGTATACACAGGTATGGATATATACAGTACTTTCATTGTCGCCCTTACAGCAACCGGCAGTGTACTTTTAGCTACCGTCATTGTGATGGCGTTGGTTATTGAGCAATATCTAATAGCACTGGCCATCGGTTATTTGGTAGATTTGGTGGGCGTGGAGGCTGCATTTGTTGCCGCTGTTGCTATGGTTGTGGCCAGTTTTTACGGCGGTACGGGAATGCTGGAGAATTACAGTCCCGCCGATATGTTGCGTATGTCTACAACCACCACGAATGCGATAAGTACTAACATTCAAAAAGACATGCTAGAATTCCAGGCAGAGGTTACCGCCTTCCAAGAGGAAGCGGAAAGCCTTATGGATGAGTTAGAACAAAAGCAGAAGTTACTGCAAAATGATGATCTAATTGATCCGTTTACCTTCGTTGATAACACCCCCTTCAACGATTTCAAAGAATCCCCCTCCGACTATTATCGACGACAATTGAATACGAACATTGCGCCCTTAGCTTATGCAAGTATCGAGTATTTCGTTGATGCCAGTCTCATCCTCCCCAAATCTTCTATTTAGAGGTTTCTATGTCAATTCCTAGTACTAACCCGTTTCAACCTATTAACTGGGGCCAGTCCATTCAGAATGGCCTAAGCCAAGGTGTAGGGTTCCAATCACCTCAAGTAGCATTCCCAGGAATGCCTGACACTGACTACGGTAATCTGAGTTTAGGTACCACCGCTGGCTCACCTACGGGTCAGTTCCAACCTACCACGATGAATAAGTTACTTGGCTATACTGACCCCACCAATGACGTTCAATACGGTGGCATGGCTATGCCGGCCATCAGCGCAGCGTCAGGACTGGCCCAATCCTGGTTAGGTTTCCAACAACTTGGTTTGGCCAAAGACCAATTTGGCTTCCAGAAGCAGGCGTTTAACGACCAATACAATCAACAAACCCAGCAGTACAACACGATGATTGCTGACCGGGCCAATGCACGTTTGGGGTATTCTGATGAAGATGCCGCCAACTACGTGGCCAATAACAGCTTAAAAGGGCGTGGCTAATGGCAAACCCAATCACATGGAAAAACGTAGGTATGCCCAGTTTCTCCGGGGCAAATTACCTGGCGGCGAACGCCGGACAGACTATCACAGGCGGTATGGATCGACTGGCACAAGTGGCAGGCTCTATTGAAGCCCAGCGTGCTAAAGAGTTCCAGGCTACTAAAGATGCCGCCACCAATCAGTTCCTGACACAAATCCAGGATTTCAACCAACCTGGGCAACTTGCCGGATTTGAACAACAGCTCCGTACCCAATTAGGTGGTATGGGTGCTGGTGAAGTGGATGCAGCTAAGGTTAATGCAGCACTACAAGGTCGATTGGGACAACGAGCCAACAACCTGATCACCTCCGGCCAATTTGATGAAGCTGAGCAATTCATTGGACAGGTGGGTATCAACGATAAGTCCGGACTGAATACTAACTTAGCTTCTGGGCGCCAGGCCCAGGCCGACGCCCAGGCTGCTGCCAAATTGAAGCAGGATAAAGAAAGGGCAATTGGCCTGTATAACGCAGCACTGAATGGCTCAAAGAATCGTTATGAAGTGCAAGGTAAAGTCACCCGTGCGCTTGAAAAAGCGAATATCAGTGCTCCGGTGGCGAAAGAGTATATCGGTCGGTCCGTGGATGATTTTGACAAACTCAATACGTTATCTACAGAAGATGAGGCAGGATACAGCCGTGTTGCAGACAACTTAAAGACGGTGGCAACACGGGAAATTGAAACCCTGCAGAGTGACCCTGCTGCCATTAAAGCCCGAACCGCTCAAGAAGAATGGGATGGGTATGCGCTTGATGATAGCGGTACTCAGTATGGGTCGTTTGAAACCTATGCTCAGATGGACCAGGCAAAGGGTGACTCTTGGGGTCGATTCTTCACTGACGAAGTAAGTGAAGGTTCCGTGATGATTCAGGAGACACTGAATGAACTGGCTCAAGGTCGAGGGCCAGGAAAAGATGGTAGCAGTAAGGCACTTTGGAAAAAGATCGGAACGGCGATTGCCGATGGTAGTATTCCAGAGTCCTACATTGAAAGTGCGAAAATCAAGGCGTACAACAAGTCCCGGGAATCAGATCCAGGTGACGTTGATATGAACCGCTTTAAGTTAAACTTCCAGGATCAACTGCGTGAGCTGGGCTTAAAGTGGCAGCAGTACAATGCAGGTAACACTGTAAGAAAAAATAACGAAGCTAAGATCCGCGAAAGGGAAGCAAGGCTCTTTGAGGACTTAGAATACGCCCGTAAAGCCACACGCGACAACGCATCCGCCCACCGTTTAGCATCATTCCGATAAAGCACTAAACGTGTGATCACTTTTATGGTTTAATACAAGAGGTACGCAACGTACCTCTTTTTATCCCACGAAAAACACCTCCCCCTTCCTTTTTCCTTCCGAGAAAAATTGTATGTCCAATCCAATGGGTCAGGACCTGACCACGAAAAAAACTCGACGTATCGAGGATAAACTTAGAAGAATGACCGGACAGAATGCAGCATTAGAGCGTTTTGCTCCGATACCTGAACCTGCGCCTGTCAGCCAACCCGCACCTACCAGTGCCTTTGAAGCGTATCAACGCATTAAAGCCGCACGTACAACCCCACCGCCTGTACCACAAAGCAGCCGATTACCGGAACAAGCTCAGATGAGTATGGCCGGTGAGAACATGGCACCTGCCGTCAATGAAGTAGACCATTTCAAATCCCTATTGGCAGATTCTCGTCGGGCACAGGCCGAACGGCAGGACGGTAACTGGGTATCTGATCACGAACTGAATACCACTAAAGGCCGGGCCATCCAGCTTGCTAACCGTGGTTTGAACTCGTTCCCGGCTCTGGCCGCAAAAGTCGCCACTATTCCGACAGACTCTGAGGCTTCACGCCTGTTAAGTGCCATGACGGATGAGCAACGTACTGTAATGAACAAAGTGCTGCAAGGTGATGAGCTGACTGACAAAGAACAGCAGATTGCCAGCGGCGATAAGGTCGATATCTCCCGCTTCACGCCTGGCGCCAAACACAGCTTGTCTCCTGGCTACCTGGCGGCTGGCGACCGTTCCGATTACGCCATTGAAAAGTCTCCACTGGAAGTTCTGAAACTGATTCAGGATAACGCCAAAACCAGTGAAAGCATTGACGACACCTTAAATGGTGACGACACGTTCTTAAACCGTGGCTTCAATACTTATAAGCGTGATGAGGTTACCCGTAAGATTGGTTACCTATGGGAAGACCGCAAACACGAACTGGACTTTGATAAGGGTCTTACTGACATCGACAATGCCGGGGTCATTGCCTCCATACTGATGGATGGCATCAGCATCGGTATTGATAACCCACAAGCCATGCTCGAATACTTTGCCGAAGACCTGGCTGAAACTACCTTGGCCGGCAGTGCAGTTGGTGTAGGTATAAGCGCCTTAGTTAACACTAACGAAATCCTATCTGATGACCTTAGTAAGTCCCTCAAAGAAGGTACCCTTCAATCTGATGAAGTACGTCTACGTCGCTTGAGAGAAGCACTGTTGGCATCTGGAGCTGATGCAGTAAGTGATGGTGTACTGGCTTCGGTATCTGGTGTGAAAAAGGCAACAAAGGCAGTAGCTAACGCCGGTAGCAATAAACGCAAAGGTAGATCTCAAGCCGAGGCAGAGTTTAAAAACAAACTTAAAAATGAAGCAGGTACCGGTAATGAGAGCAAGCAGACAACGTCAACTCAGTCAACGCCGAACACTGCATCTACAAAAGCAGACAAGCCACAGACCAAGAAGGGTAACACGGTACTTAACGCTGCCGGAAACGTCCTCAAGCCTGTCGGAAAAGTTGCTGGAACCACGGCCCTAGAAGGGGTCACCGAAGGCTTACAAACCAACGTAGAGGACGATACGTTTAATGACTTCGACCTGGAACGTGATGGTGAGAAAACCCTACAAGGTGCTGTCATCGGCATGGGGGCAGCGGGTGTACCGGCCGCAGGCGGAACGGTTCTTAAAGGTGCTGCATCGGTTGCAACCAGTGGTGGTAAATATGCACAAGAAGCCGCTAAGCAGAAACACCTCCAAAAATTGGAGTCAGATAAGTTAGCCTCCGATGAAAAGGCTAAAGTAGGCCGGGAAGTAGATGTTGCTTCAGAGACTAAGAATTATACAGACTTAGTAAAGAAATCAACTGGTTCAGTGGAATCTGACGAAAAATTAGACATTGAGGAAGTATTCAGTAATATCGCCGCCCGCCAAAGCGAAGCACTTAAAAAAGGCCAGAGAACGAAGTCGTCTACTGACCTGAATGAAGCCAATCGAATGACAGCAGCTTTTGCTGGAACCGTCACTGAATTAGCCAAGCGCGAAGATGAAATTGTCTCCTTGCTTGAGAAGAATGCTGATGGGTCCGACAAGAGTGTGAACCTGACTGATGACCAGGTTGCTGAGTTGAAAGGCGAAGGTGTACTGGTCCGTAAGGGACTTGCTGCGGCAATGAAGCATAACGACAGCATGATCCGCAACAGCGAAAAGACCGTGAAGGGTATCAAAGCGCTGGATAAGGTGAAAAACGCTACCAAGCGGGATGCCAAGTTTGAAGAAAATGCACAAGCAATTTTCGATGCAGATGCGATATCACCGAATACCATTACCGAAGAACAGATGATCGAACTCTTACAATCAGACCATTGGACACCAGAGGAACGCGCACGTATCAATCGTAGCGTTAACTCTAAACGTGCCGTGAAGTCGAGTGAGAAATCCTCCGGTAAATCCTCTGCAGTGGTTAGCAAAGAAGTCTTCCAGGGCCGAGCTAAAGGTACCTATGGTAAGAATGACAAAGGTACACTGGGTATTCGCCAATATCGTGAAATGGTCGGCTTGGCTCTTCAATCTGGTAACACTACTGTTGCCAACTCTACTCGTAATAAACTCAAAGCCTTTGCGGATCGTCAGCGCCAAAAAGCAGATGCTTTTAAACTGGCTTATGCGCCTTATGCACGCCGTGGAAAGAACGGCAATTACGAACTGGATATCCAGCCTAATGAACAAGCTGCTGCGGATTTCATTCGTGAAAACTACCTAACTAAAGGGGGCAAAGGCCCAGGTTACAGTATCAGTAAAAACAGCGGATCTACTGTATTGGATATTGCCAATGAAGCCGAAGCACTAGAAGCGGTATTGGCCGAAGTAGATGGGCTACTGGCTACCGCCCTGAAAGCGCTCAGGCTGCGCCTGCCGCGCCAGTAACACCAACCCCTGCTAATGATGCAGAAGTGGCTCCAGAGGTACCCTCTGAGACTCGAAGCGAAGAAGACCACGACATAGATTTTGGTCAGCATGACACGACCGGTACTCCGCCTTGGGAAACAGAACAGGTTACTAATGAAGAAGCTCAAAATACTGAGGTGGCTACCCCTGGTACTGCTCCCACTACTGATACTGGTAATACTGTTGGAACTACTCCAGCGCCGGAGGGCGAAGCCACTCCAAGCACGGAAACGTTAAGTGGTCTGCCTACTGATATTGACGAGCAAATTGAGAATACCCGAATAGAGTCTCAACGCCTGGAAAATACGGCTGACTCCCTACGCACTGACTTAAACAGCCCAGCTAAACTGGATGAACTTGGCTTAAAAGAAGCAGGACTATCTGGTAAATCACTGTCTGAGTTACGTGGTAAAGAAAAAGCACAGTTTGTTGCCGGCAAGAAGGCAGCAAAACAGGCTATCCTTGACCGCTTGAGTGAGATACGTGAGGAACAAGGCCGTCTGGAAGATGACCGTAAGGCTTTAGAAGGGCGTAACGAAGATACCGATACGGTACAGGAGCTGTTTGACAACGATACCTTCGGTGTTATGAACAAGTTCTTCCGTCCAAGTAACAACAAAACATTGATTCGTAGTGTGCCTGGTCTACTGGCCCGGTTGAAACGAGCCCCTTCAATTGTACTGGCTCATGTACCAGGTGTTACCAAGCTTGATGGTAACCAAACCAAGGCTGTACGACACTTCACCCAGTTTGCAGAAAACTTCGGTACTTCCTTACAAAGCGTCTTACCTGATGTAGCGGCTACGGTAAAAGCTGATCGGTTCGATCCTAAGTGGAATATGGTCCTTGGTTTAACTCAGGACGGTAAGTTCACTGAGGCAGCGAAATCAGCTATGGCCGCATCAGCGTATTCGTGGCTGGCAAATGATGCCCGGGGAACCCTGTTCTCTGATGAAAAGTTGGTAGGTAAATTCCTGGGTGTGAAATCGGATGATGTACCTGGCCAAGTCCATGCAATCATGGCAGAACAGGGCTTACCCCGTACCATGATGGTACGTAGCTTGGGACGTAATGCTTTACGTGCATTGGGCATTAAGCTGGATGACACTAAAGGTAATTACAGTCACATTGATAAACTGGAAATTGAAGTAGGACAGACCATTCTGGCAGCCATGGCCCGTGATGGCATGGTCGAGTTACACGAACACCCAATGGCGCCTATTGTTGAAGCATCCACTACGGGAGTACAGGAAAGCCTGGAAGCCCGTAACGCAAAGGTAATATTATCTTCATACCAAACGGTACTGCCTACACATAACCCAGAAGTTGACTTATTCAGTGATGAGCGATTGACCGGCGTTGCCCGTGAGATCGAAGTCGTTAATGAAGATTCCGACCATATTATTGAGAAGCTGTTTGATACTGCTACGCGTGACCGTGAGCCGTCATTTAAGCCAATCACTAAACTACCGGCGATGATGAAGGGAACCTTCAAGAAGATCCCTGCCAAGGTCAAAGCCATGATTGAGAAGAATCAGGCAGCACCCTTTAGCTTGTCGGTTGCTACAGATGAAATCTTCTCAGTGATGGGTGACAGCGAGATTGAAACCATCTTTGGTATCGTACCGGAAGAAACCTACCGGGACATGCCGATTGCCAAACGCGAGCGTGTTGTTGCTAAGAACAACAGTATTCGTAATGAAATTGAGAACTATAAAAAGTTCCGTAAGAAGATGCGTACTGCGGATACCCCGTTCTACTTAGGAATGGAAGTATGGAACTACGGTCGCTTTGGTTACACCAACTCAATGATCAACCCGCAGACCTCTAAGGTTCACCGGGGACTGGTAGGCCCGAAAGCCTGGAACACTAAGACAACGACGGCGAACACGCCGGAGTTACGTATGTTTATGGTCGCGGTGGCGCAGGGTCTAGGCATTGATATTGATAAACAGACCAACGATCTTTCAATTGCACAGTTAACTGAGAAACTTGGCTTAGACGCTGAATTCCAGCTCAAAGGCGACCGTACAAACCCATTCTTGGATGCGGCGTATTCAATCCGTGAACTGCGTGAGGGACTTGATCCACAAAGTACAGAAGGTAAGCAGGCTCGTGCTGCCATCACCAAAGCCGTGAAATTGGGTGGGGAGAAGGGCCATACCTTACGTGCTCTAACCAACCTATCTTCCTTTGTTACCGCTGCCGAGCAAGCATTGCCGGATGCACCTGTTGAGTTTGATTCTGACCTTTGGATTGAAATGGATGGTGTAACCAACGGGGTAGTCATCGGTTCCATTATTTTTGGTAACGGTGACGTAAGGGATATGAAGCAAAACCTGGCCCCCGGTGGTTTGTACTTTGATGGTCGCCGTTCACTTGGTGCAGATAAAGAGCGTGGCACACTGGATTACTACCAGCGTCAGGCTGCGACCTGGGAATCGGCACTATCCGATATGGTTAAAAAGGTACTTCTTAACCCGAATTCATCACAGGCTAAGCGTCTTGATGCTGCCATGCGCCGCATGTTTGGCCAGACCATTTTTAACTCACAAAGCACTGTATCCATTGTTCGTAGCATGGCAAAAGACCCTTTGATGCAGAATGTGTATGGTGCCGGTAAAGGCGGCCTGGCTGCAAAACTGACGGATTCGTTGTTGACTCAGGTTGACGACACCCTGGATAAGATCATCAACGACCCTAAGACAACTGATGCTCAGAAAGTCGCTGCGTTTGATAAGCTGCACGCTGATTTGATCACGTTATCTGGTACCCGTCGCCCGGTGTTCATGGTCAAAGGTACACACAATGTGGTCAGTATTCGTGAGGCCCGGATTAACCGTAAGGCCAGAACCAAGATAAGCAAACTGATCCAAAAGGAATTTGCGGAGCCGATGTTTGATGCCATTGACGCCGAGTTTGCTGAGTTCAAAGAAAACCGCAGCATCTACAACGATAACATGATCAACTTAAACGAAGTGTTTGTGAGTATCCTTGACCGTAAAGCAGAACGCCGATTGGCTCAGATGATTGAAGCCGGTGAGCTAGAGCCAGGTGCTGAGCTACCTAAAGCTGAACTGGTTGCCTTGATTGACACACTACAGGACATTATGCCGTCCGTGTCGTACATGCCTAGTGACGGTGTTGATAACAATCTACAAGCCGCTAAATTTGTTCGGAGAACCAACACCCAAAACCATGTAACTAAGACCATGGTTGAAGGTGGACTGAATATCGCTGTGCATTCCAGTAACGGTGATGTAAAACGAAAGACCGTACGGCAGATGTCCCAGCCCTTTAACGAAGAAGGGTTCTCCACAGATATGGGCGTAGGGGCACCGATACAGAATATTCACAGTACCGATGCAAGTATGGCATTTGAAGTTCTGAACAACTTCTCTGTGGTTAACGTCCACGATGGCTTCCCCGTTGGCTTCAAAGATTATTTGAAGATGGGTGCTACGGTGAACAAGAAGTTCATGGAGGTATTCGACCTGAATCCTTACCGTGATGTGGATCGCCAGATGGGTAACGCAAAGGATCTACTGAAAGCCATGGTATCAGACGGTGATATCACACAAGCTGAATATACCGCCCTTGTAGATACGATGTTTGATAAACAAGCTACCTACGCATCTGGTAAAGCTAAACGTGACTATACCGACTACATGTACCTGACCAACCTAAACGGTTCCCGGACAGAAGTGAACCAGGAGCTGAAAGCGACCCTGGAATACTCTACCCAGTACAATGCGGAAGGTGCCGGCTATGAAACAGAAGTAGGTAAAGCTAATCGTGAGAAGCGCAAGGCTGACCGCGAAAGCGGGAAGACTGTGACTAAACCAGTGGTGCAGACAGCCACTTCACCAAAAGCTCCTGAAAATCAGGAAGACAATGTTGAACGCGCCGAGGAGATGAAACAAAAAGGTATCTTGCCTCACTTTACCAAAGGCAATCAGTTGAAGCCGAAGGGACAAATTGATACCAATAGTTTTGGTTACCACTTCCAAAAAGCACTCCAGTCCCGCCCACATATTAAAGGGGCAGTTGATGCCGCCATCGCAGCCTCCGGCGCGAAAGGCGCTACGGTATCGTTGTTGAAACAAATCGTACAGCACATTCCAGAAGGGTTGCGTATTACGATCACCGTACCAACTGATGATCCGGCTTCGATTGCTGAAATGGAACCAGTACAGGGTAAGCACAATCCCAACACTGACATTATCACTTTGAAGGGTGTCGAGTTTAAATACGATGGGGTGAACCCTGAAACTCTGACCCATGAGTTGATTCATGCTGTCAGTGCTAAGTTGGTAGACCTTGTGCAATCCGGTGATGTGACTGACCCGACTGCCGTAAAAGCCGTTGAAGAAATGTCTGCACTCCTTGACGAAGTGAAGGTCAAGGCCAAACAAAAGGGCGTTAAGTTAAATGCCCATGGTTTGTCGAACGTTAAAGAGTTCATTGCCTGGGGTATGACGAACAAAGACTTCATTGAAGGTCTAAAACAAATCCGGGTGAAATCACGGAATAACAATAGCCTGCTGGATGCCTTTACGAAATTTGCCAAGGTACTGACCAAGTTCTTCCATAAGGGTAAGTTACCCCCGAACACTCACGCCCTACGTCAGTTAATTGAACTAAGTAGTGTGATTATTCAGGAAAACACCAAACTGGAAGCACGGGCGCCGAAGTATTCAGAAGTGAATTACCAGCGTATCGAGCGACTAAGCCCTGACCAAGTCATTGAGGAGTTAGCGCAGCGTAACTCCGGCCAAGACCCAGCCCATACTGCCCACCTACAACACATTCAACGTAACTTAGTGAATGCGGTTGCCGGACCAAATGGGGTTGAGCTCCAACTGGCTGAGGAGGCTATCGGGGATGAAATGGACCAGTACCTGAATCATTTGGCTCAAGGTACAACCCCACTAGTCAGCACCATTCAAAACGTGTTTTCTGTCTCACATGAAGAAGCGTTTGTTGCTGAACAAATGGAAGCCACGTTTGCTGCCAACCTGTTAGAGCCTGGCTTTATTAAGAATGAGTTGATGGCTACCTGGGAAGCTGCCAAAGCAGTCCTTACCCCTGAAAGCTTCCTACCAGATCCTGCCTTAGCAAATGACCCGGTGGAGATGAGTAAGGCTCAGGCCAAATACGACTATCTGTTTGATGTTGGTTCACTAAACCAAGGTGGGGTTGAGTATTCATCTATTGCTGGTCGCTACATAGATAACCGGACTTCTAATTTCCTGGCTCGCTTTGCTGTCGCCACTACGACCGTTAAATCGGTACGCGATGTACTGGCCAGCGTAGAGCGTCCTGCCGAAGTAACCAAAGAAGAAGGGTTACTGAGTAAAATCAGTACTGGCTTAGGTACCTTGTTAGGTCGGGCCGATGAAGTCGTGAACGGGGATACCCGTATGACCGGTAAAGTACTACGTGACCACGACACCTTGTTAGAACGCATGGCGTCTACCTCACTTAAAGGTAAACGTAAGTTAACCAACCTGGAAGAAATGGAACAACGCACCCGTAGTGCAGTGAACGCCACAGTCAGTAACGCGATTCGTGCTGCGGTAACTAACAATGGGGCCATTGAGCGAGGGATGTATTCACAGAACTCATTCATTGCCGGTACATCCAGTATTGCTTATCTGCTGGGAGCGAACCGGGTCGGTGAGTTTATTGACCTGTTACGTCGGATGAAGCGCAGCCATAAAGAGAAGCGTCCTGGCTTTTTAACCGAAGCGGTTAATGAGATTCGTGGTGAAACGGCTAACAACGAAAAGTTACTCGAACTGCTACGATACACCAACCGTGATGTAGAGCAGGAGCGCCGGTTTGTTAAACAGACCATGGTGGACCTGGTTAACGAATCCATGAGCCAGAAGCTCAAAACGCATGAGCAGACTGCGCTGAACAAGTCTCTGTTGAAAACAGACGTCAGCTCGTTGTTTGAACGTGGTTACTCTATGGACGCAATTGACCATATGCTACGTGATCCGCAGGCATTACAGGCGAAGATCACCGCACTGGAAACTTCCCTGGGCGAGTTCACCCATGATGAAGCCTACATCGCTCATTCTCGGGCCTTGGCTTACTACATGGTCACCGGCAACTCGACTTCACGTTTGTTGTCGAAAAACGCACATAACATTGCACGCATGTTTGGGCACCCGAACATTAAGGTGAAGTCACGGGATGCGGTTGCAGCCGAAGCAATCATTGATGAACTGACCACACTTAATGCCCTCAAATACACCCCACAGGGTAACAAAGAGGTGGCACTGGAGGTAATGCGCCGTGAGGCAGAATCCGACCGTGAAAACGGGGTAGAATTTCTACTGAAACAAGCCAAAGCATTACGTGATGAGTCTCTGTCAGATAACTTTGACGGTGACGTTACCCAAATGACAAAAGGCTTTATGCCGGAGGTCACCAACCCTAATATCACATTGGATTGGGCGCAGGAGGGTTCTCCCGAAGCGCGTGACTTGGAAGCTAAGGGCTATCGTAAAGTGCAGTATGTAGCACGGGACGAGCTACTGGACCAGTCACCAGGCATGATGTTGTATGCTATCGAAGATGGTGGCATGGCTCGCCGTATTACCGGTGTGGCCTCCTTTACAAGCACAGTAGCCAAGGGTACCAACTTCATGGACTCGGCTATGATGGCCGGGACGCCCATTGATTACAGTGCTAGGAAAAAGACACTGAATGGGATGATTGGTTCAGCACGTAAAGATGCCTTGGCCACTATGGATCGTAACTTCGACCCTGAGGCTGTAGTAGAGCAGGGACCGAAGATGATCCCCGTTTACCACAACGATGGTACGGTGAAAGACTTCCGCTATGAAATGTCAGAGGCACTGCGTGAAAGCGTGTTGCAGAAGCAATATCATGTAGGTGAATCACTGGGTATACTGGCAGGCAGTATTGTAGATAAGGTCAACACCAAAGCACGTAACCGTGATTTGATTGATGCCTTACACGAACAGCACAGCAACGATCCAAACAGACAAACCACGGAATATCTGACCATTGGGCCGAACTCGACCAACCCGGATATGATGGAGTACTGGGATCTGTTACCAGATGACTCAAAGCAGTACGCCCTGTCTAAATTTGGTGGCCACGGTATTAAGGTACAGCGTGACTTGTTGCACTTAGCCTTCGGTTACCGTAAAGCCAGTATCTTTGATGGATGGATACGCAACCCGAAAGTGCGGAACGCACTGCAGGGAGTGATCAAAACAGGTCTGGAAAATGTCCCGGGCATCGGCAACCGCTTTGCCCCCCACGTAGCGAATTCACTTCGTAAAGGTGGCCGTGGTGTTGAGGAAGTCGTGAAGATGATTAAAGACAATTTCGTTGTCAAAAACATGTTTACAACCGTAACCAACATCGTGAGTAACTTCATGTTCCTGTTAAGCTCTGATGTACCACTACGCCAAGCGTTCAGTGGTACGGTAAGAGGGTGGCGTGAAGCCAACCAGTACAATAACTACCGTACCCAGGAACTACGAATTGAGCGTAAGCTCAAAATCGTTCCACCTACATCAGCGAAGTATCGGGCACTACAGGCAGAAGCCAACAAGTTTAAGACTCTGATGGCCTCCAGTCCGGTACATGATTTGATGCAAGCTGGTTTATTCCAGACTATCGTGGAGGATATTGATACCTCGGTAGATCCGTACAGCTTCAAGTCAAAGATGACACGTAAAATTGAGGACACACTACAGAATAAGCGCATGGGTCCGGCCAACAAACTGGGTAAATTCCTGTTTGTCACCCAGGACACTCAGCTTTATAAGTGGATGAACCAGCCTATTCAAATGTCTGACTTCGCTGCACGGTTCGCCCAGTACGAGTTTTTAACTCAACAGTCTGACAAGCCGCTCAGCAAGAAAGAAGCACTGAAACGGGTAAGCGGTAACTTCATTAATTATGATGTGCCTACCAGCCCTGGCTTACAGTGGTTGAATGACCTGGGCCTGATGATGTTCACTAAGTACGCCTTGCGTGTCCAGCGACCTATCTTCGACCTGTTCATGGAAAAACCTGCGTCCATGTTGGCCAGCGTACTGCTTACTGGTACGTTCGGTATACCAACCCCGTTTGAGGCAAGTTTCTTGTCACAGAACCTTCTGGATAAGTTAACTAACCCTGTCTCATCAGGATTAGACGCATGGGATGAACCACTGCCATTCAATGCACTGCTTCATACCATAGGCATAAAATAAGGATTAAGAGGTACTAAGGCGCCTCTTTTATTTAATAAATGTTGCCAGAGCGGGTACGGAAAGTGTCCCAATGAGTAAGCTCAACAGGACAACTAACAAAAAGGTATTGGAGACATAGCTCTTTTTCTTTTTATCAATAGGGTAACTCGGGTGCTGTCGCTTAGGTGGTGTTCGTTTACCGGATGGTGTAATCACTTCCCCGTTATCACGTAACCATTTCACACGGCTTGAAATAGTTCCTGGTGCACGCCCAAGTACTTTAGCCACATCAGCGTATCGGTACCCGTAGTTGTTGATCAGTATGATTAAGACCTGGTCCTGTTCATTGGTAAAACAAATACGACTCTTCATAAATATTCTCAATAAAAAAGCACCCAATCGGGTGCTTTTGTTTTTATTACCGGTGCTTATCGCTCGGTTAATCCTTGGGTTCTGTCAGGCCCGCGTAGATAGTAGTGGCGAGGAAACCGCATATCCCTACGACGACAATGGCCGTGACAAATATCGACAGGAAGTACCCGGCACCTACGAAAATAGCCGCAGCCAGTACTACAACTACAGCTATTATCAGGGCTTTGAGTCCAGCAATAAACTTACCCACTAGTTAAACAGTGACTTCCGTTCAGTAGCCCCGTCGTCTACCGCATCTGGCTTAAATGGAGGAGTGTCATCGTTTCTAAAAAAGCTGCTCGCCTTTTTGCCAATTGACTTATCTTCTTCGCTTGATGCCGGGGCCGCAGGAGCAGTACTTTCGATTTCCTTTTCCGGGGCTTCGGTTTCTTTTTCAGGTGCATCAGAGACTGCTTCCTTTTCAGGCGTGTCTACTTTCACTGCTTCCGGTTCCGCCGCCTTACGACGCTTAGTAGTGCGTTTGGCTTTAGGTGCAGCGGTGTCATTTGCCTTTGGCATAGCCAGTGCAGCAGTTGATGTATCCAGGCTACCGGTAACATTGGTGCCGTCAATTTCCAGGTTGATGTCAAAGTCTTTGTCAGCCAGGTTAAGTAGGTTATTACTTACCACATGCTGGCGCAGTATTTCGACGATATCGTTTTCTTCTAAGATGATTTTCATCAGGCAATTCTTCTTTGAAATGAGAGCAACTGTTGGAACGTGTCTGTTTTAACCCCAGCATGTACTGCGGCTACCGCGTCGGCCAGGTGCTCATTTTTGTTAGTGACTACATCCTGTCCACCCCGGCGGGTAGTAAGCCAATCCGCATCAGAGTACTGGGATACAGCCCAGTGAATCATCTCGTTTTTGGTGGCGGTTTTACTTCCGGTGGCGGCAATCTTCACCTCTGCGGGTGTTACTTGGATGATCGGAATTTGAATGCTCGCCAATAGTCCTACGCAAATACCGTAAGACGCCATAGCGCGAGCAGATTGGGAACCTACAGGGATTTCTACAAAAGCTAGGTTCACACCCAGTAAAAACTGGGTCATACCAGCGTGTAGCTCCTGCGCTCGTCTGAGGTCATCGCTATTTACCCGTACCTGTTTTTTATTCTTTTTGTCAGAGGTAGGGGATATTAGGCGAAGCTCAGATAGATCAAAGGCACCCGTGAAGGTGCCTTTGCAAAGCCCGAAGTTACTCAGGCTTGGGTCTATGCCAGCAACTAGCATTAGTTAAACAGTGACTTCACGCCGCCTGCTTTCGATGCGCCGGCACCTGCTTTCGTTGGGGCACCTGACTTGGCACCACCTGTTGCAGCACCTTTGGCTTTGTTGATCACTTCGCCTTTGTTCTTTTCAACCCAAAGGTCCATGAACACAGCGTCTTCTACACGTTCCTGAATTTCCGTAACGGTCATGTTGTCGCGGTCGCGGAACACTTTGGTTACTTCATTCACTTCGCGAGTTTCACCAGAGGCTACGTACTTACCGGCATCGTTCTTGACGTTCTTGTCTTGAATCTGTTGTTCAACTGCGAATTTAGCGCGTTGACCGATCAGCTCAGACAGCATCTGTACCTTAGTTGGTAACTCTTTTTTCTCATCGAAGTTGTAAAGGTTGATTACCTTTTCTTCGACAGTCAGGTTACCAATCTCATCGCCTACGGTTAGTAGGGCCAATGAGTTGCCCAGGATGAAACCTGGTAGGTAGCGGTCTTCACCTGATTGCTTATCCACATAGGTATTGCTACCGGTGCGTGAAGTCATATAGGTGGTTTGATTGATGAGTTGCTTATCATCAGTTTCAGCCTGGAAGTTGATAGCAATGGCGCCACTATCAGCTTGGCTTAGGTAAGCGTACTTGATGTTACCGGCGTATACGTCAGTAGCAAGTAAGCGGCTGCCGCCCAGACGGTCTTGGTCAAGGGCTTTTACGGTGTCTTTGGTTTTCAGGTTATTTAATAAGCTCACGATGAGGCTCCAGATTAATTGTAGTATTCAGATAGACGGTCCAGAACTTTCTGGCAGTCGTTGTCGATGAAGGTTTCTTTGGTATCCCATAGCCCCATTGGGCCGCGCATACGTTCATTAACCGTGTCTTTCGTCAACTTGGTTTGGAAGACGTACTTGTAGCCAAGCATTTCTTCTTCATCAGTGACGTTAAGTAGACCAGAACCATACCCTTCAATGTCTTTCAGCTTCTTTTTCTTAGCGCTGATGACACAAGAGAAGTAGGATTCAATGCCCTGGTTTTTAATGGCACCTTTGGCGGGTACCTTAGATTCCATCACCATATCGCTTTCGTTGAGTTGATCCACAACGTGAGCCATGAAGATGACGTTTTTGCTTGATCCGGCAACGTGGTGTTGCATCAAGCGCTTGAAGAACTGGGTATACTCACCCCAGGCTTGCATGGTATTTGTCGAGGGCAGTACGTGGACTGACTCGTACATATCCATCAGGTAGTTTAGTGAGTCCACTACGATGGTGTGAACATCGGCCATATCGTTTGCAGCTTCAAAGGCTTCTTCTACCTGCAACGGGTCGATGATAGTGAATTCTTTAAACTTACTGCGGAACGGTAACTTTTTACCGGCTTCACAGTTAAGGTACATAACCCCTTCGGGGTTTTCCATGTTCATCAGCGAGGCAGATTTACCTACCGCTGACTTCCCGCATACCAATACGAGATGGTCATTTACGTCGCTCATTGGGATCTCTCCAGATTTGAAAGCGAAAGAGGGGCGGATGCCCCCACTAACTAGATGGTTTGTAATTTGGCGAACGCTTTACGAGCGGAAACCATGATGGTAGTCATCACTTCTTCCTCTGGCAGCTTGTCGGCCAGCTTCTCATTCATGTTCAACGTGGCCTGTTCGACCTGGGATAAAGTCTTACCTGAGTCCACTAACATCAGTGCGAATTTAATCAACTGATTTGAGCGGTTACCAGCACCGGTGTTGTTGACGAACCAGCGTTCTAAGTTGGTCAGTGATTGCTGATCCATTAGGCGCTGCTTGCGTTCCTCATTTTTGGTGGTTTTAGGGATGAACGGGATAGGGTCAAACATAATACCGTCCTGCACAAAGAGTTCACCTTCATGGCTCTGCCATTTACGTGAACGTTGTGAGGTGACTTCATCTACCGTGAACGGTAACCACGCATAAATAGCTTGCATGAACTCTTTAAAGTCAGCAGCATCCAGTTTAAGGCGGTACTGCATGGGTAGAATGATACGGTAGCGGTCTTCGCCCTCGGTCTGATGTCGCTTGGTGGTATAGAACATGGCTTTGTAATCGGCCATGAGTGTCCGTACCTGGTCAAGTGGAGCATCCCCATCAACATCAATAACCAACAAGTCAAAGCCCGTCTTGCACTTATCTTCGCATCGGTGGCCCTCCACAACGTGGTGGGTCAGCCAGTGCATTCCGTCCATTTGAGTTAGCTTACCTACGTTATCCCAACTGATTTCTTCGTTGAGGTAATTGTAGGCAACATGGTCGGAGTAACTGACCAGGAGGTTATCCAGGTTGGTTTCCCGTAGACTTTCCCCTGTCATAAACTCGATACCGTCATTAAACTGTTTTTTAATAATGACATTGTTCTGGTAGCCCCAGGCAATGGCCATATTCAGCATTTCAGTTTTCTGCGGTGCTGAGCCTTTATAGAAGGGTAAGTCTTCGACCAGCTCAACCTGTGTTACCGGACGCTGAGTATCACCTAAGTACTTTGCCAGCTTCACGTAAGGACGGTCCCGAGTAAGTAGGGTTGTCAGTGCGTTACCGGACTCCTCTACTACAGCGATAGCGTAGTACAGGTGTTGTTGGGTGATCTTCGCACTGCCTTCAAAGAAGGCGTAAGCCGCCGCCATTTTCAGTGCTTTGAATTGACGGTGTTCCATCTCAATACGCTTAACTACATCGAACTCACTAAACTCACGAGCGCGTGACTTATTCCAAAGGTCATACTCGATACGAAGGATTTCTTCGTCCTTATCCAGTGTCAGTTGGCGCTTGAAGTTCACAGGGTCAGCCAGATTCAACAGGTGCTCTGAAACTTCTTCAATGAACTCGGCAGACTGTTGAGAGGTGCTACGCTCATAGATTTCTTCCGCTGAGAGGTCCAACCGTCGGTTTACATCACGGGTCATGGCGAACATACAACGCCGTGCGTACCCTTTTTCCAACATGGCGTAGAATTCTTCTTCCTTTTTGGCGCCGTCCATCAATGAACTGGGAGTCCCAAACATGATGAGGTTACATGGCGTCTGGCCAGTAATCTCCGTCAGGCGTTGGTTTTCCTTCGTATTTTTGGTCAACGATTCCTTAATCTTCCCTTTGTCGTATAACTCCAGGAATTTAGAAAAGGCGTCACTGTTGCCCGTTAAGTTGTCCCCGATCTCATCAATCTCAAAGTTCAGTGAGCCGGCATCTGCCATTAGTAGCTTATGACGGAACTGCTTTAGTGCTGCGGGAGTGGCGGAGTCGAAAGACGACAGCCACGTACCCGAGGCTTTGAATTCGATGAATAGGTTTTCCATCTCCTGATCCGGATCGGTGTTGTTCTTCGCTGCACGTTGGTTGGCTAACCGTGCCAGATTCTGCTCGGTAGAGTAAGGTAACAATTCGTCTTTGAACCGTTCAAAGAACAATCCGCAAACATCTTCCTCAAGGAAATTCATTGCCTTGGTTTTACCGGCACCTGATGGTGCCAAGCCAATACTGTAGATGTTAATCGGCAGTGGCTTCTGGTTATGGGTTTTAATGGTCGCTCGCATCTGCGAGGCTATCTTTCCCAGAAAGTAAGAGGTAATTACACGGAAGAATTCCGGCGTATCGTTCTCGCAGTACGCACACAGATGCTGAGCAAGTTTTTCAGCAACTGGGTGATAGGTAATGCGCTCAGGGTCAAAAACATTGAATTGCATGGTTATCCTCGTAACGTAAGTTCGCCCGAATCAAGGTACTGCTGCTTCTGCTTGCAAATGTCGAAAGCCTTACAGAATCGACAGGCCACTACTTCCCCTGGGAAAGTTTTTACAACTCCGCCTTTTTGCATGGCAAATACACGTGCCGCCTGGTGATCGCTATTAAAGACGCCACCGGACATTGCCCGTTTCGCTTTGTCGTCTTTATAAACTTTGTAGGTGGTTGGTTTGCGCCATAAGGCTTCATCATCGCAAGGTGGGATTTCCGCTTCGGGTTTGTCCCAGTACTTTTTGATTGTGGCTAACCGCTGCCGTATATAGGCGTCGGTTGTTTTGATAGGTTGCAGTAGCAGTTTCTTTTCTGCGGTGCGTGAATTGGGGTAATTGGGTTCGCGGGTACGTGCGCCTGACCAGTCGGTAAAGATAAACTGGATGGCCATATCGTCGCGGGTAATCTTCTCAGGATTGAGCCAACGATAGATGGAGCCTTGGAGAATGTACTTCTCATCGTTGGTTCCATTTATGAAAGTATACACAGATGTGGATTTGAAGTCTTCGACTCGTCCATCACCAATGAAGTCAAATTTCCCTGAGATAATAAACCCATCTACTTCTTTTTCAGCGCGTTGCTCCAAGTAGATAGGGATAATGTCAGGGTCACTCGCCACAAGCTCTGCTGTAGGGTTCACTCGCACACGGTCAATGACACGCTGCGGATAGCCTAGCTTCTTGAGGTTTTCGGCGTAGTGGTCCACCCAGGCCCGCTCAATACCATCGTGAATGGCAGAACCCATCCGAGATGGGATGAGTCCCACAATATCTTCCTTTGCGGTATTCTCCACACGGTTGGATAGAATGAGTTGCTTGAGTGGTTTTATAAGGGACGTTGCGGATATGTGGTTTGACCGGTCATCGTGATCGTAATTGTCATGTGCCAGCCATACACTAATCGACAACGGTAGATTACTGTTGTTCGTTAGTTCCATGGGGTCTACCTGTTTATTAAACCACAAGACCCGGCGAATGCCGGGCCTTTAAATAGTATTTACTGTGGTCTTTCAGGTAGGACAGGTTATCTTAAGTACTCACTCCAGATCGCAACGGCAAGGCTGAGTTCCTTGCACCGTATAAAATGAGGGTTAAGCATGAAGTAGACTCTATTAGGATTATCCTTCAATCCCAAATGGCGCCTGTCTTCTGCCTTCAATCTGATTAGTAACTTCGCTTTGATGCACTCCTGCGAGCGTCTGCTCAGAAGCTTATAAGCAGTACTTTTTTTATCGCTGATAGCATCTTCTACGGGTTCGATCCAACATACATTGTTAATGAAATTATAGTTCTTCTTTATTTCCAGAAACAGGACTTGGCCTGCTTGTGACACTTTTGCCATCGCCTCTAATATGTCGGTATTGACTGTGTTGGTATTAGTGGCGATAGGGCTTATAACCTGGAAGGCACCAGTGATTCTATTAGTGTCTGACAAACGATCTCTCCATGTGGGTGTATTACCAATTAAAAATCCACTCATATTGGTAGAATTCAGATCGCCTAACTCGTTGATTTAATTCAACTCTCATTCCCCTATATATAATATACAGATCAAATAGAGTCTACTGGATACCACTAAACCGAGTACAGGAGGTGCTGGATGGCACCCTCTCGACTGAATTTTACACAAAGTCCATTTAGTTTGAGTACGCTTCCGATACGTTGTGAATACAACGGCGCATTTGGATTATCATTTCGATACCGATTATTGTTGTTTTTAGCGGTACCTGGCTCAACTTGGTCACTTCCCTCACCTTATGACCAAAATTGAATATTCTACTTTTGCGGTAGAAGTTGGAAGGTAAACGAATCAGATCGGTATTTCCAGCAAAATACTGATTAAATACACATGATTATGTGATCAGTTGCTCGTCAACTTACAAGAGGTATAAAAGCCAGGTCTATAGTATCTATAAATATACGGTTACGAAGAATTTAACAGTGGAATTATTAGTCAAGAGTAGGATAGGGCGGTTTAGGTTTACCGTCGGAAATCCTCCACCGGGAATACAATGAATTCTTTATATTCAGCCCACGCGGTATTCCCGTATTCGTTTTCAAATAGCTCACCGCTGTCATCAGGTTCACTTAACTTAGTGATCACCTCATTGGCGTCGAACGGGTTAATTAGCAGCCAGATTTTCTTAGCAGTCATGTGTGGTTCTCCAGGGTAAATTTGTGACTATTCTGTGGCCATAATGGGACCTAAACAGTCGGATCTAGTCTGAACACTCAAAAGGACAACTCAGACTACATAAGACTTTGATATACATGTAATTTATTCCCGCCGGTTCAAGTCCGGCCCCGGGCACCATTTTCTCGTATACACCAATATCTCCTAAACACTATATCAAGCCTCTCTGTGCTTTAAAAAATCTATATATTGCCGCCGGTTTACGTCTCAGCGCGTATAGATCTGCCCAAGCGAATGGCTCCCTTTTCCTCTCTTTATACAGGACAGTCACTTTTTAAAACGACTAAGTTATCCAGGACAGTCACTTTTCAAAACGACTATGCAACTGACTTAGCAACACATGCAGGCTTTTATAATGCTTGTTCCAATCGGCAATAGCGCAATCTAAATCTCATCCTAACCTTGGACAGGCACTTGATATCATAATCGCGGACTCGCACTTGTAGTCTCTACAATGATTCTGAATGAATTGGGCATGCACGCTTTCCTAGCGCTTTATGCAATAGAGTGATAGCGAACCTGATAACAGCGTTTTGAACGCTGCTTGTTGGTAAAAATTAACTGTCAGTTAGATAATCGAGGCGAGCAAAGGAGCCGGCAGACGCCGGGCGGAGTCAAAAACGTTGATGAATTGATCAACAAGAAAGTTAGCAGTTTTATCCTGAGTTGTAATTTACGTTATTCCTGCGCTGAGCCAATAGCTTTTCAACGCTGAGTGTGGATTTAAAATCTGTTTCAATTCCAGACACCATTGCATTCCAGTCAGCCTGTTCAAGCCCAAAGCGACTGAGAATTGGAGGTGTGCAATCATCAATCTTACCTCGCTTTTCGGGATTAAACTGGCGCCCGGTTTGCTCCACAAGCGCGAAGTAATCCTCAGTTCGAAAAGGCAATCCGTCTGGCATTTTACCTGATGTATTGCCGGTGCAGGGAAATAAAGGGTATGGCTGGTGATGACACTTGGCAGCATCAATGCGTTTTTGGATACTGGTGTGTTTAGAACTCTCAAGCGTTTTCGCTAAACAGGCGCGTACAGGATTTAAATCCACATATGCCATACAGGCTGCGAGGGAAGCCTCATCCATCAATGCCTGTGATTTGAATCGCCCTTCCCAGAAATGACCTGTACAACCGTCTTCCTTATTTGCTTGCCGAGCAATGTACTCATTCAGCAATCTCATAAACCAGCTAATATCAAACAGTCGATGGCGATACACCTCTGCGAGATCGTAAACCGTTTCTATTTCTGCTTCTGACATTCCCTCATTTTCCGCCGGATTAAGAAAACGTTGAGCTAAAAGCATACCCTTGTAAAGCTTTTGCCATCGACAGATTACTTCCCTAACAGAAAGCGACTTTGCTTTATCCCTGTTGATTCGTAATACCACATGAGTGTGATTGCCCATGACCGCATAGGCACAAACATCTACGCAAAACACCTCCGCCAGGAATAAAAGTCTGTCTTCCACCCACTGTCGGCGATGCTCGTAACACTTGCCGGATTGCTTATCTCTGCCGCACAAAAATGCTCTGCGCACACAACGAGATACACAGTGGTAATAGGGCGTATCTGAAAGATTGATAAGGCACTTACGTGGTCTGGGCATGAGGTCAAACAGAATAAGGCTGAATGATTCGATTGTGGAGGAGATAACGAAGAATACAACTGTACCCTGGTAGGGTAAGTGACTGTCCTACAAGATAGCATTGCATTCCAGTCAGCCTGTTCAAGCCCAAAGCGACTGGGAATTGGAGGTGTGCAATCATCAATCTTACCTCGCTTTTCGGGATTAAACTGGCGCCCGGTTTGCTCCACAAGCGCGAAGTAATCCTCAGTTCGAAAAGGCAATCCGTCTGGCATTTTACCTGATGTATTGCCGGTGCAGGGAAATAAAGGGTATGGCTGGTGATGACACTTGGCAGCATCAATGCGTTTTTGGATACTGGTGTGTTTAGAACTCTCAAGCGTTTTCGCTTTACAGGCGCGTACAGGATTTAAGGCCACATACAGGATACACAAAAGTGACTGTCCAGTAAGATAGTCCAGTAAGATAACAAGATAGTTGAAACGAGAAAATGCATCGTCTAAAGCCGGGTGATGTGGGTGCTTCGATGAATTGGGTATCATGAAACTCAGCAGAATTGGGCTAGCTGCAAATTGTCTGAGTATTGCACTGGGCTCTGGTCATTTCAAAGTTGACAGCGATCTTAAATCCTTTCCAATAAAAGGAACGATCCGGCCTGGATAAAATATGTGACTACAGGAAGATAACGATAAGGATTTATCAAAGAAAAGAAAGATGGTGGAGCGGGCAGGATTCGAACCTGCGAAGGCTGAGCCGGCAGATTTACAGTCTGCTCCCGTTGACCGCTTGGGTACCACTCCACACAGTGACAAAAGGTTAAGAACTTACCTAAGTGCCATCTCAATTGGTGTCTTGCCAAAAGAGGAGTGCAGTGTAATGGGCGCTGGGCCCGCCGTCAACCTTTAATTAAAAAAAGTATTAATAAAATCATAGGGTTATAATTTGTACAGTGGGTGTATTTTTTAACCACTGTAAAAGCAGCGTCAGCGCTAAAAAGGGCGCCGGATCAGTAAGCTAGCCAGATCCGGCCTGTATGGATTAACTGGTAGGAGCCTATATTTCCGCCGGTTTCAGAAGGCTATAGCCTTGGTTATAGGCATGCTGAAGTAAGCGTCGGCCAAATTCCTGTTCGCCTTTGGTACTGATGTGCCGGCGATCAGAGTAGGTGATGGTATTATCGATCAACAAGTCATCCGGCAGCCGTAAGCCAAACCCCTCTAATTTTGAAATATAGCCAATGCCTGCTTTTGTGAGCTCTTGTGCAAAGATCTCATCTAACAACGTTGAGTGCTCAACAGCTTTGTGGGATACATAATTAGGAAGTTGTTCAGAAAATGCGTGCTGATAGTTCCAATCCACAGGATCTTTCGTCAGCGGCGGCAGCATTCCAATCATCAGCACGGGGGCCGATACTGTATGTCTGACCCTCGTCAGATACGCGACCACATCGCGAATATACTGCTGGTTTATATCCTGGGCAGACCCTTCATGAATTGAGGCGCCGGTGAACAGACGATCCGGAGTTTGTGTGTAAATCACCAGGCCGATACTCTGATCGTGCTGTTCTGCAAAGGCCAGAAAGTCTTCGTACTGACATTGTGGCACATCATTGGGATTTCCATTGTAGCCATGGGCTCGACAGGAGCCCCGTGACACGCTCACCACAAATGGGGTTTCGCTGTTCATTGCCACGGCATTGTATAAATCCATGCCATGGCTTCCGCCTAAAATAAATACGGCTTGGTCATGTTGCCGGCTACATTGTTCAAACCGACGGGCAAACTCAGGATCCAAAGTAGAGGACCATAGCTTACAGGATTCGTCCACCATCGGCTGATTGGTATGGGAGGCATAAGCTGATGCCAGTTGCTGATAACGCGCCATATTGTGTGGCTCGATAAAACCGCGCCAGCTTACGTTGGTATAAAACACCAGGCCGAGCAACAACCCGCTGACCAAACTGACCCCTGAATATTTAAATACTCTGGTTTTATCAAAACGCTGTTTATCTCGAAACGGCCTTTCCACCCAGCGCCACGAGGCGACGCTCAATCCGAAAGATAGCACTATGCCGGTCATGCTGGTAAACAGTGTCAGTTCACCGTCATGGTAAATGCGCAGCAATGCCAATACCGGTTGGTGCCACAGATACAGCGAATAACTGATAATACCGATGAACAACATAAACCGTAGTGACAACATGTTTGCTATGGCGGTGCCTGTGGTAGCAAACAGTAACAGCAACACCGTCCCGGTAACCGGTAGCAGGGTAAGTGCCGAAGGATGGGCTGTGGCCGGGGTAAACATTATGTAGGAAACCAGAATCATGACTAAGCCGGCGCCACTCAGGATGTTTCTGCCAGCAAGTGCTACTCGCTGATAATGGGGGGTGTGGATGTACAGACTGGCCAGAGCGCCTGCCATCAGCTCCCACGCGCGGCCGGGTAATAAATAAAAGTTGCCGGTGGGGTCCACGCTTTGTAACCACTGGGCATAGCCCAGCGACAGCACAAAAATGGCCCCAAGTATGTGAGCAAAATAATGCCGGGCATGTTTAACGAGCAGCATGGCCAGCAGGGGAAACAGCACATAGTATTGTTCTTCTACCGCCAGGCTCCAGGTATGCAGTAAGGGCGACAGTTCGGAGGTGCTGCCAAAATACCCGGTGGTTTGCCAAAAATACATGTTGGAGACAAATCCCACGACCGCCAGCGTACTCTCGCCATAACTTCCCAGTACTTTCGGCGACTGCGTGATAAAAGGCAGTAGCACACTAGTTACCATCAACACAATTGCCAGAGCAGGAAGAATGCGGCGGGCTCTGCGTTCATAAAAGGTTACCACCGAAAACCGGTTTTCGCGCAGCTCCCGGCTTATAATACTGGTAATAAGAAAGCCGCTGATGACAAAAAAGACATCCACGCCCAGATAACCGCCGGACAAACCCGGTAGATCAGCATGCAGCCATAAGACTGGAAGAATAGCCAGGGCCCGCAGGCCATCAATTTCACTTCGATATTGCATATATGCTCTGTAATAAGGGTGGCGCTGACAACATACATCTTTGGGCCAGTACACCGGTATAAAAAGCCTGAGAACTGGCAGGCAAGTATCGAACCATATTTTATATTCCGGGCACAAAAAAAACAGGCCGGCGAGGCCTGTTTTAACTGACTGGATAGCTCAGAACCGCTTTAGTGCAGCGTTATCCTCAGGCGGATATTTTTTCCAAATTAGCCGCATCTTCTATCGGATGGTCAGAATGCAACGCCTGGAATATTTCTTCCTCAGTAGGCATGCGTTTAATGCAAAGCCCGTTATACTCATAATTTTCATTTATAAAGCCCGCCCGCATAAACGCACTTAACCAATTGGTGGCGGGGTAGTAACCCCACTTGGATTTATATAAGTTAGCATTGGTCACAATATCCAGTAAATGGTTAATAGGATACTGATAATTGGCTCGGTATTGATTAAATGTTACATAATCGAGTCGGTGAGTAGAGGTACCCACGCAGGCGCAGCGTGTGGCAAAGTCAATATCGCCGATGCCAAAGCCATGATAGTGCTCGTCAAACCCGTTGGCGGCATCAAAACTGGCTTTATCAAGGGCAAATACCGTTGACTGGAAGGGCTGGC
The DNA here is from genome assembly GCF_015644725.1 of Salinimonas marina. NCBI lineage: Bacteria > Pseudomonadati > Pseudomonadota > Gammaproteobacteria > Alteromonadales > Alteromonadaceae > Salinimonas > Salinimonas marina. The sequence goes on from NZ_CP064795.1 coordinate 1,759,805, forward strand.
TACCGGTGGTGTGGTCAGTGGCTCGCCGGGCAAAAAGATCTTTTCGGACCTGAAGCGCATCAAACGTGGCATCTTCCGGCATGTCATTCACAGGCTGGATATGGGTAGTATAAATGATTTTATCCTGCCAGTTTTGCATCATATGCTCGAACAGTTGCGGATCGCACACGCAGTCAACATCAAGGTGCACAATTCGCTCGTTTTCACAGGCTGAAAAACCGCGATTGCGGGCCAGTGCCAGAGGAAGCTCTTCTGAGGTGGCAAATTTGTGTTTGATGCAAAATTGTGGGCTCTGGATGAGCGAATTATCCGACGGGGGCGCCATCCATACCACCACTAACTCTGATGGAGGCACACTTGCCTGCTCCAAATTGTGAATCAGATTTGACAGTTGCTGGGTCCGGTTTTTTACAATCGTCACCACACTGAAGTTGTCTTTCATCCGATTATCCTCGTTATGCTATTAAATGGACTATGTGAGTCGTCACATTGTTTTGTCAGTTACTACAGTAAGAGACAGCAAGAGCCGAACCAGAATACCAGACAAATAAGATACTGGTTTTTATGATGAAAGTTTACCACGCTTTTTTCCCTGAGCACGCAGGTGTGAAATAGTTACAGTGACAGAGTGTAGTTTTTGAACGAGCGCAGTAGTAAAGATATTGATATCTAAAGTTTTTATATTAGTTTTACAGCATCTTTTCCACGCTTAGTCCTGTTCAAGACAGTATGTTTCGATTTATCATGAGTTTTATTGAGAATACCAGGCGAAACATTGGCATTATCATGACAATCAAACTTATTGAAGCAGATACTCTGGCAGAACGTCTAAAACACTATCCGTTAGCAGTGTTGAAAGCGACTATGGCCCTGCCCGGAGGGGGGACTTCCGAGCACACTCATACCGAACACCTGCCTGACTCCCAGACTATTGATCTGGATAATGAAGGCAGTCGCCATAAACAGGGTAAAGTGCATCAGCGCTTAGATACGGATGACCTGGCACGGTTAGTGGGCAAACTGGGCCTGACCCCGCAATCTGAGGTGGTCGTGTACGATGGGTTTGGTATGTTTTGCGCCCCGCGCATTTGGTGGATGTTAAAAGCCATTGGCCACGACAAGGTCAGGGTGCTCAACGGCGGACTTCCGGCATGGCAGCGAGCCGGTGGTCTGACTAACCAGCAAAGTAAGTCGGCCCCTTTTCATCAGTTGTATCAGCCTCAGCCTCAAAAAGGGTGGTTCGTAGATAGTGCTGAGGTGCTGGCGGCGCTTAACACCGAAACCCAGATTGTAGATGCACGCAGCCCGGCAAGATTTGATGGCAATGAACCAGAACCCAGGGCGGGTGTGCGCAGTGGCCATATACCGGGCTCATTGAATGTTTATTATCAGGAATTGCTCACTGATAACCGGCTGCGTTCCGCCGCTGAACTTAACGCCATTTTTGATAAAAAAAATGTTAATTTACAACAGCCGATTATTTGTAGCTGTGGTTCGGGTATTACGGCCTGCATTGTTGGCATGGCCGCTTTAATCTGCGGCGCCCCTAAGGTCACGGTGTATGATGGTAGCTGGACCGAGTGGGGGAGCGACCCAGCCTTACCTGTTGAGTTATCACAATGAATCGGCTACCGAAGGTGGTGGTGTTGACCGGCGCCGGGATTTCCGCAGAGTCAGGGTTAGCAACCTTTCGTGACAATAATGGCTTGTGGGAAGAACACCGAATTGAAGATGTGGCCACACCCCAGGCATTTTCTGCCGACCCCGAACGGGTTTACCGTTTTTATAATGCCCGGCGGGCGCAGTTACAGGATCCTGCCATTACCCCCAATACGGCCCACCTGGCTCTGGCCAGACTGCAAAGTACGCTAGGGGACAGGATGATGTTGATTACCCAAAATGTCGATGATTTACATGAGCGCGCCGGCAGTTGCGGGGTGGTTCATATGCATGGCACCTTGCAGTCCTACCGGTGTTTACGTAGCCACAAATCCGTAGCGTACACCAGTGCGTTTGATAGCCGCACACGTTGTAGCTGCTGTAACCCGGGAAGCCCGGTACGCCCGGATATCGTCTGGTTCGGCGAAATGCCGATGCATATAGAGCGAATTATAGAGGCATTGAGCCAGGCGGATATTTTTATTGCCATTGGCACTTCAGGTCAGGTATATCCTGCCGCCGGATTCGTTGACATCGCCCGTGATCATAGCGCACATACGGTAGAGCTTAATTTAGCATCTGCAAGTACCGAAACACTGTTTGAAGAAACCTGGCAAGGCCCGGCAACCAGCGTCGTGCCAGCCTATGTCGATAAGCTGTTAAAAGCTATACCATAATAAATTTTATATAAGAGACCACAGTTATGTTCTGGCAAGACTTTATTACCATTGCCCTGATTCATCTGGTCGCGGTGGCCAGCCCCGGCCCCGACTTTGCCATCGTGGTACGTAACAGTATTACCTTTGGTCGCCGGATCGCCATGTATACCAGTGTCGGCATTGGCCTGGGGATCCTTATTCATGTGGCCTACTCGCTGGTCGGCTTATCGGTGGTGATTAAAACGACACCCTGGTTGTATCAGGCAATCAGTTATCTGGCCGCCGCTTACCTGGTGTATCTGGCCATAGGTGCGCTTAAAAGCGGACCGCCTTCAGCCTCTGCCAAAGGAGAGGATACCCCGGCCCCCAAAGAAAAAAACATGGGGCCGGGTAAAGCTTTATGGATTGGTTTTTTGACCAACGGGCTAAACCCCAAAGCGACGTTGTTTTTTCTGTCTTTGTTTACTGCGTTTATTGATGTAGATACGCCGATGGGGATTAAACTGGCTTATGGTCTTTATCTGGCAATAGCGACCGGTTTGTGGTTTTGCTTTTTGTCTTACATACTGGGCTCTGGCCGGGTTACCCGCCTGCTGGGCCAAAAAGGCTACTGGCTGGACCGCACCATGGGCGTGTTATTGCTGGGGCTGGCGGCAAAACTGGTTTTCGCTTAGAGACCCGCTGAAGATTCAGGTATACTAACGTCGTAATCAATGACTTAAAGAGGATTGGGTGAGCAACACAAACCAAAACCCGCAAGGGGACAGGCTGGAAAAAACCCTGGCTGGCGACTACGAATTTTCGGTAAAACACATTTTGTTGCGCGCGAACAATCTGGTGAAAAACCACTACCCGCTATTAATTGCCGGTTGTGGTGTTATTTTACTGGTGGTGGCAATATTGATGGCGATTCTGGTCAGTCGGTTTTCGTTAGAAGGCCTTACCGAATTATCACAATCTCAACAGGCCTTCATTGATGTGGTGGTTATTTTTTTGATGGCGCCCATTACCACCGGCCTTATCCTGCTGGCCAGTGATTTGGCGGCAAACCGGCCAGTCCGGTTTCAGAATCTGTTTGATTATCTGCCCCAGATTTTGTCGCTGGCAGTGGCGCAATTGTTTGTTTCCATTTTGGTCCAGCTTGGACTTTACCTGCTGATTGTGCCGGGCATGTATGTATTTATGGCCAGTGTCTTTACCCTGCCGATTATCGCCCAGAGAAAAGTGCCGGTAACATCTGCACTGATGCTGTCCTTCAAAGTGGTTAACCGCTATTTATCCGGGTTTATCTCCCTGTTTGGTATTTTTATACTATTGTTGATGCTCAGCGCGTTTACTCTGGGGCTGGCGATGCTCTGGGTGATGCCCCTGTATTATGCGACAGTAGGATTGCTGTTTAATGATCTTTTTGGTTCACAGACATCACAGAGTGCGTCTGAACCATCTAACAATGAGTCTACTTTTGATGCATAAACGCGAAACAATCAAAATTGTTCTGATTACACTGGGTATTCTGGCGGTTATTGTTATCAATGCCTGGATCCTGACCTCCCGGGAGCCGGATATTCTGGAGGTGCCGGAGAGTAAGCAGGCCAGCAAACCAGTGCCTGATTTTTCGTCCTATGAAAATGTCAGTAACCGTAAATCAGCCTTTTTTGATTATCTTCGTCCAGAAGTAGAAAAACAAAATGAGTATCTATTATCGTTACGTCACTATATTCAGACCACGCAGCGCAAGCTGGCCAATGGCGAAAGTCTGTCTGAAGAGGACAACGAACGTCTGACCTGGCTGGTTAAGGAATACGGTGTCAAAAGCTCGGTGGATACCAGCGAAAAGATCAGCCGCTTACTGCAAAAAGTCGATATTTTGCCGGTGGAACTGGTGCTGGTTCAGGCCGCCAACGAATCGGCCTGGGGCACCAGCCGGTTTGCACGGGAAGGCTATAACTTTTTCGGGTTGTGGTGTTTTCGCCGGGGCTGCGGCTTTGTGCCGTCCCAGCGCAACGAAGGTGCCGCTCATGAAGTGGCCCGTTTTGATAATCTGTCCCGGGCGACCTATACCTATATGCGCAACCTGAATCGTCATAAAGCATATAAAGATTTACGCAGTATCCGGGCCCGGTTACGCATGAATCAGATGCCGGTAACCGGAATGGCACTAGCTGAAGGATTGATGAAATACTCCGAGCGGGGCGCAGCCTATGTTGAAGAGCTTCAGGCAATGATTCGCTTTAACAAAGAGTTTCTTACGGAATGAAAATCTTTTTAACCTTTGTCTTATTGATCTTCGGCGCTTCACCGGTCGCGGCAGAAACCTTGCAGCTTAAATACCAGCAATTTTACAGTCATCTGCGAAAACTCAATGGTGAAGATACGCAGGCGTTGCAGTTTGCATTTGGTTTTTTAAATGACACTACTGGCCGGTTGTGCAAAATCCAACAAGCCAGCATTGTTACCCCAAAACAAACCCTGCCGATAGAGATTAGCCCTGAACAGCGTTTTACCCTGCCATCGGAAAAAGCGCTCAAGCTGGCCGACGCCACCATTGATGTAGAGCTGGCCGCTCATGAGGGGCACTGTGATATGTCGGTGCAGCTGGAAACCCGGCCACAGTATTTAAAAAGCTATTACAGTGCTGATGAATTGTCGATGCTGGTGGGGCAATACGAAGCCTTTTTCAATGAAATGGGCAGTTTTTTGTCCTTTATGATGCCGTCGGTGAAAGGCTTGTCATTTCAGTTTGCCGATCCTTACCTGCAACAGCCTTTAAAGGATGCACCACAAATTACCAGCGGTTTACTGCAGTTGCCCAGTAACTGGCTGCAACAAGAAAAACCCCTGGTGCTACCTGAGGCGCCGATACGCATCACGGCCATCGCTTCGGCCCAATAGGTTGCAGCGTTAAAATCCCTGGGGCGGTCAATCGTTCAGGACCAGCTGATAACGAATCTGTTCCGCCAGCCGATTAACGGTTTCCTCGCCTTTTTCACACAACTCGGTGGCCCGGTGAAATTCCAGTAAGCCCACATCCGCCAGATAAGGCTCTATCAGCACATCCGGTGGATCGCCGCCCAGACGTGAGCGGGTAACCCGTGCCTGCAGTATTTCCAGTGAGCTGCTCATCACACTCAATATACCTGGTGGTGATTTGTTATCGTCGCTGCCTTCAGGGGAAAACCACTGACGTACTACGCTGGAGCTTTTTTGCAAAAAATGCTCGGTTTTACGATCATTTTCTTCGTGTTTCTCGGCTGGCTTTTCAAGCCGCTGCGGACGAAAGTCGGCATTCAGATTTACGGCAATAACAAAGTCAGCGCCTAACTGACGACACAGATTTACCGGCACCGGATTCACTACCGCGCCATCTACCAGCCAACGTCCATTATATGACACCGGACTGAACAATGCCGGAATGGCGCAGGAGGCCTGAATCGCTGTGTCCAGC